>NZ_JBHSBL010000029.1:114050-258319 GCF_042650585.1 Actinoplanes subglobosus
TGCCAGGAGAAGCGGGCCAGCGCCACCAGCATCCCGGCGACCGTCCACCCCACGAGAACCATCAGGTGTCCCACAGCGAATCCGGCACCGCCCGTCGGCTCGAACGTTCCCGACATCGCCAGAGCGAAGTGCTTCAACGGCAGCAGGGATCCGAGGACGTCGAGCCAGCGGGGCAGTGCGGCGCCGATGAGGAACACGTCGGAGATGAAGGCCAGGCTGATGAGTACGCCCTGCGCCAGTGTCTGCGCGGCGAGGACGGTGCGGGTCGACGCCGCCAGATCCAGTCCCAGAGCGGCGCAGCAGGCGATGCCGAGCAGCAGTGTCAGCAGCAGAGCCGGCACCTTGCGCCAGATCTCGACCGTGGTGGTTTTGCCGGCACCGTTGGGGCCCAGCAACGCGAAGATCTCACCGTCGTCGACACGGAAGCTGATCCGGTCGACGGCTCGGACCGGGCCGTACACCGATGAAAGACCTTCGACTTCGATGGCCGTCATAGCTTCAGCGTCAACCGCTGCCGGGACGACGGTAGTGACCGGGTCTGGCAGAGTTGCAGGTCACGGAACGTCGTGGCTCGGCGACGACGTGCCACTGGTGAGGTTCTCGACGGCCGCGGCCACGGCGGCCCGGTCCAGGGAGACGGCGGCCTCAGCGAACCCTTCGCGTACCGATGTGCGGTCGCGGGGGCCGACCAGATCGAGCAGCGCACTGACCGGCCGGTTGTCGGCGAGATAGAAGGCGCTGAACGACCGGATGCCCCGGTCGAGAGCTGCCTCGGCGAGCACCTCGACCAGGGCGGTGGCCAGGCCCGCGCGCCGCCAGGACGGTGTCACCGCGACCGCGACCTCGGCGATGCCGTCGGCGGTCCCCTCGTACCGTGCCACGGCGATACCGGCTCCGGTCTCCGGGTCGATGGCGACCAGCGCGAAGCGGCGCCGGTAGTCGACCGTGCACAGGTAGGTCAGCAGTTGCGGGGTGATTCGTGGTGGCGACCCGAGGAACCGGCGGTGCACAGTGTCCGGGTCGGCGGTGCGGATCGCGTACGCCAGCGGGCCGCGGTCGGCCGGGATGATCGGGCGCACGAAGACCGTACGGCCGTCAGGTAGACGCACGTCCCGCTCGAACTGCGCCGGGTAGCCCGGCGGAACGGTGGTGGGGTGCCTGATCGGGCCCGACGTCACGGGACCAATGATCGACGACCGCCGTGCCCGCAGAGATCGGATGATCGGCTGAGCCGGATGCCGGGACCCGGGGGCGGTGGACACCGCAGGTCGGGTCCGGGGCCGACCGGGGACAGCCACAGTACCGATGAGTTCGGTGATGCCGTGCTTGCCGACAGCGGGCGGCCAGGTGTTCCAGGAGCAGCGTACCGATGCCGCGATCGTGTTGCCGGCCGGCGGGTCGCCGAGCCGCTCAGCGGAGGCGACCCCGACAAGAGCGTCGCCCTTCGTGGGCGAGCACGTTGACGTTCTGGTCGTTTCGGGCCGGCACAGCCATTTCGCCTCGCCGGCGAGCGTGGCCGGGCTTGGCTGGGTGACGAAACGCAGTGAGACGGCGGCGGTTGTGGACGCTGGACCCCTGGCGGGCGCGGCCGGTTTCCGCCGCCGTGCAGCGGGACGGCCGCGCCGGACAGCGACGCCGGTTCCGAGTCTTCCGATGACCAGGGGCGAGATGTCCACGTTCAGGGCAGGAAGAGCGGGCATCCGGCGCGCTGGATCATGGCGCGGCTCACCGAGCCGAGCCTTGTCGCAGGGTGCCCCCGACCTGCGCGTGTGCGGCCGGAAACAATCGTGCGCAGTTCTCGATCGCTGCGCCCGAGGGCAACGACCCGTCATAGGCGGCGAGTAGCCGTACCGCGGAGCCGTTCATCAGAGTCCTGACCCCGCGCACCGAGCCGGGTTTCCGGGCGCGCGGAATCCGTCACCAATCAGCTGATGAGCGGTCGCATCCCGCCGAAAGTGAGCTGCTTCAAGACATCGGCAGTGAGAAGGACGAGCATGCCCGGATCGGGATCCTGGCCGGATCGCTGATCTCCGCGCTGCCGGCCATGGTGGGCCTGCGGGCTCGTAACCGGCATTACCGGCACCTGTGCGCGGCCGAGGCGGTTGACGCCGACGGCATCCCCGACGTCTGGGACGACGACGCGGTCCGGCGCTGACCGACGGCGGGTCTTCCCGGCCGGTACGTGACAGGCGTACGGTGAGCGACAGGTGTGCCGGGAAGTCTGGTCGGCGGTCAAGGATCCACGCCCCGATCCGGAAGGCTTCCCGCGATGACCGATCCCGCGCTGCGCGCCGTCGACCTCACGAAACGCTACGGTCGCCTGACCGCCCTCGACACTCTGAACCTGGACGTCGTCGCGGGGGAGGTGTTCGGTTTCCTCGGCCCCAACGGTGCCGGCAAGTCCACCACCATCCGTCTGCTGCTCGGCCTCGCCCGTCCCTCCGCAGGGCGGGCCGAGGTGTTCGGCGTCGACGCCGCCGACGTGGCCCGCGCCCACCGGCACCTGGCCTACGTGCCGGCCGATGTGGCGTTGTGGCCGCAGCTGACCGGCGCCGAGATCCTGCACCTGCAAGCCCGCACCGGACCGGGCACCGATGTGTCCTACCGCGACGAGCTCGTCGAACGGTTCGCCCTTGATGTGTCGAAACCGGCCCGCACGTACTCCACGGGCAACCGGCAGAAGGTCGCCTTGGTCGCCGCGTTCGCCACCCGAGCCCCGCTGCTGGTGCTCGACGAGCCGACCAGTGGCCTGGACCCGCTGATGGAACGCGAGTTCCGCACCGCGGTCCGCCAGGCCCGCGACCGCGGGCAGACCGTCTTCCTGAGTTCGCACCAGCTCGCCGAGGTCGAAGCCGTCTGCGACCGCGTCGCCATCCTGCGCGCCGGCCGCCTCGCCGAGGTCGCCACCATCAGCGACCTGCGCGGCCTGCATCGGGCCGAGATGACGATCAGCTACACCGGCAGCGCACCCGACCTCGGCATGATCCCCGGTGTCGAGGCGATCGAGCCGGCCGGCGGACAGCGCCTGCGGTTCATCCTGGCCGGTGATCCGGCCCCCGCGTTACGGGCCCTCGCCGAGGCGCGGGTCACCGGGCTGAGCATGCGGGAGCCCAGCCTGGAGGAGATCTTCCTGGACTACTACGGGACGGAGACGGCCCGATGAGCCTGGGCACCCGTCCCGCCGTCGCCGGCTCCCGGGTGACGTCGGATCCCGCGCCGGGGCGGGCCGTCACGTGGCTGGCCGTTCGTCAGATCCGGCGCGGCGCACTGATCGTCGTCGGGCTCGCAGCAGCGATGACGGCGCTGGTCGCCGCCACCTACGCGCAGGTGATGGCCGATCCCGCGGCGGCCGGCAGTCTGAAGGCCCTGGCCGGGAACCCGGCGATCCGGACGCTGTTCGGCGCCCCGATCGGCCTCGACACCGCCGGTGGCTTCACCGTGTGGCGGGTCGGCACCGTCATCGCGGTTCTGCTCGGCAGCTGGTCGATCATGGTGACCACCCGTATCACCCGCGGCGAGGAGGACGCCGGCCGCTGGGATCTGCTGCTGGCCAGCCGCCTTCCGGTTCCGGCCGTGCTGCTGCGCCACCTGGCCCCTGTGATGGTGGTCGCGGTCGCCACCGGGACCGCCATCACTGCCGTTCTGCTGCTGGCCGGCACCGCACCGGCCGGCGCGGTGCTGCACGGCGCCGGAACGGGGCTTCTCGGGATGTTCTTCGCCGCGGTGGCCGCGCTGGCGGCCCAGGTCTTCCCGGCCCGTACGCCCGCGACCGGGACTGCGGTGGCGGTGCTGGGCGTCGGTCTGCTGGCCCGCATGATCGGTGACGGTGTCACCGCCCTCGGCTGGCTGCACTGGCTGTCGCCGTTCGGTCTGCTGTCGCTCACCGGGCCTTACGTCCACGACCGTGTCCTACCACTGCTGTCACTGGCCGCCGCGACAGCGCTCCTCACGGTGCTGACGTTGCTCGTCGCCCGGCGTCGCGACGCCGGCGACGGTCTTCTGCCCGCAACGGCCGGGCGACGTCCGCGGACCCTGCTGCTGGCGGGGGTGGCAACGTTCGCGGTCCGTCGGGTGCTGCGGCCGATGGCCGGGTGGATGCTCGGTATCGGCGCCTACTACCTGCTGATCGGACTGACCGCGGTGTCGGTCACCGATTTCCTGCGCGACAACCCGGCCATGGCCGGCGAGGCGTCGCAGGCCGGCTTCGACGGGCTGGGCAGCATCGCGGGCTTCGCCGCGACGCTGTTCGCGATCCTCGCCATGCCCATCGGGGGTTTACGTCACCGTCCGGATGACCGCGTTCGTGGCGGCCGAGTCCGACCGGCGGCTCACCCTGCTGGCGAGTCAGCCGCTCACCCGGCTCCGGCTGATCGGTGCCGAGATCACCGTCACCGCCGCAGCCGCAGCGGTCCTGGCCAGCGGCGCAGGCCTGGCGACCTGGCTCGGTGTCACCGCCATCGGCGGTGACCTGGCCGTGACCGACGCCCTGCGCGGTACGTGGAACGTGTTGCCGATCGTGTTGCTCAGCCTCGGCGCGGCGGTGTTCGCGGTCGGTTGGGTGCCACGCTGGACCGGGCTTGTCGGTGGCCTTCCCACCGTCGGCGGGTTCCTGCTGCTGGTCACCGCCGAGAGCGTCGCAGCACCGGCCTGGGTTCGCGACATCTCACCGTTCGCTCACCTGGCGCCCGTACCACTGGCTGAGGCCGGCCTGGCGGATTCAGCCGTCATGCTGGCACTCGCCACGCTCCTGACCGGGCTCGGCATCGCCGCCTATCGCCGCCGCGATCTGCTGTCCTGACCGATGGCGAACAACAAGCGCGTACCGGTGAGGCACCTGCTACGACACTTTCCGGGCCTTGCCGACGGTCACTACGGGCGCCGCCGGTGAAGCGTTGACCGGGGCGGGTGATGAGCCGCCCCGGCGCGAACGTGTCAGCGTTGCAGGGTCAGCAGCCCGGGGCGCCACGGCAGTTGGTCGTAGGCGC
This sequence comes from Actinoplanes subglobosus, assembly GCF_042650585.1. NCBI lineage: Bacteria > Bacillati > Actinomycetota > Actinomycetes > Micromonosporales > Micromonosporaceae > Actinoplanes > Actinoplanes subglobosus. The sequence continues at coordinate 119,036 of NZ_JBHSBL010000029.1, forward strand.
CGCCGGCGTTGGGGTTCTTGCCCTGGTAGAGCAGTTGCAGGTTGCAGGGGTCGACGGTCTTGGTCTGGTCCGGGTTGCTGCGGACCAGGTCGCCGTGGCTGATGTCGTTGGTCCAGGTGGCGCCGCTGTTGGCCTTGCCGGCGAACGGGTTGTTCTCGGTGGCGGCCTGCGGTGTCCAGGTTCCGTTGAGGCTGGTGGCGGTGAAGGATCGGAAGTAGCGGCTGCCGCTGGCCCCGATCGCCTCGACGATCATCAGGTACTGGTTCTGGCCCTGCACCTTGTAGACCTCGGGTGCTTCGAACAGGTTGTTCCTCGTGTCGCTCATGATCGTGGTGTAGGAGGAGCCGAAGTTCCCGGGGAAGTTCCCGATCGGCATGCTGGCCCGGTAGATCCTGCCGTTGTCACCGGCGAAGAACAGGTACATGTTCTGCCCGTCGGCGATCAGGGTCTGGTCGATCGGGCCGGTGCCGGAGTCGGTGATGCTGCCGGTGAACAGCGGCTGCGGCGCGGACCAGCCGTTCGGGTTGGTCGGGTCGCTGGAGGTGCGGTAGATGAACGGCCACTGACCCCACTGGTAGGCCAGGACCCAGATGTTCTTCGGGGCGAAGTAGAGCAGTGTGGGTGCCACGGCGCCCTGGCTCATCGCGTTCTGGCTCGCCGACGCCATGTCGGACCAGTTGGTGAACGGGGTGAAGTTCATCGAGCCGTACGACGAGCCCTCGACCTTCGAGGCGTACACCAGATGTTTGCCGTTGTGGACGACGTTGGTGAAGTCCTTGAGCGACACCCAGCCGTTCTTCGGGTTCGCCAGTACGCCGCTCGACGACCACCGGTAAGTCGACGGCAGCGTGCAGTTCCCACCCGGGGTTGACGGTGACGGGCTCGACGGTGAGCTGGGCACCGGCGCTCCGGTGCAGGCCACCCCGTTGAGGCTGAACGCCGACGGGACGGGGTTGCTGCCGGTCCACGAGCCGGTGAAGCCGAACGACACCGAGCCGTTGGTCGGCACCGAACCGTTGTAGGCCACGTTGGCCGCGGTGACCGTGGTGCCGCTCTGGCTCACCGTGGCGTTCCAGGCCTGGCTGACCTTCTGCCCGGAACCGTAGGCCCAGGTCAGCGTCCACGCCGACAGGGGGTCGCCGAGGTTGGTGACGGCCACGTCGGCGTTGAAGCCGCCCTGCCACTGCGATGACACGGTGTAGGTGACCGAGCAGCCGGCCGCCGCCGCACCCGCGGGCAGGGCCACGGCGACCGCCGCCGAGGCCGTCATCAGCGCGGCCGACGCCAGGCCGGCCTGGAGCAATCGAGATCTGGTCATGAGTTCCTCCTAGGGCGTGGTCAGGTCGAAGCGGTTGACGGTGACCGTGCCGCCGAGGGCCTGGGTGGCGTGGTTGAAGATGCCGAACCGGTAGCCCATGAAGAACTGCCACGCGTTGTTGAGCGTGAACGCCGGGCCCAGCGTGGTGAAGGTGCTGCCGTTGGTGCTGTAGGAGAAGGTGGCCGTACGCCCGGAGCCCGGCCGGATGTCGGCGGAGACCCGCAGCCAGATCTTGCCGCCGGAGACGTTCGTGCCGGCCGCCTCGCTGCCGGTGCCGGTGGTGGCCCAGCTGGAGTTCATGGTCAGGCCGTTGGTCATCGAGACCCTCGTGGCACCGTTGTCCTTGCGGATGCCGATCCATGCCGACGAGTCGCGCAGCATCGCCAGGCCGGCCCGGTCGCCGTTGGCCATCTGGGAGTAGTCGAGTTCGATGGTGGCGGTCGAGGACGGGCCCTGGATGCGGTGGGTGAGGGTGTTGCGGGCGTTGTACAGGTCGTTGGTGACCGTCGCGGTGGACAGCCGCAGCCCGTTGCCGACGCTGTACTTGCTGGTGTCGGGGTTGTGGTTCCACTCCCAGCGGTGGCCGAGGCTGGTGAACGTGTCGGGGCCGGTCATCGGCTGCACGGTTTTCGACGTCGTGATGTTCGGCTTCGGGTAGGTGGCGCCCCACCGGCCGTTGACGGTCGTCAGCACCGGCCAGTCGTTGGTCCAGGTGATCGGCGCGAGCGTCGGCACCCGGCCGCCGGGGAAGGCGTCGGTGAACGCCATGTACCACCAGTCACCGGCCTGGGTCTGGACCAGGCCGCCCTGGTGCGGCACCCCGCCGCCGGAGATCGGCCCGGGAAGATCAAGAAGGACCTGGCGTTGTTCGTACGGACCCCACGGGCTCGTCGAACGCAGGACATACTGGCCGTTGGCCGGACGGGTGAGCCAGATGTAGTAGTAGTTGCCGCGCTTGTACATGCGGGCGCCTTCGAGGGTGCCGATGCTCGACGGTGTGGTGTAGACCGTCTGTGCCCGTACCTGCGAGGTCAGATCGGACGACAGCTGGGCGACGCTGATCGTGCCGTTGCCGTAGGCGACGTACGGGGTGTCGTTGTCGAACAGCAGGCCGGCGTCGTAGTAGCAGTTGTTGATCCGGGCCTTCTTCGACCAGGTGCCGTCGACCGCGGTGCTGGTGTAGACGTAGGTGCGGTTGAACTCGGTGCAGCCCAGCCAGTAGTAGGTGCCGTTGCTGGGCCGGTAGTTGAACGCCGACGCCCAGATGCCCTTGACGTAGGCGCGGCCGCCGGACAGGTCGTAGGCGGCCGAGTCGAAGTCGAGCCGGGGCACCGAGTGCCCGGCGTACTCCCAGTTGACCAGGTCGTAGGAGCGCAGGATCGGTGCGCCGGGCGAGTAGTGCATGGTCGACGCCGACCAGTAGTAGGCGTCGCCGACCCGGATGATGTCGCCGTCGGCGAAGTCCTGCCAGACCACCGGGTTGGTGAAGGTGCCGGTGCCGGGGGTGGTGGTGCCGAGTTTGACCAGCTGCCACTGCTGGTTGGCGCCGTTCCAGTCGGTGTACTGCACGATGTTGGCGTTGTCGGCGGTGGACGCGCCCTGCACCTCCAGGGCCTTGCCGCTGTTGCGGTTGATCAGCTGGATGTAGCCGTCGATGTCCTGGACGCTGAACTGCTGGTTGGTGGCGTTGTTGTCGGCCCACTGGACGATCGCGGCGCCGTCGGCGGTGGATGCCCCGGACACGTCGAGGACCTTGCCGGAGTGCTTGGACCGCAGCCGGTAGTAGCCGCCGCCGGAGTCGACGAACTGCCACTGCTGCTGGGCCTGGTCGTTGCGGGTCCACTGGGTGATCCGGGCGCCGTCGCCGGTGGCCAGGTTGTACAGGTCGAGAGCCTTGCCGCTGGTGCGGTTGACCAGCACGTAGGAGGCGCTGGTGTCGATCGTCGCGGCGTCGGCGGGGGTCATGGCGGTGAGGCCGAGGGCCACACCGAGGACGGCGGTCAGCACGACCGCGGCGAGTCTTCTCATCGGATGCTCCCGGAGGTGCCGGTGAACTGCCACCAGTTGACGTTGAACAGGTATCCGCTGCCGCCGGCGAAGCGCAGGTAGAGGTCCTGGGTGCCGGCGGTGCCGCTGACCGGGCAGGTGACCGTGGTCCAGGTCTGCCAGCCGCCGGTGCCCGGCACGGTGCAGGTCCCGGCGAGCGTGCCGGTGGGGCTGCCCAGCCGTACCTCGATGCGGCCGCCCGCCGCGGCGGAGGCGACCCGGGCGGAGAACGCGGTCGCGCCGGCTCCGAAGGCGACGCCCTTGACCTTGACGTGGTCGCCGTTCTCGAGGAAGCCGATGTTCATGCCGCCCTCGCTCGCGCGTTCGGTTTCCACGCCGGAGCTCCAGGCGATCGTCTCGGCCTCCTGCCGGGTGTACGGGTTGAGCGTGCCGTTCTGCGGCGCCCCGCCGGTGGTCATGGTGATCTGCGGGATGCTGCCGTCGGCGTTGTAGGTGAACTTCTCCACGGCCACCGAGCGGGTGAATCCGCCGCCGCCGGGCAACGCGCCGTTGTGGTAGAAGAAGTACGAGCCGCCGTTGAAGTCGACGATGCCGGCGTGGTTGGTGAAGCTGCTGCCCTGGGTGGGCATGACCGTGCCGCGGTAGGTCCACGGTCCGGTCGGGCCGGGCGCGGTGGAGTAGCCGATGAACTCCGAGCAGCACTTGGCGGCGAAGACGTTGTAGTAGAGGCCGTTGCGTTTGTAGACCCAGGGGCCCTCTTCGTACAGGGTGGGCCGGTTGGCGTCACCGGTGCGGGTGCCGAACCCGGCGGTGGTGAGCGGGATCTTCGTGGCGCTGCCGCTGTAGCTGATCATGTCGCTGTTCAGGCGCACGTACCAGAGGTTCGGGTTGCCCCAGTACAGGTAGGCCTGGCCGTCGTCGTCGATCATGACGGTCGGGTCGATCTCGCCGTTCTCGACCAGCGGGCGGCCGAGCGCGTCGGTGAACGGGCCGGTCGGGCTGGTGGACACGCCGACGCCGATGGCCATCCGGCCGGTGGCCCGGTTGGTGACCGGCACGTACCAGTAGAACTTGCCGTTGCGCTGGACGACCTGGCCGGCCCAGGCGTCCTTGCTGGCCCAGCTGAAGGTGGCCAGGCTCATCGGCGAGCCGTGGTCGGTCCAGTTGACCATGTCGGCCGACGAGTAGACCCGCCACTCCTTCATGGTGAACCAGGTCGAGCCGTCCTCGTCGTGGCCGGTGTACAGGTAGACGCGCCCGTTGTGGACCAGCGGCGCCGGGTCGGCGGTGTAGATGGTCTGCACGATCGGGTTGTCGGCGCGGGCCGGAGCGGGCGCCACCGCGGTGAGCAGGGTTACGGCCAGGCAGAGCAGGCCGGTGAGGGTCTTCCGTGGCATCAGACTCGGCTCCATCGCTGGTTGGCGGCGGCGCTGCAGGTCCACAGCAGGACCGGGGTGCCGTTGGCGGTCAGGTTGCGGTCGACGTCCAGGCAGAGTCCGGAGGCCGTCCCGCGTACCGTGCCGTCGCTGTTGAAGGTCCACTGCTGGTTGGTCTGGCCGTTGCAGTCCCAGAGCTGGACCTTGCTCCCGGCGGTGGCGCCGGTCGGGGCGTCCAGACACTTGCCGAGCGCCTGGATGCTCTGGCCGCTGACGGTCCAGCGCTGGTTGGCCTGCCCGTTGCAGTCCCAGATCACCGGTTGGGTGCCGTTGGTGGTGGTGCTGTTCGGCACGTCGAGGCAGCGGCCGGAGGCGGCGCTGACCAGGGTGGAGCCGGTCGGCGTGGGGTTGGTGCCGCCGCCGCTGACCCGGAATACCGCGGTGCCGTGCGCGGGCACACTGGCGCTGATCGTGCCGGTGCTGCTGCTGGTCGCACCGGACCACGCGTCCAGCAGGGTGAAGGAGCTGCCGGACTTGCCGATCGCCGCGGCGGTGGTGGTGATCGTCGTGGTGGAGCCGCCCTGGTTGAACAGGGCGACCGCGACGTCACCGCTGGCGAGCCGCTTGGCCAGGACGCGGCGGGTGCCGTCGAACGACACCTGGCTCCCCTGGAGTCCGAGGGTGTCCTGGTTGATCGCGATGAGGCGCGGGTTGGTGAGGATGTCGCGGGTGGTGGTGCTCTGTGAGCGCACGTCGTTGCCGGCGATCAGCGGTGACGCCATGATCGCCCAGAGGGCGAAGTGGCTGCGCTGTTCGGTCTCGTTGAGTCCGGCCCGGCCGACCTCCATCATGTCCGGGTCGTTGAACGCGCCGGGGCGGGCGTACCCGGCGAGCGGCACGGTGACGTCGACGATGTTCTTGACACCCATCGGGTAGCCGTTGGTCTGGCCGGTGTCCCACGCGGCGCTGATGTCCTCGGTGGTACGCCAGATGTTCGCGACGTCGCCCCAGTTGCGCTGCGGGCCGGTCTTGGCGTGGATGCTGTTGGAGTTGATGCTGTAGAGGATCGGCCGGCCCGTCGCGGCCAGCGCGTCGCGCATCTTGGCGAACGTCGTGACCTGGTCGTTGATGGACCCGGACGGGGAGCACCAGTCGTACTTGAGGTAGTCGACGCCCCAGGCCGCGAACTGGCGGGCGTCCTGTGCCTCGTGTCCCTGGGCCCCGGTGGCGCCGGGGTAGCTGTTGAAGTACTGGGCGCACGTCTTGTCGAGCGGAGCCTGGTAGATGCCGAACTTGAGCCCCCGGGCGTGCAGGTAGTCGCCGAGCGCCTTCATGCCGCTGGGGAAGCGGGTCGGGTCGCCTTGCAGATTGCCGGCCGAGTCCCGGTTCGGGTTCATCCAGCAGTCGTCGACGACCACGTACTGGTAGCCGGCGTCACGCATACCGTTGCTGACCATCGCGTCGGCCACGCCGCGGATCAGTGACTCGTTGATGTTGCACCCGAAGGTGTTCCAGCTGTTCCAGCCCATCGGCGGGGTACGGCCCACGCCGTTGTCGAGCGCGCGGGCGGCCGGGGCACCGAGCAGCGTCAGGGCCGCCGCCAGCAGAATCGCCAGTGCTCTTCTCATCGCCTCGTCCAGTTCTGTGCGGCGGACCCGGAGCAGGTCCGCAGGGTGACGGTGGAGCCGTTGGCGGTGCCGCCGCTCTCCAGGCACAGGCCCGACTGGGCGTTGCGGATCGGGCCGCCGGCGGTGTGGCTCCAGTTCTGGTTGGCCGCGCCGCTGCAATCCCACAGCTGGGCCTTCGCGCCGCTGGTGGCGCCGGTCGGCGAGTCGAGACACTTGCCCAGCGAGCGCAGCGTCTGCCCGTTGGCGGCCCACTGCTGGTTGGTGGCGCCGCTGCAGTCCCAGATGATCGGCTGGGTGCCGTTGGCGGTGCTGCTGCCGGGGACGTCCAGGCAGCGGCCGGAAGCGGCACCGACCAGTGTGTTGCCGCTGCCGCCGGTCGGGTCGCCGATGGTTCCGGGTACCGAGCGCAGTGCGGCGTACCAGGTGGCGGCCATCTTGTCGTAGCCGGCGGCGGTCGGGTGGACTCCGTCGATCAGGTCGGCGGTGGTCAGGGCCGCGTGCATGTCGACCAGGTGCACCCGGGCGCCCTTGCTCCGTACGACCGTGGACAGGGCGCTGTTGTAGGTGCGGGCGGCGGCCTCCTGCCCGGAGTTGGCCAGCGGGATGATCGTGGCGACGAAGACGTCCGCCGACGGCACGGTGCTGGTGATCCGGTCGATCAGGGTCGACAGCCGGCCGGGTGCGCCGGACACGTTGTAGTTCTGCAGGATGTCGTTGGTGCCGATGTGCAGCAGCACGGTCCGTGGGGTGGTGGTGCGCAGCCAGCCGGTGACGTTGGCGTCGATCTGGTCGATGCGCCAGCCGGGATGGCCCTGATGGTCGTGGTCGCCGAGGTTGGCCGGCCCGTTGAACTGGGTGCCGACGAAGTCGACGCGGTATCCGGCGGACGCCATGCGCTGCCAGAGCCCGATCCGGTAGCCGCCGGGGATCTGGGTGCCTTCGGTGATGGAGTCACCGAGCGGCATGACGCGGGTGCCGCCGTTGGATTCCGCGGCCGCCGCGTCCGGATGGAAGAACACAAAGGCCACGGCAAGAGCGGCAGCGAGTACGGTCGAACAGAAATGCCGTCTTCGAGTGGGCATGGCAAAGCCTCCTGGGGAACGAGCAGGATCGTTATCGCTCACACATCCGCATTTGACGGGCAGCGGACTGGGGATGAGAGCGCTAACACCTTCCGGCAGATTGCCAGGATGTTTCCAGACATTCAAGGATGACTTTTTGTCCGCGCGGTCTCGCTCACATCGCGAAAGAATTGGTTTCCGTGAAAGTGTTATACCGCCGGCACATCGATTGTCGGGCTCGCATTCTCAGAAGATTGTCGATTCGCACTCTCCGGCGCGACACGGATCTTGTGTTCACGGGGTGTGGCAGGGTCCCATCGCGGCGAGATGTGACCACGGTCACGGAACTCGTCGTCGTGGGCGGACAGGACCAGTAGTGAATCTTTCTCAGAGAGCCCGGATACGTGCCGGTGACACCGCGGTCTTCGGGCAGCTCTTCGAGGACCATGCGCACGAGGTGTATCGCCACGTCGTGCGCAGTTCCGGCAGCTGGAGCGCAGCCGAGGACGTGGTGTCGCTGACCTTCCTGGAAGCATGGCGGTTGCGCGACAAGCTGCGACCCGAGGGTGACAGCGTGCTGCCCTGGCTGCTCGGCATCGCCACGAACGTGCTGCGCAACACCAGGCGTACGGCCCGCAGGCACGCCGCCGCGCTGATCCGGATACCACCGGCCGAGGCGATGCCGGATTTCGCCGACGAGATCGTCGATCGCATGCGTGACAGTGAGCAGCTGGCCGCAGCAACGGCTGCACTGGCTCGGCTCCGGCCGGCCGAACGGGAGGTCTTCACCCTGTGCGTCTGGTCCGGGCTCGACTACGCCCAGACCGCGGAAGCCCTCGGTGTGCCCATCGGTACGGTCCGGTCCCGCCTGTCGCGTGCCCGGATCAAGCTCCGGGAGATGGCCGCGCGAGTTCCGGCGCCACGGGAACCCGGCGCGGGCAGCGGACAGGAACAGGGTGGACGTACTGGTATGGCCCGGTCGAATCAGGAGCGAAACCGATGAACCACACCTCAGGGCCCGATTCTGCGGAGCGCACCGAACTGGCCCGACTGCTGCCGGCGCCGGGGAAACCGGAACTGCCCGCCGGCCGCCACCTCCTGCTCAAGGAAGCCTTCATGCAACAGATCACCGAACCGGCCGTCGTCCCGTCCCGGCGCAGCATCCTGCTCGCCGCGCCGGTCGCCGCCGCGGTCCTGGTCGCGACGCTCGCCATCGGAGTCACGGTGCTCGACAGCCGTGCGACCGGCGGGCCGTCCATCGCCGCTGACAGCCCGCGGGTGGTGGTCGCGGCTGGTGACGCTGCCGGAGTGGCGCCGCTGATGGAACGGGTGGCGCTGGTCGCCGGCAAGAAGCCCCGGGTGCCGGTCGGCGATGACGAGTACGTCTACATCAAGAGCAGGGTTGCCTGGCTGGACTTCGTCAACGACGGCAGATCCGGTAACAAGGACGCCGGTGTCGACCCGATGGCGCTCAGCCCGGTGCGCACCCGCGAGATCTGGCGCCCCGCGTCGCAGGGCAGCGAGGGCCTGGTCCACGACCGTGGCGATACATTCGGCTTGCACGACACGGAACCGAACAGCTATTACGCCACCCTGCCCACCGACCCGGCCGCGCTGCTTCAGCAGGTCTATGTCGTCACCGAGGGCCAGGGCCACGGTGCTGACGCGGCAGCGTTCGACTTCATCGGCACGGCACTGCGCGAGTCGCTGCTGCCCCCGCAGGTGGCTGCCGCTCTCTACCGGGCCGCCGCGAAGATCCCCGGTGTGGTCCTGGTGGCCGACTCCGTCGACGCGGAAGGTCGCCACGGCGTCGCGGTCGCCCGTACCGACGAGGTGGACGGCCAGCGACGCGAATGGATCTTCAATCCGGCCACCTTCGAGTACCTCGGCGAGCGGTCATACCTGGTGCGTGACACCGATCTGGGCAAGGCCGGCACGCTGACCGGCACCACCGCCGTCCTGCAGCGCGGCGTCGTCCGCAAGAAGGGCGAGCTTCCCGAGTGATCACCCGACACCCCGGAGGTCACAGTGTCGAACGCATCGGCGGATCTGTACACATCGGATGATCGTGGTTGGCATGTCGACCGGCCGCCGAGAACGGCTCCGCTGCGGTCGAGGGCAACGTGAATCGGAGGGGTCAGAACTAGAACCATTTTTCAGGCGCCGTCGACGCGCTGTCGATCTCTGGAATGAATGCGAGGTAAGTGTCGGTCCTGTACAGCGAGCTTCGGGTCTAATCCCGGTTGCGGAGCTCCTTGCGCTTCGCGTCTCACTCTCTGTGTCGAGGTCGGCAGAGGATGAGAGATCCGCTCACGATCTCGCGGAGAAAACATCACATGCGGATTCTTCTACTCGTATCAGCGTTCAACGGCCTTAGCCAGCGGACGTGGCGCGTGTTGCGGGAGGCGGGTCATGACGTTGGGGTCCTCCTGGCCTCCACTGAGTCAGAGATCATCGATGGCGTACGGGCGGCAATGCCTGACCTGATCGTCTGCCCCTATCTCAAGGACCGGGTACCGGCAGAGGTATGGCGGCATTGGCGCACAGTGATCGTTCATCCGGGTCCGGTCGGTGATCGTGGACCCTCATCGCTGGATTGGGCGATCAGCGAAGGTGTCCCCCGATGGGGTGTCACCGCTCTGCAGGCTGTGGAGGAGATGGACGCCGGTCCGGTCTGGGCGACGCGCACATTCGCCATGCCACCCGACGTACCCCGCAAGTCCACGCTGTACAACGGGCCTGTCGCCGATGCCGCCCTGCACTGCATCCTCGAGGTCGTGGCCAAGGCGACCGACCCCACATTCGTCCCGGTACCGGCCGAGATGATGCCGACCGAGATTCCCGGAGCCAGGCTGCGCCCCTTGATGCGGCAGACCGATCGGTGCTTCGACTGGGGCCAGCCGAGCCAGGACATCATCCGGGCGATTCGCGCCGCCGATGGGTCGCCCGGTGTCCGTACATCTGTGGCGGGTCTCGATGTGTATGCCTATGACGCCCATCCGGGCCCGCCCGTGCCGGCGTCAGCGGGAACCCTACTGCACCACCGGCAAGGGGCACTCCTGGTCGCTACTGGCGACGGCAGTGTCTGGCTTGGTCATCTACGGCTGGCCCCGACGAGTGCGGGACCAGCAGGCGTGAAACTGCCCGCCGCCGACGTACTCGGTTCCCGTCTGGCGGGGATCCCTGAAGGCCCGGTTGATGTCGACGCCGATTCGGGTTTGCTGTACCAGCAGGTCCGGTACCGACGTACCGGCTCAATCGGCTGGGTGCAGTTCGACTTCTACAACGGCGCGATGGCGCCGTCTCATTGTCTGCGGTTACGCAACGCGTTGCGGTACGCGGCGGCTCAGGACACCGAGGTGCTGGTGCTGGTCAGTGGTGACGACGTCTTCAGCAACGGCATCCACCTGAACATGATCCACGCTGCCGCCGACCCGGCCGCCGCGGCCTGGGCGAACATCCGTGCGATCAATGAGGTATGCCGCGAAATCCTCTGCTGCACGGGCCAGACCGTGATCGCCGGGTATGCGGGAAGCGCCGGTGCAGGTGGCGTCATGATGGGCCTCGGCGCCGACATCGTCGCCGCCCGGGACGGGATCGTGCTCAACCCGTACTACGACATCGGCCTCTACGGATCCGAGCTGCACACGCTAACGCTGCCACGGCGCGTCGGCGGCGCCACAGCACGTCGTCTACTCACCGAGAAGCTGCCGCTCAGCGCTGAATACGCCCGCAGTATCGGTCTGGTCGACCAGGTAGGGCCGCGAGACCCGTCCGCATACCGGACATGGCTGACCGATCTGGCTGAATGGCACGCATCGCAGCCGGAAAGCTGGAATCTGGACGGCCGCAAGTACCCGGCACCCGGCCATGAGGAGCTGCCCTCGGATGCCTACGAAACCCGGGAGTTGGCGGAGATGAGCTATGACATGTTCGCGGACCGCTCCGGCTTCGCCGCGGCTCGCCTGGCGTTCGTCGCCAAGGCCAAGCCCACGCATACACCGGAACGTCTGAAACTGTCGTCGGCCAGAACCGCTGAACAGAACGTGATGGCGACCACCTGACCCGGGATCTCCCCGTTGGTACCGGGTGGGATCATCGGGTGCTTCGGCAGTCGACGATCCGCCCGAGCCCTGGCGGGGCCCGCACGGCAGCGCCAGCACCGGTCTGGAACGCCGTCACAGACGCGCGCCGACGTCCCCGGTGAGGCCAGCTTCTTGGCCTCGCCGGCAACCACAGCGAAGCCTTGCTGAGCTCACCCACGCATGATCAACCGGCAGCCCTTCCACGGTTTGTCGCGGTGCCCGGAAACCCATGGGTTCCCGGGCACCGTCGCGAGCGGCAGCCGTCAGCCGGCGCAGGTACGCCGGTACGGCACCTCGGGAATGTAGCGGGCCCACTCGTCGGCGCCGAGGCCGCGACCGGTGATGGCACAGGCGTATGCGGCCGGGTCAGCGCGCAGCTTGTTCAGCTTCGCGTAGTTCCACAGCGTGACGGCCGCGGGCCGGCTGGAGGACTGGGCGGCGACGGCCATGGTGCGCCCGTCCGGCTTGAACAGCACCGCCTGCGCATCACCACCGAGGCCACGCATCGAGACGAGCCGGATCGGTCCGGCCGGGTTGGCGGTGTCCCACAGGAACACCTCGGAGTCCTCGTCCCCGGTTGCCAGGGTGCGCCCGTCCGGGCTGAAGGCCATCGTGGCCACCGCGTCGTAGTGGCCGTCCAGCGTGGCGAGCCGGAGCGGACGGGACCGGTCGGTGACGTCCCACAGCATCGCCAGGGTGTCGGAGCTGCCGCTCACCACGGTGTGCCCGTCGGGGCTGAAGGCCACCGCGGTCACCACCTCGCTGTGTCCGGCCAGCGTGGCGAGCTGTACGGGGGTGGTGCGGTCGGTCATGTCCCACAGCGTCAGCCGGTTGTCGGCGCCGCCGGTGGCCAACGTGTTCCCGTCGGGGCTGAAGGCGATCGCCGCCCCGAACGTGCCGCCGCTCAGCGTGGCCAGCAGGGCGGGGCGGGTCCGGTCGGCCACGTCCCACAGCAGCAGCCGGGTGGGGTCGGCGACGACGGCGAGCGTGCGCCCGTCCGGGCTGAACACCATCGGGTTGAGCCCTGCCGCGGACTCGGGCAGACCCGGGAGCGTGACCGGCTGGTCCGGTTGGGTCAGGTCCGTCAGCGTCAACTGCCCGTCCTGGCTCCCGACGGCCGCCGCCGTACGGCCGTCGGGGCTGAACGCCACCGCCCGTACCTCTGCGCCGCGGATGGACAGGTCGGCACCCTTGACGGGCCGGGCGGGGTCGGTCACGTCCCAGGACTTCGCCGTGCCGTCGGCGCCGGCGGCGACCAGCGAACGTCCGTCCGGACGTAACGCCGCCGCCTGGACCTGCCCGCCCTGGACGGTGAGCGCGGCGAGCGAGTCCGGATTCCCGACGGGCCTGACGTTCCAGAGGGTTGCCGTGTCCGAGCTGTCAGCGGTGACCAGTGTTTTCGCGTCCGGGTCGAAGGAGACCGTGTTGATCGCGCCGTTGGCCCGTGCGGTGATGACCGGCCTGGGCCCCTCCGCATACGTCATGTCCCACACCATCGCGGTGCCCTCCAGGCCACCGGCGGCCAGATAGTGTCCGTCCGCGCTGTAGGAGATCGTGTTGACGTTGCCGGTGAGGTCGGCCATGCGGTGGTACGGATCGTTGTCCGGCTCCACCGGCGGCATGGTCGGCGGCGTGACCGGATCGGTGTCCGGCTCCTCGGGTGGCATGGTCGGCGGTGTGATCGGATCGGTGTCCGGCTCGTCGGGTGGCATGGTCGGCGGCGCCATCCGGTTCTGGTCGACCTGGGCGGTGGCCGTACGTTTCATGTCGTACAGATCCACCTCGCCGAGGAAGCCCCCGGCGGCCAGTGTCGATCCGGTCGGATCGAACACCATCGACATCATGCTGAAGCTGGCCATCTCGCGGAGGCTGACGGGATCGGCCCGCTCGCTCAGGTCGAAGATCGAGGTGAATCGGATCTTGTTCACGACCAGGGTGGCGCCGTCCGGGCTGAACGCCAGACCGACCACCGGATAAGGAGCCCAGTTGTCCATCGTGGCGAGCTGCCGGGGCCGGGACCGGTCGGTCGTGTCCCACAGGGTGGTGATCCCGCCGCCGTCGCCCGTGGCGAGGGTGATCCCGTCCCCGCTGAATGCCACCGCCTGCACGAATCCCTCGGACGCCACCGTGGCGAGCCGGGCCGGATGGCGACGGTCGGTCACATCCCACAGGACCGCGGTGCCCTCCTGGCCGGCAAAGACCAGGGTCCGTCCGTCCGGGCTGAACGTCAGGTTGGTGTGGGCCCAGGCCGGGTCGCTGAGCGTGCTGATCCGGGCCGGCTTGGTCCGGTCGGTCGTGTCCCACAGCGACACCTTGCCGTCGGTGCCGAGTGCCGCCAGGACACCGTCCGGCCCGTAGACGGCCGATGTCACGTCGTTGATCGTGCCGGCGTAGCTCGTCGCTGTGACGACACCGGTGACTTCGCGCAGCGTCGCGGCGTCGGGCAGCAGTTCCTGGGCTGCCGCCCCCAGCATCAGGGCCGTCTTCGGATCGCTGCCGATCGTCGCGTTGGCCTGAGTCGTCAGCCGCCGACTGATCGCGACCAGCTGCTGATGGTCAGCTTTGGCCTGCTGCCTGGCGGCTTCCGCAGTCGCCTCCTTGGCCTCCTGCTGCTTCTGCTCGGCGATCTTCGTCAACCGCCGTGCCTCCGCCTCCAGCTGCTGCGCCTCCTTCTCCAGCTGCTGTGTGCGCTGGCTGGCCTCCTTCGACAGCTGCTGGAGTTTCCGGGTCCGCTCCGCCGCCTGATCGGCAATCCGCTGCTGCCGCCGGGCCTCGGCGGTCGCCTGATCGGCCAGCCATTGCTGTTCCTGCGCCGACTGCTTCGACTGCTTCGCCTCAGCCGCCGCGGACACCGCCAGGGCCTGCTGCTCCTTCGCCACCTGCTGCTGCCGGGTCGCCTCCTGCGCGGACCGCTCGGCGCTGCCGCGCTGCACCTCCGCCACCTGCTGCTGGTGCAATGCCTCGGCTGCCGCGGCCGTCGCCCGGTTCGCGTTACGCACCGACGACACGCTGGTCAGCACCGCCAGCAAGCTCAGCACCACCAGCATCGCCAACGCCCCGGACCCGAGCCGGCGCGCCCGGCGGTGATGCCGGACGTCCTCGCCCTCCAGCTCGTCCTTGCTCACCCCGTGCATCGGGGCGGCCAGTTGGGCGATCGCGTCCCGGAAGCGGGAATGCTGCAGGCTGAGATGCTCGCTGCCCCGCGCCCACCGCAGATCCAGGAACAGGGGCTCCTCGGCGAACACCCCACGCAGTGCCGCGGGTACGGCCGTCGAGTCCTCGGTGAAGTCGTGACGCTCCGGGTCCCACGCCCATTCCCCGTCGGTCACCACGGGCAGGATCCGGTCCGCGGACTTGGTGGCGATCCAGTGCTCGATCTCCCGGTTCACCCACCGCGATTGCGCGGCTTCGGGCGAGGAGAGCAGCACGAAGTACTCCGAGCCGTCCAACGCGGTCTGGATGGAGGACCACAGACCCGGGGTCACCGCCAGTCCGGTCTGATCCCGGAAGATCCACAGGGCGCGCCGGCGATGCCAGGGTTTGGCCAGGCGGTGCAGGCCCCGTTGTACGGCGGGAGCCAGCCGGCCGTCCGCGGCATGGCTGTACGAGATGAAACCGTTGAAGGTCACTACGGGTCCCCCGGCGATCAAAGACGTTCGGCGACCACAGATTGTCGCCTGTCGTTGCCTCTTCAGGAAGGCCCAAGATCATAGCGTCACGGTGCCGCACCACCGTGACGGGTGCAGTCATGCCGGCGGGCTGGGGTGATCAGGCAGAACATCGAATGTGATATGGCTCCCTCCGCTGCGCAGATGCGGATATCCGAATGCTCTGAATGCGTCAGGCCGGCGGCGGGTCTCTCCTCGGGCCGGACTTCGCCGCAGCCGCAAATTGGCTTCGGCGGCCGAAGTTCGACGGTGGGCCGCGTAGCAGACCAACGCCGCACCGGATGAGGCCACCAGGGCTGCATCGCTGCTCTGAACCGGCGGTACTGGAAAGGATGGGTATTCCTACGAGTTCGGGGCCAGGACAATACGAGACGTCAGTTCGGGCAACGACAGCAACGACCGTGCCGGTGGGACTACAAGTCGGTGTAGCGCAGGTGTCCGGAGGTCTTGGCGCGGCTCACGATGGTGACCCGGTCGCGGTAGGCGGGCTCGGTGGCCTTCAAGGTCCTCGATCGCAGGGTTGGTGGCGGCGAAGGTCAGGGTGAGCAGGTCAGCGAAGCCGCGGTCGCCGGACTGCATCGCGTACACCCGGCGCACGTAGCCACAGAACCCGGCCCACGGATCGGGGTCGGCGAGCGCCTGGGCGTCGGCGTAGTCGGTCATCTTGTCGGTGCACTCTCAAACAGTCACTCAGATGAGTACAACGCGCACACCGAAGATCGACAGGGCACCGAGAATGATCAGTGCCGCCCCGACCGCGACCCGCCGGAAGGACCGCTTCGGATCCTTGGTGAAGATGCCGATGGCGGTGACGACGATGCCGGGAATGATCAGGGGAGTCCCGGCCAGAACCGGGGCCACCGGGAAGTCCGGCTTGCCGATCTTGATGGTCAGCATGGTGAACACCATCTGCGTGCCGATACCGAAAAAGATCACCGCCACGCCGGTGCAGCGACGCAGCTCGCTGCCCGCATCGACGTGGCTCATCTCGTTCTTCCTCGGGGCGGCCATGCATCGACGGTAGCGAAAGCGTTAAACCGGCGATGCCCCGTCTTCGCAGGTAAGGATCACCGACTACTACGACGAGGCCGGCGTCGAAGACCGCACCGCCTGCGAGCGTGCGGGCATGAACGCCTACCTCACCAAACCCGTGCGGACGCCCGTCCTGACCACGGCGCTCACCCTGCTGCTTCGGGTGTGGCGCGACGATGCAGGCGCCGACCCGACCAGACCCGCGCTGGCGGCCGGCCCGGCTCAAAGGGTCCGCATCCAATATCGGCGCCGATCGCCTGGTGAACCTGGGCGCCGACGTGGAGGGCAAGGCCCGGGCCGGTCACCTGCCCGACCCCGCCGCAACGGTGCACGCTATCCGCGACGAGTTCCAGACCATCGCACCGACCTGCGCCGACATCACCGAGGGTTTGCACCCCACCCACCATTGACCAGGCCAGCACCCGGGACCCGTGGTCACCGGCGCAAGATCGCGGCCGGTCGATCATTGCGGGCCGGTCGGCATCGACCACTCGTACCCGCGCCCACCTGACGGCCGCTCCCGGTACGAGCGCACGGTGCGGCGGCCGGTGATGGCCGCCGGACGGCCATGTGGCGCGATAATGTGCGGCGTGCGACGCCACCTCACGCCAGCCGGGCGGCCTGAGCCGGTTCCGGGGCACCCGCGCGGCACGGCGTGCCGTGGCTAGGCCGGGGTGGACCAGACACGGCGCGGCAGCGGCGGCATCGACCGTGTGCGCGGTCGGCACCGGGGCGCTCACCAACCTCGCCACCTCGTCGTGGACCTGGCCACTCGGCACCGCCCTGGTGGCCATGGCCAGCGTGTGGATCGGCATTGAGGTGTGGCGGTCACGGCACTCCGAAGCCGGCCAACCGCCCGGCTCCTCCGGCGTAGCGGCCCGCCGCGGGCTGGTACGCGAGCAGGTCAACCGCATCTCCGATGCGTTGGTGAACCTGGCGGCCGGGCCGGCCGATATCCCCCGCTTCTTCGTCCTCGAAGTCGACGAGCGGCGGGGAATCTTCGCCCAGTTCCTGCGCACCGAGACGGGCATCTGGGCAGAGATCGTGTCATCACAGTTCCTCGCGCCGTGGCATCGCCTCACCCCGGATCAGGAGGGCATGCTCATCGAGCATGGCTGGCTGGCGCCGGACGAGGTGAGCCCGAATTTCCATCGGGAGTTCGTGATCACTCCACCGGTCAAGCATCTGCGGGGCTACGCCATGCTTGTCCTGGACACGCTGATGCACGTCTACGGCGTCCACGAGAGCGATCCGATCACCATCGAGTTCCGGGACGGCTGAACGGCGGCGGCCTCGAGCGGTGTCGGTCAGGCGGCGTGTGTGTCGCGGCGCAGGCGATAGCCGGGAACGCCGGGGAGGTGTTGCGGTCGGCGATAACGGCGGACGGGTGGTCGAGGAAGACGGCGACCTGGTGGTCGTCGCCGAGTTCGCAGGCCGCGGCCAGGGTGCCGAGGTTGATCGCGTCGAGGTCCTGCAGGTCGTGCAGGTCGACGACCAGGCGCAGCGGACGCGTGTGGCGTACCGCGTGCGCGATGGTGCGCTGCATGTCGACCGCGTCGCCGGCGTCGAGGACACCGTGGGGCTGGATGATCATCGTGCCGTCCGGACCGGTCGCCACGTCGACCGCCGCACCGCTCACCGCGCGACGTTCCGTTGCCCGAGATCTTCCCGAACGGTCAGGCTAGAACGCTCCATATGCGACATCCGGGCGCCGCGAAGGCGATCGCGGCCACTACCGCGCGGCCGGCCGATTTCACCACCAGAGTGTGATCGCGCCATCCGTGGGATCCCGGCCGGGCGGATACCGCGCGATGTGAGCTGCGAGCCAATTTGTGTTCAGGCGCTCAGTGACGCGGTGATGCCGTCGAACCAGCATGCGAAGCCCTGGTGGCCGTGCCGGTCCGGGGCCGTGTACGGGGGAGGTCGCTGTGGCGTTGCTCGTGGTGGCTGAAGACGATAGCGATATCCGCGGCATCCTGTTGCGCCTGCTACAGCGTGACGGGCATACCGTCATCGAGGCCGAGGACGGTCAGGCCGCGTGGCGGGAGGTCTTGGCGCGTCCTGGTGTCGAGGCGGTCGTGACCGACATCGACTTGCCGGTGATGTCAGGGTTGGAGCTGTGCCGCAGTATCCGGGCGGACCAGAATCGTGCCTGCCTTCCGGTGATATTGGTCAGCGGCAGTCTCATGCCGGGCGATCAACGGCCGCGGCAGGCCCAGGCCACGGCCATGCTCCCGAAGCCGTTCCGGTCGGCTGAACTGCTGAGATGTTTGCGTGAGGCTCTGGCGGCCGGTCACTCGCCGGGGCAGGAACCCTGTGCCTGCGGCGGGCGCACCGCCGAGCGTCACTGAGCAACTCAAGGTGCGGCCGGGGGTCAGGGCGCCGGGTCGCCTCCAAGAGCGGGCAGCCCGCCGGTCCTGGCGAGGATCCGCCGGACATGGCCCTGCGGGTTGATGACCCGGAGCAGGACGCCGATGGTCCATGAGTCGAGGATCGCGGCATCACTCAGGTCGACGTGGACGGCGGTGGCATCGGGCAGATGGCTCTGCCCGGCCAGGGCGTCGGTGAGCTCGTCGCCGACGCCCAGGTCGGGTTCTCCGCGCAGCGTCACTGTCGTAGTGCCGCCGTCGTGGTGGGTCGCGTACTCTCACGTATTGTTGATCTTGTTTTCTTCTGTCGTGGTCCGTCGCGGTGCCCGCCGTGCCACCGCCGTCGCAGGCACCGAGCGGGGTCTCCGGTGGCCGTACGCATGCAGTAGTCAGCTGTCTGCGAAGGGTGGCTCCGTCCATGCCGTAGGCCGGACAGCTGGGGCGAGCGATGGGCCGCGAAGGCTCCGGGGGCCAGGAACTCATCACGAACCATCCAGAAGGTTGCCGGCGTGGTCTGTGTGCGGTGGCCTGGATGTGCCTTACGTGAGCATGGTTGTGGTTTGCAGGTCGAGGGTGAAGATGGATCCGCCGGTGGGGTTGGGTTCGTGGTGGATGTCGCCGTGGTTGGCGTGGGCGAGGCCCCGGACGATGTACAGGCCGAGTCCGGTGCCGCGGACGGTGGTGGCGTCGCGGTCGGCACGGGTGAGGCGTTCGAAGAGCCGTTCGCGGAATTCCTCGGGTACGCCGGGTCCGTTGTCCTCGACCGCGACGTGGACGTGTCCGGGGTTGCTGGCCGGCTGGCTGGTGCGGATGGCGGTGGCGCCGCCGCCGTATTTGGCGGCGTTCGACAGTAGGTTGACCAGGATCTGCTGGAGTTGGCCGGGGTGGAACAGGACCCGGGGGTTCGGCCCGTGCACCGGTAGGTGTTCGTTGTCCGTGGCGGCTAGGGCGAGGGTGATGTGCTCGTGAAGGTCGAGGTCCTGGCGGGCGGCGGTGAGTTTTCCGGCGTCGATGGTGACCATGGCGAGGACCTCGCCGACGATGCTGTCGAGGCGGTCGGATTGGCGGGTGATGGCGGCGATGCTGCGGGTGCGCTGGGCGTCGGTGAGGTCGGGCCAGTCGTCGGTGAGCAGTTCGGCGTTGCCGCGGATGCTGGTGAGTGGGTTACCGATTTCGTGGCCGAGCATGCCGATGATGTCGAGTTTGAGTTGGTTGGCGGCTTCGAGTTCGGTGTTGCGTTCGGCGAGTGCCGCGGCGGCGGTGTCGCGGGCGTGTTCGGCGGCGCGGCGGCTGGTGATGTCGGTGATGACGCCGAGGATGTGCTTGGGACGGCCGTCGGGGTGGTGGGTGAGCGAGACGGTGGCTTCGACGTCGACCCAGTGGCCGTCGGCGTGCCGGAGTCTGCCTTCGTGGGTGTAGTGGTCGGTGTCGCCGGTGAACAGCCCGGCGATCAGGTGGCGTGAGTCGGCGAGGTCAGTGGGGTCGAGCAGGTCGGCGTCGGTCAGTTGCAGGAGCTGGTCGACGGTGTAGCCGAGCATGCGGGCGTAGGCCGGGTTCACCGCCAGGAACCGGCCGCCGAGTTCGCGGACGACCTGGCCTGCCGCGGAGTTGGTGAATTGGGCGCGTAGGCGTTGTTCGTTCTCGGCGAGGGCTTGCTCGGCCGCCCGTTCAGCGGTGATGTCGGTGTTGATCTCCAGGACTTGAGGGTCTTCGTCCTTGCCGGTCGGGTGGTGCAGCACTTGCTGGCTCAGGACGGTGACGGTGGTGCCGTGTGCGGTGTGGTGCTGCAGTTCGCCGTCCCAGCGGCCGTCGCGTAGCAGGATGCGGGCCTGGTCGTCGGCGGTGCTGGTGCCGGGGAAGGCGGTGCCGAGTAGCCGGTGGCTGATCTTGTGGCGGGCGGCGGTGGACGGCCAGCCGTAGAGGTGGGTGGCGCCGTGGTTCCACCAGCGGATCCGGCCGTCGAGGTCGCGGACGATGACCGCGGCGGGGATCAGTTCCAGCAGCCGGGCCTGCCGGCGGAGTTGGATGTCGGTAGCGCGGCGGCTGGTGACGTCTTCGACCTGGTTGACCAGGTAGAGCGGGCGTCCGGTGTCGTCGCGGACGGCGGCGGTGGTGACGGCGACCCAGACGGTGTGTCCGTCCTTGTGCCGGTATCGGTACTCGGCGCGCGCCGGTGTGCTCGGGCCGATGTTGACGCGCTGGAGGTAGTCGGCGCCGCCGGGCACGTCCTCGGGGTGGACCAGGTCCCGGTAGGTCATACCGGTCAGTTCCGTGGCCGTGTACCCGGTGATGCCGGTCATCGCCGGGTTGGCCTGCAGGTAGTTGCCGAGGGTACCGGGTTCAAGGCTGATCAGGGTCACGCCGAGCGGAGAGTTGTCGAACGTGAGCCGGAACCGCTGCTCGCTGATCTCCAACGCGGTCAGGGCCCGGGTCCGGTCGGCGAGCAGGTCCGCGAGTTCGGCCTGCACGCGGGCCATGGCGGTGATGTCGAGCAACTGTACGACCGCAGTGGGGGCGTCGTTCTCATCGGTGATGATCGACGTGTGTGCCGAGACCGTCACCCGGCGGCCGTCGCGGTGACGTATTTCCAGCTCGCGGTGCCGGGGCCCGTGTCCGCGGGCCAGTAGAGCCAGGCCCCGTTCGACGGCGGCGGCGGGATGGCCGGTGAGGTCGGCCAGGTGCAGATCCGTGGCCTGTTCGCCCGGGTAGCCGGTCAGGTCTTCGAAGGCGGGGTTGGCCAGGGTGATCCGCCCGGCGCCGGGGCCGGCAGCGGTGACCAGGATCTTCGCGACCGGGCTGTTGCTGAAGACGGTGACGAACCGCTGTTCGGAGCGGGCCAGCTTCTCGAGGGCGGCCAGGGTTGAGGTTCGCTCCTTCTGCAGCGCGTCGACTGCCTGGGTGGCACGGTCCAGCAGTTGCTGGCTGCGGGCAGCGTCGTCGGCGTGTTGCAGTGCGCCACTGAGGGCGTGGGCGAGCAGGGTCAGTTGTTGCTCGTCAGCGTCGTCGAAGGCGTACGGGCGGCCGCTGCCGGCCAGCAGCACGCCCGTGATCCGTCCCCGGGTGTCACGGAGCGGAGCTGCGACCAGCGATCGGGTACCGGTCGCGGTGCGCATCGCCCGGCTGGCCCTGGGGTCGGTGGCGGTGTCGTCGCATCGCACCGGTATACCGCCGGTGACCGCGAGACCGGCCAACGATCCGGTCAGCGGCGCCGCCGGGATCGCCTGGCCGGCGAGCCGGCCGGTCCCGGCGACGGTGTGCAGCAGGGCGGCGGTCTCGTCGAGCATCTGCACCACGCAGGTATCACCACCGGGCAGAACCGCCAGGGTGCGGTCGGCCATCAAGGCCAGCACCGCCTCCCGGTCGGAGGCTGCCGCGGTGATCTCGCGCTGGACCTTGATGGTGGCCCGCAGCCGGTCGGTCTCCCGGCCGGCCAGGACGGCCGCCTGCCGGCTGGCGGTGATGTCTTCGATCTGCACCAGGCGATGCTGCTGCCCACCGGCTGCGTCCATGCGGCTGTTGCTGGCGCGTACCCACACCACCCGCCCGTCCGGGCGTAGCACGCGCTGCTCGTAGACCAGGGTGGCGTGCGGGTCGGCCGCCATCCGGTCACGGTGCTCATCACCGGCTCGCAGATCGTCGGGATGGGTGAACTCCGCGCATCGCCGCCCGAGGAGCTGTTCCGCAGGCCGGTCGACCAGCCGCGACAGCGCCCGGTTGACGTTCTGCAGCCTGCCGGTCTCGTCGGTGACCGCCATGGCGAGCGGGCTGGCCTCGAACACGGCACGGAACTGCGACTCACTGCGGCGTAGCGCCTCCTCGGCGACGATCGCGTCGGTCACATCCCGGGCCATCCCGCACACCAGAGCCGTGCCCGGCAGCGGGGCCCCGCCCCACTCCAGCCACCGATAGTCACCACTCTTGGTCCGGTAGCGATTGCGTAAACCCTGCGCAGACTGATCGCCTGCCTCGGCCACCCGCTGCGCCTCGGCGACAGTGGCCGCGACGTCATCCGGGTGCATCAGCGTGGTCAGCCGGACATCCTGCATCTCAGCCTGGCTCCAGCCGAGAACCCGTTCCCAGGCGGCGTTGACCCGCACCACCAGGCCGTCGGGTGTGGTCACCGCCAGCAGGTCCGGCGTGGCATCCAGGACCGCCTCGACCAAACCCTCAACACCCGGCGACGGCGGCTGCTCGATCACCTCCGCGACAGCGCATCGCGCATCAGAAGGCCCCGCAGGCACCGCCATCAAACCGGCCGACACCCGTACGCTGGAACCGTCCGGCTGAACCAGCCGGCAGGCAACCCGCGCCGCTCTGATGTCATCCTCGAGCAGCGCCTGAAGCGCTGCACCGACGGCGGGTCGATCCGCCTCGGCGACCAACTCCTGCCACGGCAGGCCCCGCAGCTGGTCGGGTCCACGACCCGACAGCACACAAAACTCGTCGTTGGCGTCAGCCAGCACCGCGCCACGGCCCGGACCCAAGTCGATCACGACCCTCGGCACCAAACTTCGCGCGAACGCTTCCGCCAGCAGCCCGCCACCCTCATCGGCAGGCCGGTCGAGGAACTCGACACCCACGAAACCCTCTTCGGCAGACACACGGCAATCGTTAGAGGCCCCCACCGATCACACTGCCGCCCGTCGAGCACGACCAGCGCCGAACGCCTCATCACCCCTGCGGGCGACTGCCATCACATTGGTACCGGAGATGCTTCACCTGCACCCCGAACGCGCGGGCTGGTGGCTCTTCAGACGCTGGGGGCAGTACACGTATTCCGACGGTGGGAATGGGCTGGCCCTGCTCGCCGCGCATTGCGACCTTTCGAGGAAAACGGGGTACGGGCGATCGCTGCCGCCCGTCTCGCCTGAGGCCGGCAGATCAGACGGCATCTGTCCAAGGGCCCAGTTGCTCCAGGTCCACAGCAGTGACGTTAATCCGCACGTCAGCAGCATCAAGGGCTTTACGTGACCGGTGCGAATTTTGCATCTAATGCTATATCGCACCTTTTACTGGGGCAGTACAGGCATTCCAACGGCGTGAATGGGTTGGCTCAGCTGCCCGCTGCGCTTCGCCTCCAGCCCGGCAAACTGCGGACCAACGGTGTGCACTCGGCGCCCCCTCGGGCCCGGTCTCCTCATATATCTCCTGCGCGATCTTCGCCTGGCGGGCGGTGAGCGTGGGTTTCTGGCCAAGCCGTCGAGGGTGCGTTCGGACATCAGAGAGTGTTCGAACTCGGCGATGGAGCCGAGGATCTGGAAGAACATTCGGCCCATTGCGGTGGATGTGTCGATCTTCTGGTCGGGCACGACTAGGCCGACGCCGAAAAGGCGAGCCCCGCTCCGACGAGTGGTCGTCGGAGCGGGGCTCGATTCATGCGGCCAGGCGGTCGCGCCGATGCTCGGCTAGGAGAGCGACGCCGTGAGGCGTTCGACCAGTTGGCCGGCTTCCTCGCGGGTCTGGTCGCTGATTCCCTCGACGGCGCCGTTCGCGATGGGCATCAGGAACGTGCGGATCGCGGCGACTCCGCGACGGAGCCGGCCGGGGTTCTGTTCGTGCTGGACGATCTCGCCGACGATCTCTTCGGCGGCGTCCTCGACGTCCTGCCGGTCCTGCTCGGGGAGTCCGAAGGTGGGCAACGCGCGGATGAGGTCGGCGACCGCGGCGGCGAGCGGTTCATAGCCTGGGGCGATCTGCTGACCGCCGGCATTCTGGACAACGTCGCGGTTCTGCCAGGCGAGCTGGTTGCCCTCCGCGGCTGCGTTGAACACCGGCCCGTGGTAGTTAGTGGTCGGTCCGTAGCCGCGCTGATCGCGGAGGTATTGGGCGACGTCGCCGGACCAGTCGGTCACGCAGTCGATTCCTTCGGTGGTGATTTCGGCGCGCACCGGGCCGCGGATCTCTGCGACGGTCGCGCCCTTGATCAGGTCTTTGTTGGCCAGGTATTCGGCGGCGTGCTGGATCTCGATTGCGGTGAACGGTGTGCCGTCATTCTTCGCCGCATCGGTCTGCCCGAATCCGTCGGTGAGGGGGAGGCGGACGGCAGCAACGTGCTGCCGGTAGAACCAGCGGAGCAGGCCGGTTCGGCAGGCCGCAGCGCGGATGGCGGGGTCGTCGCGGCGTTCTCGCATCTGGCTGACGTAGGCGAGTCCGCGTCCGGTGAGGCTGATCCTCGGGCTTCCCATTGTGTCCGACCGTTCGGTCATGTCGGCGTCGTAGAGCGCTCTGCTGATGGTGAAGGCGTCGTCCATGTCGAGGCCGAGGCTTTCGCAGAACTCCAAAATCGGAACAACCTCGGTGGATTTGCCTCTGGCTTCGGTGTAGACGTAATCCAGGACTTGATCAAGGTGCGATAGCGCGTCAGGCATTGTGGATCTTTCCTCGCCTAGTCGAATGGCGGGAAGGATGCTACGGCGGAATCCTTCAACGTCAAATCGCGCGCTGACTCCGGCTTGTCGGATTGCCCTACATTGAGTTGGTGCAGCTCTTCATTGGAGGGATGATCACCCTCACCGTCACCGCGATAGTGCAGATATTCGTCATTCCGATGGTCCAGCGGCGGACTCGCCGGCTGGAGCGGTGGGAGGAAGACCTGGTCGAGTTGGCCACGATGCACGACGAGGAGATGGGCGCGCCACTGGACCGGCATTCCGGCGCGGTGATCGGGTACGCCCTGGCGCTTGATCAGCTCCAGCGCGGCGAGGACGGGTCGAGCCAGGAGAAGGTCGACCAGGCGCACCAGGAGCTGGTCGAGTCGTGGGACGCAGTCGATGAGCTGTGGCACAAGGTGCTCCGCATCCGGAACCGGGTTCGCCTGGTCAACCGCGACGCCCCTCACTGGAGCCGGATGGAGCGGGTGACGATGGATTTCGGCACGGTGCTCGCTGAGCTGAGCCCGCACCCGTCACCGCACAGAGGACTCCTGGACTACGACGAGCAGGACGCGGCGACCTCCCGCCTAGCGGAGCTTCACGACTATGTCGGCGAGGCTATTCACCGGGTCAGCGACACGATGCGCCCTCCGCCGACGTATCCGTGGCGCCGCTGGTGGATCTTGACGAAGTGGCACGCGCGCCGGGTGACGGGCACGCTCAATCCGGCGCCTGCGCCGTTCGACATGGAGGCCGCCCTGGCGAAGATGTGGGATGAGTCGGAGGCGCGGAGGGCTGCTGTCGGCGAGCTGTCGCCGGAGGAGCGGGAGAAGGTCGAGATCGATTGATCGAACATGCGCTCGATAGCCTCGGCGGGTGGCGTGGAAGCGACAATGGTCGTACGAGCTGCGCTGGCAGCCGCACTACCGGGGACTGCGGTCTGCGGCGTAGGTAGCCCAGTTGCCGTTGGCTTCGTGCGCCCATTTCGTCGCGGTGTCGGTATGGACTCCGAGTAGGTCAGCGATGACGACGGCGGGGAGTTCAGCCGCGAGTTGGAGCATGGCGTGGTTTTGTTCACGAGTTTGGGCACCAGATGTCGCTGAGTTTCGGCACCATCGATATCTCACCGATTTCGATGTTCGCGAGTTTGGGCACCACCCTCCGGTGGGTTGGGAGACGCTGTCACCAGTCAGCGGACCGCTCACGCAATGTGATGGGTACCAGAACGTGATCGCGTCCGCGGATAGATTCACTGGTCGGGAAGCGAGCCGAAGCGGTCGGCGTCAGCGCACGTGCTGAGCGATGACACGGGCGCAGTCCAAGGATTCGGCGTGGGTGGTGTCAACTTCGATGTCGTACATGACGCCCTTGTGCACTTTCTCAGCCTGCAGCGCGGCCATCCCAGGTACGCGGTCACCCCGGGCGAACTCCCGCGCTGAGGCAGCCTCCGGCGTGCAGCGGACACCGACCCACAGAACTTCCAGTCCGTCGAGGTGGCCGTGGAGGCGCTCCTGCGAAGCCCGGCCGTCGAGAAAGACGTCGTCGATGATGATCCGTGCACCCGCTCGAGCCATGGCGGCAACCCCCTTCGTCCAGGCCGTCTCGATTGCTCGCCATTCCTCGCCGAGGACCACTTCGCCGCCCTGCCCGAAGGAAATACCGGAGCCGGACTCGAGGAGGGCAGGCGGCAGACGGTCGACCAGGTCGTCCACACCCATGTTGATCCACGGTTGAGGAAGGATTGCCTTGAGGCAGCGGACGATGCCCGACTTACCAGAACTGGACCCGCCGTTCACAACGATGACGTTGATGCTCACCCGACGAAGCTCCCTCCAGGAATCAGCCGTCCCGCGATGCGACGAAGCGGCTACAGCATCGAACGATGATGCCGGCCAGCCAGGATAGCGACATTCTTGATCGCGGCCGCGCGGGTTTGCTGAGGCTTGCCGAATGGCCGGTGACGACGCGCTCAACTCGGCTCCATGTCCGGGTGCCCGCGTCCGCCTCGCTTCGTGATCGTATGCACGGAGCGTGAACGGGCTCCAGAGCCAGCGCCGGCACTGCCGGTGTAAAGATCCGTAAGTGGTGCCGGTTCTCGCGAACATTGCGGCACGTGGCGCCGGTAAAGCGGTGCCGAAAGTCGCGAACAACTGGCGCCCAAACTCGCGAACGAAGCCACATGGCGGCATTGCGGTTGCTGCGGGCGTAGATGTCGAGAGCGTTGAGTCGGCGCATGAGGGTGGCGGCGTCTGCGGGGCGGTCGGGGTGTCGGCCGGGGAACAGCCAATGGTCGGTGTAAAGAGTTCGAGCCATGCCGACGGGCCGCCGCTCGGGAAGGCTGGAAGCGAGGTCGGCCAGGGGTGATGGGAGTTGGAGGGCGTCAGTGCCGACGTCGAGCATGGTGGTGCCGTCGACGTGGCGTAGGTGGCCGGTAGTCAGGCGCGCGATGCGGGCCACCGGTTGGGCATAGAGCAGTACGAGCAGGCCAGCGAAGCGGTCACTAATGGTGGCGGCGGAATCGTCGTGCAAGAGGGTGCGGGCCAGGTTCCAGCGGTGTTGGTCATGGGCGAAGTGCAAGGGCTGGCTGGTCTGGTGTTTCGGCAGCTGGATTCCGGTGATGAGCCGGTGGCTGTCGGCCCAGGAGAGAAACGAACGCAGGGTGTCACGGCCGGGGAGGAGCGCGTCGATGTCGGGTTGGCGCAGGGTGTCGAGTGATCGTCCTTGCTGACGGATGTTGGCCAGAAGCCGTGCGGCGGCGGTGATCTCGTGGCGGGCGCGATATCCGGCGGCGGGCCAGCTCGCGGGGCGGGGTCGGTCGTTGCGGATGCGGTGGATGACATGCCAGGTGGCGTAGGAACGCAGCAAACGTCGGTCCTTGGGATCCTCGATGGCCTCGGTGGTGCGCTGGGCGAATGCTTCGAGTCGGGCGAGGTGTTCGTTGCGTTCGGGCAGGGCGTCGGCGGCGACGAGCATGCGGCGCAGGTGCTCGACGGATTTGCCGGCTGGTTGGCGGTCGAGGGCGTCGTGGGTGAGCAGGAGGTGCCCGGAGGCGAGCTGGGCGAGGAGGGTGGCGCCGCGACTGCGGCCGAGCCAGCCGAGGCCTGTGGCGGGGTTGTCCACCGACAGGACTGCGGCGCGGATCGGTTGCAGGGCGGGCAGGATGGTGCCGTCGGGTTGGACAAGCAGCGCGTCGAGGCGGTCGGTCAGGTGGCAGCGCCAGCAGATGGCGTGGCGTCCGGTGGTGGTGCCTCGGCAGCGGGTGACGGTGCCGCATCGAGTGCAGGCGGTGATCGCGGCCTGGTGGCAGGTGCCGCACAGGTCCGGTGAGGTGGCGGTGGCCTTCACTCGGACGCGGCGGGTGCGCCCGCAGCCGCCGCAGAGTCGACTCTCGCCGCGGTAGCAGCACGGGCCGAGGGTTTCGGTGTGTCCTCCGCGTCCGCCGGCGCGGACGATTGGGTGCACGAGCTTGCCGCACCGGTCGCACGGCAGCTTGGGCTGGGCGGACTTGCGGTAGCAGTTCGGGCAGCGGGCGGTGCCGTCGGCGGCGCGGGCGTTGACCCGCTTGGTCTGGCCGCAGCCGCCGCAGGGCTCCCAGGTCGCCGGATCCTGGTGGAAGCAGTTGCGGCAGCGAGCCCGGCCGTCAGGCATGCGCTGTCGGACCGGCTTGTCCTGTCCGCAGAACGCGCAGACGGCGCGGCTCACCGCAGGTCGTCGCCGACGATGCGGGCCCGTTTCGGTCGGCGGGCAACCGACGTGGTCGGTGCCTCGCCGCCCGCTGCTTTGCGGGCGCGTCCGCTGCGGGTCTCGACGGTGGGCTCGAACAGCTCGGCTGCGGTGCAGCCGAGGATGTCGCACAGCGCGGCAAGAACGGTGAGGTTGAGCCGTTCGGGCGTCTGGGCGACGAGCCGGTAGACCTGCACCGGTGACAGGTCGACGCCGCGTTCGGCCAGGTGAGGGTGGATGTCGGTGGTGTGGAACATGCCGTTGGCGGCCATGACTTCACGCAGCCGCCAACGGTAGCCGACCTTGCGTGTCATCCGTGGCCTTCCTTCCCGAGTGCCGGGCCGAGAGCTCGGCGCAGCATGGTGTTCTTGAAGTCGGAGCTGACGCCGGTGTAGAGAGCCGTGGTCGAACCCCACGCGTGACCGACCTGCTGCTGGACGAAGAACGGGTCGAACCCGTCCTCGATCAGATGCGTGACGTACGAGTGTCGCAGACAGTGCGGGTGCAGCTCGGGCGGCAGACCCACGGCGTTGCGATACTCGGCGAACCTCTTGTTTATCGACACGACGGAGATCCGGCCGCCACGTTCGGTGGGCCACAACGCAGTCCGCTTGCCCGGGACGTAGAGGCCGCGGATGTCCTCGACGTATTCGGTGAGCACGTCGACGGCCCAGCCCATCGTGGTGAGTACGTTGCGGCGCCGCGGGGGCGAGCCCTTCACGGCCTTGCCGTACCGGACGTTGCACATGCCGTAGCGGCCGAACTGCGGAGCGGCGGCGTTGCGGGTGAAGTCGATGACGTCCAGCATCGCGACCTCACGACGTCGTAGTCCCCAGGCGTAGGTGACCTTGAACAGTGTTGCGTCCCGGAATGCAGCGAGCCAGCCCTTGCGGTTCAACCGTCGGGCCTGGTCGACCTGTTCGTCGGCGAAGTCGAAGAACTCCTGCAGCTCGTCGCGGGTGAACGGCCGTACCTCGGGCCGGGCCTCGTGGTCGCTGGTATGCCTGGCGGTGTCCCACTCGTGGAAGATCTGCACCGGATGGGTTCCGAAGTCCTGCTCGCACCGGTCGGCCCATCCGTAGCGGGCGTCGGTGATGAAGGAGCAGAACAGCGCGACGTCGTTCTGGTAGCCGCGAATTGTTGAGTGCGCTCGGCCGCCGCGCAGCTCCGTGGTCCATTCCTCGACGTCCACCGGTGTCCACTGCCATGGATACGAGCCGACGAACTGCGCGAACCGACGCACCGCGTCCGTCCGCTGCTTACGTGTCGAGGCTGCGAGCATCCGGCTTGCCTGTTGCCGGTCCCACCCGGTCAGCATCGCCGCGAACATGGCCTCGGCCGGATCCAGGTGCCGAACCACCCCACGATCAGCAAGCACAAGGTGCGCGGCACCCGCCAAATCGACTGCCCGAGAGACCACCACAGCACCTTCACCAGGGGAACGAATCATTCTTCTGATGAAAGGCTACCTGACGACTGTCCTGGTTAGACATCCGAAAGCCTGCGTCGCCTACTGGCTCCGTGGCGGCTATAGTTTGGCCTGGTGAAGGCGATATAGCGGTTGGCACAACGGTGTGAATCCATCATCAGATGAAACTTTCAACGGTTTCACTGGATGCTGATGTGAATGTGGTTGGTGTGCCATCCGGAGGGGTCGTCGCCGCCCCACGGGTTGTTGTAGGGGTGCCAGCCTTCGGTCTGGGTCCAGATCTGGCGGAACCAGATGACGTACTGGATGCCGAGGCGGTCGGCGTTGGCGACCGCCCACGCGGCCATGAGGTCGCCGTGGGTTTTCTGGGCGCCGGATGCCTCGCCGCCGGGGGTCATCATCCAGTCGCAGGCGCGGCCTTTCGGATGTTCGCCGTGGTCGTCGACGCGGTAGCAGTTGGGGGTGGGGAAGCCGGCTGCGGTGGCTTGCCGGACGAGATGAAGCAGCCGGGGTGTCACACAGCCGAAGCCGGTGGTCGGATCGGGACGGATCGTGCAGCCTTCTTGCGGCCATGAGCCGTCGGCGTTGCGTGGCGCCGGCTCGGCGGTGCCGAGGACCATGGAGCAGCCGGGCCCGAGGCCGCCGTGTGACGCGGCCTGCTGGCGTACCAGTGAGATCGCTTCGTCTTCCCATTTCGTGTAGGCGTCGGGGTAGGCGGAGCGTTGGACGGCTTGGGCGGCGTCGGTGAGTGGCATGGTCTGCCAGCCGGCGACGGTGGTGAGTCTGTCGTAGAACCTGCCGGTGGCGTAGGTGGGGTCGCGGAGTTGGGCGGGGGTGCCCCAGCCTTGGCTGGGGCGTTGCTGGAACAGGCCGATGGAGTCGCGGTCGCCGCCGGGCAGGTTGCGTAGTCCGGATTCCTGGAGGGCGGTGGCGACCGCGATCACCCGGCCCCGTTCCGGGATCTGCCGCTGCTGGCCGAGGTGGACGATGACCTGCACGTTCGCCAGCTGTTCGGCGTCCCAGTCGCCGGTACCTGCCACCGTGGTCGGCGGGCAGGTCGAGTTGGTGCTGGTGAGTGCTGCTGCGCTGATGGCTGGGATCGCGGCGAGTGTGATCACGATCCCGGTGACCAGTTTTCGGATCACGGTGTGGTTCCTTTCGCGGCCGTAAACACGAAAAGGGCCTGCCGGCCACCCGGTGGGTGGCCGGCAGAGCCCGCGGTCTTCAGTGGTGCAGGTGGGTGAGGACGTCGTCGGCGTTGGTGACCAGGTGCACGCGCCGGTCGCGCAGCGCGCGGTGGCAGCCGGCTGACTGGGCGGAGGTGACGGGGCCGGGGACGGCCATGGCGATGCGGTTGAGGGCGGTGGCCGCGGTCATGGTGATGACCGGGTAGGTGGTGTGGGTGGTGGCTTCGACCAGGACGGTGCCGGTGGTGAGGGCGGCCAGGAGGCGTTGCCGGGCGAGGAACCGGCGGCGGATGACGTCGGTGCCGGGCGGGGCTTCGGTGATCAGCAGTCCGGTGCTGCGGATGTAGTCGAACAGGTGGTGGTGGCCGGCGGGGTGGGGACGGTCGAGGCTGCCGGGCAGCACGGCGACGGTGGGGGCTTCGGTGGTGAGGGCGGCGCGGTGGGCGGCGGCGTCGATGCCGAAGTTGCCGGCGGCCACGATGGTCCAGCCGGCTCGGGTGCAGCCGGTGGCGATGTCGGTGGCGACGTGCAGGCCGTAGGCGGTGGCGGCGCGGGAGCCGGTGATGGTGACGGCCCGTTGCAGCACTGTGGTCGGGTCGACGGCGCCGGTGACCCAGAGGGCGAGTGGCGGGGCGTAGCCGGCGATGCCGCTGTCGGGGGCGGGGCTGACGGTGGTGAGGTCGTCGAGGGCGGTGGGCCAGTCGGGTTCGCCGGGAACGATCAGCCGTCCCCTGCGGGTGCGCAGGGCTGCGCGGGCGCGGCGTACGTGGGCGGTCTGTTGCCAGCCGGTTCCGGCCTGTGCCAGGTGCCGGTAGGTGGCGACGGCGCCGTCGCGGGTGACCTGAGTGTGGACGTCGGGGTCGCCGGGAGCGGTGAGGTAGGTGAGGGCGACCCGGGCCAGCCGGTCGTGTTCGTCGGATGCCACGAGAACTCCATGAAGGGCGAGAAGGAGGTTCCCGGGCACGGCTGGTCGGCCGTGCCCGGGTTGCGCGGTCTGCGCGGGTCGGCCGGGCAACGGCCTGTGGGGTGGGGGAGGGGGTTAGCGGGTGGGCCGGTAGCGTTCGGGTTCGTCGCCGACCTGTTCGGCGCTGCCGGTGGCGGCGAGTCTGCGCACGGCGGCCAGGATCGCCGCGGGTGCGTGGCCGGGCAGGTGGGCGCCGATGCGTGCCGAGGTCCAGCCGGTGATGTCGCCGAAGTCCGGCAGTGGGTTGGCGCCCATCACCGCAGCTACGGCCTGTTGCAGGTCACCGGACCGGGGCCGGTCGGTGCCGCGAGGCCCGGGGGTGTCGCTGTGCAGGCAGGTGCGGCAGTAGGCGGCAGTCTTGCGGGAACAGCCGTCGCAGTGGGTCGGCATCTGTTCCCGGCAGCCGCGGCACAGTTTCGGTGCCGTGGAGGCCTGAGTGTTCAGTTCGGGTTCGGTCATCGGACCGTGTGGGTCCTTTCTGCTGGATGGTCCAGGTCAGGCGGTGAGAGCGGCCAGTTCGTCGGGGCTGAGGTCGGCGGGCGTACGTCCGGAGCCGTCCGGGGTCTGCTGCAACGCCCACCACCGCAGCAGTGCCCGGCAGGCGGCGTCCTCGGTGGCCGCGGGCGGCAGCTGGCAGGCCCGCGGGGTGTTGCGGTGGGCCGGGTCGGTGAACGCGGTGGCCTGCCACCCGTCACGGCTGGACCAGATGGTGCCGACCATCCCGCCGGGACCGGTCAGCCCGTACGCGGTGGCGGCGACCGGGTCGGCGATGACGAACCAGGCGAGCCCGGTCTCGTCGGCGGCCAGTGTCGCGATGCCGTGGGTCGGGTCGTAGGGCCGCACGAGCAGGTGGTGGCGGCGCAGGTCGCGGCTGGTCGGCCGGTGCCGGCGCCACAGCCGGTACAGGGTGATCAGGGTTTCCCGCCGCTGGCCGTACGCCTCCAACAGCTGGTGGAGTCCGGTGATGTCGGCCGGCAGGGTGTGCGGGTAGACGGTCGCGTGGTCGGCGACGGTGGCCAGGTGTCGCCGGCAGGTGTCGGCGACGGTCGTCAGGGCGCGGCCGAGTTCGTCGCTGACCGCGATGAACTCGGCGGCAGCTTCGGCCAGGGCGGCAGCGATGTCGGTGATCGGGTCACCGGCGAGGGTGTCGTAGTTCCAGACGTGTTCGATGAGCGCGTCGTTGGTGGCCGTCGCGATGGCGGCCAGCGCGGGGTCGTACAACATCGTGGTTCTCCTCGGGCAGGAACGAGCAGCCGGCCGCGACGAGGTCGCGACCGGCTGCGAGGGTGGAAAGGGTTTTAGGGTTGGGTGGTGACCCTGAGGGCCAGCAGCTGGCTGCCGGACGGCAGCCGATGCAGGTAGGCCAGGGCCTGGCTCAGGTAGTGCAGCCGGTCGGCGACCGCCCCGGACGCCGGCCGTAGCAGCCGTCCGTCGGCGGTGATGACCATGTCGCCGGTGATGGCCCGCTGCCAGTGCAGGGTGGCGTAGGTGCCTTCGCCGGCCTGGTAGGCGTCGAGTTCGTTCGGGTCGAGGGTGACGGGCCGGGCCGGGTGGGCGTTGTGGGCCAGCATGGCCAGCACCCGCGGCTGGGCTTCGAACCGGCGGACCGCCTCGCGGTACGGCACCTTGGCCGGGGTGGCCTGGTGCTGGGCGAGGAAGTACGGCCACGGCCGGGCGACCGGCAAACCCCTGACGACCTGGTCCCAGCACCGCCACCGGGCGACAGCGGCCCGGTGCGCGTGGCCGGCGGCGACCGTGAAGTCGAGACGGCTCTTGCGGCCGCCGGCGGTCAGGGTGACCGCACCGAACCGGCGGACGACGCTGATCAGGTGACGCGCCGACCAGCGGGTGAACCAGCCGAGGATCCGGCGGCGCCGGACCGGGTATCGCGGGCACGGGATGCCCGGCGGCAGGTCGTGGGTGTCGACGATCTCCGACGCGGTGAACCAGTCGAACGGTTCGTCGGGTGATGCGCAGACGATGACGGTGTGGGCGGATGTGGACACGGCAGGGTGCTCCCTTCGCAGGATGCGGACAGGTGGGGACAGCACCGGAGCCGTCGCCGAGGGGCGACCGGGCCGACCTTCACGGTGGGCGCGAATGGGTCGCCGCGGGGCGACGGACGGTGTGGTGGGAAAGGAGGTTCTGCGCGGCACCGTATCGCCGGGACCTGACAGCCGGCCCTATGACAGGTCGTCCTGACCAGGGCTGTCAGGTCGTGACAGGTCCAGTTCGCCGTCCGCCCAGTTGGGGTTCCCGGCGACCGGCCGGCCGTGGTTGCTGGGCAGGTCGGCGAGGGGCACGCGCTTGCGGGCACCGACCGTGAGCCATACCGGGCCGGCCGGGTCGGTGTCGTGGGTGGCGGTCGCGACCGGTACCGGTGGGCGCTGGCGTAGCAGGGTCTGGTGCAGGTTGGCTTCGCGGACGGTGCCGGGTAGCCAGAACAGCACCGGGTAGGTCGGTCCGTCGGTGCGGGCGAGGTTCTCGTAGGCGGTGAGTTTGGCGGCGAGCCGGGGCTGGGACTCGGTGCCCATGTCGCATTCGAGGAACCAGCCGACGAGGTGGCCGGACGCTTGCCACATGCCGTGGGCGTCGGGGTGGATGCCCCGGAATCGGGCGGCCGTGGTGCGTTCGGACCACCAGCGTGGCAGGCGGGTCTGCGGGTCGGTGCGGGCCCGGTGGGCGAGGCGGACCCCGAACTCGTTGGTCTCCCGCAGGTGACGCAGGTTGACGTAGCCGGTGAGCCGGAGCAGCTGATCACGGTGGGCGTGTTCGGTGGGGATGGGCCGGCCGAGGGTGCCGGCCATGAAGCGGGCGCCGTACAGGCCGAGCGTCCAGTGCCAGGGGTCGTCGCCGCCTCCGGTGCGTGCGTAGCGGAACCGTTCGAGCAGGCCGAGGTGCTGGAGGTCGCGGAGCCGGATCTGGCAGGTGCGCAGGGCGGTGAAATGCAGCCGGGCGATCTGGTCGGTGGTTAGGACACGATGCTCGTCAAGTAATTGGAGGATGTGCAGGTCGCGGTCGGTCAGACGGGAGTAGAAGGCCAGCATCTGCTGGATCCAGGTGATGGCAGGCATGACTGCCCCCTCTCATAAGAAGAGGACTCCCGGCATGGGAGTCCGGGTTGTCAGCAAGCCCGCTGCGATGCTGTTCAAGCAGGTCAACGGCAGGGTCAAGGGCGCGTTTGGGTACGCGTTTCGCCATCGGGGCCGGCGTGGGGCCCAGCGCGCCCCCGAACGCGTACCCGGACGTGCCGGTGGATTTCAGGGTTTGCGGCCCCGGGCATGGCGTTGGGCGTGACGTGCCCGGATCTGACTGGCGTGCCCGAGCGGATCGCCGGCCCGGTTGGTGGTGAACGTGAACGCCGGTAGTTCCCGGTTGCCGACCAGCAGCCGTCCGGCGGCGGTGTAGACGTCGAGGTGTGCCAGGTCGTGGGCGTCGAGTTCGGGTTGGGTGTGTTTGGCGAGCTCGCGGGCGTCGGCGGGGTCGACGTTGAACACGATTTTGGTGCGGGCGTTGGCGGATATGGCGTCGGCGGTCTCGCGGGGGAGTTGCGCCAGGTTCTGATGGGCCAGGACCAGACCGAGCCGGAACCCGCGGGCCTCGGCCAGCATGTCCTCCACCGACCCGGGCAGGTTCAGGAAGTTGTGCGCCTCGTCGACGTACAGGGTGGCGTCGCGGCGTTGTTGTTCGGGTTGGGTGGCGCGGTTGATGGCGGCCTGCCAGGTGCGGGCGACGATCAGGGAGCCGAGGATCCGGGTGGTCTCCTCACCCAGCACGCCCTTGGGGAGCCGGCAGAGCAGGATGCCGCCGTCGAGGATCTGCGGCATCCGCAGCGAGCTGTGTGCGGTGCCGATGACGTTCTTGACGAAGTCGCGCAGCAGGAACTGCCGCAGGCGGGCCAGGACGGGGCCGATCACGACGGAGCGCTGGGCTTCGTTCATGCTGTCGTACCAGTTCCAGAATCCGCCGAGACCTTCCGGATCGGACAGGTCGTGGGTGAACCGGGCCCGCCAGGTCCGGTCGTTGAGCAGCGGTGGCACCAGGGCCAGGGTGGGTTGGGGTTGGCGCATCAGGGTCAGGCACGACACCCGGAGCGTGTCGTCCATCCGTGGTCCCCAGTGCCGTTGGAAGATCTTGGCGAACACGCCGACGAGGTTGTCGACGGCCAGATGGGGGTCGCCGTCGTCGTCGAGTGGGTTGAAGTGTGCGGGATTGGGCTGGTCGGGGTCGATGATCGCCAGCCGGTCGGCGCAGCCGGCCGGGAGCCGGTCCAGGACGTCGAGGACCAGGTCGCCGCGGGGATCGATGACGACGACGCCACGGCCGGCGTGCACATCCGACATGATCATGTTCAGCAGCAGCGTCGACTTGCCGACGCCGGTCTTGCCGATCAGGTGCACGTGCTGGCGGGAGTCGACCACCGGCAGCCCGACGGCATGCCCACCCACCTGGGCCCGGCCAAGGACCTTGATGGTGCGGCCGCCGGACGGCACCGCCGCGGGTGCCGGCATCGCCTTGGCCCGCGCCCGGTCCAGACCGGGCACCGCCAGGTCCTGCGGCAGACCGGCCAGGACTCCGAGTTCCTCGACGGTGGCGAGGAACCCGCGCCGTAACTGCCGGCCGGCGAGTACCGCTACCGGATGGCGTATCGGCTGGTGCCGTAGCCGGTTGGGGCGGGTGTAGGTGGCGGCGGCCGCCGCGAACCCGTGCGCCAACCCGGCCAGCCGTGCCGGCGTGTGGTCGCCGGGTCGGGTGCTGGCTACGGCGTACCGGATGGTGATCTCGAAATGCGGCACCCGGATCGCCTTGTCGACCACCTGCCGCTGCCGGGCGTCCGCGACCGGATCACGCACCGGCCGGGCAGGTGCCGCCGTCTTTCGTGGCGGGCCGGGGATCAGCGCATCCACCAGCCACAACAGCGGCTCGATCAACGCCCGCACCAGCTGGTCGCCGCCACCGGAGGACCTGGGCGAAGCGGCCAGACGTGTGGCCCGCCGGATCCGTCGGCCGGTGGCGGGCCGGGCCAGGACCTGCACGCACGCGTATTCACGGTCCCGGATCCCGGACCCCGCCGACAGCAGCGCCCGCAGCGGGTCGGCGTCGTGGTCGGTGCGTAGCGGCAGGGTTTCGGGATGCTGTAGCCACAGTCCGCCGCCGGCCTGCTCTGCCACCCCGTCCGGGATCGGCGGGCCGGGTGCCGGGGCGACGGTGATCGTGCTGGACGGCCATGCGGCCCGGATCGCGTTCTCCGCGACGCCACTGGGTACGGTGCCGGGCACCCACAGCCGGATCGTCAACGTCCGGCCCGCCCAGCTGTACTCCCACACGACATGCGCGATTCCGAACAGCAGGCGCCGCCAGCGGTTGCCGGTGCCGAGGACGCCGGCCATCGACGTCCAGAACGCGGCCGCCGACGACGCCTGGACCTCCGGCGGCGCCGCGATGATCACCCACCGTGCGCCGGTCAGCAGGCGGCGATGCCGCCAGACCTTCAAACGGCCAACCCCGATCTGGTACGCGACCAGCACGCCGACTGCCACTGCGGCCAGCCACGGCCGGTCCACCAGCCATGCCACGAACCCTTGCACGTCGATGCCGGTGGTCACCGCTGTGCTCCGATCCCGGTGACCGCGAGCCGGTGCTCGGCCGGTGATGCCAGCGACCGGAACGGCACCCGGCAGCGGCCCGCGACCAGCAGGCCCTCACCGCGTTGCGCGGACAGCAGCATGCGGGCCTCGCCGCCGGTGAGCGCGAACGCGTCGGTGACCGCGTCGATGGCCTGCGCCGACTGCCGCATCAGCACCTGCGTGGCCGCGTTGCCGACCACCGTCAGGCCGAGCTCGGAGCTGAGAACATCGGCGGCGTCCTGGGTGACGACGGTGAGCCCGGCCCGGCGTTTGCGGGCGGCCTTCGCCATCCGGGCCAGGAACCTCGCCCCCTCACCGTCACGCATGATCAGCCACGCCTCGTCGACCACCACCAGCCGGCGGGTGTCGGTGGTGGGCTGGTCGATGCGGCCCCAGATGTGGTTGAGGGCGAGCATGGTGGCGACGGTGCGCAGCTCGTCGGGCAGGTGCCGCAAGCTCCACACCACCAGGTGTCCGGCCGGGACGGTGCTGGTCGGCCCGTCGAACAGGTCCTTGTAGGTGCCGGCCACCCAGGGCTGCATCCTGGCCACCAGCTGCCGGGCGGCCGGATCCCGGTCCGCCGCCAAACCGGCTGCCAGGTCCTTGAGCAGCGGTGCCGGGTGATCCCAGGTCGCCGGGTCGTGCGAGATCCCCGCGCCGGCATACGCGGCGGTGATGGCCCGGTCCAGGGCCGCCCGCTCGGCGGGGGGCATGCCGCCGAGCATCACCTGAATCACGGTGTGCACGGTCAGCTGGTGATCGCGCAACGCGGTTGCTGGGCGGTGGGCGGGTAGGTCGAACGGATTGAGTCGCACGCCCGGCGCGCCGAGCTGGATGACCGCGCCGCCGACGTGGTCGGCCAGGGCGGTGTACTCGTCCTCGGGGTCGATGACCGCGACTTCGACACCCTGATACAGGTTGCGGAGGATCTCCAGTTTGACCAGGTAGGACTTGCCGGCCCCGGAACGGGCCAGGACGACCTGGTTGTGGTTGTCCTGCTCCCAGCGGTTCCACATCACCACGCCCGGCGTGGTGGTGTTCACCCCGTACAGGACGCCGTCAGCAGTCGGGATGGTGCCCGGGGTCGGGGCGGGCAGGTCGCCGGAACCGATCGGGAACGCCGCGGCCAGCGAGCGGGTGTCGAACATCCGCCGCATCCCCAGCGAGTCGACGCCCAGCGGCAGGCTGCTGGTGTAACCCAGGTGGTGGCGGAAGGTGGCCGGCTGCACGTCGAGCAGCATCGAGGCGGCCGCCGACCGTACCCCGGCGGCGGTCTGTTCGAGTTCGTCGAGGGTGCTGCCGTGCACGGTGATGTAGAAACCTGCCTCGTGCAGCTTCGACACGCCCCGGGCGACCTGCTCGGCCAGCCCGGACACGTCGGCGGCGGCCGCCTCCACCAGCGGATCGGTCAACCGGCCGCGGACCGCGTCGATGCGGCGCGTCGACTCCAGCCGCGCCCGCTGCCGGGCCAGCATCGGTGCTGCCACCTGCGC
This sequence comes from Actinoplanes subglobosus, assembly GCF_042650585.1. Classification (NCBI taxonomy): domain Bacteria; kingdom Bacillati; phylum Actinomycetota; class Actinomycetes; order Micromonosporales; family Micromonosporaceae; genus Actinoplanes; species Actinoplanes subglobosus. The sequence goes on from NZ_JBHSBL010000029.1 coordinate 158,374, forward strand.
CGGCACCGGCCGGGTGTGCACGGCCACGGTCACCCGGCCCGGGTACGACAGCAGCGGGTTCAGCCACGCCGCACCGACCTCGGCCGGGTAGCCGACGACGCAATACGTGGCCGCGTAGCCGTCGTTCACCCGTACCCAATGAGGGTTGATCTCCAAAGCGGCCGCCGAAGGCGCGGCCGTGCGGGTCTTCATGTTGTCTCCTTGAGCGTGATCGGGATGTCGGGAACCGCCCGCGGGCCCGGCACCGGAGGCTGGAACGGGTCGGCGGCTGCGGCCAGCGCCGCCGTCACCTGACCGCCGTCCAGGGGTGCCGCGGTCACGCTGAGTGCGCCGAACGCCCGCACCGTCGCGTCCCGTGCCGGTCCGTCCGCGACGACGGTGAGCACCTGGCGGCGCAGCGGGTCCCGGTCGGCGTCCAGGCCGAGCAGGAATGCGGCATGCTCCTGCGCCGCAGCGCGTAGCGCCGGATGCGGCAGCCGGTCCAGGCCGGTACGGATCGTGTCGGCGTAGGGGGTCAGGTCGTGGCGTTGGGCGGCGACCACGATCTGCGCCGGCCCGGTCAACGCGTTGAGCCACGACCCGAAACCGTCCAGCAGCGCCTGCTGCTCGGCGCCGGTCCGCAAGGCGATGTCGGTGGTGCCGCACGCGATCACCCGGCGGCCGGTGCCGTCGACGGTCAGTGTCCCGTCGGCGGCGATCGTCGTCACCGGACTGCGTAACAGCGCCGGTGGTTTCGGTACGGGGATGTCCAGCAGTGGGGCAGTGGTGTCGGGGGTGCCGGGGGTCTGCCGGCGTGGGGTGCGGGCCATGGTCAGGCCGTGGCGCAGCCACACGTCCAGCGGCAGCCCGTCACGGCGGCCCAGCACCACGACGACCGTCACCGCCGCAGCCGGTACCAGCAGCGCCAGCCACACCGGGCCGGGCAGCCACGGCCGGAAATGGGAGTACGCCAGCCAGCCGGCCCCGGCAACAGTGCCGAGGATCGCCAGCTGGCGGAAACTCAGGCCCCAGGCGATGGTGTCCGGGGCACTCACGTCAGCGGGGATACGAGCTCTATAGGGCTCGTCGTCAAAGTTCTTCTTTGGATTCATTGGTCGTTACGCACCCTTTCTATCCTTTGGTGGGTGAGGAGTTGCCGGTGTTGCCCGGACCCGGCCGCACCCCGGCCGCCGCGCTGGAGTTGATCCGCCGGCACAGCGCCACCCACACCAACGAACAGCTCTCCCAGATGCTCAAGGCCGCTGACCTGCGCACCGGCCGTGGCCACAGGCTGGACCGCTGCCGCTGTCGCCCGGGTTCACGCCTCCTACACCATCCGCGGACCCCGCACCGTCGCCGTTTAAGACGGCGAAGTCAGCGTCAAGCAAGCCGCCGCTGAACTCGGCATCCCGGCCGACGCGGTCGACTGAAACCGGGCCAGACGGCTGGTCAGCAGTAGACCTGCGCACCACACGCCGGACCACAACTCATGCCAGAACCGATGTGGAACGATGCCGCGATGACGATCCGGGTCGCCACCACACAACCAGCAGGAAGCGCTGACAGCAGAGAAAACGGCAGGAAAGCTCGCGCGTTGATGCGTCAAGCCGCTGCTGAGCAGGTCAGGCTGATCCAGTTCCCGGAGGGTTTCCTGTCCGGCTACGCCAAGGAGCAGATCGCCGACTGGAGCGACGTCGACTGGGCTGCCGTCCGTGACGAACTCAGCAAGACCGCCGCCCTCGCAGCGGAGCTGCGGATATGGGTCGTGCTCGGCTCGGCCCACCCATTGACAGCACCGCACCGGCCGCACAACAGCCTCTACGTGATTTCCGACCAGGGTCAAATCAGCACGCGCTACGACAAACGCTTCTGTTCGAACACCGAGATCACCCGCTTCTACAGCCCGGGCTTCGAGCCGGTGGTGTTCGACGTCGACGGCTATCGGTTCGGCTGCGCGATCTGCATCGAGATCAACTTTCCCCAACTGTTCGCCGAGTACGAACGTCTCGGGGTTGACTGCCTCCTGCTGTCGGCCTGGCCCGTCGACTCGATCTTCTTCCTCAAGGCCCAGGCGCACGCCGCGATCAACAACTACTGGCTCAGCCTGTCGGTCCCCGCGCAGAGCGCCCACCTGATGCCCTCCGCCATCTTCGGGCCTGACGGCAGCCGCCTGACCTCCACCGGCGGGGACAGCGAGCTGGCCGTCATCTCTCTGGACCGAAACGCTCCCGAGTTCCACATAGCGCTCGATCTCGCCCGCCCGTGGCGCGCCGAGGCGAACCGTGGAGACATCTACCGGACTCGTCGCGTCGACGACCCCCGAAGCGCGGATCGATCCTGCACATAGCCAACAGGACTCGCCAGCAGGCTTCGCTCAGCAGTGACACATCCGGCCCGGCATTCGAAGGACCACAGACTTGGCGACTCTGATCCCGCCGAACGGTTCGGGTCAGCGGCCGGGCAGCCCCAGCCGTCGGGTGACCGCCTGCATCAGCACCGCCCGCACCATCACCCCGGCGTTGGTCGACGGTTGCTGGATGAGATAGCGGCCGACGAGTTTCGGGATCCGGGCGGCGACCATCAGCAGGCACAAGGCGATGAGCAGGTTCGCCACCTGCATGCCGGAGGAGTCCGGAAGGTCGAGCAGCTGCGGGATCACCGGCGCCGGGCCGGAGATCAGGCCGGCGCCGAGGGTCAGGAACACCGCCTGCAACGCCGGCACCGTCAGACAGCCGGCCAGGGTGCGCCACCACAACACGGCCACCGGCTGGGTCTGCGGCAGACCGTGGCACGCCAGCGCCACCGGCGCGAGCCCGGCCAGCACGATCAGCACCGCGATCCGGGTGAAACAGCCGAGCAGCAGCTGCACGAACAGGACCGCCACCACCAGCCCGATCACCGTGACCAGCAGCATCGTCGCCTGATGCGCCCGCGCCGGCTCCAGCTGATCGCGGACCTGCTCGACCACCCGCGGCCCCGCGGCGGCTTCACCGGCCAGCGACGACGTGACCGCGTTCGCGACCTCGATCAGCAGCCGGCACGCCTCGACACCGAAGTTGGCCGCGACGAACCCGAACACCAGCCGCGGCAGCAGATCCTTCACCGCGAACCGTGACTCCACACCGCCGGTGAACTGCATCAACCCGGCCGCGGTCACCGCCAGCACGTAGACGGCGTCGACGACCGCCAGCGACCAGCCGGCCAGCTGCTGCACCTGCGGCAACCCGGTCACGTCCGGCGACACGAAGAACCGGGCGGTCATCAACGCCAGCAACTCGCCCAGCACGGCGAGGGTCTTCTCGGCCAGCCACTCCAGGAACCAGTCGTACAGCCAGCCCTGACCGAACACCTCAGCCGCCGATGATGCCCTGCAACACCTGCAGGATCACCGGCGCCAGTACGGCCAGAGCGTAGCCGATCAACGCCGACCGGAAGTTCGCCTTGGCCTGCTCCACCTGTGCCGGATCACCACCGGCAGCGGTGTACCGCAGTCCGGCGATCACCAGGAACAGCGTCGCCACCGCCACCAGAATCCCCATGATCCACAACCGGATCCCGTCGACGACCTGGGGCAGGGTCTTGGCCGCCAACACCTCCGGCGGCAGTACGGCGAACACCTCGTACATGTGCATGAGCGGTCTCCACAGACTCGTGTCGAGACCGCCCCGGCAGCTTGCAGGGCCGGCTGGGGCGTTCCTGCCTACGGCAGAGCGAAGGTCGGTAGGTGGTACGCCGGAACCGGCCGGCCCGGGGTCGCTGCCGGAGCGGGCACACCCGCATCGGGCATGCACCCACCCAGATCCGGCCTGTCAGGTCCCACGAACCCCACCCCGACCTGACACGACCTGACCGAAACCAACAACGGCGCTGCGTCTGCGAGCCTTACCCCCGGAACTTGGACACGGGGGTTATGCGGCTTGTGTGACGGTAGCTGATCTTTCTTGGGTCCGCTCGTAGGTGATCGGGGACTGCTGTCCGAGCCGGGAGTGGCGGCGGGCGGTGTTGTAGCGATGCAGCCAGCGGAAGCTGGTGAGCCGGGCGTCGCGTTCGTCGGTGAACGCGCGGCGGCCTTGCAGGGTCTCGCGTTCGAAGGTCGCGTTGAACGACTCCGCCAGGGCGTTGTCGGCCGAGCTACCGACCTTGCTCATCGAATGCCGGACCCCAACCGCCGCGCAGGCGGCGGCGAAGGCCCTCGAGGTGTACTGAGCTCCGTGGTCGCTGTGGAAGATCGCTCCGGCCAGGCTGCCCCCGGGTTCGCCGGGCGGCGGTGAGCGCGTCGGTGATCAAGTCGGTGCGCATGTGGTGCCGCCAGTGTGGACGGATGATCAGCGTCGAAGTCTGGCCGGTTGGTCGACCCGCGTAGCGAACCGGCCGACCAGCTCGTTGACGTGGCGTACTGTCGATGGCGGCGGCCGGTGTCTTGCGGCCCGGCCGCCGCCACCCTGACCGCAAGCAGGGGATGTGACGCCGTGAACCCCATGACGTTCGGCGACCAGCTCCGCGCCCTCCGAGAGAGCCGCGGAATGACGCTGCGCCAGCTGGCCGACCGCAGCCACCACTCCAAGAGCAAACTCTCCAACTGGGAACACAACCGGCTGCCCCTGCCCACCCGGGACGAGGCCGTCGCGCTCGACAGCGTTCTCGACGCCGACGGCACCCTTCTCGCCGCAATCCAGGCGCCGGGCCTCAACGGCGACCGAGACCGCATCGCCTACGTCACCGACAAGCCGCGCGCCGTCGACCCCACCACCATCACCGCCCTCCATGGCGCCCTCGCCAACATGCGCCGCCTCGAAGACACGCTCGGCGCCGGACGGCTGCTCGTCATCACCGCCGAACCGCTTCGCCTCGTCGAACAACTCGCCGACGAAGCCGTAGGCGACCTCCGACCCGCCGTCGTTGATCTCGCCGGCCAGTGGTCACAGTTCGCCGGCTGGCTCCGTGCCGCCGCTGGCCGGCCGGATGAGGCCCGGGAGAAGTACGTTCAGGCGCTTGAGCACGCCGAGGAGGTTGCGGCGACGTCGACCCTGCCAACGGCTGCGGACCTCATTGCCACTGCTCTGTCGATGCGTGGAAACCTGGCGTGGAAGGCCCGCAAGCCGGGACCGCTGGTCGGCCTATCGGCGGCGGCCGCCGCAAAGAGCCGCAGCCCCGGCGTTCGGGCGATGGCCGCCCAGCAGGAGGCGCGAGGGCATGCTCTTCTTGGCGACGGCACCGCGGTGGACCGGCTCCTCGAGGTCGCTGAGACGCTGATGGCCTCCGCCCGGGAGCACCCGGATGAAGAGCCCCCGTGGATCTACTTCTACTCGCCGGGCTACCTCGACATGCAGCGTGGTCTGGCGTTCCGTCTCCTCGGCCGGCGGGCCGCAGCGATCGAAGCGCTGACGGCCGGCTTGGAGGTGGCCGCCGGCGGCGAGGTTGCTGGTGCCGAGTTCGTGGCGACCTACAAGCTGGCGCTCGCTGAGGCGCATCTGGAAGGCGGGAACCTGGACGTGGCGCGGCGGCTCCTGGACGAGGCGCGGGCAACGGTGACGGCGACAGGCTCGGCGACCCTGGCGGGTGACGTCGCCAGGGTTGAGGCGCGGCTGCCCTGAACTGCGTCCACGTCTGGTCGTCCTGTCCATGGACAAGGCATGGACAGGCTGGTCCTCCACTGGTGGTGATCCTTCGGTGACGATCAGGTCTGCGGCGGCGGGCAGCGCGACCGTGGGAAGGACCCGTAGCCCGTCGTCGCCCCAGATCGGCGGCGGGCGCACCCGTGTAGCGTCCGCCGCCCCTGACGTGGGGAGGCCGGGGTGTTCGCGGAACTCAGAAGCCGCATGAGGTGGCGGCGCCGCCTGCGCGAGGCACGCGCCTGGCAGGCCGCCGAACGCGTGCAGGCCGCTGAACACAGTGCCGCGGTCCGGCGCATCCTCGACCGGGCAGGGCGGGCCGCATGAGCCTCCGCGACTATCCGCCCGGCGCGGTTTTCCACACGTCGTCCTGCCCCGACATCGATGGGCACTCCGCGCCGAGCTTCGAGGTGCTGCGGGCGGTCGCCGAGAACCCGTCACACCGGTACTGCCTGTGCACCGGAGGCGGCCCCGACCAGGCCCCGTACGTCGTCATCGAACGCGTCGACTACGGACCGCACATCTACGTGCCGTCATCCAACCGGCCACGCGACGCCGTCCGGGCGCTGTGCCGGACGTGCCGTGGTACCCACGGCGAGACGGCTACCGGCGCGCAGCCGCCAACCCTGATCGTTCCTCGTGGCTAGCCGCGCGGGGCTGCCGCCGATCGACACCGTGGAGCAGCGCGTCGCCCTCGCCGAGTCCAACCGGCAGGTCCTCGCCGAACGGTGCGGCTGGCCGGCCGGGCACCTCGAGGCGTGCGAGCAGGTCGACGCTACCCGGCCGGGCTGGCACACCACCTGGCACCGCGCGAACCCAGGTCCGCCGGGGTTCGAACACCCGGCCGGGTTCATGGCGTTTCTCCGTTCACCCCGCGACGGCCGCCCACTGTGTGATGCCCGCGGCGAGACGGTCGCCGACCTGCTGGCCGACATGGCACGCGCCCCCGCTGCTGTGCACCTGCCGTACCGGGTGACGTGGAACTGCCGGGCATGCGGCCAAGCATGGCCGTGCGATCCGGCCTGCGAGTATCTGCTCGCGTCGACTCGGAGGCGCGCTGATCTGCTTGTGCGGTTGGCGGCCGAACTGGAGGAGGCGACGCTCGTCCTTGACGGGCCGTACCTCTATGACCGATTCGTCGGCTGGGCACGCCGGCCCGGCCGGGAACAGGAAGGCAGCACTCATGGAAATCGCGTACAAGGGCATGATGGTCAACCCGCTGGAGCTGGCTGACGCCACTTGGACGAAGAGCACCAAGTCAGGCCCGAACTGCGACAACTGCGTGGAGGTGGCGTTCGTCGGGCAGGCGGTCGCAGTCCGCGACAGCAAGAACCCGAACGGTCCGGCGCTGCTGTTCACCCCGGGCGAGTGGGACGCGTTTGTCGGCGGTGCGGTTGCTGGCGAGTTCGACCGGAAGAACTGACCACGCGCACTACGGCGGCCGGGGGCGATGGGCGCTCCCGGCCGTTGGCCTAGTCGCCTTCGCCTCCCTCGCCCGGCTCCTTGGCAACATTGGGCCGGTGCTCGCGGATCCGCGCCTCGACGTCGGCGGCTAGCCAGATGCGGCGGCCGCCGATCATGTATGGCGCCTCGGGAAAGACTGGGCGGTCAAACGATGTTCTGTGTCCACTGGCGGGAGTAGCCGAGGCGTGCACGGATCTCGCCGGTGCCGTAGAGGCGGATCGGGCGAGCCAAGCGGCGCTTGGGGGCCATATCGGGCGATGGTATGGCTGTGGATACTGGCGGTAGAGCCAATGACTCCACAGCCAACTGTGCACTCGACTGGCTGACCGCGAGTGGTCAAGTAGTTATGTTTCGTTCAGTGAACGCGAGATCCATTCAACCGTTCGGTTGACTGCCTGTACTCCAACAGCCTCAAAGGGCGCCGCACCTCGTCCGCGCGCAGCCCGGCGTACGCGGCGAGGCGGGTGGTGGTGGTGGTGGTGGTGGTCCAGGGTCCGGCGATCACTCAAGGGCGATCTCCAGCTCCTGGGTGGCGACGGGCTTATGGGATGAGCCGAATCCGTCCTCGGGTGCCCTGACCGTTTCGATCACGTCCGGTCGGTGGTCATGGAAAGTGGCGTCCTAGCGACGCGGGCCGAGTCCTCGACTCTCCGCGAGCCGTCGCCGGGGCGCCGGGTGGTCCCGGGGCGGGCCGCCGGCGAGTCGGCCCACCCCGGGATATCAAGCGCCTCTCGTGATATAGATGCCAGCCACGATCAGCGCACCAAGCATGATCACCCCGAACACTGCCAGCGCCGCCACGGCGAGGGAAGTGTGGATCGCTCCGAGAGCCGAGGCCGTCAATATGCCGATGATCCCGGCGCCAGAGCCCCCGGCGGTTCTGAGCGCTGCCTTGATGACGTCAGGCTCTTGATCGGATCTTTTCTCGCCATGCCCGGGCGGGGTGGCTACCGTGTCCATGCTGTTTCCTTTCATGTGATGTCCGTTGCGCGGCTATCTGTGAACTCGAGCAGCACGGGCGGTCCGTTGCAGCGGGCCGCCCACCGTCTACCTGGTTGCCGTGCTCGTTCTCGGCATGACTGTGGGCTGCTAGATCTATGGCTGGCGATGCCTCCTGTGGATGGGCGGGGCTGTGGACAATGTCGGCACGGACCTGACTCCGTGATATGCCTTCCTGCCTAGTAGGCAGGAAGCAATCCTGTGACATGGTCTTGAAGCCTTACGGGTCATGTAACGGGGCGCCCTGAAGTGGTCGTTCAATTGGGTGCGAGTGATGTGTGTCACGTAGCGTTGGCCGTCGTCGGCCAGTGAGGTGATCCCGTTGCTTCGCCTGGTTGCGAATCGACCATATCGGGTGATCTACGCACCCCAATCATGCCGTGTGCCGGGGTCTCGCCTGTATATCTCTCGGGTCATACCCAACGTCCGACTAGCCGCCGGACTGACCGTGCGGTGAGGTGACTGTGATCCACGGGCACCTATCGGCAACCAGTGAGGAGCGGCTTCAGTGTTAGGGCCTTCGCGTTCAAGGCAAGTCCTGCAACGGCCGTACGCACTTGCGACAGCCTCAGCATCCATGGACCCCTGCCGAGCTCAGGTGCGCCGGACGCGCGATCTCGGAGATCTACGCCGATCGCGACCGCCGCCAGCGTTCGAGCGGACACGAATCGCGGCTGCACCGCAGCGAAGAGACCGGCGGTAACACGGGCCGTGCCCCGCTCCAGCTGGATCTGCGCGAACCGCGCAACGTCGCCTCGGTCGGGACGTCGCCGCACGCGACGACTGGATGACCCCGCTTGGCACCCTGAAGGCCAAGACTTCCTGAAATTCGACCCGGTGAATCTGAACAGCCTGGATCCGCCTGGCTGCCTCGTTCTACCTGACCGGATCGGCGGCCGGCAGCCGACCAGCGGCGCGGTGGATCTGGCGAGAGCCGCAGTCGCTGCCGACCGGAGCCACCCAAGCCAAACACAATCGGGCGATCTGGCTGAGAGTGTTGTGACAGATCTGGTGGAGCGCGAACAGCGGGTCAGGCGTCGTGTGCCTCAACTCGCTCCTGGATCGCGGTCATGAGGTCGGCGAGGAGACGGTCACTGAAGGCACGGGTCACCTGGTTGTGGTTCTGGAACCTGCCGTCTCGTGTCGCCCGGACCCAGCCGGATCCGAGTCCGTCGGTGACGGCGAGGCGTTGTTCGAGGTCCTGATGGCTGGTCATGGCCTGGACCTCTCGCCAGAAGGGCAGCTCGTGCCCGGGCAGCAGCGCCAGCCGCGAGCCGAAGTACACCCGCATCTTCGGCGGGTCGACGGCGATCTCGAGCACGCGAGGGAGTTCGACGTCGAGGGCCTCGGTCAGGCCCTGGAGAACCTCGAGGTCGAAAGCGCGGCGCCGCTCCGCGGCGATCGCGGCGCGCGCCTTGCCGGCTTCGACGTTGGCCTTCTCCGCCTCCTGGGCGGCGGTCCTGCCGATCTGTACCGCCCGCCAGGCGAGATAGATCGAGGCGACGCTGGTCATGATGCCCGCGATGAACGCGACGACGGAGAGCACCAGACCGGCGATCGCGACGCCGTCGGGGCCGGGGTCGTCGACCACCACGACCGGTGCGGGGGAGGCGGTGCCGACCGTAGCGGCCGGGGAGGTGCCCGGCAGCGTGCTGGGCGTGGGTGAGGGAACCATCGACGCAACGGGCGGCGCGCTGGGTGTCGGAGCTGTCACCACTCGATGATGTCGTGTCGAGGCCATGGCGATCAGACGGCGCGGCGGGCCGATTCCCTCCGATGTGGATACGCTGCGGGTCGACTGTGACGACGGTGTGATGGGGTGGGACGGCGTGGCGGCTCGTGACCGGATTCCTCTGACGGTTGTCTCCTCCTCCGGTTCGACGGCCGATACGCAGACATCGGCGGCGTTCATCGCGGCCCGGGACCGGTATGTGCGGCGGCTGCGGGAGCGGTACGGGCGGGTGGATCTGGAGATCCTGATGTCGCCGGCCGATCCGGAGAATCATCCGGCCATGCTGCTGGAACGGGTGTTCGTGGCGCAGCAGGCGCGTTCGGATCCGCCGCCGGTCGAGGTGCCACGGGAGGTGTGGCAGCGGCTGGCCGAGGCCGGGCACGCGGATGACGCGCATCTGCCCGAGCAGGTCGACCGGGACACGCTGGAGGCGGCGCTGCGTGCCTACCGGGAGCGGCCGTGCCGCCCGGTGCTGGAGGTGATCGCCGAGCCTGCCGGACATAGGGTGGTGTTACTGGGCGATCCGGGGGCGGGTAAGTCGACGCTGGCCCGCTACCTGCTCCTCATGCTGGCCGCCGCCGGTGACCCGCGCCGGGACACCGGTGTCGCCCAGGAGCCGGCCGGGTTGTCGGGATGTCTGCCGCTTCTGGTGGAACTGCGCACCTACGCCGAGCCGGGATGGCGAGCCGGACGCGACAAGGGTGACGGATCGTTTCTGGACCTGATCGATCATCTGCACGGCAGCCAGGACGTGGGTCTGCCGCGGTCGGTGCTGGAACCGTACCTGGACTCCGGTGGCGCGGCCGTGGTGGTCTTCGACGGGTTGGACGAGGTGTTCGACCCCCGGCTTCGGGAGCAGGTCACCAAGGAGATCGAAGGGTTCGCCGCCCGCTACCGGCAGGTCCGGGTGGTGGTGACCTCCCGGGTGATCGGCTACCGGCGGCAGCTGTTGGACGCCGCCGGTTTCGGGCACTGGATGCTGCAGGACCTCGATCCGGGCCAGGTCCAGACCTTCATCACCGGATGGTACGACCAGTCCTGCCCGGGGGACCGGGGCGAGGCGATCCGGCTGCGGGATCGGCTGCTGTCCGCGGTCACCGCCTCACCCGCGGTCGGTGAGCTGGCCGGCAACCCGATGCTGCTGACGATTCTGGCCATCATCGGCCGGCGCCGGGAACTACCCCGGGACCGGCTCAGCGTGTACGAGCACGCGGTCACCGTGCTGATCGAGCAGTGGGACGTCAACCGCCATGTGAGTTCCGAGTTCGCGACAGCCGGACGGCAGATCACCGTCGACCTGCTCGACGCCCGTGACAAGCTCGAACTGCTGCAGCTGGTGGCCCGGCACATGCAGGACGCGCCGGAAGGGCTGGCCGGCAACCACGTCCCCGGCCCGAGCCTGATCGACTGGTTCCAGGACTACCTGCAGGAACGTTTCGGGCTGCCGGCCGAACGGTCCATCCCCGCGGCGCGGGCGATGCTCGCCCAGTTCCGGGAACGCAACTTCATCCTGGCCCGATTCGGTTCCGAGGTGTACGGATTCGTCCACCGCGCGTTCCTGGAATACCTGGCCGCCGCCGACCTGACCCGTCGGCTCACCGACTACGACCTCACCCCCGAACAGGTACTCGCCGTCTACGACCAGCACTGGGCCGACCCAGCCTGGGCAGAGGTCCTGCTCCTGCTCACCGGCATGATCCCCGACCGGATCGCCACCCAGGCCATCACCCGGCTCCTGGCCGCCGACCCCTACTGGCGGGTCCGCGACCGGCTCCCACGGCATCTGCTGCTGGCGCTGCAGGCCACTACCGAGATCCGCAAGACCGCGGCCCTGGCCCCTCACGCACCCGCCCTGACCCGGGCCCTGACCAGCCTGCTCGACGAGACCGCCGCCCGCGAGGACCGCTACCAGCGGCCACTTCCCGACGCCGTCGAACGCCTGGCCCCCTACCTGACCGGAGTCTTCGGCCCCACCTGGCCCGCCGCCACCGTCTACCAACACTGGTATCAGCAGGCCAGCCACCGGCTCTTCACGCGCCAGCCGTACACCGCGGCCCGGACCGCCGCGAGCATCCACACCACCCTGATCAGCCACGACCTCGACACCCTGCACCAGGCCACCTCCAACCCGCATTGGGCCACCCGCGAAGCCGCGGTGCGCGCGCTCGCGGCCGGCTGGGCCGATGATCCGGGCACCCTGCCGTTGCTGCGCGGCCGGGCCACCGTGGACGACGACAACGACGTACGGCAGGAGGCGGTCCGCGCGCTGGTGGCCGGCTGGGCTGACGATCCCGGCACCTTGCCGTTGCTGCGCGACCGGGCCACCGCCGACGACGACGGGGACGTCCGGCAGGCGGCGGTCCGCGCGCTGGTGGCGGGCTGGGCCGATGATCCCGGCACGCTGCCGTTGCTACGCGACCGGGCCACCATCGACGCGCACTGGGAGGTCCGGCAGGAGGCGGTCCGCGCGCTCGTGGCCGGCTGGCCTGATGATCCCGGCACCCTGCCCTGGCTACGTGACCAGGCCACCAACGACGACAACTACGGCGTCCGGCAGGAGGCGGTCCGCGCGCTCGTAGCCGGCTGGGCCGACGACCCCGGCACCCTGCCCTGGCTACGCGACCGGGCCACCATCGACGATCACTGGGACGTACGGCAGGAGGCGGTCCGCGCTCTGGTGGCCGGCTGGGCCGACGACCCCGGCACCTTCCCGCTGCTACGGGATCGGGCCACCATCGACGCACACTGGGAGGTCCGGCAGGAAGCGGTCCGCGCACTCGTGGCCGGCTGGGCCGACGACCCCGGCACGCAGCCCTGGCTACGGGACCGGGCCACCAACGACGACAACTACGGCGTCCGGCAGGAGGCGATGCGCGCCCTGGTGGCCGGCTGGGCCGACGACCCCGACACCCTGCCCTGGCTTCGGTACCGGGCCGCCATCGACGCGCACTGGGATGTGCGTCAGGAGGCGGTCCGCGCGCTCGCGCTCGGCTGGCCCGACGACGCCGGCACGCTGCCGTTGCTGCGCGACCGGGCCACCATCGACGACGACAACGATGTGCGTCAGGAGGCGGTCCGCGCGATCGTGGCGGGCTGGCCTGATGATCCCGGCACGCTGCCCTGGCTGCGCGATCGCGCCACGGACGACGACAACTACGATGTGCGTCAGGAGGCGGTCCGCGCGATCGCGGCCGGCTGGGCCGACGACGCTGGCACCCTCCTACTAATACGCGACCGGGCCACCGACGACGACAACTGGGCGGTGCGTCAGGAAGCGGTCCGCGCGATCGCGGCCGGCTGGCCCGGCGACACCGAGACCCTGCCACTGCTGCGCGACCGGGCCACCACCGACGATCACTGGGCGGTCCGTCAGGAAGCGGTCCGCGCGATCGCGGCCGGTTGGGCCGATGACCCCGGCACACTGCCGTTGCTGCGTGATCGAGCCACCATCGACGGGCACTGGGAGGTGCGGCAGGAGGCGGTCCGCGCGCTCGTGGCGGGCTGGGCCGACGACCCCGACACCCTGCCCTGGCTGCGCGAACGCGCAACCACCGACGACGACAACTGGGCGGTGCGGCAGGCGGCGATCCGCGCTCTGGTGGCGGGCTGGGCCGATGATCCCGGCACCCTGCCGTTGCTGCGCGACCAGGCCACCATCGACGATCACTGGGAGGTGCGTCAGGAAGCGGTGCGCGCGATCGCGGCAGGCTGGGCCGGCGATGTCGGCACGCTGCCGTTGCTGCGTGATCGCGCGACCACTGACGAGGACGAGGATGTGCGTCAGGAGGCGGTCCGCGCGCTGGTGGCGGGCTGGGCCGATGATCCCGGCACCCTGCCGCTGCTACGCGATCGCGCTACCACCGACGAGGACGAGGATGTGCGTCAGGAGGCTGTCCGCGCCCTTGTCGCCGGCCGGGCCGATGATCCCGGCACCCTGCCGCTGCTGAGCGACCGGGCCACCACCGACGGGCACTGGGCAGTGCGGCAGGAGGCGGTCCGGGCGATCGCGGCCGGCTGGCCCGGTGACGCCGGCACCCTGCCGCTGCTGCGTGATCGGGCCACCACCGACAGGCACTGGGCGGTGCGGCAGGAGGCGGTCCGGGCGATCGCGGCCGGCTGGGCCGATGATCCCGAGACGCTGCCGCTGCTGCGCGACCGGGCCACCATCGACGATCACTGGGCGGTGCGTCAGGAAGCGGTACGGGCGATCGCCGCCGGCTGGCCCGACGACCCCGACACCCTGCCCTGGCTGCGCGAACGCGCCACCACCGACAAGGACGAAGATGTCCGGCAGGCAGCGGTGCGTGCGCTCGCGGCCGGCTGGCCCGACGACCCCAGCACCCTGCCGCTGCTGCGCGATCGCGCCACCGCCGACGACAACAACGACGTGCGTGAGGCAGCCGAGGAAGCGATCGTACGGCTGGTTGCGGGATGACTTCGATGGTCAGGCACCATCGGCGCTGGTACCGGCCCCCGATTTCCGGGCCGGCCAAAGGCCGACCGCCGGACACTGTCGAGATCCGCTACCTTCAGGCTCGCCGTAGCTTCGGGATCACCAGTGCGTTGAGCTCGCCAGGCTGCGACAACGACCGTTGTCGCAGCCGGACTCGTGTCAAAAGGGCGTGACAACAGTCGCTGTCGGGCCTGTTTCGTGTCGAACAGGTGCGACAACGTTCGTTGTCGCAGCCGCCGGACGGCCCGACAGAGACAAACGCGGCTGACAACGACCGTTGCCGCACCGATAATGCATCGACAACGATCATTGTCGACCGACGGGGGCCGCATGACCGACATCGCACCGCCGCTCACACCCGCAGACCGCCGCCGCATCACCGACGCCATCGACGAATTGACCGTCCGGATCGCACGGCAACTCTGCGCCGACAACCCGCACGCCAGCGAACGCGACGTACGCCTGGCCGTCCTGACCGCCACCCACCTGCTGCACACCGAACTCGGCACCCAACTCGACCAAGCCGCCCACGGCGCGGCCCGGGCCGGCGCCGGCTACGTCGAGATCGGCACCGCCACCGGAATGAGCCGCCAGGGCGCCCGCCGCCGCTGGCCCGGCCTGGCCGACCTCAGCCGCGGCGCCCGCCAACCCTGACCGCCGGCAGCGCCAGATCGCCCCGGTGCAGCGCCGCCACCAGCTTGAGCTCGGCCCGCCGGCGCCGCATCCGCACCACCGAACCCGACTCGCCACCAGCGGCCGCGATCTGCTCGATCAGCACGTCACCGAGCCGGGTCGCACCGATCAGATCAGCCTGATCGGCGGTGAGAACACCGGCCCGCACCGCCCGGCCGAGCACGATGTCGGGATGCCCGTACGGGCGGCGCGGCGACCGCGAACCGACCGCGACATCGGCCGGGAGTTCCAGCAGACTGTCGGTCTTACGGGCCTGG
Organism: Actinoplanes subglobosus; assembly: GCF_042650585.1. NCBI lineage: Bacteria > Bacillati > Actinomycetota > Actinomycetes > Micromonosporales > Micromonosporaceae > Actinoplanes > Actinoplanes subglobosus. The sequence continues at coordinate 173,563 of NZ_JBHSBL010000029.1, forward strand.
TCACCGGCTCGCCACGCCGCCCAGCACAGCCGCAACCACACCCGCGGCGGCACCAGATCAGCCGTCCGTACCGCAGCCAGGAACCCGGCCATCAGCTCCGAATCGATGTCGTCGGCCATCCCGGGAGCGGCGACGCGTAGCCGGGCGGCCATCCGGGTCAGGCCCGGCAACGCGACACCGACCGCACCGACCACCCACGCCGGACCGTCATCACGCGCCCGAACAGCGAGCGTGCGCCACACCGGGTCGGACACCTCCGACCCGGCACCGGCTACGAGCAGGGTGCGCAGTTCATCCAACGGCAGCAGCCGGTCGGGCAGACCGGCCACCGGACGGCCGTCGAACACCAGAGGCGCAGGCTGACAGACCAGCAGCCGGAACGCGTCCTCAGCAACAGACAGGGCAGTACGCGACATGGTTCGTACTCCGTAGGGTCGACAGCATTCAGCGGCCCCATTGCTTCACGGCCCCCTGTCACAACCAGACAGATCTCCGCTGGTCGCAGCCTTGTCAGCGATCCGGCACCGGGCCGTAGCGACTCGTTGCGATGGGAGGAACCCTGCCGATGGCGGCGCGTTTCACAGCAGGCGAGGCCCCCGTCTTAAGTTCTCTTGAAGCCGGAAAATCTCGAAGAGGCTTCAACCATCGGCGCGTGGGCTCCGTACTGCTGATAAACGCGGGATGGAACTCTACAAATCTCGGTGGATGTTCGATCCGTTGGTGGCTCGGAACGCGTACTTCAATCTATGCGAACCGCTGCGCGCTCCATGAAGAGTCACATGACACCTCGCCCACCAGCCCCTTGCTCTGCCCGTGACGGACCCAGCTGGTGCCTGTCGAGTCCCACCACATCAGCTGGCCTCGCTGTCGCTCCGGGCGACCCCGCGGAGGTGACGGCCCGTCCCCCGGCAGGGACGGGCCGTCCAGCCGCCCCCGCAAGCAGCACCTTTCACGGCTTCCACCCGAAGGAACGACATGGCCAACGATACTGACCCGAGGTCCCCTGGCCAGCTCAGCAAAGCCTCTGGCTCAGGAAACGACCCGTCTTCGGTGATCAAGACGGCACTCAAGAGCGCCGCCGCATCCGCCACCGGTCTCGCGGCCTTCCTGAGCGCGGCTGCCTACGGCGACGCCCCTGAACGCCCGATCATCGTCGTCGCCGTGATCTTCGGCGTGATCATGGTCGGATCTTTGCTGGTTGCCGCGGTCCACGCCCTGAGCTTCGTCGCTGAACGCCTGGCCATCACCATGACCATCGTCTTCGGTGTCGTACTGATCGCGGCGCTGATCGTGCTGGCCAACTACCTGAGCCGCGGATGAACACGGGCGGGCCGGGACCACTGACGGCCCGCCCGGACATCACCTTGCAGCTGCCCTGACAGGTCCGGTCAGGAGCTGTCAGGTGCGGCTGTCGTGCGTGGGGGCCGACAGCGCGGTTCTGGGACACGTCAATGTGTCCCACCGCGCTTGGAGCTACCGGCTCATGAACAACACCACCGAACCCACCCCGGTGCCGATCACTGTCTGGCACGTTCCCGCGGCAAGGGTGGGGGAGACGCTGTCGCTGCCGCTGGCGCACCGGCTGATCGTCACCTACACCCGCGGCCGTCAGGTCATCCTCGACCTCACCGTCGGCGAACAACTCGCCGCCGCTGCCGACGCACGGCACCGCCGGCACACACGACACCGCAGCGCGAGAGAGCCCGACCGGCCGGCGTTGACCGTCGCCACCGGCGCTGATGCGACCGCAGTGATGGCCGGCTGTCCGATCCGGCTGGCCGTGGTCCTGCCCGGCGTGGACTTCAGCGTCAACCAGACGCTCATCGCCGCCGCCGACGATGCCGGACTCATCTACCGCGACCGCGTCGTCGCCGTCCACGACGACCTGACCGTCCACACCGACATCCTGGTGTTCACCGGACGCTGACAGCACGGTTTACCAGGCCTGTCAGGCCGGTCCGCTACCGTCGCCGCACGTCTTCTCCTGCACCATAACTGTTCCTGCTGGAGTCCCAGCTGCCGTGACCCGGTGACAGCCCACCACCTCGTGGTCGGCCACCGACGTCGCCTGCTGAGCTCCAGCACATCCCACACACCGTCTGCGAGGACGGCCGCCCCGAGGTGGCCGTCCTCGTCGGCATGCCCACGAAAGGAGCGCCGCCAACCGGTAACACCGGGATATTCGGACCCCCGGAATAGGTCGTGTTTGAACAGGCCAGCGCCGTGATGCGCGTGCTTCTTGACATCGAGCTTGGTACGGAGGGTGGTTATTGGCCTGCGCTCTCCGTGCTGCTCTCCATATAAGTCTGTGTCGTCAGACGGCGCCAGAACTGCCGTGGAGTGAGGCCCCTCGCGGCGTAGCCAGCGCTCGGTGTAGACGATGCGGTCAGCGGTCTTGGTGCGGAGGGCCTTGACCGAGGCCCTCCGGGATTCGATCAACGGCGATGGAGATCGTTTCGGCCGGTGTGGTGACCTGGGCCAGCGCTGGGCCGTTCCACCATTCCTTGACGGTGTAGGCACCTCCTCGGGAAGCCACCAGCGTGGCGAAGCTCGGGGTGAATGGATATGGGGTGGCGGAGAAGCTCAGCTCCCAGTGGCTGGTGTAGGGGTAGAGCCTGCGCAGCTTCGGTTCGGCGTAGGCCGCTTCGATGAGTGCCAAGTACTCGGGCCAGTCAGACTGCTGGGCGTCCTTGAGCGTGTACTGCCACTCCGCGGCGATGACGTCAGCGGGATTGCCGTCCGGCACCTCGAAACGCCCGGTCAGGACGTCGAAAGGCGCAGCCTGGGCGATCTCCCCGAGGCTGGCTCCCTCTGCCCAGCCCAACACCACCCTGGGAAGCAGATGCAGGTCAGGGGTGGTCCCGCTGATCAAGAGCCCGTTGTTCGCCGAGCCCGAAACCCACCATTTCCGCTCGAAGTGCCAGGCCGAAACGAACAGCGCTTCGCGATGTGGGAGAACGCTCGGCATGGTGGCATGACGCACGAGATCGGACGGGGTGGCGATCATGGTGAGAGACAGGCCTTGATCGGCCGCTGCGGCTTGGAGCGCTGCGGCAAGGCTGCCGTGTGCAGCCACGTCCGGATACAAGACAGCCGGGTCTGGCTCTTCCCTCATCGTCAGCTCCGATCAAATGACGGACGAAGACGGATCCTAACCGCGACAGCCGCTGGGCCCTTCAAGATCGGCCATCTGCAACCAGGGGTCGCAGACCGGGCAAGCGACGTCCGCCATCTATCGCTGGTAACCGCAATCTGTCGCTGGCGGTCATACATCGGTGGCTGCTCCAGTCGATCGGGCAACCACGAAACGTCATGGCTCTGGCCGACGGGAGCGGGTGGCGGCATAGGTGGTCCAGTTTCCCCCGCCGAGCTTGGTCCATTTGACCGCGGTGGTGGGGTGGATGCCGAGGAGGCCGGCGAGCATCGCGGGTGGGATCTCGGCGGCGAGTTGAATCAGCGCGGCTTGCCGCATGGCCCGGGGCTGGATCCCGAGGCGTTGCAGCCGGGCGGAGACGGCTCCGGGGGTCGCGTGGCTGCCCGCTCGGGCGCTGGGAAACAGCCATGGGCTGGGCAGGTGCGCGGCAACACCGTGGCGGCGGCGGTGCGGCAGCCGGGTGATCAAGGTGGCGAACGGTTCGGGTAGTTCGAGCCGGTCCGGGCCGAGCGCGACGGTGACCGCACCGTCGAGGGTGTGAACGTCCACGCTGGTGAGGGTGACGATCCGGCTGATCGGTTGGGCGTAGAGGACGACCAGGGCGGCGGCGACGCGGTCACTTGTGTCGAGGGTGTCGTCGTGGACCAATCGTCTGGCGATCCCCCACCGGTGTTCGGCGTCGGCGGGCGCGGCTGGTGATCCCCGGCGGCTGGGCGGCAGGTGCAGCGTGCGGGGTAGGTGCCGCCGCTGCTGCGCCCAGGTGAGAAACGGCCGGATGTGGCTGCCGGTCGACGGCGCGGCGGCGAAGAACCCGTCGAGGTCAGCTTGCTGGCAGGTGGCCAGAGCACGGCCCGCCCCGTGCAGGCCGGTGACGAAGGCGGTGACCTGTCCGACGGTGGCGCGGGCGTGGTAGATCGGCGCGGTCAGCTCGGCGCCGATGTCGGCCGCGTTGCGCAGCCGGGCCAGCAGCCGCCACCGGATCCAGGAGCGCAGGACGCGCCGGTCGGGCTCGCCGCAGTCGCTGACGGCGCCGGTCAATTCCTCGGCGAGCCGGTCGATGAGCCGGTGCGGGTCGGCGGGCAGCGCTGCTGCGGCGACGAGCAGGGCGCGCAGGTGTTCCAGGTCTCGACCGGGTGGTTGGGTGTCCAGCGCGGTGTGGCTGCATTCGAGGCGCCCGTGGTGCAGATCGCCGAGGATCGTGGCGGCGCGGGGCCGGGTCAGCCACGCTCGAGTAGCGCCCGGTTCGGCGGCAAGGATCGCCTGGCGAAGCTGCCGCAGCGGTGCACTGGTCTGCTCGGGCAGGATCCGGTCGAGGGTGCGGCGTAACGCGCACTGGTCGCAGACGCCGACGCCGTCGATGTCGCGCATCGGAGTGGCGGGCTCGCCGCAGTCGACGCACCGCCGCTCGCCACGAGTCCGGCAATGGTGGCATCGGCCGTGGGCGTCGAGGATCTGGTCGGTGTGCTGGCAGATGGTGCAGGTGCCACGGTGCCGGTGCCGGTCGCGACGGCACCGGCTGCACAGTCGTTCGCCGGGCTTCCGGTAGGACCGTGTGCAACCGGGACACGCGCGGGCGCAGGGCCCGCAGTCCACGCCGGTGCTGGAGGCGTGCCCGTCCGGGCCGGCGTCGGCGCCGCAGCCGGAGCAGATCAGCCGCGGCAAGCCCGCAGCGGAGGTACCGACCAGCGTCAGGATGAGCCGCGACAGCGGCAACGGCGCCGGGTCAAGCACCGCTGGGACCGCCTCGATCTGCGTGGCCAGCAGCCGCCGGTCCAGCGGGCGCGGCGCGACGGCCTGGATGATCCCGGCAAGCACCTCATCGGTCAGGCCCGGGGCGTATACGGCACGGATCGCGGTCGCGATCGTCGAGGTGACCGTGGTGTCCCGCACGCGCTGGCGTTGCCGATTGGTGCACGACTGGCATAACGGCCCCGCCGGGGCACGGGCATACGCCCGGCGCAGTTCGCCGCATCCGTGACAGGGCCGCAGAATCCGGCCATGGCAGCTGCTGCACAGCCACCCGTCACCGGTACGCAGGTGCGGCGCGCGAGACTGTCCACACCCGACGCATACCGGGTGGCGAGGGCCGATCTGTCGAGCTCCGGCGACGGCGAGATGCTCGGCCAGCCGGTGCAACGCCGGGACGGTGCTGGTCGGCCCGCCGGTCAACGACTGCGGGTGCGCGACCAGATACTCGGCGAGCCGCCTCACGGTGCGTGGCGCGGCGGCGGCCCGCGTCAGGACGTCCTCGATCACCACGGTCTCCAGGTGCGGCTCGATGGCGGCCACGACGGCGACGATCCGATCCCGATACGCACGCGCCCCGGCGGCTGACTGGTGCCGCCGTGCGCATCGCTCGCACCAGCGCCGCCCGTCCGGATGCCGACCGACGAGCCGGTCGACCCGATCGCAGCACCCACACGCGCCGGTGCGCCGCTTCGCGCAACAGTTCGAGCAGATCCGGCCCTCCGCGACGACGCCCCGCAGCCGCACCGCCCGGCCGCACCAGGCACACGCCTGGCCACTCACTGGACCCGGCGGATCTCCGCCCGCCGCGGACGGCGCTCGCGCACGGCGGCCGACACCGCGGCGTCGTCGGTCCCCGTCGCCCGTGCCGTGGTGTTCAGCGCGACCGGCTCGATCAGATCAGCAGGCGTGCAGTCGAGAATGTCGCACAACGCGACCAGCGTACGCAGGCTCAACCGTTCCGGGGTCTGCACCACCAGCCGATACACCTGCGCCGCCGACAGGACGACGTGGCGTTCGGCCAACAGCGGCGCGAGGTCAGTGGTGGAGAACATGCCACGCGCGGCCATCAACGTGCGCAGATGCCACTGGTATCCCAGATTCCGGGGCCGAGCCATCGTTTCGGAGTCCTTCCTGCTCGTCACTGTTCGGGGATGAACGCACGGTCCAGCGCCCGCCGTAGCGCGGTGTTCTTGAAGTCCGAGCCGACGCTGGTGTAGACGGCCGTGGTCGAACCCCACGAATGCCCCGCCTGCTGCTGGACAAAGAGGTGGTCGAACCCATCCTCCAAAAGGTGCGAAACGTACGAATGGCGTAGGCAGTGCGGGCTGAGGATCTTGTCCAAGCCGAGCGCGTCCCGGTACGCGGCGAACCGGTCGTTGATGTGCTCGACCGAGATCCGCCCACCCCGCTCGGTCGGCCACAACACGGTGCCGGTGACCCGGTAGGCCGGCCGGATCTCGGTCATCCACTCCGCGACCGCCTCAGCAGCCCAGCCCATCGTGGTCAACACCGTGCGCCGACGCGGCGGGCTGCCCCGCGTCGCCTTGCCGAACCGCACCGCCAGCGCACCGTGCCGGCCGAACTCCGGTGCTGCCGCGTTCGCCGACCAGTCCACCGTGTCGAGCTTGGCCGCCTCCCGCCGGCGCAGGCCCCACCCGTAGAGCACCTTGAACACGGTGGCATCGCGGAACGCGGCCAGCCAGCCCTTGCGCCCGGACTGCCCGGCCCGGGTTACCTGCTCATCGCAGTAGTCGAAGAAGGCCTGCAACTCCTCCCGGCTCAACGGCCGGTTGCCCGGCCGGGCCTCGACGGCGCTGCGATGCGCGGCGGTGTTCCACTCGTGCAACACCTGCACCGGATGCGTGCCGAACCGCTGCTCACACACCTGGTCCCAGCCGTAGCGGCGATCAGTCACGTACCCGAGGAACAGCGCCACCGCGTTCTGATAGCCACGCACCGTCGAGTGCGCCAGACCCCGGCTGACCATGTCCGCGCTCCACTCCTCGACATCCGCCGGACTCCACCGCCACGGGTACTCGTTCGTGAACGCGACGAACCGGCGCACCTGCAGCTCCCGCTGCTCCACCGTGCCCGCAGACAGCAGCCGTGACCGCTGCTGCGCCGCCCAGCCCGACAGCATCGCGTCCAACACCGCCTCCTCCGGCTGCAGAAACACAACCCCGGAGGCCAGCACGGACGCCGCCGCACCCGGCACCGCGACCGCCTCAACCCGGTGCTCGGCCCGCACCCCACCACCTCCAACCGAAGGGAGACCAGATGAACGCATCGTTCATCCGATGCAAACGAGGCCCACCGCCCCAGGTCACGGCCCCAACCCATCGAGCAGCAACCACGGGCGCAGCCCATGCCTGGAACCCCTTTCCAAGCACCGCAACGAACACCGAAAACCCCGAATCATTCATCCGATGCAATAAAGGAGCTTTAGTGGCGCATGAGATCGAACAGTTCACCGACGGGACCGCTGCGTTCTTCACCGCCCGTCAGGATGCCTGGCACCGGCTGGGCACCGTCACCACCGACTGCCTGAGCGCCGACAGCGTCATGCAGGTCGCCTATCTCGGTGGCTGGGACATCCGTAAGGAGACCCTGCACACCGGCTCGGGTGCCGTCGTGCCGAACCGGTGGGCCACCACCCGCCTGCACCCGAAGACCGCCGTGCGTGAGGTTCTCGGGCTGGTCGGTGACAAGTACCAGATCGTGCAGAACGAGCAGGTCTGCGACCTGCTGGACTTCATCGTCGACGAGACCGGCGCCCACTTCGAGACCGCGGGCAGCCTACGCGGCGGCCGTGAAGTGTTCGTGACAATGCGGCTGCCGCAGCATCTGACGGTCGCCGGCATCGACCCGATCGACCTCTACCTGGCGATGTGTACGTCCCACGACGGGACCCGGCAGGCGCGGATCCTGGTCACGCCGGTGCGGATCGTCTGCGCGAACACCCAAGCCGCGGCGTTCGCCAACAATGCTGGTGAGTACACGCTGCGGCACAGCGGTGACATCGCCGCGAAGCTGACCGATGTGCGGGCCGCGTTGAATCTGGTGCCGGTGTTCCTGGACCGGTTCCAGGACGCCGCCGAGCAGATGATCGCCACCGAGCTGGAGTGGGAGCAGCTGCAGCGGGTCACCGACCGGTTGTGGCCGCTGGCGCCCGGTGAGCCGGAGTCGGCGTTCCTGCGGAAGCTGGCCCGTGACCGGGACCTGCGGCATCTGTTCGAACAGGCCGACACCCAGCAGAGCATTCGTGGCACCGTGTGGGCCGGCTTCCAGGCTGTCACCGAGTGGCTCGATCATGTCCAGCCGGCGCGCAGCGACCACCACCGGGCCAACAAGGTCCTGACCGACACCGCCACCACCGCGATCAAACGGCAGGCGTTCACCTTCCTGGCCGGGCGGCGGTGACCGGGGTTCGGGTACGGGCGATGCTGCTGGCCCTGGCCCGGCGGGCGAAGGGGACCCACCTGTACTGGCAGGCCGGGCTGGCCGCGGTCCGGGCCCGTGACGAGATCCCGCAGCGGAGCGAGGCGTTCGCCCACGCCGTGCAGGCCGAACTGTGTCTGACCGACGCGCTGCACGCCGCCGGGCTGCCCGCTGGTTTCTGGATCGACGGGATCACCCTGGACCGCGACCCCGTGACGGCCATGAAGCAGCTCCGCGATCACGTGCACGCCTGGACCTGGAACGGCCCGATCGAAGCTGGCCACGAACAGGCCCGCCTGGCCTACCGGCAACTGGCCGCCGACCCCCTCACCGACCAGGAACACGCTCTGGCCGTACACCTGGCGGGTTTGATCGCGGCTCGCCGCGACAAGGTCATCGACACCGCCGAACACCTCGCCCGCCACCAGCAGTAACAGCAAACACCGACCATCCGGCACGGCCCGCCCTCGTGGCGGGCCGTCGCTGTCTTCCCCGAAAGTGCCGGGACGCACCTAGCGTCCCGGCACTTTCCGTCTGCGAAAGGAGCACGCGTGTTGACCATGACCGCTTTGCTGGCCGGGATCCTGCTCGGCTATCTCATCGCTTGGCCGCGGCTGCGGACCCTCACCGGCCTGCGTACCGCGTTGGCCGAGGCCCGGCAGCTGGCCGATCACGACCGGCTCACCGGTCTGCTCAACCGGTGGGCTGCCGCCCGGCTCGTCTTCGCCTCCGTCGAGGTCGGCCGCCGCCCGACCTTGCTGGCCCTGATCGATCTGGACAACTTCAAGACCATCAACGATGGGTACGGCTACCAGGCCGGCGACCAGCTGCTGCGTATCGTCGCCGCCCGCCTCACCCAGGCGGTACTGCCGCACCGGGGATTCACTGCCCGCCTCGGCGGCGACGAGTTCCTCATCGTCCTACCCCACACCAGCACCGGCGCCATCGGCGACGCACTGGCCCGGCTCGCGGCACCGGCGGTCCTGCACACCGACGACGGCCCGATCAGCGTCATCCCGGCCGGCAGCGCCGGCATCACCGTCTACGCCGGTGCCGGCCCGACGACGTTCGTGGACCTGCTGCACGAGGCCGACGTCGCCCTGCACCACGCCAAACACCAGCGGGGCAGCCACCGCACCTTCCAGACGGGGATGAGCATGCCCGGCAACGCCGGACGCCACGGCCCGCGCCGCCGCGACCAGCACCCCACCGGCGGCCAGCAGTGATCGACCACGACATGGCCTGCCGGACCTGCGGCTACGCCCTCACCCCGATCCACCGTGACGGCCGCGTCACCTACGAGCACCCGGTCACCCCGGACACCGACCACCCCACCATCGCGGTCCCCGCCCATCAGCGGCCGAACCTGTTCCGGCGCTGCCACCTGTGCAGCATCCACCAGCCCTGGTGGGAGTACCACACCGACGACGCCCCGATCATCGTCGAAGCCGCCGGCGACACCCTGACGGTCGCGCAGCGCTACAGCAGCCGCTGGCACGTCTGCGGCGCATGCGCCGACCTGATCGAAACCGGCGACCAGCCGGCCCTGACCCGCCGCAGCCTCGCCGTGCTCGGCCTGTCCACCGACGGGCTGGCCGCGCAGATCCTCGGCGGCCTGCACCAGGCGATCCTGCTCGCCCGCGCACCCGGCCGCACCCTGATTACCACCGGCATCTGGCCGGCAACCACCGTGAGACCCCCGGCGCTGCCACGCATCCGCGACCGGCTCACCGCCCTGCTGCGTGGCCCCGTCGGCCTGCCACACCCGCTCGCCGACCACCGGGCCCGCCGGCACATCGCCGACGGACTCGACCAAGGCCAGTTCACCTGGATCGACGGCGAGTTCACCGACCTCGTCGAACAGGTCGCAGAACAACTACCCGACACTCCGGTCACCACGCGGATCGTGCCCACCGGCGTCAGCCTGCTCACCTGGGCCCACCCCATCGGCCCACACCACCTCGACGCCGCCTCCTGGACCCGCCACCACGACGGCTGGCGCATCGTCGCCTACCGCACCATCAACGCCGACCTGCCCGCACCCACCCTCACCGCACTACGCCACGAGGTCGGCTGGCTGATCCCGGTCCACGTCCGCGACATCCCGCACGGGCACACCATCACCGCCCAGGACCCGCTCGCCCCACTCGCCGCGACCTGGCTGATCATCGCCCAGCAGCTGACCCGCGACGACACCGTCGCACCCGAAGCGGGACTACGGCGCTCGTACCACCGCGCCCGACGCCACACCCCGGACATCCGCATCGTGCGGATCAAACCCGCCGCCCGCCGCATCGCCGCCACCGGCGGCACCGGCGGCCGCGCCCAGCCGACCCACCGCTACTGGGTCAGCGGCCACACCCGCCACCAGGCGTACGGGCCCGGCCGCACCCTGCGCCGTGACATCCCCATCGACCCGTACCTCAAAGGACCCGACGGCGCACCCATCAAGGCGAGCACCACCGTGCGCATCCTCGGCGACCACCACTGACCTGACTCTGCCTGCCCGGGGCGACAGCACCACACGCCCCCGGCACCAGCCGAGGGGACCAGTGCGTGTCGCCCCGGGCCACTTCCCATCGAAGGGCCCATGCCGTGACCAGCAACGACCGCCTCAACCTGACCGACCCGGCCGACACCGCCGCCCTCGTGCCCTACCTGCTCGGCCACCACCCCCACGACCGGCTCGTCATCCTCGCCCTCCGCCAGCATCGGCTGCACTTCCTGGCCGCCGCCGACCTGCCCTACACCGCACCGGCCGGCGCCGACGTCGTCGCCGTGGTCGCCGACACGCAACCCGACCAGATCCTGCTGTACGGCTACGGCGACCACGACACCGTCACCACAGCAGTCGACCACACCACCGCCGGATTCACCGCCGCGCGAATCCCGGTCCTGGACGCCTTCCGCGTCCACGACAACCGGATCTGGCACCTGCACTGCCACGACCCGCACTGCGACTACGACGGCACCCCGTTCGACCCCGACAACACCGTCGCCGCCGCCTTCGCCACCTACCACGGCCTCACCGCCGCCACCGACATCCAAGCCCTCGACGCCCGGCTCGACCCGGTCACCGGCGCAGAGCGCGACGCCATGACCCTCGCCTACCACCGCGCCCACCACCAACTGCTGCGCCTCACCGACGGCCCCGACGCCGCCGACCGCCTCCACCTGCTGCTCGAGGAACTGCTGACCGAGACCCGCAGCGCCTACCGCACCGGCCGGCTCTGCGACACCCGCGCCGCGCTACTCACCGTCCTGCTCGACGTGCAACCCCTGCGCCACCACGCCGTACGCCAGATCCCCGCCGACGAACTACACCTGCGCATCTGGACCGACCTCACCCGACGCGCCAGCCCCGCATACACCGCCGCACCCGCGACCATGCTCGCCGTCGCCGCCATCCAGCTCGGCGAGGGCACCCTGGCCCGGCTGGCCATCCAACGCGCCCAGCACGCCGCCCCCACCGACCCGCTGATCACCGTGATCGCCGAATGCATCAGATACGGCGTCCACCCCGACACCGTCCGCCGCATCCTGCACGACTGACCACACACCCCAAGAAAGGCCGCCGACCCGCAGTCGGCGGCCTTTTTCTATTCCCAGAGGTACGAGATGACCAGCACCGAACTCATTCCCGTGACCGTCCGCGAATGGACCGACATCCTCGCCCGCATCCGCTTCGGCACCGTCAAAGTCGCCGGCAAAACCTACAGCGCCGCCCGCATCAAACTCATCGCCCACCGCCTGGCCAACTACGCCGACAACGACGGCACCCGCATCCACCCCGGTATCGCCCGCCTCGCCGTCGACCTCGAAATCGAATACCGCACCGTCCGCGACACCCTCTCCCTGCTACGCCGCCTCGGCCTACTCCAACTCGTCCACCCCGCCACCGGCCGCCGCAACGCCGACGAATACCGCCTCACCCTCCCCACCGACCTCCTCGACCGCGACGACCTCGAAGTCTGGACCCCCACCCGACACGCCACCCAAACCCAGAAAATCCGCGACACCCACCGCGGCACACCCCGAACAACCCACTGCACACAAAGTCCTCAGACCCCCGCACGGACCCGCGCCGGCACCGCAACGCCGGGTCCACAGGACCCTGCACCAATGCCCGAACCGCCGCGCGCCGCAAGGTCCTCAAGGACCACGAAATCCAGTGATGCGGGGTCCTCAAGGACCACGATGCAGGGTCCTCATGCCCCCACCACCTACCAGGACCACAACACAACCCCGACCAACCAACCGACACCCAAGGTCTGCGCGACCGTCACCGTCTCGCGCGCGACCCGATGCGTGCACGGCCTCACCGCCGATCGCCGCGGCGACGGACGCCCCGCCTGCGCACTGTGCCGCGTCGCCGAATACCGCCCCGCGGTCCATCTGCGAACGGCGCCGTCGCCCCGCTGGCCGGCATCATCATCGACCGGTCGCCGAGCCTGGCGACCCATCACGGAACGGGAACCCAGTTCCAGGGGCGATGGCCGGCCTGGCCCTGTATGCAGGCCAGCCGGTAGAGCGCTTGCGTCTTGAGCTGGGGGAACTGGGTCGCCATCTGTGCAGCGAAGGTGACTTTGCGGAGTTCCCTCGCGTCGCGGAGGATGGGGTATCCGGACCAGGCGGTGATGTCGTGGCCGTACTGCTGACAGAAGGCGACCCAATCCGCAGCCGACGTGGTGCCGAAGGTGAAGTGGTCGACGGCGATGGAGGCGAGGTCCCACTCGGGTGGGCCGTAGGCAAAGCGCTCAAGGTCGAGCACGACAGGCCCGTCGGCGGTGTCGATGATGTTGCCGCCCCAGGCATCGCCGTGAACGGCTGACGTCGGTAGGCCGGCGGGCAGGTTCGCGTAGCGCTGTTCGAGTCGGGCCAGGTGTCCGAGGAGCCAACTGCGAGCGGTGTCGTCGAGTACGGTCGCTTCCGCGATGCGCTGCTTCAGCCTGACGAACGGTTCCAGCGGCGGCAGTTTGAGATCAGCGGGTGGTTGAAGGGCGTGTATCCGGCGTAGGACGTGGGCGACCTGCCGGATGGTGCCTTCCCGATGCGTGGGTAGCTCTCGCCAGAAGGTGACCGCCCGGTCGTCGATCTTCACCGGCTGTGCGAGGTTCGGGAGGATCTCCACGACCGGGATGCCCTGTTCTTGCAGCCATCGGGAGACGCGGGTCTCCTTGCGGGCCGTCTCGATCTGACCGGCGCGAGTGACCCTGGCAACGATTCCACCCGAAAGCCGGTACAGCGTGTTCTCGCCAACCCGGATCAGTTCGGCGCCAGTCGGGTCGATGTCAAGACCCTGGCAGGCGGCTTCCAGAACATCCGATGCCTGCCTCATGCGGCCGTTCCCACCGCCGCAGCGATCCGGTCCCGGAGGTCGGCGACTTCGGGGATCGTGGCGTGAGCGCCGGCCAACCGGTGCAGTTCACGTAGATCGGTGGCCGCTCGGCGGGAGTTCACGGTGCCCGCGTCGTCGAGCGCTCGTTGGCCGGCCACCGCAGCTTCTCTGGGATCTCCTTTCGCCATGGTGAGGGATGCAAGCTTGGTGCCGGAGATCGCACGCGATCGCGCGAATTCGCGTTGGTGATGTTCTACGGAGTATCGGAAACGGTCGGGCGCTTGGGTGTCCAGTCCGGTACGCATCGCGATGTCGAACAGTGCGTGTGCGGTGTCGCCATGGTGTTGGGCATCGTCGTAGAACCGCATCCAGGGCGGGTCCTCGCTCGGTTTCGCATGGCTGAACGCCTCATCAGCCATGCCGACCGCCCGGAGTGCGTCCTGAGCCCTCGGCGGACCCATTTTCGCGAGGGCTCGGGCTCGCACGGTGTGAAGCATGGCCTTCTCGGTGGCGGTGAGTCGATCGGATCGGACGAGGCCCATCTCGGTGTAGGTGAGCCCGTCGTCGGCGTGTTCACACCAGATCTCCTGGCGTGCCATGTTCGCGTACAGGTTCGCGCGCTGGTGCCAGTTGCCGCCGATGTCGTTGCACTGCAAAGCGAAGGCGAACCGGCGGCGCGCGGCGTCGTGGGCGTATGCGTCGAAGAGCATGAAGGCGACGACGCCCGCGAGATGCGCCATGGCCGTGGCCAGGTCACCGGCCAGGTCCAGGGGACAGGTCACGTCGAGCAGACGAGCTTTGGCCCTGAGCTTGTCGTCGGCCAACTCTGTGGCCAGAGCACCTCCGTGGGAATTGTCCCAGCGCTCGAGCATGCCGGCGGCACTGAGGACCTCCGCGACATGCTCGGGTGACACGACGCGTGGAAGATCATCAGTGTGGTCAGGCCTCAGCAGATCCGAAGCCGGACGACGCGTGACCGATCCAGGCCCGGGCGAGACACCGGCGCGTGGTGCCTCCGGAACGGCGGGATGCGGGGGAGTCCAAATGCGGCTGGAGAAGCCGAGTTCCTCGTCCGTGGCTACCCCGAGCACCGCGCGTAGAGCAGCGCGATAGTCGGGTCGGTTCGGGCGTCTGATGACCCCGCTTTCCAGCTTTCCCACGTAGTTGGCGTTGAACGGGCTGTTGACGCGCTGGCGGGGATCCGGAAAGAGGATCTTACTGACGGCGCCGGCCAACTCGGCCCGAGACATGATCTCGCCCGGCAGGGTAGGCGACTCCTGTCGCTCCCGAGCCCGGATGAGAAGCGGGTTCGGCTCCGGGTTGGCATTGGGCACGGCGGCCTCCGCGAGGGCACGGGCGGTGTGAAAAGCGCATCAACTGAACTGTTCAGTTCTGTTAGGACAGGATGGCACCGTACGTGGTCGTCATCAACCGCCTGGGCAAAATTGACGCCTTGGGCGACAGGCTGATGGCAGACGGAAGGTGGCCGGGTTCGAAGGGCCCCGGCCACCTTTTGGTCTGTCAGTCCAGGTCGAACTTGCCTTCTCGAACACCTGCGATGAAAAAGGCCCAGGCCTGATCGGTGAACACGAGGGTGCCGCCGTCGCGGTCCTTGGTGTCTCGGACGGCGACCAGTGGGCCGTTGTCGGCGGGAGCGGCTTCCACGCAGTTGGCGCCGCCGCTGCTACGTGACGATTTCCGCCACTGGGTGAAGCTGGGGTCTGTCACGCTGCTGTTCCTGTAGAAGTGAGCTTTCCGGGTTCCGCGGCCGTGTTCCTGAGCAACCGTATGCTGTCGAGCCCCGTGAGGGCGGCGGCCTTCAGCCGTGTGTAGAGCTCCAGGTAGTGGCTCACGGCATCCGGATTGGTGAGTACCAAATCGTCGGTGACGGTGTCGACAGCCACGACCACCGGGTCGCCCGGATCGGGGTAGGTATAGATGGAGAATCCCGATCGGGGAACGCTGAGCCCGTCGATGCGGGCATCGATCGGCAGCACCTTCACGGTGATCTTCCGATCCACGGCTGCCAGGTCGGCGATGTGAGCCAGTTGGACGTGCAGAACATCCAGGGTGACAGCCGGCCGTCGGATGGCGAGCTGGTCGATGACGACCTCGTAGTCGGGTCCGTCAGGGCGGCGCAGCATTCGCTGGCGCCGCTCGCGGGCCTCGACCGCACGAGTCGGGTCGAACCGTGACGACCAGTCGGCCTTATCGATCTGGGCACGTTGCTCACTGAACGCGGAGGTTTGCAATAGGCCTGGAAGGAAGGTCATCTGGTACTCGCGGATGGAGGCGGCGCCGGCTTCCAGGTTGGCGTACAGCGCCTGCCGCGTCCCCATCTCATTGGCCCACGACTCCCACCAGCCGCGCTCACTGGCCTCGCGGGCGATCGTCGTGATCTGCAGCCACCGTTCACCGTCGACGATGTCGAGCGCCTGGAGGATCCGCATGACATCGTCGGGATCCGGCCGCATCCTGGCGTTTTCGAGCCGGGAGACAGTCGTCCGTGGCAGACCGGCGGTACGGGCGAGTTGATCAGAGGAGACCTTGCGTAGCTGCCGCAGTGCCGTCAGTTCCGACGCCAGACGAAGCCGCCGGACATACGTACTGATCAACCGACACCTCCGCCAAACCCGAGACCCTGAACAGTGCAGATGCGCGGACACGGCACCCGCGAAGCGTACCCCGCTCAGATCGCAGGTCGATACACCCCTGCCTGGGAAGGGCCCGGGATCCATCCCCACGCATCCCTCCCGATCCTTCCCGATCCCTCCCCGGCGGAGCGCCTTCACCCGTACCCCCGAACAGGACATGGTGTTTCTAGATCCCAACCCACCTCACACGGCGTCGCTCGCGGTCACCGAAGGCCGGCAAGAGCCGGCACCGCGAGTGGGCCCACCTGCTGTTATCCGGTGCGCCTGTCGCGCGAACAGGGAGGCGAGCGATGACCGAAACCAACACGTACTACGCAACAACAGCTCAGAAGCAGCTGCATCAAGCGCAGGCGATCCTCGACGAGCATGTGACCTCCAGTGCGACAGGCCGGTGCCTGGCCTGCGGCTCGTTCGGCCCGTGCTGGCGCCGTGAGAACGCGGTGGTGATCTTCTCCCGCACGCTTCGGCTCCCGCTGCGCCAGCCGGGCGCCACCCGTCCTGAACTGATCGGCGCTGTTCGTGTCGGCGGGTCGAGCCGCCTCGCGGCGCGTTGACCATGAGTCTCAACGCCCCGGCGGCGCATGCCCACTCTCGACGTACACGCATCAAGGCGGACGACCATGACTAGTGACTCGCCCGGTAGGTCATGGCCTCAGCAGCCATTCGATGCGTCAGTGCCGCAGTCGGCTCGCGTGTGGAACTACTGGCTGGGCGGCAAGGACAACTTCGCCCCTGACCGGGAACTCGGCGACCAGATCGAGCAGATTCTCCCCGGTATCCGCGACATCGCCCGAGAATCACGGCTGTTCCTCACCCGCGCTGTGCGCTACCTGGTCGGCGACGTCGGCATCAGGCAGTTCCTCGACATCGGCGCCGGCCTGCCGGCGACCGACAACACCCACACCATCGCCCAGATCCTCAACCCGGACGCGCGAGTCGTCTACGTCGACAACGACCCGCTGGTGCTGGCGCACGCACGAGCCCTACTGACCGGCTCAGCGGACGGCATCACCGCCTGTATCGAGGCCGACATCCGCGACCCGGACAGGATCCTCCACAGTGTGGAGAGGGCCCTGGATCTCACCGAGCCGATTGGTCTGATGATGCTCTGCGTGCTGGGCCACATCGAGGACTACGAACAGGCCCGAGCCAGCGTGGACCGACTGGTCACCGCTCTTCCACCGGGTAGCTACGTCGTGGTCAGCGACGGCACCAACGTGGTCGACCCCGAAGGCAGTGATGAGGCGACCCGCCTGTCGCTCAAAGCTGGCATCCCGTACATCCCCCGCCATCCCGATCAGATCGCCGGCTACGTCCATGGTCTGGAGCTCGTGGAACCCGGCGTGGTGTCCAGCAGTCTGTGGCGATCGGACCCCGGTGCCGGTAGTCCAGCCGTGCTGGATGTGTTCTGCGGAGTAGCGCGGAAACAATGATCGAGGCCACGGGGAAGGCAGGAGAATTCGGCGGGGCCTTCGCCGCGATCTGGCAGACACGGGTACAAGCGCGCTTCGCTAGCCCGCGACTGCGGCAGGCGTCCGACTACCTCAAGATGTCGGCCCGGCGCCCGGACGCCGTGACCGTCGAGCTCGACCCATACGCCGTGCATCGAATGGTCCTAGTCGGCGGGTTTCGCTGCGACGAGCTACGGATCCTGCTGGCCGGGCTCACCGCCACCGGAGTGCTGACGCCGATTCGGCCGCCCCCCAGGCCCAGCAATTCGGCGTCCACACGTCGACCTTGCCACCGCCTTCGGTGACCAGTGCCCTCGCCACCGAACCCGGCGCCTGACCAAGAAGGAGGAACATGCCGACATCGACTCACGTCGGACGATCCGAGAAGCCGACCCTCGCCACGATCATCGGCTCGCCGCAGTACCCGTTTGCCACTGATAGCGCACCCGATCTGCTGACCCGCAGCGTGGCCGAGCTGGTTCCGGATCTGCTGGTCGAGGTGGATACACCGGACACCACCGACAGCGTGGACATCAATGTGGCGTTGATGGCGGCGTCCGACCTGTCGAGTGTCGTGAGCCTCAACCTCGATGCACCCGACGGCGACGAGGGCTTCTACCCGTTCTCCGAGTGGCGTGTCGTCAGCCATGGATACCGGCGAGTCGACCTCACGCTGTCGCTGCCCTACAACGCTGAACAGGCTGAGCCGGACTTCGTCATCCAGCTTCTCCAGACGCTTCACGTCCTGCCGTCGATGCCGAGGTGATGGTCCTGGACGCCCGTTGTTCGCTGTCTCGCCTCGCCTGAGGTCTTCCAACCTCGACGTCCACAGCGACGTTGAACCGCCGCCTGAGAAGGAGTCACCATGCCGAAATCCGGGCCGACTGTACGCATCGTGCTGGATGCGACTGAGCACGAGCAGCTCAACGATGCCGTACTCAAGGTACACAAGTTCTGTCCTGGTCAGAGCGACTATCGTTATCTGGCGATTCTCCGCTGGTACACCGCCGAGGCACTGGAACGAATTCGTGCGGCCTACGAGGCTGCCGGTGACCAGCCCGTTCTGGTGAGTAACCTGCCGCAGTTCCAAGACGTGGAACGCACCAAGATCCTGACGCTGCTGCTCGGGCAGACGATCGGCAACTGTGTCGCCTATATCAACTACAACGGCTCGTACCTCACCGATATCCGGCCAACCTCGTTGTCGGCGGAGAAGAGTGCCGGCACCGATCTACTGGCGATGCACAACGACCTGTCATGGGCCGCGGACGCCTGCCGCCCACGGACACTCGTGCTGGTGCCGCACATCGCCAAGGGCGATGTGCCGCGGACACTTCTCGCCCCGGCGACCGAGGTGGTGGCCCAACTCGACAGCGCAACGATCGACATCCTTCAGGAGCCGGTCTACGAGGCCCGCTCGGGCGTTCTGGCCGGCCGCAGCTACGAGCTCGTCCGCCGCATGGCTTTGCTGGAGAAATCCTCCAGCGGCAGGTTCGTCATTCGCCTGAACTTCGACTCCTTCGCCCCGGCCGCCGGATTGACTTCGACCCGGCGGGAAGCTGTGGCGCGCGCCCATGAACGGCTGCACGAGGCGGCCCTGGACATCGGCCGGGTCCGTGGTCATGCCGTACTCGAGGGCGAGGCATTGATCATTGCCAACGATGAGTGTGTGCACGGTCGGGACCCCATCGACACCAGCGCCTGCGAGCGGCTGCTGCTGCGCGCCTACGTGGTACCGGACAGTGTGGTGGCGCAGCACGGGCACACCCTGATCTCCCTCGACTCCTGATCGGCGACAACATGTCTGATGTCGTAGTGATCGGTGCGGGGCATGTCGGTGTCACCCTTCTGACCGACCTGGTGTCCACGCAGGAAACGCACGGTTCGACCTTTTGTCTCGTGCCCGCTCGGAACACGAATAGACAGCGGATCCGTGACCTGTGCGGGCCTTTCACCCGGACCAACATGATGACCGGGCACGTCGATATGGTCCGACTCGGCGCTCCACATCTTGGCCACCTGGACGACGGCGTGCTGGAAGCGGCACGGCACATCATCATCACGGTGCCGGACATTCCGGCCGTGCGCCTGCCTCTGATTGATCGCATCGCCCGGCTCAGCTCGCTGCCCGGCAAGGTCGTGACGATCGTACAGGCTGGCCAGGGCGGTCAACCGGTGCTCGCCGACTGGGTCCGCCGGACACCACAGCTGCGAGACTCCTCGCTGATCCTGATCGAGGACTCCTTCTACGGGACCCGCGTCACCGGTCGAGACATCGCCTACAAGCGCAAGCTGACAGTGAACGTCACGGCCTATTCACGGACCCCAGAAACGGCCCTTGACCGACTACGCGGCCTGTTTCCATTGGGGCATCACATCGACCAGCCGTCGTGGCCGCACTTCGTCGCCCGTGACGGCATCGGGCTGTTGTTCGACGCGCTGGGCTACATCATCCACGTCGGGGTCGCGCTTGATCGCCGCAACCTCGACAAGACCCGAGCCGGCATCACCTACCGGCACTACACCGAGGGCGTGCATCCGGACCTGGCGGTCCTACTCGACGCGCTGGACCGCGAGCGGGTGCAGCTGGCAGCTGCGTACGGAACCGAGACACCAACGTTCCCGCGGATCATCGAACGGCAATACGGCATCGCGTTTCGCCCGGATTTCTACGACATGATGCAGGCCTGCGCCGACATCTACCGGTCGATGTCCTGCGCCTCCATCACAGAGCTGATGCGATCCCGGTTCATCCGCGAGGACCTGCCCGGCCTGCGCACCGTCCAATGGCTGGCCAAGACGGCGGGCGTCCGACTGCCGGTCACTGAGCGGTTCGCCAGCGACGTCACCCGGACCGCCGTCGAACTCGGCGCCGCCGCCGGGGATGTCAACGGCTACGAACCCCAGCTCACGGCGATCCCCGCGACCGTGCCCCACATCAAGGCGCTACTCACCGACCCGCACCACGCGAACCTCGCAGAGGCGGCGAAGCGATGATCACCGAAGCGCTGAACCACGTGCACCGCCGGTACGCCGACAAACACCCGAACAGCGCGAGACAGCACCGCCTGTCCAGGACCGTCCTTCCCGCGGGCATTAGCCGATCGGTACTCAACATCGAGCCGTTTCCGCTCGCGGTCGCCTCGGCGTCCGGATCTCTTCTGACCGACATCGACGGAAACGACTACCTCGACTACCTCGGCGATTACAGCGTCGGCCTTGCCGGACACAACCCCGAGGCGGTGTCTACCGCCGTCACGGGTGTCCTGGAGTCAGGCTGGGCGTTGGGGGCCGTCACCGTGGAGGAATACGTCGTAGCGCGAATGCTGTGTGACCGGATCGAGTCGATGGATCTCGTCCGGTTCACCGCCTCAGGCACCGAGGCCAACCTACTCGCCGTCTCACTTGCCCTGCGATCCTCGGGCCGCCGTTCGGTTTTGGTCTTCGACGGCGGTTACCACGGTGGCTTCCTCGACTACAGCCACGACAGCTCGTCGCTGAACGTCCCGTTCGACGTCATCGTTTGCGACTACAACAACCTCGACGCCGTCACGGCGACCTTCGAGACCGCCGGGGAGCAGATCGGGTGCGTCCTGGTCGAACCCATGCTCGGCGCTGCTGGCCGGATACCCGGCTCTCCGATCTTCCTACAGGGACTCCGCGAAATCTGCGACCGGTACGGCACCGTACTCGTCTTTGACGAGGTCCAGACCTCACGGATGGCGTACGGCGCGGCCCAGTCATTGCTCGGTGTTCGCCCCGATCTCACGACGCTCGGCAAATATCTCGCAGCAGGGTTCGGATTTGGAGCCGTCGGTGGTACTGCATCGTTGATGCGGCGACTCGACCACGCTGCCCAGCCGCACTATGCGCACTCCGGCACCTTCAACAACAACCGTTTCAGCATGGCCGCCGCCATCGCCACGCTGAACACCACCTTGACCCGCGACAACCTGGACCTGCTGTTCGTTCGCGGCGAGAACCTCCGCGTTCACGCCGATACACTCCTACGCCCCCACGGTTTCCAGGCCACCGGATGGGGATCACTGATCAGCATCCACCCGACCACCACACCGATCACCCACGCCGCCGATCTGGCAGGCGCCGATCAGCGCCTTACCCAACTGCTGTTCCACGAGATGCTGCACCGCGGCATCTACATCGGCAAAACAGGATTCGTCACCCTCTGTCTGCCGCAAACAGCCGACGCCGACGGCCTCTTCCTGACCACGTTGAAAGATGCCCTGGCCGCAATCCCCACCTGTGTCAAACCCTCCACAACAGGAGCGCGAACTCGATGACGAACCTAGGTCCGATCACCCTCGAATCCGGCTTCCCCTCCATTGCCCGTCCGACCGGCCACACCACGCCCGCCGACCTGACGAACCTCGGACCAGCAGCACGAAGCGCCATACAGGAGCTACTCGACACCACCGGCGCCGTATCCTTCCGCGGGTTCGGCATCCGTACCGTCGACGAGTTCGAAGCCGCAGCACAAAGCCTGCTCGGCCGCCTCGCCCCCTACAAAGGCGGAGATGCCCCACGACGTGCCGAGAAAGGCCTCATCTACAACGCCGCCGGCCCCGACAAATCACGGCTACTACGCGCACACAACGAACTCTCCTACGCACCCTGGCATCCCACGACACTCTGTTTCGGCTGCGCCCGGCCCGCCGACCAAGGCGGAGCAACCACCCTGATCGACGGCCACCGCGTGTACTCGTCCCTGCCTCACGACATCCAAGACGCCTTCCGCACCCGCGGCGTCACCTACATCCAGCACCTGCCGCACACCCCCACAGACCCCGCCAGCGGCATCAAGTCATGGCCGGAAACCTTCGAGACCGACGTCAAAGACGAGGTCATGCGCCACTGCCAGGCCAACTACACCACCGCAACCTGGACCCCGCTGGGCCTGCTGACCACCCACCGGACCCCAGCAACACTCGACATCGGGCCGGCCCCGCGGACCACATGGTTCAACCAGGCACACATCTGGCAGGACCCCACCACCACACCGGACCCCACCGACATGCGGCTCTGGCAGACCAGACTCGGATACGGTGCCATCTACGGCGACGGCACTCCCATCCTGGCCACACACCTCGACACCATCAGCGCCACTCTCGAGCAGTGCACGATCCCGGTCTATTGGAACAGCGGCGACCTGCTGCTCGTCGACAACCGCGCCGTCATGCACGGCCGCACCCCGTACACCGGCGACCGTCAGGTATACGTCGCGTTCGCCTGACACCGTCCTCTCTCCGGTCTGCCCTCAGGCGAAACCGGACTCGACGCCGTCGTCGAAGAAGCACAGGATAGGAGAGGTCGGACCTGATATCGGGATCTTCACCCGGATGGCTGCCCCCCCGGTGTGACACGGTCACCCGCGAACCTGAGCAGCCGAAACCGGCCGCCTACCCACACCGATAAACCCCGCACAGGCCCCACCATTCTCACGGGACAGGACCAATTCGGTGAATGTCGAGACTATGCTCGAAGACCTCAAGGCACTCGTCGAAGTCGAATCACCGTCAGGTGACCTCGACGCGGTGTCC
This sequence comes from Actinoplanes subglobosus, assembly GCF_042650585.1. Lineage (NCBI taxonomy): Bacteria > Bacillati > Actinomycetota > Actinomycetes > Micromonosporales > Micromonosporaceae > Actinoplanes > Actinoplanes subglobosus. The sequence goes on from NZ_JBHSBL010000029.1 coordinate 196,905, forward strand.
GCGTCCGCCAAGACCGTCGCCGCCATCATCGAGAACCGCATGGGCGGGCACGCCACCCTCATCGACAGCGCCGCCGGCCCCCATGTGCACTGGACGGGCGGCGGCCAGCCCAAGGTCCTGCTCCTCGGACACCACGACACCGTCTTCCCGCTCGGCACGCTCGCACGGCGTCCCTTCAACGTCCAGGACGGACGTGTCACCGGACCCGGCGTGTTCGACATGCTCACGGGCCTGGTCCAAGCCGTTCACGCCGTAGCAAGCCTCGAGGATCGGTCCGGCGTGGAGATCCTCATGACCGCCGACGAAGAGACCGGATCATCAACTTCACGGGCACTCATCGAAGAACGGGCCCGAGCTTGCGGCGCGGCCCTGGTTTTCGAAGGCGCGGCCGAGGGCGGTGCCCTCAAGACCGGCCGCAAAGGCTGCGGCACGTTCATCGTCACCGTCACCGGTAAGGCCGCACACGCGGGCCTGGAACCCGAGACGGGAATCAACGCGCTCGTCGAAGCCGCGCATCTGGTCCTGGACATCGCGGAACTCAACCGGCCCGAGGCCGGCACGACCGTGACACCGACCCTCGTCACCGCCGGCACGATGGACAACGTCGTACCCGCGAAAGCCACGATCAGCGCGGACGTCCGGGTCGCGTCAGCCGCGGAGCAGCAACGGGTGCAGGCCGCGTTCGCAGCATTGACGCCACACCTGCCGGGAGCCCGTATCACCGTGCACGGCTCCATCGAGCGGCCGCCGTTGACCGAGGCGATGTCGGCGAGCCTCTTCGCCATCGCCCAGCAGTTGCTGCCAGGGCTGGAGGGCACCTCAGTCGGGGGCGGCAGCGACGGCAACTTCACCGGAGCACTGGGAATACCCACTCTGGACGGCCTCGGGGCAGTCGGCGGAGGTGCTCACGCCGACCACGAATACGCACTCACACAACCGATGACCGAGCGAGCAACATTGGCCGCCGGCCTCGTACGAGCCCTGCAGTACGGAAGCCAGAGCGCACCGGTGTGACTGACGCGTCCGCCGACAGCCCTGAGGTGAAGTGCTTTGCCAGCGCTGGATTTCACGTCAGCAGAGTGGGACACATCGGCGGCGCCAAGAGCGGAGAACTCGACCGGACCTGATCCGGAGGCGGCGTGGCGGCGTGGCGGCCGGAGCCTGTGGCGGGCTCCGACCGCCAGGCTACTTCCGCCTGTTGGACCGGAAGGGTACTTTCCCGGATTCATCTCGCCCGCCCCGTCGACGACCAGCCCCCGTCAGGTACGCCGAGCCGGCACCGAAACCCACGACGTTGCGAACCTCGTGGCGGAAACTGTCGTACCCGTACTTCAAACTTGCCCGCGACGAAGCGAAACGGAGGACGACGGCGATGACTCGACGACGGGATCGTGCCCGTGTCCCGGTGACCTGTTGCGTGTGTGGTGACACCCGGGAGGTACGCCCGGCGCTCGTGAGACATTTCGAAGCCCTGGCCTGTGCCAGGCATCCGCTGACCGCGATCGACCTAACGGTCCCTGACGGCCACCATCTTTCGATCACCCCTGGTGTCGCCGGAAACTTCATCGGATACACCGTGACGACAACGACGCCGGTGCAGGGCCGAGCCGCGCACCGTGCTGCGACGATCCTGGCAGTCGCACAAGGGCGCCCCGCACCGGAACCGGCGTGCGACCCCGCTGGCGACGACAACGATCCAAGGCTCGTCGCGGCGTTCACCGATGCGCTCGGCCCACACGGATGGGAGATCGCAGACTGGTGCCGCGAGGGCCGCGACTACCAGGTGAAGGTCTACACCGAATTCGGCTGGGCCGGATTCCTCAACGGACGGCCCGCCGACATCGCCGCCGAACTGGCCGGCCACCGCGCCCAAGCCCGAATGACCTTGAGCGCACTGCGCTGCCCGTCGTGTGAAGCCCGTCTCGATCCCTTCGCTGAGGAGCCTCGGCCATGCGTTTGCGGGAGCATCGCCTGGCGGCCGCTGTCCTGGGAGAACCCGTGGGAATCGATGCGCGGTGCCCTGCCGTACATCGACGGGGCCGGTGATCCCGAGACCGTGCCGACATTGGCCCGCCTCACCGCGGCCCTTGCCGGTGGCTGCGAACCGGCCGGGGAGTGGACCCAGGACGACGACGACTTTGCCGGCGTTGTCGAGGCTTTCAAACAGCTGGTCCCGGACGCGCAGTGGACCTTGCTCAACGACCGCCCGGTGGCCGTCATCCCTATGGGAGCAGCCCTACGGTCCGGCCCCGCAATGCAGCTACTCACCGCGGCCACCGAGATCGGCTACCGATTGACCGCCAACTCGTCCGTCGACTACGGCAGGCGCCGCACCGTTCTGCGTTTCTCCGCCTCCGAGCCGATCGACGGCCATGAGGCATGGTTCGCCTGCGGTCACACCGACGACGGCCTCGAACTGGTCGTCGGGCAGCCCGACTGGTTCCAGCCGTTCGAGGACAACGACGACCACTGGCGTGCGATGGAGGAAACCGACGACTGGTGGATCCTGCGTCCCGAGCAGCATCGACGACATGGTGCGTGGACCGTCGACCGGCACCCGACCGAGTTCACGTACGGTGCCAGTGCCCTCGCTGCCTCACGCACCCTTGCATTCGACGCGCTTTCCGCCGATGTGCTGCGAGCCACCTTGGCCGAGGCCGCACTGGTGATCAACGAGAGCCGGACGCAATTGGAGCATCACTATACGCAGGTGTTGTCGTAGCTGTTGGTGCTGCTGGCCGTGTTTGCCCAGCTCCATGTAGCCCAGTTCATCGGTCTATTGACGCTCGAGCCTGGCTACCACCTCCCGTCAACTCGTGATGGACAGTGTGGCCGTACGCAGAGCGGGGGAGCACGCACCCGAAGCCGCCGCCACCAGCAGGGCCGCCGCGCAGACCACCAGGGCCGCATCGGCGTCGAACAGGTCGCTGACCGCACCCAGCGCGTTGTTGGTCAACAGCAGAGGCAGGCTCTGGGCCAGCACCAGCACGGACTGGATCCGAGCCAGATGGGTCGACGGCGCGCCACCGAGGATGAGCGGGCCTACGTGCGCGGTGAACAGACCGGATCCGACCCCCACCACGGCCGCTGCCGTGATCGCCGCCGCGGTGCCGGGAGCTACGGCAAGAGCCAGCACCCCGCCAGCCGCCACCGCGAGCCCACCAGCGGCGGCCAGCCCGGGACGCCGGAAGGCTCCAGCGGCAGTGACGGTGACGGCCACGGCGACGACTCCCAGCGCGACGGTTCCCGCAAGGACACCACCGAGGTCGGCGTCCCACCGTCGCTGAGTCGCCAGCAACGGAATCAGCAGGCCGGACACCGGCAGCAGAAACGCAGCGGTGGCGGCGATCAAACCCAGCGCCAGACGCAGCACCGGATCTGACCAGGCCACCCGCAAACCGTCGACGACGCTGCGCACGTCACCGCCGGCCGGCGTGGACGCGGGCACCGCGGTGGCGCGGGGCCGCAACCCGACAAGGATGACGGCCATGACCAGATAGGTACCCGCGTTCACGACAGCTACCGAGGCGAGTCCGGCGACAGCCACGAGCAGGCCACCTGCCGGCGGCCCGGCGAACATGGCGAACTGTCCGGCCACCTGCCGGGCCGACATGGCCCGGGCCAGCGACTCACCGGCCACCAGACGGCGCGGCATCGAACCCGAGCTGGGCAGATAGAAGGCGTCCACGACGCCGATGATCAGAGCAACGGCGACCAACAGGTACGGCTGGACACCGAGCAGCAGCACCGTCCCGCCGAGCACGAGCGCGGCCACCGCCATGGCGAAATCCGAAACGATCATCACCCGCCAGGCACCGACACGATCAGCCAGCGCCCCGCCGAACAGCAGCAGCATCACTCGCGGCAGATTGATCGCGGTGAGCACGACGCCCGCGAAGGCCCCACCCCAGGCCGCTGCCGCCCAGGTCATGCCGAAAGCCATCATCTGCGATCCGAGCAGTGACAGCGTCACCCCACCCAGCCAAATCCCGTAGCGACGCGGCACAAGCCCTCGCCCGTGCTTCGTGACCAGTTGCTCCGAAGGCGGGGGCATGACACTCCTGAACGTATCGACGGCTGCCTCGACGGACCGGGGCAGTCTCGAGCCTCGACCTGGTCGAGAGTCAACGCCGGCAGGGCCGTCTCCCGCCTGCTTACCGGCGTCACAGTGGAGCGTTCACCGGACCTTTCCCGCCACCGAGACAGGCGTTGGCGCCTATCCGGGGTCCGTTGGTGACCATCAGAGTCACGACGGAGCCCTTCTCCACCTCGGAGCCACCATTGGGGCTCTGCCTAGCGACCCTGTTTAGGTCCGTCCCGTCGATGCACTTGATCTGCACTCTCAGCCCCGCCTTTTCGAGGATGGCTGTAGCCGAGTCGACAGTGCTGCGGATTCCGCTGACGTTGGGAACCTCGACCAGGTCGCCCAGGGAGAGGAACACGGTCACCTCCGAGTCGGGTTCCACTTCTTCTCCGGTCTTCGGCTGCGAATCGGTGACCTGACCCTTGGCCGCGCTGCCACTGATGCTCTTGAAAACGGCGCGTAAACCGGCGCTCTCCAGCGCCGAGCCGGCCGAGTCTTCCGTATCGCCGAGATCGGGTACCACCAGGAGCGGCGATGTCTCGGGGGACACCTTCGAGGAACGGGTGGGTGAGGGCGTGGCCGGGCCGGTCGAACGCGGCACCACTGACGGCGAAGCTGGGTCCGACGAGGCCACGTCTCCGCAGACTTCGATGACGACAACGGTTCCGAGACGGGTCGGCTCGTCGGCCGCCGGGCTCTGCCCGACCACCTGTCCAACCGTGCAGGGCACCGCAGTCGCCGGCACCAGGGATGCGTTGAGCCCCGCCTTGCGCAGCCTCTCCTCAGCATCGGCACTGGTCAGGCCGACCAGCATGGGTACCGCCGCGTCGCCGCTGCCGCCGCTCAGCCCATAGGCCGTCCCGGCCACGGTCAGCAGCATGCCGGCCACCGCGAACGCCGCGGTGCGGCGCCACCCTCGGAAACCGCCGCGACCCGTCTCCCACCGGGCCGGTGGATCGCCGATCGGAGGTACGGCCGGCGGCACCTTCACCGAGGCGCGAGCCACGACACGCGGCGGTTCGGCCGGGCCGCCCTTCATTCGTGCCGTCACACGGGTTTCGGATGCGGACCTGACCGGCCCGGCCGCGTACGGTGGATCGTTCGTACCGGGCGGCGGTGACGAGGTGGGCGCGTGCAGGAACACGTGGACGCGCAGCACCTGGGCCGTCCGGGTGGTGCGGTCCACGACCCGGATCTTGGCCCGGTTGTGCCCCGTCAACGGGTGCAGCTCGACGACGACCTGCTGCCCACGCACCTCGGCGCGCAGCCATGTCTCCTCGGTGGTGGCCGTGCAGTCCAGCGCCACCTCACCCAGCCGATAGATCTCCACGATCTCGGGCTTGAGGCGTTCCCGGGGATGAACATCGTTCAGGTTGATCTCGTTCTCGGAAAGCACGAACGCCGGATCGCCGGCCCGGCCGGGAGGGACCGGTTCAGGCTCCCGCCGCAACTCCGGACGGCGGGCCAGGACCACGGCCGCGTCACCGTCGAAACGGCTGTGTGGGACCTGCTTGGTGTTCGCGGTGAGCCGGGTGCGCACGTAGTCGTAGATCTCACGCAGGTCGAGGTACCCGTCGCCGTCCCGGTCCTCTGCACCGCCCAGCAGCCCGGTCACCAGGTGCTCGGTGAACAGACTGGTGCCGGTCGGGACGGCGGCGTCGTTGGCCAGCGCCGAGCCGCGAGTGCTCGACACCACGTACCGCCCGGGGCCGGCCAGGGGAACGGCGACGTCACCGCCTTTGAACATGCCGCTGCTGCAGCAGTCCAGGATGATCACGGTGCAGCGGGCCACCGACTGGTCGATGAACTCGTTGATCCGCACATTGCTGACCGCGGTGCGCAACAGCCGGTCGGATCGCGTGTTGCGCCCGCAGAGGAACAGCTGGTTACGGTCGTCGAGCAGCCCGTGCCCGCTGTAGTAGAGCAGCAGCAGGTCGTCACGGTGGGCGGCGGCGAAGAACAGGTCGATCTCATCGAGCAGATCTTCCGAGGTACGTTCGACGACCAGCCGGACGTGTTCGTCGGAGAAGAGCCCGGTGGCCGTGTCGACCAGGGAGCGGTGCAGCCGGGCGACGTCCTTGGTGGGCGCGTTGAGCGGGTTGAGGCTGCCGTCCGCGTCGAAGATGCTGTTGCCGATCAGCAACGCCCGGTAGGTCATGATTGCTCCTGGGCCAGTTTCTCCGCGGCGGCGACCAGCGGTGCGAACGCTTCGCGGCTCGCGTTCTCGGCCGACACCCGTACGGTGTGCACCCGGCCTTGGGTATCGGTGTAGGTGATCTCGACCGAGCGGTTCCGGTCCCGGGACAACCACGTGTTGATCATCTGGACGGCGACGCTGAAGACGCCGGCCGACCCCAGCGTGAGGATGACCTGATCGACAGCACCCTTCGTGTGAGGCACAGGTGTACGCCGCGTGTGGACGGCACCGGTACCGCGGCGCAGATCACTCACGAGCGCCGCGATCTGATCGAGCCAGCGCGGGTCGTCCTCGTGATAGCGGCCGTTGCGGACGACCAGTTCGACATCAATTCTCTCGGACATCGGCGCTCCAGACGCATATCTATTTACGATGGAGAATTCGTCACGTAACGGAGGAAGTTCTGACGGACGGAAATGGCGGACGCTCGCCCGGCGAGTCTCCAATCGCCCGCCCGGCGGAAAAGTCCCCGTCCGGCGAATGCGAATGTCGTTTGGTCTCGATCAGTTGTCCTGGCCGGGTGGAATGTTGAGGTTGCGGCAGAAGACGTTTTCGGGGTCGAAGGATCGTTTCACCGCCGCCAGCCGCTGGAGGACCGGTGCCGGGAACGGAGCCGTACGGTGGTGATCGCTCTCGAAGTTGGTGTAGCCGCCGTCCAGACCGAAACCGGCGGCGGCGCGGACCGCGGTGCGGGTCCAGGCCGCGTGCAGCGAATCTTCGGCCGGTTCCAGCCAGTGACTCCCGTAGGTGACCAGCCACGATGCGGATCGGAACGGCACGCAAGACGCCGCATCGGGGTTGGCGACGGCGCCGCCGAGCTGGAACAACGCGATCAGGCTGCCCGGAGCCGACAGCGACCGGGCCTGGTCGATGAGCAGTTCGACAAGATCGGCGTTGAGGGTGTCGACGTACTGCGAGGACCAGAAGTAGCGGTGGCCGGCCGGGTTTGCGGCGTCGAGGACGGCCTGATGTGACAGGAAGGGGGCGGGTGCGATCGTGTCGACATGGGATGCGCCGAGGCGCCGCAGCGGATCGACTGCCCGTAGGGCGGTTTCGTTGTCGCCGGTGTGGACGACGCCGACCATGATGACGGGTTCACCCACCACCGCGGCCGGCATCCACGGTAGTGGCGGCGCGAGCCGGAGGAACGTGATCGTGGTGATGGCGGGGTCGTTCAGGGCCGCGACGGCCGCCAACCCGGCCAGGACCTCACGGTCGAGCGGGTAGACCACGAACCCGGCCACCACGCTCGGAGAGATCCGCCGGGTGCGGAAGGTGAATCGGGTGACCACAGCGAAGTTGCCGCCACCCCCGCGCAGCGCCCACAACAACTCCGGAGTGTCGTCCTCGGACGCCACGAGTATCCGGCCGTCAGCCGTCACCAGTTCGGCTTCGGTCAGGTGGTCGCAGGTCAGACCGAACCGCCGGCTCGCCCAGCCGATGCCGCCGCCCAGCGTCAGGCCGCCGATCCCGGTGTCGGTGACGATGCCCGCAGGCACCAGGCAGCCCTCGGGCACGGTCACGGCGTCGAGGTCACCGAGACGGGCTCCGCCCTGCACCCGCACCCGACCGGCGGCATGGTCGAGGACGACACCACGCATCGCCGACAGGTCGACGACCAGACCCGCGTCGCACAGGGCGTGCCCGGCCACGTTGTGCCCGCCGCCGCGGACCGACAACGGCAGACCCGCACCGCGGGCGTACCGGATAGCCGCGGCGACATCGGCGGCATCCCGGCAACCAGCGATGACCTCAGGCCGGCGATCGACCTGACCGTTCCAGATCGACCGGGCAGCGGAAAAGCCCGCATCACCGCGGCGGATCACCTCGCCGCGGAAACCAGGAATGAGGCCTGTCATGACAACGACCGTAGAAGCGGTCCTCGATGGTCGGAAGTTCGACATCCGAACCGCCGACCCCGACGAGATGCCGTCAGGGTGCGCGGCTACCCGCATCAAACGCCTGCTCAAAGACGGCACATCGAAAACAGGCCGACGGACGGTACGCGTTCCCCACCGCTGGCGAAGCCTTACGACCCGCCGTGCGCGCTCGGCGACTGGGTGGCCCGTTGGATCACGGCCACCCCCTCGTGTCCGCCCAGGTCACCGTGGACACGAACTCGACCGAGATCACGTCGTTCGCGCGGCTGTTCGACGCCGCCACGGAAGCGCCTCTGACATCCGATGAGGCGTCCTTGATCCGGTGTCGTGTGCGTTCTGTCAGCGGTCAGCAGAACCGGGTGGGGCAGAGCCAGCCCGGAACATTCACATCATCGTCATCGTCGTCGATGTTTGGCAGGTTCGGGATGTCGCCGGTGCCGCCACCCTCCGACTGGCTGCCCTTCGGTGCGTCCTTGACGGTGACGACGATGAACTGCCCGGCCCGCAACGGTTTTCCGGCTGCGGGGATGCTTCCGACGATTTTCGTGCTGTACGAGGACGCGCTCTTCAGGTTCGCGCGCTGTTTCTTCTCACTTTCTGGCTCTTTCCCGGATCCGTACTCGTCGCCGTGTCCCGCGATCACGGTGGTGGCATCTTTCGGGGCCTTACCCGGCGCGTAGCGAAAGAGAACGAGTTCCTGCACCGGTTCCAGGATCCCGCCGCCAGTTTCGACGGTCATGGAGTCCTTGCCAGCCGGTAGCTTCGGCATCGCCTGATGCTCGGCGAACCATGCAGCCTCTTCGTTGCGCAGCACATTCAGCATCACCGGAACCCCGTCCGGTACCGGTTCACCAGCACCCGGGACCGTGGCGATCACCGTCCAGTTGCTGCGCGCGAACACATGACGTCCCCGAGGTGATGCGTCCTGTGTATCGGTGCGTACCCCGCGCCCGAGTAGGTTCTGAGCCTCGTCGTACCGCTTACCTCGGAGATCTGGCATTTCCAGGACCACCGGTGCCGGGGACGGCGACGGCACCGCTGTGTGAAAAGCCGGCCGGGAAAGGCTGAGCGCGGTTGACGGCGCCGTAGCAGGCGCCGGGGCTGTTTCGGACATTTCGTCGAGGATCACGCTCGGGTAGATCGCCGCCGACGCGATGACCGAGACCACTCCGACGACCGCTGCAAGCAGCGCGCGGCGGTCCGGAACCTCGTCGTGCGTACCGCGGCCACGATGCCACCGATAGACGGTCCGAGCTCCCCAAATGGCACCGAGCAGCGGCAGCACGAACAGTGTGACCAAGCCGATGCCGACCTTCACCGCTGCACTTTCCTTGGGGCCAGTACTGGTGACCTGCGCCATTGCCCGGGCATCCTCCCTGTAGATCCGCACCATCTTCACGCAGCGCGCCACGGCCCTTTCAACCGGAGTGCCGAGCACCGTCACCGTCGGCCTGACTGACGATTGAATCGGTCGTTCAGGGGATCCTCTTCTGGCCGGATGCCTGCACGTACTGGCGTTGTAGCTGTGCGAAACTCCGGGCCGTGCCTAACCTTGATCGCCGAAATCGGCGTGACTACATCCTGATGGGTGTCTTCGCCTTCCTCCTGCTGGGTTGCATCGTTCCGGCGAAGCTCATCGGAAGTACGGGTGAGGCCGAGACCGGGACTGAACGACCGGCGATCACGCCGACAAGGACGACGCGACCCTCCACCACAGCGACATCGGACGCCTCGATTACCGATGGCACCGGACCCGAGGCGAATGCCACGAGCACCGAGGAACCGTCCACGGCCGCGACGACCTTGCCGCCGACAAAGAAGCCGACGAAGAAGGCAACCACAAAACCGGCCCCAGAAATCACCGAAGAAGACGAGGAAGAGGACTCCTACTACGCGAACTGTTCAGCTGCTCGCGCTGCCGGAGCCGCCCCGTTGTACGCCGGAGAGCCGGGTTACCGCCGGGCCCTGGACCGTGATGGTGACGGCGTCGCCTGTGACTCCTGACCGACACCCAGTAGTGAGGTTCCTGCCGAAGAACCAGAAGAACGGGCCGACCGGAAACCCTACGTCCACCGGTCCATCTGACGTCTTGGCCGGACACGATCGGCACTCCAGCAGAACGGATGCAACAGCGGTATGAGTTTCTACCTCCGGACCAGCCTCCGCGCCGGACCGTTCCGGTTCAACCTGTCTGCCTCAGGCGTGAGCGTTTCCGCCGGCGTTCCCGGATTCCGGGTCGGCACCGGCCCCCGCGGCAACTACGTCCGCGTCGCTGGACTCGGCACCACGTACTTCACCGGCCAGCAAATCCAAGCCGGCCAGCACCAGCCGTACACCCCGCAGCCGGCACCGGTCGGCGCACACCCCGTCGTCATGCAGGATCTGACAGGCGCCGCGGTGCAACACCTCGCCGCAGCGCATCCCTCCGACCTGATCCAGCAGATCCAGGCCGCAGCGAAAAGCCGCTCGTTGTGGCCATGGTCAGCGGCGCTGCTCCTGCTACTGGTGGCGATCCTTCCGGTGTGGGGCCTGCTACTACTGCTGCCCGGTATCCCCGCCGTGTGGTGGCTGTGGCAGCGCGACGTCGCCCGCCGATCGGTTGTCGTGTTCTACACCGTGGAGGACGACGCCGCAGCACAGTACGGAAACCTGAACAACAGCGCCGGTATCGTGGCCGCCGTTCAGCGGATCTGGCTCGTCGAATCGCAGGGTCAGCTGACGAACCCCTACCAGCGCAAGGTCAACGCCGGAGCCGGCGCTGTCGTCGGCCGGCACGGCGGTGGCGTCGATCTGGCAGGACCACCAGTACTGGTCACCAATATCGCGGTACCGACCTTGCACGCCAAGGACCGCTCGATCTACTTCCTGCCCGACAGGGTCCTGGTGCGCCACGGCAACGACTACGCCGACATCCCCTACGCGGCGATCAGCGCGCACATGGAACAGCAGCGCTTCATCGAGGAGCAGGCGCCTCCGACGGACGCTCAAACGGTCGGCACGACATGGCGCTACGTCAACAAGTCAGGCGGCCCAGATCGCCGGTTCAAAGACAACCGGCAACTACCGATCATGCTGTACGGACGGATCACGTTCACCGCACCACCTGGATTCTTGATGGTGTGGGACTTCTCCCGCCCTGACGTCGCGTACGCGCTGGCATCCGCCGTTCACAACATGCGTTGAACGGCGAACGGAGTCGGCCTCATGGCTTCTCTCCCGAGCGGATCTGCGGCGTGCTCGGCGGCGTGATGAAGGCTGCATGTGAAGATGCTGGTATGGCATGGTTGGTCGATGACGAGCGGCTCGGCGGGTGAGCGGATTGCGGCGTACCGTCGGCGGCGTGGCCTGAGCCAGACGGCGCTGGCCGGTCTCGTCGGACGTTCTGAGTAATGGTTGTCCCAGGTCGAGCGCGGGATCCGGTCCGTTGACCGGCTGTCGGTTCTCCTCGACCTCGCCAAAGTCCTGCACGTCGACGTCGAATCGCTGACCGGCACTCCGTGGCAGTACGCACCCAATGGTGCTCCTTCCCGCGATCGGCTGGGAGAGGTGCGTCAGGTCCTGTCGCGGTACGACAACCTCTTGGGGATCGCCCCCTCCCAGCCCTCCACGCTGTCCGAACTGAACCAGGCCGTCACTACCGCGCACGAGGCGTATCAGGCCGCGCGGTACGAGGACGTGATCGCCGAGTTGCCGGTGATCCTCTCTCACGCTGACTCGCTGGACCGGACTGCTGTCGACGGCCGGCGGGACGTTCTGCTTGGCTATTCCGCGGCCTACCATGTGGCGGCGAAGCTGCTCACGAAGCTCGGCTCGGGTGACCTGAGCATGCTCGCGGCTGACCGCTGTGCATCGGCCGCGGTCGAGGCGGACTCGGTGGCGGCTCGCGGTATGGCGGCGTACCAGGTGGTGTGCGCTCTTCTGCGTAGTGAACGGCCCGAAGACGCCGAACCGCTGGCAGTCGGCATGGCGGAGGAAGCCCAGCGCCATGCCCGCACCGATCGGCCCACCTTGGCATCCGTGGCGGGCGCCCTCTGGTTGATCGCCGCTGTGATCGCGTCGCGTCGCACCGACCAGGTGGAGGCGTGGCGCCGTTTGGACCAGGCGCAACTGCTCGCGGAGATGTTGGGCCAGGACGGCAACTTTGCCTGGACCGCGTTCGGGCCCACTAACGTCGGCATCCACCGTGTCACGGTGGCGGCGGAACTCGGCGACCCGGCTACGGCGTTGCAGGCTGCTGAGTCCGTCGATCTGTACCGGCTTCCGGTCGGTTTGAATAGCCGGCGTGCCCAGCTGCACCTCGACCTCGGCTGGGCGGAGGTGCAGCGCAAGCGGGACGCCGACGCCGTGCTCCACCTGCTGGAAGCTGAGCGGATCGCTCCTGAGTCGGTGCGGTACAACGTCATCGTGGGTGAGCTGGTCCGCAGCATGCTGGCCCGGCAGAAGCGCGGCGGACGGACGAGTGCGCTGCACCACCTCGCCGTACGCGCCGGCGTCCTGGACTGATCGGTCGTGCCTGGCCATGTGACGCTCATCGTCTGCGGCGCGCCGTTGACCGCGCGTGCCCCCGATCTCATCCGCGCGGTGCAGGGCGCCGGCCGGAGCGTCGTCGTCGTGGCGACGCCGGACTCCCGCCCGTGGCTGGACGACGACGCGGTACGTGAACTGAGCGGCGTCCCACCACAGACGGAGTTCCGGGATCCGAACCAACCGAAGCGCACCGGTGACACGGAAGCGGTGATCCTCTGCCCGGGAACCTTCAACACGATCAACAAGGCCGCCGCCGGCGCTGCGGACACATACGCGCTGGCACAGCTCTGCTCGGCCATCGGTGAAGGGCTGCCGATCATCGCCGTCCCGTTCGTCAACAACAAGCTGTGGGGGCACCCGGCTTTCCCTCGCAGCCTGGCCGTCCTGGAAGGCGTCGGGTTCAAGCTGCTGGACGTTCACACCGGGAAGGTCGGCGCGACTCCCGTACAGTCGGGAAGTGGCCCTGGGGTTGTTGCCGGTTTTGATCCGGCCTGGGTGGTCACGCATCTGAACTGACGACCCGCACTTTTGTGCGGGCCCTCATCCACAATCTGGTACGGACCGCATCGCGCTGCCCGTTCTCTCTCCTGAACTGATTCACGATCTGTGCCGAACCGGTTGCACATCGACGTGTGCGACATGGCTGATCTTGAGGAGCTGTCTCGTGAATCGCCTGACGGAATCGGCTATCGCTTCGTGCCGGTCGTGCTCTGGCAACGGTTGGAAGTACACCACCACCCGGACAGCTCCGCATTCGCCGGCGCAGTCGTGCCTGGCCGCACGGTTTCCCGCTCGTGACCGAGGGTGATCGCGGCCCTACGGGCTGGTGGCTGTAGGAGGAGGAGTAGCAATGCAGCAGCATCTCAAGGCGAAGCGAACGTGGCGGCGACTCCTACGGCGATGCCGGTGCACCTGCGGTCTGCCCTGGCCCTGCATCGAGGTGTATGTGGAGGCGTGCCGGCGGCGTGAGGCGGATCGGATCCGTACGGCCATCACCGACCCCGCGCCGTCGATCGCCGTGGACATCCGGTCGAACCCGGTGGCCTGGGACGCGCCGACGATGCCGCTGTTCCAGGTCGCGCGGGCGGGGACGCTGACTCCGGCCCAGGAGCACCGAGCGGGAGGGGTTCCGTCGTGCTAGTTCCCCGGACGGCGCACCAAGGTGCCCGACCCGACTGGGACTGCAAGGTCTGCGGCGAGCCATGGCCGTGTGCGGTCGCGAAGGTCGAACTCGCCGAGCAGTACCAGCGGTTTCCGCATGGCCTGGTGCTATTTCTCGGCTCCTGCATGCTTGAAGCGATCGATGACTGGGACGCCGGCTCGGGCGGGCCGCCAGCCGACCTCCACGAGCGTTTTCTGGGCTGGGTCGACGCGGCGTGGCACGCGTCGCTGCAACACACCGAGGCGTACACCGCGGCCTGCCAGCAGATCGCGGGACACTTCGTCCACCACGTGCCGATCCTGACCGAAGGTATGGCGGACGGCTCCTCCCTGGAGTACACCCGCCAGGCGCTGAAGGCGACCGGCTACTACATCGACCCCGAGTTCTGGGACGGCGCGGCGAACTCCTGCTGCCCGCCGAACCCGGGAATCTGAAGGATCAACTGACCGATGCGCATCGACTGGGCAGCATTGCCCAAAGCCGTCACCGAGCAGGTAGCCCACCGTGTCGGCGGTTCCGACGTCACCCCGGCATCAGCTGGTGACCACGCGGAGGTAGCCGCGACAGTCGCCGGGGCGCGCGGGAAGGTGTTCGTCAAGGCGGCCCGCAGCGACTTGGCTGTCCGGTCACTGCGCTACGAGTTGCGGGTGAGTGAGGCCGTCAGCAGGTCCCACTCACCCGCCGTCGAGTGGCACTTCGAAGCGGCCGGATGGCTGGTGGCGGGCTTCGAACACTGTGAAGGTCCGCACGCCGACCTGTCACCCGGGAGTTCAGATCTACGACTGCTCGCCGCAGCCCTTGACGACCTCGGCTCGACACCGGCACCGGACGTGCGACCGTTCATGCCGTACGAGCGTTTCGGGTTCGCGAAACCCGCGATGGACGGTGACACCCTCGTCCACACCGACCTCACCGCGGCGAACCTGATCGTCACCCGTCACGGTCTGCGCATCGTCGATTGGGCCATGGCGGCGAAAGCCGCGCCCTGGGTTGAGCTCGCCGCACTCACCGCATGGCTGATCGGCGCCGGCCACACCCCGGAACAGGCCGAACAGTGGCTGGCACAACGCACGGCCTGGGAAGCGACCGATCCGGCGACACTGACCTTCTTCGCAACGAGCAACGCCGAGAAGTGGGCGAGAAAAGCGCAGCACAGCACAGCAACGTGGACCCATGATCTCGCGAACTGGACCGGCCAGTGGGCAGCGTATCGACTCCGTTTCGGCTCGGCCCGTTGCCTTGGAACCAGTCCCATACGAGGCACAAGCCGTTCAATTCCTCCTACAACTTGAGCGGCGTCGGCGGGCGCACACGTAACCACGCCCAGCTGACACCGCGCCGCCACGAACCGGCCGCTTGGCCTTGCGCGCGGGTTGCGGTCCCAATCAGGCGATCAGTTCGGGTCCAGATGGGATCTATCGGTTGGGTAGGGCCGGTCTCCGCTCGAACCGCGTCCGCATTGCACCCGCCATTGCCGGCGCCCGCAACGTTCCGGGGAACCGGCCGACCACGGATGGGGGAATTGACAACCTTGTGTAACAGGTCGATGGACAGGTTTCGAGGCTACTGGTAGTAAGTGGTTGTGCTGAGGGCCATCGAATGGTTGGTGCTGGGAATCGCCAGCGCGGGGGCCATCGTCCACGGGGTCCGCAGGCACCGGCCGGCCCGGGTCGGACCCTGGTTGCTGCTCGCCGGTGCCATCGCAGCGAGCACGGCAGGTGACGTGCTGACCGCGCTGAGCCGGCCTGGCCTGGCCAACATCTGCTTCTACGCCATGTTCGCGCTGGTCACCGGTTGTCTGCTGCAGCTGACCCGGGTCGGTGCGATTCTCGTCGACCGGGCCCGGCTCATCGACCTGCTCGCGTTCGCCTGCTCGGCATCGCTGGTGGTCTGGGTGTTCGCTGTCGGCGACGCCAGTCGGATCGGCCAGATCTGGGCGGCGTACATCATCGGCGCCCTGCTGCTCCTCGCGGTCGTCATCCGGCTGCTGGTCGCCGTGGGCCGTAACCTCTCTGCCGTACTGCTGCTCATCGGTGCCGTGGGTGTGCTGGTCAGCGACATCGTGCACCCGTTGTGGCCGGGCCGGCTGAGCGAATCCGGGTTCGTCGTGCTGTACGTGGCCTGGGGCGCCGCCGCGCTGCACCCGTCGATGGTCAGGCTCACCGAGCCGGCGACGCCGCGTCCGAGCCCATGGCGGGTGCGCTGGGCGATGTTGTTGGGTGTCTCCGTCGCCACCCCGCCGGTAGTTCTGCTGGTCGAGGCCGTCAACGGGACCGTCGGTGACGGCGTGGTGATCGCCGTGACCGGGGCACTCACCCTCCTGCTGACGATCACACGGCTGGCCGACTCGGTGACCTTGAACGGCCGCGCCCTGACACGCGAACGCGGATTGCGCCAGGCGAGCGCCGCGCTGGTCGCCGCCTCCGACACAGCGGCCGTGGACAAGGCCGTACGAGACGCCGTCGCCGAGCTCATGCCACCCGGCGCGGTCATCAGCGCGGACTTCGCCACCGACGATCACCGTGTCCCGCGGCCGGCGGCGCCCTGCCTCGGAGCCGGCCCACCACCGCGCAGTTGGTGGGTGGAGGGCCCGGACGGCGGCTACGCCACGCTGGTCTGCCCGCTCTGGCTGGAGCCGTTGACCGTCGCCCGGCCAAGCGGCGGCGCCCTGATTCTGGTGGGTCGCCGGGAGCCCTTGACCGCCGCCCGCGACACCCTCGAGGTGCTGGCCGGTCAGGCGGCGCTCGCGCTGGATCGCATCTGTCTGGTGGAGGCGGTCGGCCGCCGTGACAGTGACCTCTACCTGCGTGCGGTAATCCACGACAGCGCCGAGATCATGGTGGTGATCGACGAGGACCGCCGCATCCGATACGCCACACCCTCACTACGCGAGTTGCTCGGGGTCGACGACCTGCCGCCGCTGGCGACCCTCGACGAACTGGTACATCCCGACGACCGCAGCCAGCTGTGTCAGGCATTCCATGACGCCGGCGACGGTGTGGTGTTCTGCTCCCTGTCGCGGGCTGACCAGAGCGAGGTCCTGGTCGAAATCACCTACCGTGACCTGCGCGAGGATCGCCTGGTCCAGGGTTTCGTGGTGACGATGCGGGATTTCCCCCAGGGCCATGAGCCGAACGAGCGGCTGCGCCATGGCGACAACCTGGACGAATTACCGGCCCGGGCGAACCGGCGCAGCTCACGGCACAAGTTCTGCGACTAACGATCCCCACGGACAGATCCTGGGGATTTCCCTCCGGCGCGAGGCCCTGGATTCCCAGCTCGGACAGCGTCTGATCCATCGTCTCGGAAGGAGGCGATCTGGTGCCTCACGTCGTCGGCACTGACACCGTGGCGTTCAGTCGTGGCGAGGATCGTCGGGTCGGTACGGGCGGCGGGCCGGCCGCTACCGCAGGCACTGTCAGAGCCCGAAACCCGAAACGGGAAGCGCGTGCGCGTACGTAACCGAGCGTCAACGAGATCGGGAACACTCCAGTTTCTCGCTGACGGCGGTTTCGCGGGCGCCCTGATGACCCGGTGTACCGGCTTGTTGAAAGCCGACCTTGGAGATCGTCGCGCAGGCCCGAGGGATAAAAGGATTGCTGGTCGCTGAAGCCTTCCCGCTGGATCACCGTGTCGACGATCTCGTTGATCGACGCTGACCCGCCCAGTTCACGCACGGCTCGCAACGTAGGCGCCAGGAGATCACGGCGCCGCGGCAGATCAGCCATCTCGCCATCATGCCGCTCCGGCCGGGCCCGTCACCGCCGAACCCGAGACAGTCTCCATCCCACCTGTCCGGCCGGCGGGATTCGGCTCCGCTGGGGTGAGCGTCGCCGCCTCGTAGCTCTCGGGCCCGATACGCCGACGGTTTCCGGATCCCCGGCGTGGTTCGGCAACGACGGCATCGATGACGTCCCCCAGCCGAAGTTCGGGAACCGTGGCCTGCCAGAGATTGGTCGGAGGCCACAACGTGGTGTCGAAGATCAGATCCCAGGTGTCCTCGATGATCCGTTCTAGTTGTGGAGGCTTGGGCTCATGCGGTTTCCAGCCGGTGAACTCGGCGATCGCGCTGTCGATCCGGTCCATCTCCGCGTCGGTGGCGGTCGGCTCGAACGCCGGCCAGTCGTTGAGTACGTAGTGCCAGGCATCGAAGTGGCTCAGCAGGACGCGGTGCCGGGGAATGCGTGCGGTAATCAGGACGCTGCCGGGTTTCTCGCGAGCAGCGAACCGCACGCTGTCTATCAGGTCGCGGCGAGTGGTCCGTGCCCACAACCAGACGGGCCACTCGTCTCCCAGCCCTCGAAGGGCTGCAGCCCGGCGGATCCACCGATACGAGGCCACGAAGAGCGGGTCGATCAAGTCCTCGCGTCCGGTGAGAATCCCGTCGCCGGCGAGTGTGTCCCATGCCTGCGGGGACAGGATGGAGTACAAGGTCAGTGTGGCGTGCCGGATGTCGCATGCCAGGCGGCCGGGCGCGACAGCCGTGTCTACGGTCGTGATCCGGGGAATCACCATGCCTGAATCAGATACGAGCAAAGGTACTCCGAGGGGAATGATCGGCGGATAGGGACCACCTGCGATTGCGGCTGCCTCTGGAGGCCTTCATCAATGCCTGACGCCGAGTTGGCCGGCTGTGGGCGCTGGGCAGAACCGAGCTTGCCGGTGCCGATCGATGGGATTGGCTCCAGGCGATGGCGTCGCCGAGTTTATCCAGACCACGGCAGGGATCTCATCGGGCCGGTGGACTACATCCAGGCTGCCTGAATGGCCGATGGGGTACTGGCTGCAGTAATGAAATGCGTGCCCACCGTGCGATTTTCATCGCTGATTGTCCGGATCGCGGACAAGTTCTGTCGGACCCCGCTTCTACGGTCTGGCCCGTGTCATCGCAGGTCGAGACGAATCTGGTTCAGACAGGCCGGATCGCCGCTCTTGCCGATGGCCGAAACACACATCCCCCGTGTCGCGGTCGAGCGGCGCTTGTCAACAGGAGGACGACATCAGCGAACAGAACTTCGAGGTTCGGGTGACCGCTTTGGAAGCGCACGCGTTCCGGACGAACTGCCGCCTTCGAGACCTCGAAGGCCTTGTAGCCGAGCTGGTCGGTGCCGGCACTGATAGCCCAACCGGTGCGGCAGCACGGCCGACGGTGGATCAACGGCTGGACCGGATCGAGGAGGCGTTGGAGAAGCTGCGCCGGTGGAAGACGATCCTTCCGAAGCTGGAGTACGAGAGCGCCCGGACCGCGGCCGCCGCGGACGGGCTCACCGTCACCGAATGGGTGTCACGGGCGATCGTCGAAAAGGCTCGTCAGGAGGCGATTCGTGACGGGCAGCGTGGCGGGGCACGCATGGAGGCGATTCCCATCGCGCCGGCGGTGCACCGGATCCTCACCGTGCAGGCGGACGCCGAGATGGTGAAGCCGTGGGCGCTGGCCGCCAGATACATCCGGGACGGAGTCGAGGCGACTGCCGCTCGGACGGCGACGACAGACGCTGACCCGTCCGCCTGAACATGAAACCGGAAGCCGCCTTCACGCCTCCCCGGTGCGGAGGCGGCCTCCGATCACCTTTCCGTGCCTGAGATCGGCGACCGCAGTGAGGGCCGAAGCGGTCCGCGAAACAATCGATGGATCTGTATCGACTCCGGAGACTGCGCCGCGCGGCCAGCGCCGTGGGATGTGCTCACAGAGGCAGCAAACCGAAACGTTCACGTCGCGCCCGCATCGTCCGATCGACCAGGCGGTCCGATGACGAAGCCATGGATAAGAGGATCGAATGGGTGGACTACTGACCGGCGGTGGCACCAGCGCCGTGGCGGCCTCGGCGCATGCCGGTTGTGAGCGCTTCCGGCTGACCGATCCGTTCATCACCCGGGAGAACCGCCGGACCTTGGCCGTACGGCTCGGTGAACCCGACACCGGCGCCGGCATCCCGCAGGCTCGCTGGATCCGTGCGATGACCTTCGAGAAGCTGGTACGCGACGACCGTTTCGCCGCGGAACTGGTCACCACAACGATCGGGCAGCTCGGATTGCCACGCCCGGCGGCGGTGCGGCGCCGGGCGTGTCGTGCCGACGTGAACGCCACAGCCACCGAACTGGCCGACGCCCACCGGCAGGCGATGGCCGCCGGCGAAGCCACCATGCTGGTCGGGCCCGCCGTGCCGTACCTGAACCTCGAACACGTCTCCGACGCCAGCAACATCCTGCCCGACTTCGCCGTCGTCTGTCCGCGCCGTGCCGGCGACCGGATCAAAGGCTCCTGGCTGATCATGGGAGACGCGAAGGACCTCGAACGAGTCCGATCCCGCATCGACGACGGCCGGATGCTCAAGGGCTTCTTGCAGGTCGCGCTCGGCGCGGAATCCGCTGCCGCGTGGACCCGGCTGCCCGACGGCATGCACGTCCACGATCACGGCGCCCTCGCCGTTCCCCGTAACGCGTTCCTGCGCCCGCAGGCGGTCGTCGAGCGGCTCGACGACCACCGTACCGAGGTCCGCGCCCGCGCCCAGGAACGACTCGCTGCCCGCTCGGCGCTCGGTGACGGCGCTGCGGCGCAGGAAGATCTGGCGGCCTACGTCGCTCACCTCGAAGCGACCTTCGACCCCCGCAGCTGTACGACCTGCAATCTGTTCTCCTACTGCCGTACCGAACTGCGGTCCTCCGACGACCCGAAGTCGCTGCTCATCGAGATCGGTGTGGCCCCCGCGCACCGCAACGCGGTCCAGCCGCTGGTCACCGGCACCGGCGAGACAGGCCGGGCACCGCACACCACCGTCGCGCAGGTCACCGCCACGGTCACCGGCATGCCGCAATGGCATCACCGCCCCCGCATCGACCCGTGCGGCCTCCCCGGCACCGTCAACCTGGTACTCGTCAAGTCCGACGGCTCGGCGCTGGGCGTGCACGGCGTCGCGGTCCAGACGGTCGGTGCGACGGGGCCAGGGCGGTGGACCCGGCTCAGCTTCGCCGACCCGCAGGCAGCCGACACCCGCCGGGCGGTGATGAGCCTGCTCGGCCGGGCCATCCGGGAGCAGCACGAGAACGGCGTCGAGCCGGTCCACCTGGTCGTCCCGGACCGGGCGACTGCCGACCTGCTGGCCAGCGCCGCCGACTCGCTGGCCGGCGTCGAACTGAGCAGGCTGCGGTGGCAGCGCGACCAGGACTGCGGCCGGCCGTTGCGCACCTTCGACGACGAGGAAGCGACCCTGCCCGTACCGCTGAGCGCCGACGAGCGGCTGGCGGTCAGCTTCCTGCTCGAGGAGGACCGTGCCCGCACGATGCGGCTGCGCACCCCGATCGTCGACCTGCACGGTGTCCTGTTCGCACATGTCGTACCCGGCGGTCCCGTAGTCGACGCCGGGCGCTTGGACTACCTGATCACGTGGGCCGAGGCCATCGCCCCGTTGGATCACCGCAAGGTGTCCGACACCATCGCCGAACAAGCCGAGACACCGGGCGCACGGCTGTCCAACCGGACCGCCGACGAACTCTTCCACGCCCTGCGCCGCGGGCCCGCGACGGAATACCACCGGCTCGTGACCACGGCACTGGACTACCGCATCAGCGTTATGGAACGCGCCCTGACGATCCTCGACGGCCTGGCCGTCTCCCGGCTGCGGGCCGTCCACCAGGCGCTGGAGAGCGACGCCCAGCAGGTCTGGCGCCGCAGGCAGATGCTGCAGGCCTCCGACCTGGTCAGGTTCTCGCGCATGTATCCGCACTGGCGTAACTCCCAGGTCGACATGCTCGACGCCGACCGTACCTGCGGCGACCAGCTCACCTGCCTGACCGACCTGTCCTTCGCCCAGGACAAGGGCCGCGACGCCGGCGTACGCCAACTCGCCCTCGCGACGGTCGTCGGCCTGAACCCGATCCGCCTCGACGTGCAGTCCCGACGCCTGGGGCACGGCGTGAACGTCGTAGCGCTGCACGTCAACGACCGCAGCCTCGTCGAGGACACCAACACCACTGTGACCGTCCAGAAAGGGTCCTTCAAACTCGGACGGCTCCCGCTTGGCCTGCTGACCCAGACCCCGGACACCGACGGCCTGGTCTGGGCGCCCACGATCGCCCCGAACCTGGCCGTCGGAGACGAGCTGGTCCTCGCCGACGCCGGCTGGTTCGGCAAGCTGTTCAAATCCGGTCACGAGATCGCCATCGCCCGCCCGGCACTGGACAAACAGTCCGCCCCGACGATCGACTGCACCCCCGCGAGCTACCCGGCCGACCCGGACGCCCACCAATGGTGCTGCAAACCGCACGCCGTCGCCGAGGCCGAGTGGTCCGACGAACTCGCCGCCCGCCGCGCACGTGGCGAACTGAACCCGGCCGTGTGGCCGCCTCTGGTCGACGACGAGCACTTCGACGTCACCCCCGGCCCCGACATGCCCGAACCGGACACGGCCGCCCCGGACACCCTCACCCGCGACGATCTGGACTGAACCGCGATGCCCATCACCTTCACCGCACCCACCACCGCCATCGCCGGGGCGGTCCACCACGACCGGGCCGCGTACGGCAACAACCAGGCCGCCGCGGAAGCGAGCAAGGCACTCACCGACGCGTTGAGCGCCACCGCCGCGTACGACAAGATCCTGCTCCGCGCCGCGGCCGGCGCCGGGAAGACCCATGCCCTGCGGCATATGGTCGGGCAGGCGCTGGACCATCCGCACTGCTCCCGGGTGGCGGTCACCGCCTTCGCGAACAAGCAGGTCATTCCCTTGGCCGGCACGCTCGGCCGAGAACTCGGCGCAGATCGGGTCTGTCTCTTCGTCGCCCAGGACCGAGTGCCGGACGTCCCACCGGCGGTACGCGACAACGTCTCGATCGCCTCCAGTACCGCCGGCATTCCCGCCTCGTGCGACGTGATCGTCGGCACCTCCCACAAGCTCGGCGCCTTCGGCGAGATGAAACGCCTGATCGACAACCTCGGCCCGGCCGACAACGGCACCCTGCCCTTCGACGTGCTCTTCGTCGACGAAGCCTGGCAACTACCCGCGCACCGCTACGCCACTGTCGAGAAACTGGCGCCGATCTCCGTTGGGGTGGGCGACGTCGGGCAACTTCCGCCCCTGGAACCCGGACAGCAGAATCCATGGCGCGGAGATCCCGGCTACAACCCCTACCGGGCCTGGCCCACCGCCTACCCGGCCGGGCCTACCACCCGCATCGTGGACCTCCCCACCGTCTGGCGGCCCACCACCGCCCAGCTGCCACTCTGGCGCGCCTTCTACACGGACTGGGACCACCTGCACTGCGTCGCCGGGCCCGGCGACCGCACCCTGCAGCTACCACCCCTGACCGGCGTGGCCGCCTCGGTCTGGGATGCCGTCGCCAGCGGCGACCCCACCCTGCTGGAGGTCGACGGCCTGCCCGACCCCGAGGCGCCCGACATCGACCTGCCCCTACTCGATGTCCTCGAGCAGCTCCTCGACCCACTGCTGGAGGGCGGCTTCCAAACCGTCGCCCGCCGCTACAACAGCCAGGGCATGCCCGACGGCACGACCATCGTCGACTCGGCCGAACCGCACGGCGACCCCCTCATCGTTATCCTCGCCACCCGCAACCAGGCCGTGGACGACGCCACCGACCTGGTCGAACGACTCACCGAACGCTACGACCTGCCCGAAGGCGTCCTGGTCGCCTCCACCGTCGACTCGTGGCAAGGCCAGACCAACGCCATCACCGTGGCCATCCACCCGCTGTCCGGAGCCGACCAGCTCGACGAGTTCAACTCCGCTTTCGGTCGCCTCGCCGTCACCTGCACCCGCGCCACCCACGGCCTGCTCATGATCGCCCGCCGTGGACTCGACGACCTCCTCGACACCACACCGGCACGCCCCGGCACACCCCTCGGCGAACCCGGACCACGATCGCTGCCCCGGCAAACCCACCAACGCATCCTGTCCGCTTTCACCAGGGGCCAGCTCACCAGGCGGCCCGGTCCCACGATCGACTGATCGCAGACGAGTACCCCGGTCACTGTCCTCATGTGCGGTGAACAGCCGCCGACGAGGAAGCCATGTCAGTTGAAGCGTCGCCGCGCAATCACGTCAGTCTCCTCACCGGCCTCTGGCCACAGACCGACGTGCAGCGGGTAGCTGTGGCCGGCAGTGCGACGGTGGCCGAGCAGGTGCTCGCCGCCGCCGGCCGTTGCGGCATCTACGTGCTGTCCTTCTACGACGGGCAGCTGTACGTCGGCCAGGCGGTCAACGTGGTGAGCCGGTTCAATGACCACCGAAAGACGTACAGCGACATCGCCGAACTGCATTTCTGGCGGGTTCCGCACGAGGATCTCGACGATTTCGAGCAGCACGCCATCCGTGCGCTGCAGGCCGAAGGTTTTCTGCTGCGTAACGTGATCCACGCCGCCGGCCGGCTCGGAGCCAGTGATCTCGACACGATCGTCTCACCGGAAGAGCAGCAGCAGTGGCTCAGCTCCGCGTTGTCGGACCACGCGGGCGACGAGGTACGCGTGGACCGGGCTCAGGTCCGGATCGCCAACCACGGCAGATTCGAACGGGCCATGGCCGACCCGCGTATGACGGCGGTGCTCCCGGCGATCCGGCGTTATCTCGCGTGGACCATCCCGCATCCCCGACGCACGGAGTTCTCCCGCTGGACGATCAGCGCCGTACCCGACACCAACAAGAACGTCTTCCCCCGCCTGCTCACCATCACGCTGCACTCCCTCGAAACGCTGTTCGTCTACGCCCCCTTCGAGGAGCAGCACCGGACCATCTTCGAGCTCAACGTCGACATGGCCACGATGCAGCGACACTGGCCGGACGCCGACGACCTGTACGACGCCTTCGGCGCCGTACTCGCTCGCGAAGGCCTCTACCGGGTACGCCCTGGAGTGCTCGGGTTGGCGGTCGAAGGCGCCCGCAACTTCATGCGGCTTCTCGATGTGCGTGGAGTGGCCGAGGCGGCACGACGGCTCAACCTCGACATGATCCGCAAAGGGGCCGCCCTGCAATGGAAGAGCCACTCGTTCGGGTTGTGCGACCTTCTGCTGGAACCGCCCGTCGAGGACACCCGCCAGGACCCGATGCGTCGCGGCCTGACCGCCGACTCGCTCGGAGACCTTCCCCGCGCGAAACACTTCTACCGGGTAGCCGCCGAGGCCGGCCGGCCAGAGGCGGCCTTCCGTCTCGGCGATCTGCTCACCGAACTCCGCGACGATGAGCAGGCCGCGATCTGGTACGGCCGTGCCGAGCAAGACGGCTACCACGGGGTGCGTCGTGGCCCGGACTTCGGCAACACGTACGGGCTCATGGAACGAGGCAAGCACAGCGCCCAGGACGGCGACACATCCGCTGCGGTCGACCTCTACCAGCGTGCGATCGCCAGCGGGTCCACCGAGGCGTACGCCGAACTCGGTCTCCTCCTGGAGGAACAGGGCGACGCCGCCGGGGCCGAGATGGCGTACCAGCGCTCCGGCGAAGCAGGCCACGGCCTCGGCTGGTTCTACCTTGCGGCCATCCGGAACCAGGAAGGCAACGCTGAACAAGCAGAGGCGCTGTACCGCAAGGCCGTCACGGCCGGCTACCTGGGAGCCTTGATCTACATCGGCCTGATGCAACAGGAACGCGGCGAGGACGATCTTGCCGAAGCCAACTTCCGGAAGGCGGCAAAGGCTCGATACCCCTACGCCGAGTTCCTACTCGGCAACATCGCCGCCCTCCGCGACGACCGGACCGCCGCCGTAAAGCACTACAACCGCGCCATCAAATGGGGCAACACCGACGGCCTGGTCGGCCTCGGGCAACTGCTCGAGGCTGACGGCGACCAGGACGGCGCAGAAGCCCACTATCGCCAGGCAGCCGACGCCGGCAACCCGGGCGGATTCGTCAACCTCGCCATGCTGTACGCCCTACGACACGACGACGAGCGAGCCGAGGCCTACTGCCGCGAGGCCGTTGACGCCGGATACCCCGACGCATACGCCGACCTCGGCGACATGCTGCACGACGAGGGCTACCCCGAAGCTGCAGAACACTACTACCGCCTCGCCGACGACTGACATCACCGTGGTTGCGGCCGGTCACCCGGGGCCCGCCCGTCGGCGGCGCCCACGCCGTTTCCGTCGTTGTCATTGGCTTCTTCTCGGCTGGTCGGACGGAGCCGCTGCTCAGCGGGCCGCGATGTCGAGGTTTTGGCGGCGAAGCCCGCGGCGGCGGGGGAGTCGGCCATCTCGGTGGCGAACGCGGGGTCGGCCTGCATCCGCATCGTCTGGGTACGGATGGCGTACTCCTGCTTGTCCTTGGCGACGAACAGGAGCCGGTCGGTGAGCGCGGACGTCTGCTGGTCCTGGATGTAGGGCCGCAGCCGTTCCTCCCAGATCTTCACGGCCGTGCCGAGGTCGTCGAGGTGACGCTCGATCATGGTGCCGAGCAGGTCGGCACCGGCCATGCCGGTGGACGCGCCCATCCCGGAGTAGAGGGTCAGGCACCAGGCGGCGTCGCCGGCCAGGACCACTCTGCCGCGGTGCCACTGCGGCATCCGGACCTGCTGAACCGAGTCGAACAACGCGTCCGGGGCCAGCTCGTACCGATCGAAGAGCTCCTCCAGGACCGGCCCGGCCGGCTCGGGACCGAAGGCGGCCCGGATGTTGTCGACCGGCGCCCGCTTCCTTCACGGCCGGACCGTGCTCACCCGGGTCGGCACGGTTCCGCCGGGCGATCTGCGCAGTCAGTCGATCACGTACGTCGGTGATCGGCCCGCCGCGCGGCGGTGCAGGTTCCGGGACGCCTCCGGCCAGCGGTGGGAACGAACGCGCGACGGACACCTGACCCGGCTCCGCCGGTAACGCACGACCGCGAGATCCGAGGCTCCGGCCGCTAGGGAGGTCTCTTCATCGGTGAGCTGGTCGGTGCCCGCCGGTCTCGCCTCCACGTGGAGGGGTCGGCATCGGTACGGTGCACATATGCAAAGGACGGGGTCGCGGCTCCTCCGCGCCGTACGGGACCGGCTCTCCTACCGGCCGATACCGCGGCATCTGCGGGCAGGATGGCAACGGCCGCCACGAGCGCGTAACGGCGGCATCCGCGACACGGCCCTCGCCATGGGCGCCGGCATCCTCACCGTCGTAGCAGGGCCGTTCATGGTCGTCGACGGCTGGCGACAGGGGCGGTTCTCCGGAACCGCCCTGATGATCATGGGCGTGATCGCCACCCTGTTCGGTGGTCTCTGCCTCGTGGCCGTCACCAGAGGGTGGCGGCAAACGGCGCCGCACGCCCCGACCCGGTCGGCTCGGGGCCTGGCGTGGCGCTGTGCCGCCCGCGGTGACTGCCGCGACGTCGAAAACCTGCGGAGCCTGCTCCGTGACCTGAGCCGTGCCGACACCGACGGACCGGTCGCGCTGGCCGACCTGAGCGCCTGCCCAGGTCTGCTGGACGGTCTGAGCTTCCGGGCCCGCCGCGGCGAACTCGCCGAAGAGCTGCGACCGTTCGTCAGGGCCGTTGTTGCCGAGGTCGCGCCGTCCTCGGAACCTCGGCCGGATCCCACTCTGGCGGCCGCCCTCGCCTCCCTCGACCGTGACGGCCACGCCCGGGAGGCCGCCGTCGTCGCGATGGCGGCCGACCCGTCCCCGGCGAACGCCTGGTTTCTCGCCGAACGTGCCGCCGACGCGGTCGAACCGGTCAGGCTTCGCGCCCTGGCCGCGATCAAGCGCCTGATCATCGCCGACCCGCGGACGTACGGCCCGGTGGTCCACCAGGTTGTCGCCCGGCTGGGTGAGCGGCAACGGGTCGCGGCGCTGCGCGCTCTTGCCGGCCCGGAAACGGCGGGGCAGCCACTGACTCCATGCCGTCAGTGCCTGCGGGGCAAGCCCTGTCTCCCGGTGCAACGCGAGCGGGTCCCGGTCACGGACAACGTCGACGCCCCGCGTCAGGTGTAGACCACGAAACCGCCGGCCGGGACCGTGATCTCGACGGACCTGCCGTTGCGGGACTCCACCTCGACCGTCCGGCCCTCCTCGGTGGAATCGGTGCTGAAACGGCACGTCATGGTGCCGCCGTCGGCGTGCAGGTCGGCGTCGACCGTGACCCAGGCGGTGCGCGGCTGGTCGGGGTCGGTGTTCACGGCTGCCAGAACCTCGTCGTCGGCCAGGATCCGCGACCACGGCACGACGGACAACATCCGCCCGCCGAGGACGTGCGGCAGTCCGAAGTTCCGGCCGTCGCCGGAGATCTCCCGCAGATACTGCCTGCCACGCCGCAGCGCCGGCAGCCGGCGCCGCAGCGCCAGGAACCGGGCGAACTGGCGGTACGTCGGGTGGTCCTCGTCGAAGGAGTGCCCGCCGCGGCTGCGGAACGGCCCGAAGTCGCCGCCGAACATCGCCTCCCGGATGTACCGGTCGTTGCCGCCCGCACCGTCGAAGCCCTGCTCGCTGCCGTAGTAGACGCACGGGATCCCGAGTGTGGCGGCGTTCAGGGCCAGCGCCGCGACGGCCAGGCGCCCGCCGTCGCCGTCCGCCGCGAAGCGTGCCTTACGGTCGCCCTTGCGTACCTGATCGTGGTCGTCGTAGCCGGTCACCACACGGTCGCGGAACCAGGTGGCCGAATCCTTGCCGATCTCGAAGGCATTGCGGAACAGCCCGAAGTACTCGGCGGGGTCGCGGACTCCCTTGACCAGTCCTTCCAGCCGGTCCTGCACGTCGGCGATGCCCAGCGCGGCATCCATGCCGACCTGCTCCAGCGTCCGGTACGCGAACCCCCGGTCCCCGGTGATCTCCGCGATCAGGTAGAAGTTGTCCTTGCCGATGCTCTGCGCGAACTCGTGGATCGCCGAGGCGAAGTAGCGGGCCGCGCCCGGGTCCATGTGCTTGACCGTGTCCACCCGGAAGCCGTCCAGGTCCGCGAAGGCGATCCAGTACTGGTACACACGGACCAACGTGCGCAACGCCGGGGACGGCTGATACCGCTCCACCGGCCCGGCGCCGAGCGCGATGTCCTTGAGCCCGAAGAAGTCGCCCTCCACGAACTCGGGATGGTGGTCCCAGTTGTCGATCCGGCCCCGGCCGGTGAACGTGCCCGGCCGCTGCAACTCGGCGGGCCAGACCGCACCGTCGGGCCACGCGATGCCATCGACCGGCCCGAACGGAAGAAGCGGCTTGCCGCCGGCCTCCCGGAAACCCTCGATGCGGTACGGCCGCCCGTCCCACCGTGGGTCGAAGAACGGGACGCCGTCCCGTTCGGTGAGGTAGCGGTCGGGATCGTAGCCGAACACGTCGCCGGCGTGGTTGACGACCACGTCGAGGATGACCCGGATACCCTGCTGATGTGCGGTCGAGACCAGATCGCGCAGCTCGTCGGCGGAACCGAAGTGCGGGTCGACGTCGAGGAAGTTCTGTGCGCCGTACCCGTGGTAGCTGTCCGAGCCGGGCACCTGCCGCAGCACCGGGCTGATCCAGATCGCGGTGACCCCGAGCCGGCGCAGGTAGCCCAGCTTGCTCCGCAGGCCGGCCAGAGTACCGCCGGCCCAGTCCGCGCCGGCGGCCTCCCAGCGTGCCCTGTCCGGATCAGTGGTGATCGCGTTGCCGTGGTCGGCGGCCCGCAGTGGCGGCGTCGTGCCGGTGGTCACCGGCTCCCCGTCGTCGTCGAGGTAGTCGCGTTCGCGCCCGTCGGAGAACCGGTCCAGCATCAGGAAATACAGAACCTGGTCCTCCCACGCCGCGGGGGACGGATGGAAGTCTCGGTCGACGAGTTGCACGAAGTCCACGTCAGCAACACGGCGCAGGGTCATGCTCGTCTCCTCGATTTCGGACCTTGTCAGGCTATCGCCGCCTCGTGGGGGCTCGGCCTGTCGGATCACGGACGGGTCTTCGTCGCCGGTTCCGGGTCGAACAGGCTCGGGCGGTCCTCCACGACGCCGAGCCCCACCATGCGGTGATGCTGGCCTGTGACCTGCTGGTGGCAGGCGTGAGCGGTGACGTCGTGGCGGCACTCGCGGCGGAGTCGGCTCGGACGCTGTCGGCGGATGACGCGAACCGGCGTCTGGCGCCGGTCACCACCGAACTCGGTCTCGCCGAACCAGACCTGGCGACTGCGGTGGACCTGATCGCGGCCGACACCTGCAGATCCTCGACCGAAGCATCCCCGCGGAGGTGGGAACTCACCGCCTGTACGTGGTGGGACATGACGGCAGTCCGCTGCCCGCAGAGCCGATCGTTGATCGGCGCGGGGTTTTAGTCCGGATCGTGTCGGTTCACCCAGATGAAGTAAGGGCTGTCGGTCGCCCTTGAACTGATCTGATGCTCATCAATTTGATGGCGTAAGTGCTTCCATATCCGATCTCACGGGGAGATTCGATGATCAGGAATTTCGGAAGATTCGCCAGAGTGTGCCTCGCGGTCGCCGCCACCGTCGTCCTGTCGGCCGGCACCCTGGTGACGGCGACATCGCCGGCAGCCGCTGCTGCTACGCCCCACACCATCCACCCCGCCGGCTGGACCATCCCGCGTTGCCTCGACCAGCATTTCGACAGTGCCGGTGCCGCCACGACACTGGTCCGCAGCTGGGAGAACTGCAGCGGCGTCTACAACCAGCAGTGGCGTTTCGAGTGGGTCCAGGGCCCGAACGCGTACCGGATCGTCAACCATCGCTGGGACGCAGCGGGCCTGTGGTGCCTGTCCGCCCCGAACGGCAACAGCTCCAACGTGTACGCCGAGCTCTGCGTGAACCCGGTGCCGTTGAAACAGACGTGGACGCCGGGCGCCCGATCGTCGGGTAGCAACCAGCTCCGCAACGAGCTGTCGTATCAATGCCTGGAATGGGACCCGAACTACGTGACATGGGTCTACGTGCGAACCTGCGACTGGAGCAACACCCGCCAGGACTGGTTCTGGTTCCCGGCCTAGATGTTCCGGAAGCTGCCCTGACCTGCTCTACTGCTGGTCAGGGCAGCTCTCGTGCCTGGCAGGATTCGACGCTCGGGTCCGGCGCGTTCCCATCCGGCATGGAGCCGAGACGCTGCTTTATACGGCACTCCGTCGCGTGGAACGGCGGCGATCCGCGCTGCAGGGAACCGAACACGAACAGCCGGTCAGGTCAGGTAGGCGACGCTGCTGACCAGGGCGTGTCCGCCGCCGAGAATGACGGCGGAGAGGACCCGGAGGAGCGCGGCCATCAGCCGCCGCCGGGTCCACTTCTGCTTTGGGATCAGATTCCTTCTGCGGATACTCCGGCACTCAGCCCGGAAAGGTCCGGGTAGTCGGTGTAGCCACGGGCGTCGGGGGAGTAGAAGGTGCTGGGATCGGGCACGTTCTCCTCCGCCCCGGTGGCCCAGCGGGCGACCAGGTCGGGGTTGGCGAGCGCGGCACGGCCGACCGCCACCGCGTCCGCGAAACCGTCCTCGACCAGCGCGCTCGCGGCCTCCCGGGTGGTCGGCGTACCGAAGCCGCTGTTGAGGATCACCGGCGCGGCGGCCGCGTGGCGCAGCTTCTGCACCAGCTCACCGGCGGGTTCGGCGTGCAGGATGTCGACGAACGCCAGGCCCAGCGGCGCCAGCGCCTCGGCGAGCACCGTGTACGTGGCGGCGACGTCGCCCGGGTCGGTCTCCAGGGCGCCCTGGATGTTGTGCTCCGGCGAGATCCGCACGCCGGTCCGGTCAGCGCCGATGGCCTCGGCGACCGCCGTCACCACCTCGATCGCGAAGCGGGCACGGTTCGCGGGCGAGCCGCCGTACTCATCGGTGCGGGTGTTGGCCGCAGGCGAGAGGAACTGGTGGATGAGGTAGCCGTTGGCGCTGTGCACCTCGACGCCGTCGAGGCCGGCCTCGATCGCATTGCGGGCGGCGGTGGCGAACGCGGCGACGATGCCGTGGATCTCGTCGGTGGTCAGGGCGTGCGGCACCGGATAGGCGACCTTGCCGTCGGCGACGCGGGTCTCACCGGGGGCGGCGGCCGCGCTGGGCGCGACGATGCGGCCGGTTCCGCTGATCTCCGGGTGCGAGATCCGGCCGCCGTGCATGACCTGCATGACGATGGCGCCTCCGGCCTCGTGGACGGCATCGGCGACCCGACGCCAGCCGGCGATCTGCTCGGCGGTCTCGATGCCGGGCTGACCGATCCAGGTACGGCCCTCCCGCACCGGCCAGGTGCCCTCGGTGATGATCAGTCCCATCGAGGCACGCTGCCGGTAGTGCTCGACCAGCAGGTCCCCGGGCACACCGTGGTCGCCGGCGCGCAGCCGGGTGAGCGGTGCCATCACCAGGCGGTTGCGCAGGTCGAGGGCGCCGAGACGCAGCGGGCTGAACAGGGACATGGTTGAACCTCGTTCTCGTGGTGTCGGATCACGTGGAACGGTAGTTCGAAGTGGTACCGGGTACCAGGTTGGCACTGGATACGATCGTGTCGTGAAGGACACAGCCAAGGCCTCGTTACGTGAGCGGACCCGGCAGGCGATGCGCGCGGAGGTCAGCGCCGTCGCGACCCGGCTCTTCGCCGAGCAGGGATGCGACAACACGACAGTCGAGCAGATCGCCGCCGAGGCCGGCCTGTCCCGTACCACCTTCTTCCGGTATTTCGGCACCAAGGAGGACGTGGTGCTGACCTGGCTGGAGGATCTCGGCCCGGCGCTCGCCACGGCCTTCGCCGAACGCCCCACCGACGAGCACCCGTGGCGGTCGCTGCGCCGGGCGTTCGACGTGATCACCCGCATCAACGCCGACGCGCCCGAGCGCTCCCTGGCGTTCCTGCGGATGATCGAGGCCAACGCGACCATGGCCGCCCGCCACCGGGGAAAGCAACAGGCCTGGGAGGAACTGCTCGTCCCGCTGGTCGCCGCCCGCCTGACAGGTGACCTGCCCGCCGACCGGGACCCCGCACCCCGGGCCCTGGTGGCCTCCGCCGTGGCCTGCCTCAACGCCGCGATGCGGGCATGGGCGGCAGGTGACGGCGCCGGCTCCCGGGACGCGTTGCTCGACCGCGCGATGAACGCCCCGCTCGGCTGACCCGCGCTACCGGACGAAACGGATCTCGGGATAACGCGGGTCCACGCCGCACATCAACCGGCTACGCCGTCCCCGTAGGTGCTGGTCGAAGAAGCCCCGCAGGTAGTCGCGCTGAATGGTGACGCTGCGCCGCGGGTGGAGCGTGCCGACCAGTCCGGCCAGCTGCTCGGGAGTGAGGCCGAGCTCCGGGGCGGCCTGCGGGTACAACACCACGCCGTCGGTGAACGATCCGTGGACCGAGCCGGTCAGGCTCAGCTCACGCTTCCAGCCCCGCTGGCTCGTCCAGAACACGTCCCAGGTCGGGTCCTCCGGCTCAGTGCCGTGGTCGCTGCTCAGCAGCAGGAACGGCCGGTCGGAGCCCGCGACGGCGCCCGCGCCCACGAGTGTGCCGTCCAGATTGACTCCGGCCCTGATCCGCCGGTCGTGGTGCATCGTGGCGGCGGCGGTGCTGCCACCCAGTGAATGGCCGAACATGCCGATCCGGCTCAGGTCGAATGCACCCCGCAGTCCGATCGGAAGCCGGCGATTCCCCGCGTCGGGGTTGCCACCGGCGTTGACGACGGCCAACTGGTCGAGGACGAACCGGGTGTCGGCCTCACGAACCGCGACGGCCCGGGCGATGATCTGCTCGTCGACGTCCGGCGGTATCGCCGCCACCTCGACCCGCCCGTCCGGGAACTCGACCTCGCTGGCGTCATGGGTGTGATCGATGGTGACCACGATGTAGCCGTGACTCACCAGCTCCTCGACCAGGACGGTGCCGGTGCCGCGGTCGCCGCCCAGACCGGGCGAGTAGAGCACCACCGGACAGCCGCCGTACACCGATGCGCCGGACCGGCCGTGCGTGACCGTCGCACGAACCCTCTCGGCGGGCAGGCCGAACACCTCGCAGAAATGCGGCACCGCACCCGGCGACAGCCACGGCGCCGCCGGGTGGCCGTGGACATGCCGGGCCGGGTACCAGATCTGGATCATGATTTCGCGAACCGGCCGGCCGGGCACCCAGGGATCGGTACGGGTGCGGTCGACGAGGTCCAGCGCGACGGTGCCGAGCTGCGCGGGGCCGGTCGGCATGGGCAACGTGTACCCCTCGGCTGCCGATCGTGGCCGGGCGGCGGTCGGCGCGCGGGTGATGACGCCGAGGCCGGCGGTCAGGACAGCGGCCGACAGCAGCGACCGGCGAGTGAGGGCCAGCGCGGGTCCGGGCATGGTGCGACTCCTCAGGAGACGGGGTGAACGGTGATCACCCTGCCGCGATCCGGGCGCGCTGTCGGTGGGGCGGGCAGCCGGTTCGGGGTGGGGTTATCCGCACCCCGGCGCGAAGGGTGGCACCATGTCCCGTTCCGGCGGGCCCGTCTAGGTTGATCCGGTGACCTCGGTGGAAACGGCTGTACCCCGGCGCGGCGGTGCGCTTCCCACGGTGCTGCGTGCCCTCCGGCCGGCAGACACCTGGCGGGCCACCCTCCACGCGCTGGCCGGGTTGCCGCTCGGCGTGGCCGCCTTCGCGCTGACGTGCGGCGTGCCGGTCGGCGCCGGCTACAGCGCAATCTGGAGCCTGCTGTACGCCTCCGCCGACGACCGCGTGCTGACCAGCCTGTTCGTCGTGCTCACCGTGGTCGCCACGCTTGCGCTGCCATGGGTGGTGCGGGCTTTGTCCGCGGTGCAGCGCCGGCGGTTCCGAGCGCTGCTCGGCGTCGAGATCCCACCGTCGCACGGGTGGTGGCGGCAGCTGGGCTACCACGTGCTCAGCCTGTTCATCGGGGTGACCGGCGCCGCCGCGGTCGCGGCCTGCTGGTCGGCGACACTCCTGACCTGGGCCGAGCCCGTCTACCTGATCATCGCAGCACCGGCGCTCGCCGCCGCACCATGGGTGGCCCGCGTCGTGGCGCGCGCCGACACGGCGACGGCCCGGACTCTGCTCGGGCCCAGCCGCAACGAGAAGCTGTCCGTGCGGGTGGAGACGCTGTCGCGTAGCCGCGCCGAGGTCGTTGCCGCCACCGACGCCGAGCGCCGCCGCATCGAACGTGACCTGCACGACGGCGCTCAGCAGCGGCTCGTCTCCCTGGCGATGAAACTCGGCATGGCCCGGGCCAACCTCACCGACCTGCCCGCGCCGGCCCGGCAGGCCATCGTGGACGCCCACGACGAGGCCACCCAGGCCCTCGCCGAGTTGCGGGAATTCGTCCGCGGCCTGCACCCGGCGGTGCTCGACGACCGCGGCCTCGACGCGGCGCTGTCCGGCATCGCAGCCCGCGCACCTGTCCCGGTGCGGGTCGCCGTCAGCGTGCCGGGCCGCTGCTCGCCAGTCGTCGAGGCAGTCGCCTACTTCGTCGTCTCGGAGGCACTCACCAACATCGCCAGGCACGCCCACGCGAGCCGGGCCGAGGTCACCGTGGACCGCGTCGCTGACCGGCTCCGCGTCATCGTCACCGACGACGGCCGAGGCGGCGCCACCCTCGACGGCGGCACGGGCCTGCGCGGGCTCGCTCAGCGCGCCGCATCGGTCGACGGGACGTTCGCGTTGCACAGCCCGCCCGGCGGGCCGACGACGGTCACCGTGGAGCTGCCGTGCGGATCGTGATCGCCGAGGACTCGGTGCTGCTCCGCGCCGGTCTGACTAAACTGCTCGCCGACGGCGGGTTCGACGTCGTCGATGCGGTGGCCGATGCCGAGCAGTTGCTGCGCGCGGTCGCCGAGCACCGTCCCGACGTGGCTCTGATCGACGTGCGGATGCCCCCCACCCACACCGACGAGGGCATCCGTGCCGCCCTCGTCATCCGGCACCAGTTCCCCGCGGTCGCCGTCCTCGTGCTGTCGCAGTACGTCGAGGAGCGTTACGCCACCGACCTGCTGTCGGTGCGAACCAGCGGCGTCGGATATCTGCTCAAGGACCGGGTCGCCCACGTGTCCGACTTCCTCGAGGCCCTGCGCCGGGTGGCCGCCGGTGGCACCGCCCTGGACCCCGAGGTGGTCACGCAACTGCTGGTCCGCCACCGCCAGGACCCGATGGACCGGCTCACACCCCGCGAGCTGGAGGTGCTGCGGCTGATGGCGGAGGGCCGCTCCAACCACGGCATCGTCGACACCCTGAAGGTCAGTCACAGCGCCGTCGAGAAATACATCACCAGCATCCTCAGCAAACTCGACCTGCCCCCGACCGACGCCGACCATCGCCGCGTGCTGGCCGTGTTGCGGTTCCTGCGCATCTGACCGCTGGGCCCGTTCGCCCAATCCCGCGCCCGCCGCGGCGGGCGGCCGACCGGCTCCGTCGACGGATCGTTACTCGCTGCCGGTTCATGCAACTCCCGGCGATCGTTCGTGACGGCCGGCGACGTGCACGCGTTCGACCTCGGTGTCACCGATCGGCCGTCGGTTGTCGGCCGGCCGAACCGGTTCGGCGAGCCGGTGCCCACCACTTACGGACGCCGATGCGCTGGTAGACCCGCTGATGCATTGCACCGAACCAGGCGACCTCACGGCCGTCGACGAACGCCGGGCCGCCGTGTGGCTACTGCGGATCGGCGGTTTGCCACGGATGA
Organism: Actinoplanes subglobosus; assembly: GCF_042650585.1. Lineage (NCBI taxonomy): Bacteria > Bacillati > Actinomycetota > Actinomycetes > Micromonosporales > Micromonosporaceae > Actinoplanes > Actinoplanes subglobosus. Next base: position 233,251 of record NZ_JBHSBL010000029.1, read on the forward strand.
AGGAACTGCTCCGGCCGAAGCCCCCAATCCTGAAGAGCTTCGGTGAGCGCGCCTTCTCCGATGACAGAGGTGGCCCTCACGAGGGTCGCGTCGATGTCGTAGTCGAAGCCGTCGATCCGGTCGGCGTCGTAGTCCCAGTGCCTCAGGTGGAAGGTGCGCTCACGATCAGTCCGGGTCCAGCCCTCTCGGCCGGCGTTCTGGTCATCGGCGGTGGCGACGGGGCGAATATCGACGAAGGCTCGCCTGCCTGGTCCGGATGCGGCGACCTCGGTGACCAAACGTCGTCCCAGACGCAGCGCGCTCAGCTTGTCGGTAAGCCACGGGGACGGCTCGTTCGAGGTGCTCACGAGGGCATCAGGCGGTTCAGGATGGTCCGGGCCAGGGCTTCGAGCCGGGTTTGCAGGTCGTTGTCGGCGCGTCCACCGAGTTCGTCTTCCAGGCGGTCGGCCAGTGCGGCGACCGCCGGGAGCAGGTCGTGCAGCGGGCTGCCCTCATGTCCCACCACGTACAGATCGTGGATCCCCACCTCGGCGGGGACGCCGCCGTCGAGGATGCGTTCGCAGGTGTCGGCGGCGATCAGCTCCACCGCAGTCGCCAGGTCTGGTTCTGCGAGGCCGAGTTCGGCGGTGACCGCCATCAGGCGCCGGTTCGCGTCATGCGCCGACAGCGTCCGAGCCGACTCCGCCGCCAGCGCCACCACGGCGTCGCCGTCGACGCCGGCCACCAGCAGGTCGCAGGCCAGCATCACCGCATGATGAGGTTCGGCATCGTAGAGAAGCGCCCGGGCCTGTTCGACCCGGAGCCGACGAAGGAGGCTGTCATCCACGGGCCGAGACTAATGCGTTGCTTCGGATGAAACTCTCACGGTTGATTCTGACGGCCTACGGCGGCGACCGTCAGAATCAACCTCGTGCGCCCCGCCACCGGGCCGATGCATCCACGGCCTCACCGACGTCCCGATGGGCGCCGCCGCCTGCGCACTGCGCCGAGTCACCGAATGCATCTCAACGGCGACGGCGCCCACCCCGCGCTACCACGGTCTTGATCACCTTTGGCACCAGCCACTGTCCACCATGGGATCGGCTGCGGTGACCATGATGATCCAGCTGATCGCCGGCCAGGACCGTCGCGGGACGCGGTGACCGAGACGGTCGTCCGGCGGCCCACCGGCTCAGGCCGTGGTGCCGCCGTCGGCGAGCAGGGTGCTGCCGGTCATGAAGGCAGACAGATCCGAGGCGCAGAACAACGCGACGCGGGCGATGTCGTCCGGGACGCCGGGCCGGCCGATGGGACCGGTCATCATCAGCGCCATCTGGGCGAGTTGCTCGGCGGGGACCCCGGCAGCGGTCGCGGCGGCGATGTTGCCTTCCGTGGGGACGTGGCTCGGGGCCACGCCCAGCACCCTGATGCCCAGTGGTGCCAGCTCCAGGGCCAGTTCCCGGGTGAGCCCGCGGACGGCGTGTTTGGACGACACGTAGGCGGCCAGGCCGGGAGCGCTGCCGCGGAACCCCGCGGTGGAGGCGATGTTCACGATCACGCCACCGCCGGTCATCCGTCGGGCGGCCTCCCGGGAGCCGACGAAGGTACCGCGGGCGTTGACGTCGAGGACCTTGTCCCAGAGGTCGTCGCCCATGTCGAGAAGCGGCACGCTGGGGAAGATGCCGGCGTTGTTGACCCAGATCTCCAGGCCACCCAGCTCGGTGGTCGCCCGGTCGGCGACCGCGCATATCGAGGCGCTGTCGGTGACGTCGAGGGCGCAGCCGAGGGTGCGTACGCCGTGTCGCCGCGCGATCTCTCCGGCGGTCTGCACGGCCAGGTCTTCCTCGATGTCGCCGATCACCACGTCGGCGCCCGCCTCGGCCAGGCGCAGGGCGATCGACTTGCCGAGGCCGCGCGCTCCGCCGGTCACGACGGCGCGCCGGCCGGCCAGGGAGATGAGGTCGGTCAGGGTCTTGCTCGAGACATCAGCTGTGGACATGCGCCGAGGCTAGATTCCCGATCAGTAAATGGCAACAGTGTGTAAACATTAGTGGATGGGCTAATGTCCAGACCTGATGACCGAACCGAACCGGCGTACCCGCGGCATTCAGCGAGGTCCGCGCAGCATCCAGGTGGTGGAGAGCGTCCGCGCCGCGACCCTCGCGGAGCTGTCCAGGACCGGGTTCGCCGGCCTCACCATCGACGCCGTGGCCAAGGCGGCGGGGGTGAGCCGCCCGACCATCTACCGGCGCTGGCCGTCGAAGGCTGCGTTGCTGCAGTCGGTGGTCGAGCCGTTGCTCGAACGCTACGACGTCGATCCGCGCACCGGCTCGGCATTCGGCGACCTACTCGCTCTGATGGTGCTGATCAGGGAGAACGCGGCCCGGCCCGAGGGCCGCGCGATGATCACAGCTGCCACCACCGGCGCCGCCGAACTGCACGAGCTGGTCCACGCCGCGAACGCGCGTACCGTCGCGCCGTTCCACCGCGCGCTGCAACGCGCGGTGGAACGCGGTGAGCTGAGTCCGGCCAGCGACGTGCCGATCATCGCCTACATCCTCTTTCAAGCCGTGGTGATGTGGGAGCCGGCGCATGGCAGCCCACCGTCTGATCCGGATCTCCACCGGATCCTGACGACCGTGCTCACCCCCGCGGTTTGACCGCCCGGCGCTCGACATGCCGGCCCGGGCCGGCGGCGACGAGCTCGCCGTCAGGAAAGAGGATCTCCGCGGTGGCACCTGCGGGAACGTCGACCTCGACGAGCAGGTCCCCGTCCGCCAGCCGCCAGCTCACCGCGATGATGCCGCACGGGCTGTCGAACGTGCCCCGTGCCCAGCCGATCCGTTCGTCCGGCAGGGGCGCGACGACGAACCGTTCCCAGGCGATCGAGCCGGGCGCCTGCCGCAGACCCAGCGTGTGGGTGTGCAGGAACCGGATCACCGCACCCTTGCTGTAGTGGTTGAGCGAGGCGGTCGCGGTACCGTCGGCGCCGACTCCGTCCCAGTCCTCCCAGATGGTGGTCGCGCCGCGGTCCAGCATGCCCAGCCATGACGGCGAGCTGCGCTGGTACAACAGGTCGTAGGCGACGTCGGCATGACCGGTGTCGGCGAGCACCGGCAGCAGCTCGGCGGTGGAGAGGAACCCGGTGCCCAGGTGGTCGCCGGCGGTGCGGATCAGCGCGACCAGGTCGTCGGCGAATCGGGCCCGCAGCTGCTGCGGCACCAGGTCGAAGGCGAGCGCCCGGACGTAGAAGGCCTGCCTGCGGTCGCCGCCGTCGAGGAATTCGGTCTGCCAGGCGGCGCGGACCTGCTCGGCGATGCCGGCGTACCGTGCGGCGTCCTCGTCGTGCCCCAGAACGGCCGCGACCTCGGCCAGGGTCCGTACCGACCGGAACAGGTACGCCGTCCCGATCTCGCCCTTGTCCGCCATGAACCACGCCATCGGGTTGGCGGCCGGCCCCGGGTCGCCGGGTTCGAGCCACTCACCCCAGTGAAACGACCCGTCCCAGAGGTATCGCTCGTGCGGCAACGGCTCGGCGCTGCGCTCGGCCCGGGTGGAATGGCGGGCGTCACGGGCTCGGCCGAGCGCCCACTCCACCCACCGGATCATCGCGTCGACGTTCTCGGCAAGGACCTGGCGGTCGCCATACGTCTCGTAGAGCACCCACGGCACCGTGACGATGGCGTCGCCCCACCCGGCGGATCCGGTGATGTGGTTCGCCTCCGGATTGTCGATCACCTTCAGCCGGGCATGGTCGGGGGAGGCGTTGACGATGCGGCCGTCGTCGAGCTGGTCGTCGCGGACCGAGCGAAGCCATTTGCGGCTGAACCCGTCCACGTCGTAGAGACGGGCCGCGGTGGGTGCGAAGACCTGGTAATCGCCGGTCCAGCCGAGTCGCTCACGGGTGGGGCAGTCGGTGGGTATGTCGACGGCGTTGCCGCGGAAACTCCAGTCCGCGACCTCGTGCAGCCGGTTGATGTCGTCGTCGCCGCAGGCGAAGGTGGCGGTGCGCCGCAGGCCGGTGTGTACCACCTGCATGACGAGAGCCTCCGGGTCGAGGGGCACGTCGCCGCGACTGATCCGGGCGTACCGGAAGCCGTGCACGGTGTGCCGGGGCTCGAACACCTCGCCGGGCGTCCCGGACGAGACGACCTGGTCACGCTGCACGAACGGCATCGGTGGCTGTCCCGGTCGCGCGGCGTCCAGGTGGGAGGTGGTGAGGTCACCGGTCGTGTCGAGGTGCTCGCCGTGGTCGATGACGGTACGGGTACCGGCCGGTCCCAGATCGCTCAGCCGGATCCAGCCGGCCGCGTTCTGGCCGAAGTCCACGATCCACGACCCGTTCGCCTGCCGGCGCACCTCACGTGGGCGCCGCTGCTCGATCCGCCGGACCGGCGGGGCGGGTGAGATGTCGACCGGTGGGGCGGTGACCACGTCGACGAGCACCGGCGCCGGTGCCGGGGGCACGAAGGTGAAGTCGGTGGTCTGACCGTTCATCAGGTCCGCAGCGGTGATCACGCTGAGCTGGGACGTCCAGTCGCCGCCGGACCGGACGACCTGGGTGCTGCCGTCGGTGTAACGCACGTGCAACTCCACCCGGGCGGCGGTCCGCTCGCCCCACGCGCCGGGCTTGCGCCAGGTGCCGTTCATGCCGCGGAACCAGCCGTCGGACAACAGCACCTCGACGGCGTTGGCACCGTGCAGCAGGGCCGCGGTGACGTCGTAGGCCTGTGCGTACAGGGTCTCGGCGTAGGAGGTGGCGCCAGGGGTGAGTTCGGCGTCGCCGACCCGGTCGCCGTTGAGGAAGACCTCGTAGACGCCGAGTGCGGTGGCGTACAGCCGGGCGCAGGCCACCTCGCCGCTCACCGGGAAGCCGCCGCGTAGCGCGTAGGCGGGCCGCTGACCCGGTGGCGGGGTGAGACTCTCGGCCGGGGAGATCCAGGACGCGGTCCAGTCCTGGTCGAGCAGGCCCACCTCGAAGGTGTGCCAGTCGGAGTCGCCGACCTGCCACTCGACCTTCGCCGTGCTGGTCAGATCCGGCCACGGCCAGGTGACGAACAGGTGCCGCGACACGGTCAGGGCCGGCATCGCGATGCCGTCGACATGGGCGTTCAGGCGCCAGGTGCCGCTTCCGCCGGGTTTCCACGACAGCAGGGGACGGGCGGAGGGCGCGTCGATGCACAGGTCGTAAGGGGTGGTCATCATGTTGTCTCCTCGATCCCGAACGGGGTGCCGCGGGTGACGCCGGACGCGTTGAACGTGTCGACGGCGACCCAGTACCGGTGTCCCGCGTTGAGCGAACGCAGGGTCAGGGACGGAACGGACACCTGCCAGCAGTGGTAGAGCTTGTCCGGGGCGAGGCCGTAGCGGACGTTGTAGCCGTCCGCGCCCGGCACCGCGGGCCACGAGACGACGGCCCCGTTCACCGTCGGCTCGGCCGCGGCGGGCGGCTGCCCCGATCCGAGCCCGAACACTCGCAGGCCGCTGATGGCGAAGGCCGTGCCGAGGGGATGGCGGCCACCGGTCACCCGTACGTAGCGCAGCGGCCGCGGCGGATCCAGGACGACGAACTCGTGCGATCGCGTCCCGTCCCGCAACAGGGTCCAGTCCTCGCCGTCGGCCGACCCTTCGAGCCGGAACGGCGCCGGTACGTCGGACGGGACCAGGATCCGGCTGCCGAGCAGTCCACGCTGCGCGGGGATCGGCGGGGGAGCAGGATGATCCGGTCCGTCCTCGATGGTGTTGACCTGGAGAGTGTGGGTGACGCTGCCGGCGGGCAGCTCCACGGTGACCCACTCGCCGGCGTGCGTGGTGGCGGCCCGCCACCAGGTGCGCACGTCCTCGGTCACGGCGAGTCCGGCCGGGTGCCCCGGGTCGGCGCTGGACGCGGTCACCGGAGCGCCGGCCGACAGCAGCATCTGGTGGCCGGTCAGCGACCAGGGGTCGGCCGGGCCGTCCGGCAGCAGCAGCGGGTAGTCGGCGAACTCCTGGTTGCAGAAGAACACGCCGTCGTCGTCGAACCCGGCCGGGAACAGCCCGAGCCGGCGTTCGAAGTCGTGGTGCCGGGAGATGCGCATGGTGGCGGCGTGCCACCAGTTGCCGTGCTCGTCGGTGAAGGTGGAGCCGTGCCCGGCTCCGGTGATGAAGCCGCCGGGCTTGGCGGAGAACGGTGACTGCGGCACATAGGTGAACGGGCCGAGCGGTGACGCACCGAGGTAGGTGCCGTCGGCGTACCCGTTGTACTGGGTGGCGGGTGCCGCGTACTGCAGGTGGTAGCGCCCGTCGTGTTTGACCATCCAGGCGCCCTCGATGAAGGGTCGCCGGCCGAACAGCATCCGCATCACCAGCCCGCGATCGATCCGGGCCGCGTCGTAGTCCTCCGCCGGGGTCTCCCAGCCGTGTTCGTCGGGGTTCCCGGCGATCAGGTCGACCGGCTCGCCGATCCGGCGCAACGTGTGACGGTCGAGTTCGACGCCGCGGATCGGCCGGTTGGCCGAGCAACCCTCGTAGAGGTAGACCCGGCCGTCGTCGTCCTGGAACAGGTTCGGGTCCCAGAACGCGACCTCGCCGGGGATGACCTCCCACGAACCGGCCAGCGGGTCGGCGGTGCGGTAGAAGTCGCACGGCCTTCCCCGCCGGGAGGCGCAGACGACCAGCTGCCCGTCGATCTCGCGGACGTCCGGGGCGTAGTCGTGCACGGGCAGGTCGGGTGTCGCGGTGAACCGCCAGTCATGCAGGTCGGTGGAGTGCCAGAAGCCGCCGGACATCGAGGCGAACAGGAGGTACCGGCCCTGGAAGCGGACGACAGACGGGTCGGCGGCCTCGCGGTAGTGGTGCTTGCGCCAGGCGAGAGTGACGTGCTGGAAGCGGTACGGCAGGTCGAGCGGGTTGGCGAAGAGACGGATCGTCACGTGCCGGTCTCCGGTGCGGCGGGTGCCGGCAGCCCGGCCCGGAAGCGTGTCAGGCAGTCGCCGACCAGCTCCGGCAGGGGTGTGGTGGTGCTGTCGGTGGCCCAGTGCGCGACCGAGAGGCTGATCGCCGTCGTCACGGCCCCGGCGAGCAGGCCGGGGTAGGGATCGGCGTGCGGGTCGGTGCCGGTCCGCTCGCCGATGGCGGTGGCGAGCAGGCCGCGGACGTTCTCCAGCATGAGCAGGTTCTGCGCCAGCATCGACGGATTGGCGGCGATCACCGCGATCAGTTTGGCGAAGTCGCCGCGGTCGCCGGCGAATCCCGCGACGGCTGGTGGCACCACCCGGTGCAGGCAGTCCCAGATCGGCTCGTCCGCAGGGCTTTCCCGCAGCAGGCCCGCCAATCTGGTGTGCTGCTGGGCGAGCTCGTCGAGGATCGCTTCCTCGCGGTTGCGGAAGTGGTAGCGGAACGTGCGCGGCGCCATGTCGGCGGCCGCGGCCACCGACTCGGGGGTCACCGCGTCGAGGCCCTGCTCCAGCATCATCGTCCACGCGGTCCGGCTCAGCGCCGCCCGTGTCGCTGCCTTCTTGCGCTCCCGCAGGCCCGGTTCGGTCATGGGACCACCATCCTCGTTCGTTGCAAAATTTGCAAGATTGCCATCCTGGCAATCATTATCGGATGGTGCCCGACAACAAGCGGCAACCGATTGACCCCTCCGACGACGCGCAGATGCACTGGTCACCATGAAGCCACTGCTGTCCCGCACCACCCTCGGTGACCGGCCGGCCCCACCGGAGCGGATCGTGCACCTGGGCCTCGGCGCTTTCCACCGCGCCCACCAGGCCTGGTACACGACTCGTGCGGCCGACGCCGACCAGTGGGGCATCGCCGCGTTCACCGGACGTAGCCGCACGCTCGCCGACCGGCTCACCGCCCAGCAGGGTGTCTACACGCTCGTCGAGCGCGGTCCCGACGGCGACCGGCACGAGACGATCGGCAGCATCGTGCGCGCCCTGCCCGGCTCCGACACCGGCGCCTTCGTCGAAGCGGTGGCACGTCCCGAGACGGCGATCCTGACGCTGACGGTCACCGAGGCCGCCTACCGGCTGGCCCCCGGCGGTGGTCCGGACCTCACCGATCCGGCGATCGCCGCCGACATCGCCTTGATCAAAACCTTTGCGGGGGTACGGGTACAGAGCACCGTCCCCACCCCGGCAACCGTGCTCGGGCGTACCCTCCTCGCGCTCGAAGCCCGTCGCCGGATCGCCGCACCCGCGCTGGCCATCGTCCCGTGCGACAACCTCGCGGCCAACGGCGAAGCCGTCCGGAATGCCCTGCAGACCCTGGCCGGGCAGGTGTCACCGGCCCTGCGCGACTGGCTGCCGACCGGCGTCAGCGTGGTCTCCACCTCCGTCGACCGGATCACCCCACGCGTGACCGCCGGCGAGAGCACCCGCGTGCTGGCGGCGACCGGTCACCGTGACGAGGCGCCGGTGGTCACCGAGCCGTTCGCCGACTGGGTGCTATGCGGTGACTTCCCGTCCGGCCGCCCGGCGTGGGAGAGCGCCGGCGCCCGCTTCGTCGACGAGATCGGCGCCTGGGAGACCCGCAAGCTGTGGCTGCTCAACGGCGCTCACTCGCTGCTCGCCGTGACCGGACGGCCACGCGGGCACACCACTGTCGCCCAGGCGTTCGCCGACCCGGCCTGCCGCGCCGCGGTGGAGGCCCTGTGGGACGAGGCCGCCCGGCACCTGCCCGGCGTGCAGCCCGACGACTACCGCAAGGCACTCGCCGAGCGGTTCACCAACCCGCGAATCGAACACCACCTCGCGCAGATCGCCGAGGACATGCTCACCAAACTGCGGCTGCGCATCGCACCGGTCGCCCTGCTCGAACGGCGGGCCGGCCGGCCCGCCACCGCCAGCCTGGCCGCGCTGACCGCCTCCGGCATCCCCCTGTCCGACATCGACCCACGACTCGAGGAAACACAGTGACCACCTTCCCCGACGGCTTCCTCTGGGGCGCGGCGACCGCGCCGCACCAGATCGAGGGCAACAACGTCAACAGCGACTTCTGGGCCGCCGAGGGCGCCATGCCCGGGATGGAGCGCAGCGGCGACGCCTGCGACAGCTATCACCGGTACGCCGAGGACATGCGCCTGCTCGCCGACGCCGGACTGACCAGCTACCGGTTCGGCATCGAGTGGGCCCGCATCGAACCCGAGCCGGGCCTGATCTCCCGCGCCGAGCTGGCCCATTACCGCCGCATGATCGACACCGCGCTGGAACTGGGCCTGACCCCGGTGGTCACGCTGCACCACTTCACCAATCCGCGCTGGTTCGCCGCCGAGGGCGGCTGGATGGGGGAGCGGGCCGTCGACCGGTTCCGCTTCTACGCCGAGACCGTGACCGGGATCCTCGACGGCGTGCCATGGGTCTGCACCATGAACGAACCGAACATGCTCGCGATCATGACGATGATGGCCCGGCTCGCCGCCTCCGGCCAGCAGTGGCAGAGCCCGACCGTCGACGAGGGCCAGCGGCCGGTGCTGCCGTCGCCGGACCCGGCGATCGGCCGGCGGCTGGTCGAGGCCCACCACGCGGTGCGTGATGTCGTGCGCGAACGGACCGGGGCCAAGGTCGGCTGGACGATCGCCAACCAGGCCCTGGTCGCCCGACCCGGAGGGGAGGAGAGACTGCGCGAAATCCGGTACGAGCGTGAGGACCTGTATCTCGACGGCTCCAAAGGTGACGACTTCGTGGGTGTGCAGTCGTACTCCAGCATGTGGGTGAACGAGAACGGCATCGAGCCGCACCCGGTGCACCCCGACAACACCCTGGTCGGGACCGCATACCGGCCGGACGCCCTCGCCTTGGCCGTGCGGCACACCTGGGAGCGCACCGGCGGCACCTCGATCCTGGTCACCGAGAACGGCATGGCCACCGACGACGACAGCCGGCGCATCGCCTACACCACGGCCGCCCTCGAAGGGCTGGCGTCAACCGTCACCGACGGTGTCGACGTGCGGGGCTACCTGCACTGGAGCCTGCTCGACAACTACGAGTGGGGTCACTGGGCGCCCACCTTCGGTCTGATCGCCGTCGACCGCGAGACCTTCGTGCGCACCCCCAAGCCGAGCCTTGCCTGGCTCGGCTCCGTCGCCCGCCGGAACGGACTCTGACATGCTCAAACCCCGCCCCACCGCCACCCGCGAGCAGATCCGCCTCGACGGACTGTGGCGATTCTCGGTCGGTGACGCCTTCGACACCGGCACCGTTCTCGAAGCGGCCGTCCCGGCCAGCTACAACGACCTGTTCACCGACCCGGCGATCCGTGACCACGTCGGCTGGGCCTGGTACCGGCGTACCGTCCGGGTACCGCGCGGCTGGGCCGGTGAGCGGATCCTCGTGCGGGTGGAGGCGGCCACCCACCATGGCCGGGTCTACGCCGGGGACACGTTGGTGGCCGAGCACGTCGGTGGTTACACGCCGTTCGATGCGGACATCACCGACCTGGTCACGGCCGGGGAGTCGTTCGTGCTGACGATCGGCGTGAACAACGAGCTCACCGAGACCACGATCCCGCCTGGCACGATCACCGTCGACCAGGCGGGCCGGAAACGGCAGCAGTACCAGCACGACTTCTACAACTACGCCGGCCTGCACCGGTCGGTGTGGCTGCACAGCGTTCCTCAACTGCACATCACCGACGTCGACGTGTTGACCGCACTCGACGGGACAATCAACTACTCAACATTGACAAGTGCACCCGTCAATGTTGACGTGCGAATCCTGGATCAGGACGGCGCCGTGGTCGCGACCGGGGCCGACGGCATCGCGAAGATCGACGACCCGATCCTGTGGCAGCCCGGCGCCGGGTACCTCTACACGCTCGAGGCCTCGATCGACGGCCACGACGTCTACGGACAACCCTTCGGAGTACGGACGGTCGAGGTCCGTGGCACCGACTTCCTCATCAATGGGGAGCCGTTCTACTTCACCGGGTTCGGCAAGCACGAGGACACCCCCGTGCGCGGCAAGGGTCACGACGACGCCTATCTCGTGCACGATTTCCAACTGCTGGACTGGGTCGGTGCCAACTCGTTCCGGACCTCGCATTACCCGTACGCCGAAGAGGTCCTGGATTTCGCCGACCGGCACGGCATCGTCGTCATCGACGAGACGGCCGCCGTCGGCCTCAACCTCGCCATCGTCTCCGGACTGACCGGTGCCCCGCCCCGGCCCACCTTCTCCCCGGAGACGTTCGGCGACGACACCCGGGCCGCACACGCGCAGGCGATCACCGAGCTGATCGCCCGGGACAAGAACCACCCCAGCGTGGTCATGTGGTCACTGACCAACGAGCCGGCCTCCAACGAGGACGGCGCCCGTGAATACTTCGAGCCGCTGGTCAAGCTGGCCCGCACGCTCGACCCGACCCGGCCGCTGACCTACTCGGCGGTCATGTTCGCCACCGCCGCCAACGACAGGATCGCCGACCTGTTCGACGTGCTGTCGATCAACCGCTACTACGGCTGGTACGTGGCCACCGGTGACCTGGCCACCGCCGAGCAGTACCTGGAGGGTGACCTGCGGGGCTGGCTCCAGCGATTCGGCAAGCCCATCATGATGAGTGAGTACGGTGCCGACACCCAGGCCGGTCTGCACTCGGTGTGGGACACCCCGTGGACCGAGGAGTACCAGGCCGCGTTCCTGGCCATGCACCACCGTGTCTTCGACCGCATCGACGGATTCGTCGGTGAGCACGTCTGGAACTTCGCCGACTTCCAGACCTCGCACGGCATCCACCGCGTCGACGGCAACAAGAAGGGCGTGTTCACCCGCGACCGCCGGCCCAAGGCCGCCGCCCAGGAACTGCGCCGGCGCTGGCGTAGCCTCGGCAACCGCAAACCGGCCTGACCGAGTCCCCGGCGGCGCGGGACCCCCTTGCCCGCGCCGCCGGCCCCACCGCCTGAAGAACAGGAGAGTCCGTCCCGATGCCGGAAGCCATCGTCGTGATGGGCGTGTCAGGATGCGGCAAGTCGACCGTCGGCGCCCAGCTCGCCGCGGCCATCCCCGGTGCGATCTTCATGGACGCCGACGACCTGCACCCGGCCGCGAACAAGGCCAGGATGGCATCCGGCGTGCCACTGACCGACGACGACCGCGAACCGTGGCTGCGGGCGTGCGCCACCTGGCTCGCCGCCGAGATTGCGGGCGGTGCCCAGGCCGGTGGGCGACCGGCCGTGCTGGCCTGTTCGGCGTTGCGCCGCCGCTACCGTGACGTGCTTCGGGCGGGCGCGCCCGATCTGCGGTTCGTGCACCTGCACGCCGACGCGGATCTGCTCGCCCGGCGCCTGGACGGCAGGCGGGGCCATTTCATGCCGGCCACGCTGCTCGCCTCACAGCTGCAGACGCTCGAAGGCCTGCAACCCGACGAGGCCGGCTTCACCGTCGACATCGACGCCGAGCCGCAACAGGTGATCCGCCGGGTGCTCGCGGGCCTGTCAGCAGGCCAGCCGGTTGCCGGTGACGAGCCCGCGTTCCGCGGCGGCGGACAGCGCCTGCTGTAGCACCACCCGCTCGGGGCGTCCCACCGCACGGGCGACCGCCGTGACCTCGTCGAACTCCGGCATGGCCTGCAGGATCACGCCGTCACGGTGGCCAACCTTGACAGCGATCGTCCCGCCCGGCACCTCGACCGTCACGAACAGCCGCTCCAGGGGTGTCTTGCGGCGCGGCGACTCCCGTACTCCCAAGGTCGTGGTGTTCTCGAAGATGTGATCCCGCACGCGCGGCACCGTGGCCGGTGCACAGAGCACGCTGAGAGTGTGGGCGGGCCGGCCCTTCTTCATCACGATCGGTGTCAGCCACGCGTCCGCGGCACCCAGCTCCAGCAGGCCCGCGAGGACCCCGGGCCACAGCCGCGGATCCAGATCGTCGACGTTGGCCTCCACCAGCACGGCATCCGCGCCGTCACCGCCGGCAGCGGCGCCGACCAGCACCCGGACCACATTGGCCCGGTCGGGGAGGTCCCGTCCGCCGGCGCCCACACCGACCACGTCGAGCGTCATCGGCGGCAGGTGCTCGCAGACCTCGGCGAGAGCCCGGACCAGGGCCATCCCGGTCGGCGTGGCCAGTTCACCGTCACCGCCCGCGAACACCTGCCATCCTCGGGACAGTTCGGCGACCGCGGGCACCGGCACCGGCAGCCTGCCGTGGGCGCCGCGGACGTGCCCGGATCCGACGGCCACCGCCCCGCACGACACCGAGGTGATCCCGAGATCGTGCAGTGCGGCGCACACACCGATCACGTCGGCGATCGAGTCGAGCGCCCCCACCTCGTGGAAGTGCACGTCGTCGGCGGCGACCCCGTGCACCCGTGCCTCGGCCTCGGCCAGCCGGGCGAAGACCGAGATCGCCGGGTCCCGGACCGGCTGATCCAAGCCGGTCAGCATCGTCCGGATCGACGCCCACGTGCGGTGCGGCGGGCTGCCGGTGAGCGCCGCCACGTGCGCCTTGCGGGCGCGCAACCCGGCCCGGGTCACCTCGGTGGTGCTGATCCGAACCGAGTCCGGCGCCACCGCGTCGATGGCGGCCTGCACCACCGAGATGTCGGCACCCGCGTCCAGCAGGGCACCGAGCAGCATGTCCCCGGCCACCCCGGCGGACGCGTCGATCCAGGCGTGCCGGCCGCTCATGCGGCCGGGCCCGTGGCGATTGCGGCCGGGTCGGCGGCGATTGCGGCCGGGTCCGTGGCGATTGCGGCCGGGTCCGCGGCGATTGCGGCCGGATCCGCGGCTATCTGGGCCGCGAGGTGCCCGGCGCCGTACCCGTTGTCGATGTTCACCACCGCCACCCCCGGTGAGCAGGCGTTCAGCATGGACAACAGCGGGGCCAGACCGCCGAACGCGGCACCATAGCCGACCGAGGTCGGCAGCCCCACCACCGGCACCGCGATCAGACCCGCGACGACGCTGGGCAGCGCGCCGTCCATCCCGGCGGCCACCACGACCACCCGCGCCGCGCGCAGCAGTTCGCGACGCGCCAGAATCCGGTGCAACCCGGCGACCCCGACGTCGACGACGAGCTCGGTGCGACGGCCGAGAAAGCGGGCGGTCAGCTCGGCCTCCCGGGCGGCACGCAGGTCGGAGGTGCCGGCGGCGACCACCACGACCAGGCCGCCGGTGAGCGGCGGGGGAGTGGGCGGCCAGGCCAGCAGCCCGGCATCGGGATCGTGGTGGGCATCCGGCAGCTCGGCCAGGACCGCGGCCGCATGGGCGGGGTCGGCCCGGGTGAACAGGGTGACCACGTCAGGGCGGTCGCGGACCGCGGCGGCGATTCCCGCCACCTGCGCCGGGGTCTTGCCCGCGCAGTAGACGGCCTCCGGGTAGCCGCGGCGCGCGGTCCGATCCAGGTCCAGGTCGGCGTAACCGAGGCTCTCAGACACGGGCGGCCTGCACCAGCGGCAGCGTGAACGCCCCGGACTGGATTCCGGCGACGTCCAGCGCGGCGAACCGGAAACCCGCGCCGATCACGGCCACGTGCACGGCCTCCCGCATCGGCTCACCGACCGCCCGGACCAGATCGTCCGGGCAGAGCTCGATCCGGGCGACTTCGCCGTGGTGGCGCACCCGCAGATCGGTGAACCCGAGCGCCCGCAGCCCCGCCTCGGCCCGCTCGACCTGCGCCAACCGGGCCGGAGTGACCTCGGTGAAGTGCGGGATCCGCGACGCCAGGCACGGCGCCGCGGGCTTGTCCGCGCAGGGCAGCCCACACGCCGCCGCGAGCCGCCGTACGTCCGCCTTGCCGAGCCCGAGGTCCGCCAGCGGGCGCAGCACCCGGTGGGCGGTGGCCGCGCGGGCGCCGGGCCGGTCCGGGCGGCGTATGTCGTCGGCATTCTCCCCGTAGGCGACCGCGTCCAGCCGGTATTCACTCATCACCTCGTCGGTGATCCGCGTGAACAGCTCGTCCTTGCAGTGGAAACACCGGTCGGGGCCGTTGCGCCGATAGTCCGGCCGGTCGCCTTCACGGGTGGTCACCTCGATGACCGGCACCCCGATGTGCCGGGCGACGTCGTGCGCGGCGGTGCGCTCGTGCTCCGGCAGGCTGGGTGAGATCCCGAGGACGGCGAGGACCCGGTCGCGGCCCAGCGCCCGGGCTGCCAGCTCCAGCAGCAGCGCGGAGTCGACGCCGCCGGAATAGGCGATCGCGAGTCTGTCGATTCCGGTCAGCATGACGCTGAGCCGGCTGACGACACTGTCGGTCTCCGTACCGCTCATCCTGCTCTCCTTCGCATCGTCGAAGCCCAGCTCACCGCAGCCGCTGAGCGGCTGGCAAGCGGTTGCCAATTGTTGCGCCGCCGGATACCGTCGCCCTCCCGGGAAACAAGGGGGAAACAAATGGCGGAGCAGGCGGCGAAGTCACCGACGATCTACGACGTGGCCCGTGCGGCCGGTGTCGCCTCCTCGACGGTGTCGCGGGCGTTCGCCCGGCCCGGACGGGTCAACGCCGAGACCGCCGAACGGATCCGCACCGTGGCCGCAGAGCTGGGCTACCGCACGAATCCGCTGGCCCGTGCGCTGCCGACCGGCCGCACATCGATGCTCAGCCTGGTCATCTCGGACGTGACGAACCCGTTCTACAACGAGATCATCCGGGGCGCTCAGGCCGCCGCGACCGAGTCCGGCTACACGCTGCTGCTCACCGACGCCCAGGAGTCCGGCGCGAAGGAGCGTGAGGCCCTGGAACGGGCGGTCTCCCTGGTGGACGGCATCGTGCTGGCCACGTCACGGATGTCCGACTCGGCGATCCGGATGATCGCCAAGCAGCGGCCGGTGATCGTGCTGAACCGGGCCGTCACCGACGTTCCGAGCGTGGTCACCGACAATCCGCGCGGCATGC
Source organism: Actinoplanes subglobosus (assembly GCF_042650585.1). Classification (NCBI taxonomy): domain Bacteria; kingdom Bacillati; phylum Actinomycetota; class Actinomycetes; order Micromonosporales; family Micromonosporaceae; genus Actinoplanes; species Actinoplanes subglobosus. The sequence goes on from NZ_JBHSBL010000029.1 coordinate 249,042, forward strand.
GCCGGGCCGTGGAGCATCTGGCCGAGCTCGGGCACGACAGGATCACCTACGTGGCCGGTCCGGAAGCGTCGTGGGCCGACGGCACCCGCTGGCGGGCGTTGCGGGAGGCCGTCCACGACCTGGACCTGCACGCGCATCGGATCGGGCCCTTCGAGCCGACCGTCGCCGGCGGCGCCGCAGCCGTCGCCGAGCTGCAGAGACATCCCACCTCGGCGGTGATCGCGTACAACGACCTGATGGCGATCGGCCTGATCCGGACGCTGACCGCGGCCGGCGTACGGGTCCCCGAGGACGTCAGCGTGGTCGGGTTCGACAACATCTTCGCCACCGAGCTGGTCACCCCGGCCGTGACCACGGTGGCCGCACCCCTGCACGCGATGGGGCAGGCCGCCGTGCGGAACCTGCTCGCACTGAGCCGCGGCGCCCGCCCCACCACCCACGAACCGGTCAGCCTGCCCGCCCAGCTGGTGGTGCGGGCGTCGACGGCTCACCGCAGGCGGAACAGCACCTCCCCGGCCTGGGGCACCACCAGGGTCTCCGGGTCGGCGGCCAGGGCGTCCACGTCGACGGCCGCCGGATCGAGGTAGTCGAGGTTCGCCGCCCGTACCACCTGCTCGGGAATGCCGGTGGCGAGCGTGACCGTGACGCGGGCCCGCTCACCGTGCTCCGGATCCCAGGTTCCGGCGCCCCGCAGATGCGTCGAATGCGCCAGCACCCCCCAGTGATGCCCGGAGAACCGGTCCCACTGCTTCACGAAGTAGTCGCGACAGTGGTAGCCGAGCTGTTCGATCTCCGGGTGCATCTGCGAGATCCGGGTGATGTGCGGTGCGTAGACGATCACCTGGCCACCGTCGGCGACGATCGGTTCCACCTTGTAGAAGCCCTTCGCCCCGGTCCACATGTCGTCGTACTTCTCCGGAATCAGCGACAGCACCCGCCGGACCGGCGCGTCCAGGTAGCGCACGTGGGTCTGCGCGGAGACGTCCGCGCACGCCGCCCACGCCTGCTCCGGTGGCCCGAACGCCGCCGCGTGCAGCGCACCCGTCCCGGACTGCACGACCAGGCACAACGCCAGCCGCCGGGCCGGGATCAGGGCGGCCGCCTCGTCGATCAGCGCCCGCACCGGCGTGATCCCCCGGGTGCCGATGATCTCGGCGCTACTGATCAGCGCGCCCAGCCAGTGCGAGAAGTCGATGATCTCCTGACCGGCCACCCCGGGAAAGAAGTACTTGTTGCCGCCGGAGAAGCCGACGACCTCGTGCGGGAACACCGGTCCGATCACCAGGCACACGTCGTGCTCCACCACGGCCCGGTTCAGCGTGACGTCGACCGGTTGCCGCATCCGTCCCTCGGACAGCTCCGCCACCCGCTCCGCGGCGATGCCGCCGAGCGAGACCAGCGATTCGGGCACCCACCACTCGTGGTTGCGGATCACCATTGCGTCGTACGGCCCACCGAGGTGCCGTGCCAGCTGCTCCGGTGTCATCGGTGCGTGCGTACCGAGCGCGACCAGCACCGTGACCGTGGCCGCCCGCCCGGTCAGAGCCTCGTGCACGGCACCCAGCAGCAGCGGGAGCGGGCAGCTGCGCGTCGCGTCCGGGACGATCACGCACACCCGCCGCCCGTCCAGGTCCTCCTGAGCGAGCCGGGTCAGCACGAATCCCCGTACCTCCGCGTCGGTGAGGGTTTTCCCGGCACCGCCGATCATGTTGTCCATGAGCGCACGGTGCCCCCGCCGCCGAACCGGCCGCAACAGCGGCGTGCAACAGATGGCAACTCTTTGCCACGCGCCGGAAACAATCCGCACGCTCAGCGGCATGGCAACGGACCTTCCCCTGAACCCGCATCCCGACCGGCTGCTACCCGCCGCGGAACCGGTCCGGTCGATCGCGCGGCGGCTCCACCAGACGGTCCGTGACCTGCCGATCATCTCCCCGCATGGGCACGTCGACCCCGGCATCCTCGCCGACGACACCCCGTTCACCGACCCCACCGCCCTGTTCCTGCAGCCCGACCACTACGTGACCCGGCTGCTGCACGCCGGCGGGGTGCCCCTGGCCGGCCTCGGCGTCGGGCAGGGCCCGCTGCCCGAGCCGCAGGCCCGCGCCGCCTGGCGACTGCTCTGCGGCAACTGGCGGCTGCTGGCCGGCACTCCGGTCCGCTACTGGCTGGAGGACGTGCTGACCGGCGTCTTCGGTGTCACCCGGCAGCCGTCCGCGGCCACCGCCGACGACATCTACGACCAGATCGCCGAGCAGTTGTCCCGCGACAGCCACCGGCCCCGGGCACTGCTCGACCGGTTCCGGATCGACTTCCTGGCCACCACCGACGACCCCGCCGACACCCTCGCAGCGCACGCCCGCCTCGCCGCCGACCCCGGCGTCACGACCCGTATCGTGCCGACCTTCCGCCCCGACCGCTATCTGGAACCGGCCCGCCCCGACTGGGCCACCGCCGTCAAGGAGCTCGGTGCCGGCGACTACCGCGGCTACATCGCGGCCCTCGAGGACCGCCGCCGCTACTTCCGAGAGCACGGCGCCGTCTCCACCGACCACAGCCACGCCGACGCGGTCGCCGAGCCACTCGACCCGGCCGACGCCGCCCGCATCTTCGACCAGGCCCTGTCCGGGCAGGCCACCGAGGCCGAGGCCACCGCGTTCCGCCGGCACATGATCTGCGAGATGGCCCGGATGTCCTGCGACGACGGCCTGGTCATGACCCTGCACCCGGCCATCCACCGCAACCATCACCCCCCGACCCTGGCCGAGTACGGACCGGACACCGGCCACGACATCCCCACCACCGTGGAGTTCACCCGGGCACTGCAGCCGCTGCTGGCCCGCTACGGCACCCACCCGAACCTGCACCTGGTGTTGTTCACCACCGACGCCACCGTCTACAGCCGGGAGATCGCCCCGTTGGCCGGCTTCTACCCCTCGGTGTACGCCGGCGCCCCGTGGTGGTTCCTCGACAACCCGGCGGCGATCCGCTCGTACCAGCAAGCCGTCACCGAGATCGCCGGCTTCTCTCGCCTGTCCGGCTTCATCGACGACACCCGGGCCTTCTGCTCCATCCCGGCCCGCCACGACATGGCCCGCCGCCTCGACGCCGGCCACCTCGCCGACCTCGTCGCCGCGCACCGCCTCGACGAGGACGAGGCCCACGACATCCTCACCGGGCTGACCACCACCCAGCCCACGCATGTTTTCAAACTCGCCGCAGAGCAGGAGCCACGCATATGACACTGGCCGCCGACGACCCCGCAACCGACGAAGGCAGGACCGTGGAGCCCGTGCAGAAGGCGAGCGGCCGGTACGTGTTCTGGATGATGGCCGCCAACTTCGGCGTCTCCATGGCCTTCATCGTTCCCGTCGCGTTCTCCCTCGCCGTCCGCATCGACGAACTCGCCCCCGGCCGCGAGGAGGTCCTCGGCTATGTCACCGGGACCGCCCAGGCCATCTACCTGATCCTCAGCCCGCTGGTCGGCGTCTGGAGCGACCGCACCCGCAGCCGGTTCGGCCGCCGCCGGCCGTTCCTGCTCGCCGGAACCCTGCTCGGCCTGGCCGCCCTGTTCGCCATCGCGGTCGCCCCCACCGTGCTGCTCGTCGGCGCCTGCTGGGTCGTGGCCATGCTCGGCTGGGCCACCGCCTCGCAGATCATCCTCAGCATCCAGGCCGACCGCATCCCCGAGGAACAACGCGGCAAGATCTCCGGATTCACCGGCCTCACCGGGCAGATCGCGCCGATCATCGGCGTCGGCATCACCTCCCTGGTCAGCGGCAGCACCTTCCTCGTCTTCGTGCTGCCCGGCCTGGTCGGCGTCGCCCTGGTCGCAGTCTTCCTCACCTTCGGCAACGACGACAGCCGCGACGTCGGCACCCCAGCCCCCGTCTCCGCGCGCTCCCTGCTGTCGAGTTACCTGTTCAACCCGCGCAAGTACCCCGACTTCGGCTGGAACTGGCTGGGCCGGCTCGCCTTCTTCATGGGCCTCTACTTCAACACCACCTTCACCACCTTCTTCTACGCCCAAAGGCTCGACCTCCCGGTACGCGAGGTCGCCGGCACCGTGGCCATCATCGGCGTCATCGGTGTGGTCGCCGCGACAGCCGGAGCCATCGGCGGCGGCTTCCTCTCCGACAAGCTGCGCCGCCGCAGACTGTTCGCCCTGATCGGCGCGATCTTCTTCGTCGCCGGCGCGATCGTCGAAGCGTTCGCCCACTCGTTCCCGACGCTGCTCGTCGGTTCGGTACTGATGCAGCTGGCGATCGCCTTCTTCAGCGCTGTCGACCAGGCGATCGTTCTCGCCGTCATCCCGAGCCGCGAGGAGTCCGGCCGCTACATCGCCGTCGTGCAGTTCGCGCACAAGCTGCCCAGCGCCGTCGCGCCGCTGATCGCCCCGTTCATCATCGCCGTCGGCGCCGTGGGCGGGGAGAAGAACTACACGCTGCTCTACCTCACCGGCGCGGTCCTCGCCCTGATCGGCGGCCTGATCGTCTTCACCCGCATCAAGTCCGTCCGCTGACACCTCGCACAGGGAGGCCGGCCACCATGGGCGGCGATGAGTGCCGACGAGTCCCGGCCATCGCCGACCCGTCGGCCGGGGGCGGTGGAGAGGAAACCACCGCCCGCGGCCGAGTCGGCCCGGATCGCAGTACAGGTTCGCCGCCTGCGGCGGGCAACGCGTAGATCACGCAGTTCCAGAGCTCCGGCAACGGAGACCATCATCTGCAGCCGGGGCGGGAGCAGCCAGCCGGTTCCAGCGCTTTCACCCAGTCGGCGGATCGGCCCACGAGGGCGCCGACCGATTTTGAATAGCCCGACGAGTGTTCGTTCTGATGTGGTTCATGGTGTGGGTGGGGGCGGCTTCTGGGTTTCTGCTTGTTGCTGGCGCAGTTGTTGCAGGACGGCGGTGTCGTCGGCGAGGTCGGGGTGGCCGACTTGGCGGTCGAGGTCGACGACGTGTTCGAGTTCGCGGATCGCGTTGTCGAGGTCGCCGTGCGCGTGGTGGATCATCGCGATGTTGTATCGGGTGGTGGCTTCGCCGACCCGGTCACCGACCTCCCGCATGATGGGCAGGGCCTGCTGGCAGAAATCGAGGGCCCGCCCACGATCGCCCAGCCCGTTGTACACGATGCCGATGTTGTTGAGGGTGGTGGCTTCGCCGGCCCGGTCACCGACCTCCCGCTGGATGGGCAGGGCCTGCTGGTAGAAGTCGAGGGCCTGTCCACGGTCGCCCAGCCCGTCGTACAGGTGGCCGATGTTGTTGAGGGTGGTGGCTTCGCCGGCCCGGTCACCGACCTCCCGCCGGATGGGCAGGGCCTGCTGGTAAAAGTCGAGGGCCTGTCCACGGTCGCCCAGCCCTTCGTAGACGCCGCCGATGTTGTTGAGGGTGGTGGCTTCGCCGGCCCGGTTGCCGACCTCCCGTGTGATGGGCAGTGCCTGCTGGTAGAAGTCGAGGGCCTGTCCACGGTCGCCCAGCCCGTTGTACACCATGCCGATGTTGTTGAGGGTGGTGGCTTCGCCGGCCCGGTTGCCGACCTCCCGTGTGATGGGCAGGGCCTGCTGGTAGAAGTCGAGGGCCTGTCCACGGTCGCCCAGCCCGTTGTACACGCCGCCGATGTTGTTGAGGGTGACGGCCTCCCCGGCCCGGTCACCGACCTCCCGCCGGATGGGCAGGGCCTGCTGGTAGAAGTCGAGGGCCCGCCTCCGGTCGCCCAACCCGTCGTATAGGTGGCCGATGTTGTTGAGGGTGACGGCCTCGCCGGCCCGGTTGCCGACTTCCCGCTGGATGGGCAGGGCCTGCTGGTAGAAGTCGAGGGCCTGTCCACGGTCGCCCAGCCCGTTGTACACGCTGCCGATGTTGTTGAGGGTAGCGGCTTCGTTGCCGCGGTGACCGGCTTGCCGGTACAGGGCTAGGGACTGCTGAAAGTCCTGCAACGCCGGCCGGGGTCGGCCGGTCGCCTGCCGCGCCCGACCACGGTCGTAGAAGGCGTCGGCGTCCGTGCCCAGGGTCAGGGTCGCTGTGGCCAGCGCCTCTACATCAGCGAACCGGGAGACACGCAGCCATACCCGGCCAACCCGATCGCCGACGTCCTGGGCGATATCGGCCTGCCGTCCGGCGACCGCGAGCCGATGCACCTCAGCCCACCGGGCGATGGCAGCCGTGGTGGTCATCGCGAGGTGTCGGGGGTGGTGGTGTCGAGGACCCAGAGCTGGTGCAGGGATTGGGCGGCGGCGGCGCAGGCTTCTGTGTAGTCGTCGTCGGTGAGCAGATCGTGGATCAGGGGGTGCAGGACGTTGGAGACGTAGTAGCGGGGCTGGCGGGTTTCGGGGTCGGTGCCTTCTTCGAGCAGGCCGAGTTCGACGGCCCGGGTGAGGTGCCTGTCGGCGTCGGGATGCTGGTGCAGGGCGTGGACGGTGGCGGCGGGTACGGGCAGGTTCACCACGTTGACTTTGGCGAGCATGCGGTGCATCTCGGGGTGTTGGGAGTCGAGCAGGTTGCCGGCCAGGACGGTCTCACGCCGGAACCGGTCGGCTTCGGCCTTGATGGCGGCGAGCAGGCCGGTGATGTCGAGGCCGGGGTCGGCGACGATCCGGTCGAGCCAGTCGAGCAGGCGAGGGTTACCGTCCGCGGCCTCGATCGCGCTGGCCCGGATGGCAGGGTCCAGGCTGGAGTCCGAGCGCAGGTTCTTCAGGTTCGCGATCTTCTTGATCTGCTCGACCAGGGTGAGAGATTCCAGGCCCTCGACGGCGATGCGCGTGCCGGCAGGCTCGGGGAAGCGGTAGCGGCTGGTGATGATGACCCGGCTGGGGCTGCCGGTGTCACGGATCGCCTGCAGCAGGGCGGGCAGGATACCGGCCATCTCCGGGGTGAGCACACGGCTGCCGTCGGTGCGGGTGTCGAGGTTGCCGGTTTCGAAGTCGTCGAACACGAACAGGCAGGGCTTCTTACCCAGTGGCCCACGGTTGCCGAGCAGGAATGTCAACCTGGCCAGCAGCGGAATCTGTTCGTTGTCCAGCAGCTTAGTGGCCTCGACGAGTTGTTCCGGACTGCTGAACTGGATCTTGGCGGTGAGTTCCCGGAACTTGGTGAGGTCGACGTGCCCGAACCAGACGGCACGCTGGTGGGTGGGCATGCGTTCCAGTAGCCGGGAGGCGAGGCTGCTTTTGCCCAGACCACCCATGCCGGCCAGCAGCAGCCCCTGCACCGCGTCCGAGGTACCGGCGCGTTGTTTGAGGGCGCGCAGGCAGCGTTGGATGACCCGGCGCCGGCCGACGAACTCGGCGCGCGACGCCACCCGCGACAGCTGGGTCTGCGGGTCCAGGAACTGCTGACTGGCGGCGAGTACCTGCGGTGGTTCGCGGTCCTCGGTGTTGAGCGGGGTGACCATGGGCGCCAGCGGGGACCGGTCGGCATAGACGCGCAGCAGATGCCAGTACGGGCTCCGCTCCTGGTAGAGGTGGCGGCGGGCCTCGATGACGGCCTGGTCCAAGCCCAGGCCGTCGGCCAGTGCCCGATAAAGGGCGGCGGCGAAGTCGGTGGCCGAGACATCACCGACCGGTAGCGCCCAGCCGAGCACGGCCGGGGCACCAGCCTGGACCAGGGTTTCACTCATCGACGGAAACAGCCCGTCCTCGGGAGCGTCAGCGGTCAGGCAGCCGGAGACGAACACCAGCCGAGGCCAGCGCCCCTGCATCGCCTGAGCGATCTGATCGGCCGTTGCCGTGGCCGGCGCACCGAACTCGTTCTCCACCAGGAACACCGGCGGCCCACCACCAGCGTTCGTGGTGGCGTGGCCGGTCAGATGCAGCACGTCGAAATGACCGGCGCCGTAGTTACGGCTGAGGAACTGCAAACCCTCCAGAGAACCGCTCTCCTCAACCACCAGATCAGTGCCGGTACGCTGCGTCGCGTCCAGAATCCTGGCTTCCTCGCCCTCGAAGTTCAGTACCGGCTCGACACCTTCAGGAGAGGCCGCCATGAACAGCACCCGTAACGGCCGGTTCCCAGGGGCGGCCGGGCCGTTCGGCGTCGCATGCGTACCGACCGCCCGCACCGGCAGCAGCGGCGCCCGCCCGGCCACGCTCAGGAAACCACTCTCCTTCGCAACGAGCAGTTCCCAGGGCAGATGCCGTAGCCGGTGCTCGGCGGTGATCCGTAACACCGACCCATCAGGATGGGCGAGCATCGGGGCCAGCCACCGGCCGTCACCGTCGAGGAACGCCGTCAACTGTGTCCCGAGCTCAGTCAGCCGGTCCGCACCGAACACCTTCTGCGCGTCAGCGGCACTGCTGTAGTCACGCTGTACCAGCGCGACCAGCTCGTCGACCGCAGCCTTGTCCAGGCCACGAGTCTGTGGCTGGCCGCCGCCGGACGACAAGCGCAGCTCGTAGTAGGTGGAGGTCTGCTCGAAGATCTCCAGCTCGAACGTGGCCATTCGACTTCCCTGCCCTCTCTTCTGGTGGCCGCCGGTCACTGCTGGTCGGTGCGGCGCATGGCGATCGCCAGTTGTGTCCGGCTGTCGTCGCCGCATTCGATCCGGCTGCCTTCGGGCAGCAGAACCGTGACCACGGCTTCCTGCTTACTACGCGACTGCCACCACTCGGCGATCGTCTTGGCCACCTCGACCTCGGAGAACACCAACGAGATCACCGCGATCACCAACTCCGCCGAGGCCGCCGCACCTGCACCGGCGACACCCTCTCGTCAGGACCGGCCGCCGCGACCAGCGCCGCCCGTCGCTCCACCGCCCGCAGCTCGGCCTGCGGCCCGGAAACCTCGACTGTGGCGTCACCCATCGTTCTCATCCTCTCCTCGCGCCATCCGTTCGAGACGAACCAGGAACTCCCGCATCCGTCCCAACGCGGGATGGCGGGTCTGCTCAGCCGACTCGACGGCCTGATGCTGCACCGTGACGGCCTCGGCGACCCGGTCTGTCTCTGCGAGTAGCACCGCCATGTTGAAACACACCAGCGCCTCCGCAGCCCGGTCCCCGACCAGACGTACGAGCTCGAGCACCTCACCCAGCACCTGCTCCGCCCCGGCCAGATCACCCTGCACGAACCGGACGGCGGAGATGTTGTTGAGGGTGGTGGCTTCGCCGGCCCGGTTGCCGACCTCCCGCTGGATGGGCAGGGCCTGTTGGTAGAAGTCGAGGGCCCGCCTACGATCGCCTAGCCCGTCGTATAGGTGGCCTATGTTGTTGAGGGTGGTGGCTTCGTTGGCCCGGTTGCCGACCTCCCGCTGGATGGGCAGGGCTTGCTGGTAGAAGTCGAGG
>NZ_JBHSBL010000030.1:0-44014 GCF_042650585.1 Actinoplanes subglobosus
GCCGGAGCCGGAGATGCTCCCGGAGAACAGCGTCTGCGGTGCCGACCAGCCGTTCGGGTTGGTCGGGTCGCTGGAGGTGCGGTAGGAGAACGCCGGCCCGCCCCACTGGTAGGCGAGCACCCAGATGTTCTTGGGCGCGAAGTAGAACAGCGACGGCGCCACCGTGCCGGACGACATGGTGTTCTGGCTCGCCGACGCCATGTCCGACCAGTTGGTGAACAGGCCGAAGTTCATCGAACCCCACGACGTGCCGGTGTCATGGGTCGTGGCATAGACCAACTGGCGGCCGTTGTACGGCACGGTGGTGAAGTCCTTGAGCGACACCCAGCCCGCCTTGGGGGTGGCGAGCGCGCCCGTCGACGTCCAGCGGTACGACGACGGCAGGGTGCACGACGTCGGTGGGGGCGACGAGGGTGGCGGTGAGGACGGTGGCGGTGAGGACGGTGGTGTCGTGGGTGTGGTGCCGCCGGTGCAGGCGACCCCGTTGAGGGCGAACCCGGCCGGTGCCGGATTGCCGCCGGTCCACGAGCCGTTGAAACCGAACGAGACGCTGCCGTTGGTGGCGATCGCCGCGTTGTAGCTGACGTTGCGGGCGGTGACCGCGGCGCCGGCCTGGGTCAGCGTCGTGTTCCAGGCCTGGGTCACCTGCTGGCCCGCGCTGTAGGACCAGGTCAGTGTCCATCCGTTGATCGGGTCGCCGAGGTTGGTCACGGTCACGGCGGCGCCGAATCCGCCCTGCCACTGTGACGACACCGCGTAGTCGACCGAACAGCCCGCGGCCGCGGCGGCGGGCAGCGCCACCGCGACCGCCGCCGAGCCGGCCAGCAGGACACCACCGGATGCGGCCGCCAATCGGACGCCTCTGTTTTTGTGCATGCTTTTCTCCTGACGGGGATAACGGCTCGAAGATCGGAGGGATCGATCATTCGGTACGGGGGATGTCAGCCGTTGTCCGCACCTTACGGGAGCGCTCCCACCAATTCAACAAATCATTCTCCGGAATGCGACTCCACGGAGGCCGCCCGTATAACACTTTCCGCGCCGGCTATTTCGGCGGATGAAGAAAGGAAAAGAACACGCGACTGCGATCAGCGCCGACGGTCGACCAGATGCCAGACGGCGAGTGGCCCGGCGATGCCCGTCCCCCTCAGGCGCATCACGGTCTCACGCGAGCAGTTTCGCCTTGGCCGCCGCGAACTCCTCGTCGGTGAGCAGGCCCGCGGTCTTCATCTCGCCGAGCCGGACGAGCTGCGCCATCAGGTCGCCCCCGGCGGCGGGAGCGGCCTCCAGCGACGGCGCCGGGGCCTGCGCCGGGACCTGGGCCGCAACCGGCGCCGTCGCCGGGCCGGGCTGGGTCACCATGGCGAAGTTGTTCGAGGTCGCGCCGGCCCGGCGCAGTTCGACATCGCGCTGGTAGTGATGCTGGGACCAGTAACGGCGGACCGTGTTCGCCTGCTGGAGGATCAGATCGCGGACGGCTGACGGGTTCTCGATCGATGTGAGCGTGAGCTCGCTCTGCCCGTAACGCTTGGCGTGCGCCGGGTCCAGGCGCAGGGTGAGGTCACCGACACCGCGGACCTTCTGGGTGATGTGCTGGGTGAGGTCGGCGTCGATGACCAGCCAGATCGGGATGATCTCTTCCTTGGTGGAGATGACACCCGACGAGAACCGGATCGCGTCCTCGGTCACGGTGTAGGAACCGGTCTGCAGGCGGCCGCCGGTGGCGAGCGAGGTGAGGTCCTGCGAGGTCCCCGACCACAGCACGTTGCCGAGCGCGGGGTTATTTTCGGTCATCTCCGACATCATCTCCTGCTGGCCTCGATCGTCGACTCGACATGAGGTTAAGGCCCCGGCGCCATAGTCGATCGATCCCTGGCTCACCGCGGAGGACGAAAAATATTCTCGATCATCGGGGTACGGACGTCCCACCGCCGCAGCTCGGTACGGCCCTCGTCGAGCAGCCGTTCCGCCTCGGTCAGCCAGTCGGCATAGAGGTCGGCGAACGTGGCGGCGCTGCCGTCCCGATTGCGGACGAGGAACAGGGCCTCGGTGGTCACCCGTAGATCGCACCAGATCGTGCCACGCTGCGGTCCCGTGACGACCAGCAGCAACGGGAAGGTCGTGTCGCCGCCGATGGCGATCGTGCCGTTCATCTGGTCGGCCAGCGCCTGCTCGCACAGCTCGTCCCAGGCGAGCCACTCGGGACTGCGGTACTCGGCCGGCTCGTCGAGCTCGTCGAGCCGGGCCTGGATCGCGTCCTGATCGGGGAACGGTTTCGCCAGCGCGCCCAGGTCGTCGCCCCGCGGAACCGGCAGGTCGGCCCACTCCCAGCCGCCGAGACCACGCTGGAGACGGCTCAGTCTGGGGCCGTGACCGCCGGCGTCGACCCGGATCAGGAACTCCCGGTAGACACCCGGCAGCCGCACTCCGAACTGCTCCTCGACCTCGGCGACCTCGGCCTCGGTCAGCGGCGCCGCGGGCGCGTCCGTCATGGCCGCCCGAACCCGGGCCGTCCGGCGCCGCAACTCCGGCCAGTTCGCCTCCACCGCGCCCCCCACATCCCTCGAACCTGATGTCCCCGGCGGCAATTTAGGCACGAGGCGCCTAACTTTGCACAAATGTTGCCTCGGGACATCGATATCGTTAATTTGGGAGCGCTCCCAACTCCCGTCCCCCAGGAGAGGCTCGATGTCCCGTTCCCGCGTCGTCGCTGTCGCTGCCGCCTGCACCACCGCGGTGGCGGCCGGCGTTCTGGTCGTCACCGGCACCGCCTCCGCCGGCACCATCTCCGGAACCCTCTACCGAGACCCGAACACCGCCGTCGCCCGCTGGCTCGCCTCGAACCCCGGCGACTCACGGGCCGCGGTGATCCGCGACAAGGTCGCCAGCCAGCCCGCCACCCGCTGGTTGTCGTCGTTCAACATCTCCACCGTGGGCGCCGAGGTGGCCACCTACGTCAACGCCGCCAACGCGGCCGGTCAGATCCCCGCACTGACCGTCTACGGCATCACCAACCGCGACTGCGGCGGCGCCAGCTCCGGTGGGGCCCCCGACCTCACCCAGTACCAGACGTGGATCGGCAACATCGCCCGCAACCTGGGCGGGCAGACCGTCGTCCTCAACCTGGAGCCCGACTCGATCGCCCTGCTCACCTGCCTCAACAGCAGCGAGATCGCCGCCCGCAACCAGGCACTGCGGACCGCCACGCAGACCCTGAAGGCCGCCAACCCGAACGCCAGGGTCTACCTCGACGGCGGCCACTCCGCCTGGAACAGTGCCGGTGACCAGGCCTCCCGCCTCGTCGCGGCCGGGATCGCCGACGCGGACGGCTTCTACACCAACGCCTCCAACTTCCAGCCCACGAGCGCCGAGTCGGCGTACGGCCGCTCGATCATCTCCTCGTTGAACGGGCAGGGCGTCAGCGGAAAACGGCAGGTGATCGACACCAGCCGCAATGGTGGCGCCAGCGGCGACTGGTGCGGCGACGACAACACCGACCGTCGCATCGGCCAGTACCCGACGGTGAACACCGGCGACGCGAACATCGACGCGTTCCTGTGGATCAAGCCGCCCGGTGAGGCGGACGGCTGCCGTTACGCCGCCGGATCGTTCCAGCCCGACCTCGCCTACAGCCTGGCCAGCACCGCCCCCAACCCGCCTTCGTCGCCGACCTCGGCCCCGTCGTCGCCGTCCTCCTCCCCCTCGTCCTCCCCCTCGTCCTCCCCCTCCTCGTCGCCGTCGCCGTCACCGTCGCTGCCGACCGGCGCCTGCGGGGCGACACTACGGGCGGTGAGCACCTGGAACGGCGGTTACCAGGGCGAGGTCAAAGTCCAGGCCGGCAACGGTACGCCCAACGGCTGGACGGTCTCCTGGACGCTGCCGTCCGGCTCGTCGATCAGCCAGGTCTGGAACGGAACACTGACCACGTCCGGTTCCACGGTCAGCGTCCGCAACGTCTCGTGGAACGGCAACCTGCCCGCCGACGGCTCCACCACCTTCGGCTTCATCGCCACGGGCACCCCCGGCACCCCGGCTCTCACCTGCACCTCCCCCTGACGCGGCGGCCGGGGCGTGCCCGCACTCACGCCCCGGCCGTCCGCCTCCCCGATCGCGGCCGCGGTCGCTCGCCAACCGGCCGCGGCCGCGATCACCCTTCGACAGCGCCCAGGCCGTCGAGCCACTCCCCCATGACGGTCAGTCCCTGCCGGTAGTGGGCGGCGGCGGGTCTGTTCAGGAAACCGTGGGAGCTGCCCTCGACGAAGGTCGACACCACCGGGACGCCCTCCTTGGTGAGGCGCTCGGCGTACAACTCGCTGGAAGCCCTGAGGGTGTCGGCGTCCGCGTCGACGAACAGCGCCGGCGGGATCGCGTCGACCGGCGCCGTCGCCGGGGACGCGTCCGGGTCGTCGAGCACCGCCGCGTCGCCGACGAGATTGAGCGTGACCCGGCGATAAACCTCCGCCGTGAACTGCCGTTTCACCGCCGACGCGTCGATGCTCGCCCGCAGCGCCGCGGGGATCGGCGGCAGCTCGACGTGGAAGGCCCCGTAGGCGAGGATCAGGCCCGCCGGCCGGTGCCCCTCGGCACGCAGCGTGGCGCAGGCCGACAGGTTCGCGCCGGCGCTCGCCCCGCCCAGCACGACCCGTCGCCCCGGGAAACGGCGGACCGTGTCGAGGTAGGCGTCGAGCACGTCGTGCACCGGCACCGGAAAGTTGTTGCGATGCGGCCGGATGCGGCGTTTCGGCAGCAGCAGCGGCAGATACGACACCTTGCGGTAGTCGACGGCGACGACCGGGCGGCCGGTCCGGGCCAGGTCCGTCGCCACCGCGTGCGACTCCGGCATCCGCAGGCTGCCGCCGACATAGGCTCCGCCGTGGACCCAGACGACCACCTCGGCGTCGGGACGCGGTGCCGCGGGACGGTACTCGCGGGTCCGGACCGGGCCGTTGCGCCCGGGCACCTTACGGGAACGCCAGGTCACCCCGGGCTTCATCACATTCACGCCGTCCATCCTGACGGCCACCGGAGCGGCCTCGTGATCCGGAGCCCCGTCGGCTGCCATGCGGCTGCCGGACCGGCGGAAGGCGGTCAGGGTATCGGCGCCGTTGTCCGTCGCACCGGTGTCCATCATGGCCCCCGGACGGGAGCGAACCGAAAAGAACGTTCACAGTCGACGGTTGTCGATGGGTTGTCAAGCGCTCGAATAATGAATTCGTTTCAGAAGACCGACTTTCGCACAAGATGAAGAAAGTTCCGCACGAGCATCTCGAACATCTGGACCGTCACACGAAAGCCGTCCTACGGTGACGCGCACCACACGTTCGCATGCCTCCCCCACCGAGGAGACCGGATGCTCAGACGGCCGTACCGAATGATGATCTTGACCCTCGCCGGCATGGCGGGCATGCTCGCCGCCGTGCCCGCCCAGGCCGCGCCGCCCCCGCAGGAACCGGGCGTGACCCTGCGGGTCTTCGATGTGCAGACGCCGCTCGACAAGATCTGCACCCTGAAACCGGCGCAGACCCCGAACATCGACAAACTTATGCCGGCCATCAACTGGAGCGGCGGCGACTTCGGTATCGAGGACAACTTCGTCGCGCAGGTCCTCGGCAACGTGACGGTCCCGGCGGCCGGCTCCTACACGTTCCGCCTGACCAGCGACGACGGCTCCCGGCTGAGTGTCGCCGACAGCCTGGTGATCAACCACGACGGTCTGCACGGGGTGACGTCCAAGGAGGGTGCGATCACCCTGGCGGCCGGCATCCACCCGCTGCGCGTCGACTTCTTCGAGCGGGGCGGCGGGCAGGCGCTCACCCTGGAGTGGCGGGCTCCCGGGGCCTCCGCCTTCACGCTGGTGCCGAACTCGGCGCTGAGCACCGACGCCGGTGTGGTGCGGGTGACGGCGCCCGGCCGCAAGGAGTGCGAGAGCGCCGGGGACTCCCCCGGCGACGGCCTGCCGCTGACCGCGGTGCATCCCGACTACACCCTGACCAACCTGCGGCCGGGCGGCTTCCAGCCCAAGGTCACCGGCATGGACTGGTTCCCCGACGGGCGCCTCGCGGTGCTCACCTGGGGCGGCGCGGACGACTCGGGCACCTCGTCGGCGGGGGAGGTCCACATCCTCGGCAACGCGACCGGCGACACCGGCCCCGGCACCGTGACGACGAAGAAGGTCGCCGGCGGGCTCAAGGAACCGATGGGCCTGAAGATCGTCGACGGTGTGATCTACGTGTCGGAGAAGACGAAACTCACCCGGCTCGTGGACACCACCGGCGACGGGGTGACCGACCAGTACCAGACCGTCGCGACCTGGCCGTACGGCGGTAACTTCCACGAATTCGCGTTCGGCCTGCTCTACGAGGCGCCGAACTTCTACCTGAACCTGTCGGTGTCGATCAACTACGGCGGCAACACCACCAACCCCCAACCCGCCGCCAACCGGGGTACGACCGTCAAGGTCAACAAGGACACCGGCGCCGTCTCGTATGTCGCCGGTGGACTGCGCACCCCGCACGGCATCGGCTGGGGACCGGAGAACGCCCTGTTCGTCACCGACAACCAGGGCGGCTGGCTGCCCTCGTCGAAACTGCTGCACATCAAACAGGACCGGTTCTTCAACCACTACATGACCCCGCCCGGCCCGTTCGACGCCAAGCCGGTGACCGCGCCGGTGCTGTGGATGCCGCAGAACGAGATCGCCAACTCGCCGAGCACCCCGGTGCTGGTCAAGGACGGCGTCTTCGCCGGGCAGATGCTGATCGGCGACGTCACCTACGGCGGGATCCAGCGCGCCTACCTGGAGAAGGTCAACGGCGAGTACCAGGGCGCCCTGTTCCGGCTCACCCAGGGACTGGAAGCGGGCGTGGCGGAGCTCAGCCTCGGACCCGACGGGGCGATCTACGCCGGCGGCCTCGGGGCGGGCGGCAACTGGGGGCAGACCGGCAAGCTCAGCTACGGCCTGCAGAAACTCAGCCCGAAGGGCACGACCACGTTCGACATCCTGGCCATGCGCGCCAAGAACGGCGGCTTCGAGCTCGAGTACACCAAGCCGCTGTCCACCGAGACGGCCAACGCGCTGGCCGCGCGTTACCAGGTGAAGCAGTGGCGTTACCAGCCGACCGCGTCCTACGGCGGGCCCAAGATCGACGAGCAGGCGCTGAACGTCACCGCGGCCGCCCTGTCCGCCGACCGCAAGAAGGTCACCCTCACCATCGACGGCCTCAAGGCAGGGCATGTGGTGTACGTACGGTCGCCGCGCCCGTTCTCCTCGGACACCGGTGAGTCGCTCTGGAGTACCGAGGCGTGGTACACCCTCAACTCGCTGACCAGCGGCCCGCCGCCGGTCGGGAACACCTACCAGGCGGAGAACGCCGGCCTGTCCGGTGGCGCCGGCGTGGCCACCGAGCACGCCGGATACACCGGTTCCGGATTCGTCGCCGGCTACGGCACGGTCGGCGCGACCACGACGTTCACCGTCAACGCCGCCGCGGCCGGCACCTATGACGTGGCGCTGCGCTACGCCAACGGGCCCAACCCGTTCACCGGCACCAAGAAGATCAGCGTGTACGCCAACGGCGTCAAGATCGGGCAGACGAGCCTGGCCGACACCGGTGCCTGGGCGAACTGGACGACGAAGACCGAGAGCATCCCGCTCAACGCCGGCGCCAACACCGTCGCCTACCGGTACGACACCGGCGACGACGGTCACGTCAACCTGGACGCGATCACGGTCAGCGGTGGCGCCGGGCCGATCACCGGCCTCGCCGGCAAGTGCCTGGACGTCAGCAACAGCAGCACCGCCGACGGCGCCAAGATCCAGCTCTACACCTGCAACAACAGCAACGCCCAGAAATGGAGCCGGGTCGGCGACACGTTCCGCGCGCTCGGCAAGTGCCTGGACGTCAGCAACAGCGGCACCACCAACGGCACCAAGGTGCAGCTGTACACCTGCAACAACTCCGGGGCGCAGAAGTGGCAGCCGCAGTCCGACGGGTCGATCCTGAACCCGCAGTCCGGCAAGGTGCTGGACATCCTCAACGGCAGTTCCGCCGACGGCACCCAGGCCCACATCTGGGAGTACGTGGGCGTGGCCAGCCAGCACTGGGTGCTGGGCGGCGGATCCGGCGTGGTCGTGCTGTTCGACGGCGACGACCTGCAGTCCTGGCAGAAGACCGACGGCAGCGCCGCGAGCTGGCCGCTGTCCGGCGGGTCGATGGAGGTCCTCGGCGGTGACATCCGGACGCGGCAGAGCTTCACCGACTTCAAGTTGCACGTCGAGTACTGGCAGCCGAACCTGCCGTCGAACGTGACCGGCCAGCAGCGCGGCAACAGCGGCATCTACCTGCAGGACCGCTACGAGCTGCAGGTCCTCGACTCGTACGGCGACACCACGCCCGCCAACGACGAGGCCGGCAGCATCTACCTGAAGAAGGCGCCGGACAGCAACGCCGCGGCGGCGCCGGAGACGTGGCAGAGCTACGACATCACGTTCCGGGCGGCCCGCTTCAACAGTTCCGGCGCGAAGACCGAGAACGCCCGCGTGACCGTCGTGTGGAACGGCGTGACGGTCCACAACAACGTGGCGATCGACGGTCCGACCGGCGGGGGTGCGGCCGAAAACGCCACACCGGGCCCGATCCGCCTGCAGGACCACGGCGACGCGGGCGCGAACGTCCGTTACCGCAACATCCGGATCGAACCACTCGCCTGACGACAACGGCCGTGCGGCGCCCGGTGCGCCGCACGGCCGAGTTCTTCGACAGCTACGCCGCGACCCGATCGCGGCCGGTGTGCCTGGCCACGTTCGTAGGCGTTCGTCTCCGGGAGGCGGATTCAGCGCGCGCGGCGGTAGTGCATGGCCACCGCGCCGTTGCGGAGCGGGTCCGCCGAGACCAGTTCGAGCCGGCGTGTGCCGGGCAGCCCGCCCTCGTACAGTTTCGGGCCGTGGCCGGCGATCCGGGGATGCACAAGCAGCCGGTACTCGTCGATCAGGTCCAGCCGGTCGAGTTCGGTGGCGAGTCTGCCGCTTCCGAGCAGGACCCCGGCCGGTGTCGCGTCCTTGAGTTTCTGCACGCCCTCGCGCAGGTCGCCGGCGATGTGGTGGCTGCCGGTCCACGGGAAGTCCGTGCGCGTCGACGACACCACGTACTTGGGTTTGGTCTCCAGCTTGACCGCCCACTCGCGCAGGGCCGGCGGGGCCTCCACGTCACCGCGGGCGACGGCCGGCCAGTAGACCTCCATCATCTCGTAGGTGACGCGGCCCCAGAGCATGGCGCCGGCCTCGTCCATGAGACGGGTGAAGAGGGCGTGCGTCTCGTCGTCGGCGATCCCCTCCTGATGATCGACGCAACCGTCCAGGGTGACGTTGAGGCTGAAGGTGAGGAGTCCCATGACCAGCGACTCTAACGCCGCGGCCGCGCCGCATCAGCGAAGTCGATGTAAAGGGCGGCAGGTTGTGCCCTAACATCAGCCGATGCGAATCGAGTTCACCTTCAGCCGGGATGCCGAGTACTTCCGGGTGCAGCTGATCCGTGCGGCGCGACGCGCCAACCTGCCCTGGTTGCTCATCGGGCTGGCCGTCCTCGCGGCGGGATTCGCGGCCCTGTTCGTCCTCGAACAGGTCGTCGTCGGCGTGGTGGTCGTGATCGTCGGCGTCGCGGTGCTCGTCATCTGGCAGATACGTGTCGCCGCCATGGTGACGGTCCCGCTGTCCTGGCAGTCGCCGCGCCGCTGGCTGCTCACCGACGACGGGATCGAGTCCAGCTCCGAGCTGACCTCCGCGGAGTACGCCTGGTCGACGTTCCGTTTCGGCGAGGCGACGAGAGTCGCCTACCTGCTGGTCCAGGACGGTCACGTGATCGTCGACATTCCGCGCCGGCCGCTCACCGACGACCAGGATGCCGAGTTGCGGGACTTCCTCTCGGCACGCGGTCTGGTCGGCGCGCGGAACGTGCGGTAACCGATGCTGATCGAAATGGATTCCACCGGCGCGCCGATCTACGTGTCCGGCCGCGACCGCCGTCTGCGGGTCATGGCCCGGATGCCGTGGTGGCGGCTCGCCGTGGCCACGACCCCGGCGGCCCTGGCAGCAGCCGCCGCTTGGTCCGCCCGCAGCCCCCTGCTCGCGATCGGCGCCGCCGCGCTGCTGCTCCTGCCGGTCGCACTCGCGGCACGACTGTGGCAGCGGATCGACACGACCGTGAACATGGCGCCACCCGTCCCGCGCCGCTGGACGATCACCGAGAACGAGATCCGGGTCAGTGCCCCGGACGCGACCCGGACCTGGCGGTGGGCCGCCGTCGTCGCCGTCGCCGCCAGCCCCGACGCCTACCTGATGCGCCAGGAGAGCGGCATCGTCCTCGACCTGCCCCGCAGCGCGATGACCGACTCCCAGCAGGGCGAACTGCAACGGTTCCTCACCGATCGGGGCCTACTGCCCTGAGACGCGGACACCGGTCAGACCGGCAGGCACCGGATGGCGTCGGGGGTGCGGAGGTCGAGGTCGAAGGGCCGGCGCAACCGCTGCATCGCTTCGGTGCTGCGGTCGGTCTCCCGCCTCTGCTCGACATCCTGTGCGGGTCGGTCTTCGCCGCGGAACACCACTGCGTGTGCGGTCATACGGGCTCCCCGTGAATCAGTTCGACTGTTGCGCGGCAGTATTACCCGTTCACCCACGTTTGGGAACCGGTTTTGCCGCTCCGATTATCGAATCACGCGGTGTCGAGCACCAGGGCGGTGCGGCGGCCGGCGGTCCGGACGACGTGGTAGACCAGCAGGCCGGCGGCGGTACCGAGCACCCCACCGAGCACCATCGGGACTCCGGTCGGGGCGTCGTTCGGCGGGGCGAACAGCACCAGCACCGGTGAGGCGCGGGCGACCGCCCCGCGGGCCCGGTCGGAGCCCGCGGCCGCCAGCGGCACGAAGCCCCACAGCAGGTACCACACGTGCACGACCGGGCTGAGCACCACGAACGCGACCAGCGCGAGACCGCAGGCGGCGACCATGTCCGATCCGGCGCCGACCCGGTGCAGCAGGAACAGGGTGATCGCCCCGGCCAGGAGCAGCCCGGCCGCCCACAGTGCCTCCCGCGCGCCGAGCAGTCCACCGAGGTCGGTGGTGATCGACATCCAGGTACGGGCCCGCGTCGGTGCACGCAACGCCGGCACCCAGCCGAAACCGGTCCCCGCCACGGTGGTGACGGCGATGGCCGTACCTCCGGCGAGGAGAAGCGTCGCCGAAGCGGCGCGCAGCAGACCGAACCGTCCCGGGAGCCGGCCCGCCCAGAGCACGGCCAGGAACGCCAGACCGAGCAGCGCAGGGCCCTTGACCAGCCCGGACAGGGTGATCAGCACGACGCCGAGGACCGGCCGGTGACGCAGCGCCACCAGCAGCCCGGCGCACATCAGCGCGATCATCACGGCGTCGTTGTGCGCGTCCACCACCAGATGCAGCAGCACCAGGGGGTTGAGCACGCCCAGCCACAGCGAGGTGGACGGATCGGCGCCGCACTCCCGGGCGATCCGCGGGACGGTGACCGCGAGCAGCGCGACCCCGGCGACCGCGAGCAGGCGCATGCCGAGCAGGCCCGGCCACAGTTCGTTCTGGGTGAGGGTGGTGACGGCACCGGCCATGCGGAGGAAGACCGGCCCGTACGGTGCCGGCGTGTCCTGCCAGATCGACGGCACATGGGCGGCCGGCTCACCGCCGAGAGCCTGCGGCCCCCACCGATACGGGTCGATGCCGGCCACTGTCATCGCACCCTGCGCCAGGTAGCTGTAGACGTCGCGGCTGAAGATCGGCCCACTCACGGCGAACGGGATCGCCCACATCACCCCGGTGCGGACCAGGACCGCCGGCTCGGCCCGCAGCCGCCCGATCATCCACCAGGCCAGCAGCAACAGGGTGATGCCCAGATAGGACACGGCGGTCGGCCAGAGGATCGCGGCGACGGCGTCGTGCGGCAGTTGCACCGCATCACCCGACGGCCCGACACCCACGTAGAGCCCGCCCACGGCGACCAGCGTGCTGCCGGCGACACCCAGCCACTGCCACTCGCGCACGCTCAACGATTCCCCTCCATCGGGCCCGGCGCGGTCACCGTAGCGATCAAGAGGGAACAGACGACACAGCCACGGTTAACGGCAGAAGCCGATCAGCAGGAGCCTCCGCCGAGGGCGCCTTTCGCCAGGGTCACGTCGCGGCCCTCCAGTTTGATCAGCAGGCCGGTGGGGGTCACCTCGACACTCCGGTAGGTGAGGCCGGCGGGCAGTTCCTGCAGGGGATAGCTGGTCGGTGACGATTTCACCTGGGAGAGCACCCGGTCCGCGGGGAAGCGGGTGCCGAACATCTCGATCTGCTGCGGGGCGATGTCCAGGACGTTGCCGGTGATCTTCGGTTCGGCGTACAGCTGGATCCTGGTGTCCTGTTGTGAGCCCTTGGTCGACGCGGTCAGGAAGCCGGCCTCGGCGCCGAACGTGGTCGGCTGTCCGCCCTCGGGTTGTTTGAGCACCGAGAACGGCTGGATGGTGGTGCCGCTGACCGTCACGTGGACGCCGTCGGGGTCGACCTCGACCGCCCGGTATCTCACGCCCGGCGGCAGTGCCGGTAGCTTGCGGGTCAGGTCCTTCTCGTCGATCTGCGAGAGGACGATCCGGGACAGTACGTCGCCGGTCTCCCGGTCCTTGCCGAGGATGTGCACCAGGCGCGGGACCAGGGTGAGCGAGTCGCCGTCGAGCCGCGGTTCGGCGCGGATGGTGAGTGGCACGTCGATGATCGGCTCGACCTTGATCGCGGTGGAGATGCCGATCAGGCCGTCCGCGGCCGAATAGGTGACCGTCTGGTCGCCGACCTGGGTGGGCAGTGTGTCCAGTGCCTGGGTCGCGACGCCGGCCAGCGCCACGTGCAGGCCGTCGCGCTGCGGGGTGATCGACTTGTAGGTGACGCCGTCCGGGAGTTCGGGCAGGTCCTGCTTGCGGACGCCGCCGGTGAGCGCCGACGCTTTGGACGCGGCGACCTTCTGGCCGAAGATCTCCAGCTGCTGGGGTACCGCCTCGGCGCTGTCCCCGGCGATCCGCATCTTGAGGAACAGTTTCGCCTTGACGTTCTCCGACGCCTCGGCCGGCACCACGGTCTCGACCGTCAGGCCGCCGTCGTCGGCTCGCCGGTAGGTGGGTGGCGCGGTTCCCTCGACGGCCGGCATGTTCGCGAAGCCGATCGTGATCGCCGCGTTCATCGAGCCGACGTGGGTCTGATCGGTGGCCGGCTGGCTCACGTCGCGCAGAGTGGCCGTGAACGAGGCGTGTTGCACACCGGAGAGCGTCGCGTCCGGCACGGTGACCCGCACTTCGGACAGGGTGCCGCGGATCGCCTGGGCCAGCAGGCGGTCACCGCCGACCGTCACCTGCGCGCAGGCGACCTGACCGCTGACCCGCTCGGCGACCTGATCGGCGACCAGGCTGTCGACGAACGGGATCGGGAGGGCGTAGGCGGCGACGCCCAGGCCCGTCAGCACGGTGACCCCCGCACCCGTGACGACCATCCAGCGCCGGCGGCCGGTCGCGGCATGCGCGGCACGATGAAGCAGGCGGCCCAGGCCCAGGCCGGTGAGCAACGTGGACATGCGCCACCTCCGCGACGGTTACGGTTCCGTTAACGCGATCAGGCAGAGGTACGGCGTAAGTTACTCATCAGTTCACCGCGGTGCGAGCCGGCTTCCGATGACGGCCCGGGCTCGTGGATCGAGCGGGTGCGCTTCTGCTTGGATGATGACCATGTCCGCCACTGCCCGTGCCGCAATGGCGCCGTCGCTGCGCACGCCGCGCCTGAGGCTGGACGCCTTCACGGCCGACGACGCCGTCGAACTGCACGCCCTCTTCGCTGATCCGGAGACCAACACCATCGGCTCCGGGCCCTTCACCACGTTCGAGCAGACCGAGCGCTGGATCGCCAACCGCGTCGCGGCGCAGCACGACCACGGCCTGTGCTGGTATGCGTTGCGCTGCCCGGAGACCGGACTGCTGATCGGCAACTGCGGGATGCTCCGAGGCCGGACCGGATTCGAGGAGCCGGAGATCGGCTACATGATCCGGGCTTCGCACCGCGGTCGCGGCCATGCCGCCGAGGCGGCCGCGACGGTGCTGCGGGAGTGCCGGGCCGCCGGCCTTGGCCGGGTGTGGGCCAGCATCCGCCCGCACAACGGCGCATCGCGCCACATCGTCACCCGGCTGGGTATGCACGTGGAACGCACGGAGAGCGACGAAAAGGGCGAGCTACTCTTCTACCTCGTCGATCTACTGGCTTACTCGCGGCTCAGGTAGCGGACCGGTTTGCCGAGCGACTCCGCGTAGGCGATCTCCCGGCGGGTCGACTCACCCACGTAGCCGCCCGGATCCACGATGTACACCTCGTCGGCCATCCGGATCTTCTGGAAGTGCAGGCGGCCGAGCCGTCCCTTCAGGTCCGCGCTGTCGGCCGCCCAGTCGTAGCCCGGCAGCTCGGGAAGGCGGAACATGCCGAGGCTGATCACGACGCAGCCGTCCAGCGTGAGCCGCTGATTGACCTGCGCGAACTCGGCCTCGAACCGGGTCGAGCCACAGAGCGTGACTACCTTCGCCTGCTGGTTCTCCATGAGGTTCATGATCGCTCAGCCGAACAGCGCCGACGGGATCAGCCACTCCCCCAGGATCCGGTGCAGGCCGTAGGCGAGCAGCGAGCCGCCGAGGGTGGTCACGAACGCGATCGCGACACCGGCGTACCAGCGCCGGACGTCGGAGACGGCGGGGCTCGCCCATGGGCGTTCGCGGACGAGCCAGTACACGAACCCGAATCCGAGTGGTACGCCGACGAGCAGCCAGAACCAGAACCAGCGGGTCCCGGTCGCCGGTGTGGGCCCGAAGTACAGAATCGCCAGAGACACCATGATCAGTACGCCGCTCCTGGACGCCAGCGACAGCAGCACGCCGGTCGGATCGCCCTGGCCGATCCCGGCGGCGCCCAGATCCCGGGTCAGCGACGCGGCGTCCGGCTCGGGGTCGGTCTCGACGATCGTGTAGTGGACACGGGCGCCACTCGTCGTCCAGACCAGCAGCGGCCCGTCGCTCCCCCACGACCGCAGCACGGCCTGGTCGTTCCAGGAGAAGCCGGAGGTGTCGCTCCACTTGTCGGCCCACTGATACGACTGGATCCGCCCGGCCGCCAGGTCGGCTCTCGCCTGCGCCTGATCGGTCTGCCGTGGCGCGGTCCACCAGCTCGCCACGGCCCACACCACCCACAGGGCTGCCAGCGACACCCGCGCGACCTGCCACACCCGCCGCGCGGTGCCGCCGGTCGCGGGCCCGGTCGTGTCACGCCGCATCCATCGGGATACCTCAGCCATCGACACAGTCCTCCGGCGGCATCGCGGTCGTCGTCCCGGCGGCGCCGGCGAAGGTGATCGGGCGCTCCAGGACGAGGTCCCGGTCCGCCGGGACTCCCCAGGTACTCACCCGGAGCGGGATGGCCTCCACGCTCATGGAGGCGCCCTCGGCCAGCGGTGGCTGACATCGCATGTCCAGCGACCAGAAGAGGGTCGCCTCGTCGCCGGGGCGCACCGTCACCTGTCGTACCGGTGTCGCGGTCGCGTCGTCTCCCGGGAAGCCCGGGATTAAGGTGACCTGTTGCCTGGCGAGCCAGTTCCCGGTGTCGCCGGCTCCGCTCATGGTGAACGGCAGGCGGCCGTTGTTGCGGATGCTGAAGGTCGCGGTGACGGTGGCGACCGGCCTGCCCCGCACGATCATGCGGGTGTCCTCGACGCCGTCGTTCGCCCACGTCATCCCGGCACCGGGAGCGACCAGGCTGCCCTCAGCGAGCCGCGGCTGCCCCCACCACGCGGCGGCGGGGACGGCGAGTGCCACGAGCAGGGCGCAAACCAGGACGATCCGTCGTCGTCGGGATCGCCGGCCCGACGCCGCAACCTCCGTCATGCCCGCTCCCCGATTCCGCTCCGGGCCAGGTCAACCCTGCTGCCGGCCGCCGGTCGATCGTAGTTCCACCCGGCAACAGCCTCGGCGGACCAGCCGGGTTGAGCAGTCGCTCAAAGTGACGTACGCTGGACTTGAGCAACCGCTCAAATACCGGTCGACCACGGAGACGGGGCACCACCATGAAGATCGTC
Source organism: Actinoplanes subglobosus (assembly GCF_042650585.1). NCBI lineage: Bacteria > Bacillati > Actinomycetota > Actinomycetes > Micromonosporales > Micromonosporaceae > Actinoplanes > Actinoplanes subglobosus. The sequence goes on from NZ_JBHSBL010000030.1 coordinate 16,151, forward strand.
ATCGCAGGAGGAACCGGTCAGGTCGGTGCGATCCTCGTCCGGGCGTTGACCGCGGACGGCCACGATGTCGTGGTGCTGACCCGCTCTCCGCGGGGCGAGCGGCAGGTCCGCTGGGACGGCTCGTCGCTCGGGGACTGGGCGGCCGAGGTCGACGGCAGTGACGTCGTCGTCAACCTGGCCGGTCGCAGTGTGAGCTGCAGGTACACCAGGGACAACCTGGAAGCGATGATGAACTCCCGCGTCGACTCGGCGCGGGTGATCGGTGACGCCATCGCCGCGGCGGCCCGGCCGCCCGCGGTGTGGCTGCAGATGAGCACCGCGACGATCTACGCGCACCGGTTCGACGCACCCAACGACGAGTCCGGCGGGCTGATCGGCGGCGACGAGCCGGGCGTGCCCGGCTACTGGGGCTACAGCGTGCGGATCGCGAAGAACTGGGAGGCCGCGCAGGAGCGGGCGGTGACCCCGCACACGCGCAAGGTCGCCCTCCGGTCGGCCATGGTGATGAGCCCGGACCGTGGCGGCGTGTTCGACTATCTGAGCTGGCTGGCACGTCTCGGTCTCGGCGGACCGGTCGCCGGCGGCCGGCAGTTCGTCTCGTGGATCCACGACCACGACTTCGCCCGCGCCGTCCGCTTCCTGATCGAGCGCGACGACCTCACCGGGGCCGTCAACCTGGCCGCACCGCACCCGTTGCCGCACCGCGACTTCATGCGCGAGCTGCGGGCGGCCTGGCGGATGCCCTTCGGGTTGCCCGCGACCCGGCAGATGGCCGAAATCGGAGCGTTCGCCCTCCGGTCGGACACCGAGCTGCTGCTGAAGAGCCGCCGGGTGGTCCCTGGCCGGCTCACCGACGCGGGCTTCACCTTCGACTTCCCGCGGTGGCGCACCGCGGCCGCGGATCTCGCCGCACGCCGGCGCCTACCGGAGCAGCAGCCCGCGACTCGCCTCCGGGCCGGAGCCGGTGCCCGACAGCAGCTCCCAGAGGATGAGCAGCACCAGCAGAACGCCGATGGCCATGAGGAGCAGCACCCACCACGGCATGCCGTCCAGGCCGCCCCGACCACGCATGACCCCTCCACCTCGCCGGAGAAAGTGCCCCGAGCATAGGCGGATCGATGGCCTTCCGCTGACCGCCGCTACGCCGGCGGGAGCGGTGCGGCCCTCACGCCGGCAGCAGGGTGTGGATCTGGAGACGGCGGGTGAGGGCCTCGGCGGTCATCGGGCGGGCCAGGTGGTAACCCTGGGCCAGGTCGCAGCCGATCTCGCTGAGCACGGCCAGCGTCGCGGCGTCCTCGATGCCCTCGGCGACGACCGTGAGGCCGAGGATGTGGCCGAGTTCGGTCGTGGAGGCGACCAGGGCCCGGCTGCTGTGGTCGGTGCTGATGTCCTTGACGAACGAGCGGTCGATCTTGATCTCGTTCAGGGGCAGCTGCCGCAGGTAGGCCATCGAGGAGTAACCGGTGCCGTAGTCGTCGACGGAGGTGTGGACACCCAGTTCGCGGATGCGGTTGAGGGTCTCGATGGCGATGTCCGGGTCGGTCATGATGCTGTGCTCGGTCACCTCGATGCACAGCTGGTCGCCCGGGACACCCGTCTGACTCAGGAGCTCGGCGAGCCGGCCGGGGAAACCGGTGTCCAACAGCGACCGGGTGGAGATGTTGACCGCCACCGGGACCCGGTGCCCGGACTCCAGCCAGGCACGGGCCTGCGTCAGCGCCTGCGTCAGCACCTGGTGGGTGAACCGGTGGATCAGCGTGGTGGCCTCCAGCACCGGGATGAACTCGCTGGGCGCGACCTTGCCCCGGATCGGGTGCTGCCAGCGGGCAAGCGCTTCCACGCCGGCCAGTTCGCCCGTACCCATGTGGAATTTGGGTTGGTAGTCGAGGGTCATCTCGCCGGAGCCGTCGAGGGCGCGCCGCAGGTCGCCGAGCAGGGTGAGCCGGGCGTTGCCGTCGTCGCCGGTGTGGTCGGCGACGTAGCGGCGGAAACCGAGGCGCCGGCGTTTGGCCTGTTTCATGGCGGTGTCGGCGTGGCGCAGCAGGGCGGGTACGTCGTCGCCGGGCGCGGCCGTGGCGGCACCGATGCTGACCTCCAGGTCGACGGTGATGTCGCCGATCACGAACGGGTCGTCGAAGACACCGGTCAGGCGCTGGGCGATGGCCTCGCCGATGGCCGGGTCGGTGTCGCGTAGCAGGACGGCGAACTCGTCGTTGCCGAGCCGGGCGACGACGTCCTGCGACCGGACGGCGGCACGCAGCCGCCGGCTGACCTGGGTGAGCAGCAGGTCACCGTGGCCGTGGCCGAGCTGGTCGTTGACCTCGTGGAAACCGTCGACGTCGACCACCAGCACGGTGACCCGGCCCCGCCGCGACCTGTCACGGCGCCGGCGGCGGCTCGCCTCCTCGGCGATCGCGCGCCCGGTCCGGGCGGTGAAGGCGAGGCGGTTCGGCAGGGCGGTGAGCGAGTCGGTCGCGGCGGTCCTCTCCACCCTCCGGCGGTGTACGCGCACCGAGTACGCGAACAGCGCCAGCACGAGCAGACCCGCCACGAAGGACAGGCCACTGCCCCAGAGCAGCAGCCGGGACTCGCGCTGCCCGGCCGACTGCAGTGCCGCATGGCTGGCGAGATGCTGCCGGCGCTCGGCCACCACCGCGGTCATGATCGCCTTGGCCGCCGGCTCGATCGTCCACTCCAGGTTCTGCTCCGCCCTCTCCATGTCGCCGAGGTCGATCGACCGGAGGTAGGTGGCCACCTCGGAGTTCAGGTTGCGGTGCGCCTCGACGAGCCCGGCGGTGACCTTCGGATGGTCGGTGTCGACGGCCGCCATGCGTTCCATGGCGCCCTGCGTCTGGGTGTGCACGGCGGAGAGCTGCCAGCGTTCCTCGCCGTGCGGCTCCACCAGCGACGCCTGGATCAGCGCCATCTCCCAGCTGACCAGGTAGGCCGCCTCCTGGTAGGCGTCGGTGCTCGCACTGTCCCGGGCGAGTTCGTCGACGATCGCGGCCTGCCGCCACGACCCGTAAACCGCCAGCCCGGACAGGCCGGCCAGCACGACTGCGAGCAGCCCTGCCAGCCACCACGAAGCCACCCGCGCCGACATATCTTCGCCTTCCCGCAGCCACCTGTCGCGTCACCATCGGCATCGGTGTGGCGGAGGTGACAGTCCGGGAGGTTGCGCTCCAGGTGCATGCTGGCCCGATACTGTGCGACGTGTCGCCGGACTGGGACGAGGATGAATATCTCCAGTGCCTGCATGACGCGCGGCGCCGCTATGCGTGGGTGATGCGGCGTCACGCGGGTCTGGACGCGACCCGGGCCGGGATCGCGGCGGAGAAGCGCTACCCGTTCGAGGCGAGCGACGACCCTTATCGAGGAATCGCCTTCCACGACGAGGCCTGGCACCGGGCGATGCTGGACATCCACGGAAACCGGTACTGGATCTCGCACCCCGATCTCGCTGAACCGCCGGCCGAGTACCGGACGATCAGCTGACGTCGTCCAGCAGCTGTTCCCGGCCGCGGTGGAGTGCGGACTCGGCGTTGTCGGGGGCCAAGATGATCATCTAGTCTCGTGCCGTGAACGGGGGGATCGGCATGGGGTCGATAGTGCTCGCGCTGCTGGGCGTGGCAGTGCTTTATCGGGTGATCCGGACGGCCGTCGCCCACGGCATCGCCGACGCCGCCGAGAAGCAGCGCAAGGCCGACCGGAAGTCCTGACCGGCGCCGGGCGGAAAAGAGCCGCCGGATTCCTTTGGTCGGCTGCCGGATCTCCGATATTCCTGGTGTTCCGTCGCCACCAGCCTCTCGGCGGGCACCATCCCAGGAGTTGCGCATGTCGAGTCGCCAGTTCGTCACCTTCGAGGTCGCCGGCCAGTTCTTCGGTGTGGACGTGGACGCCGTCCAGGAGGTTCTGTCGTACAGCGAGTACACCCCGGTGCCGATGGCGCCGAACGCCGTCGGTGGCCTGTTCAACCTGCGCGGCCAGGTGATCGCCGCGGTCGACCTGCGGGTGCAGTTCGGGTTGCCGCGACGGGACATGACCGGCCTGGTGATGAACGTGATCGTGCGCTACGCCGGTGAGCCGGTGAGCCTGCTGGTGGACCGCATCGGGCAGGTCGCCTACCTGGACGCCGACCTGTTCGAGGAGCCGCCGGCGACACTGACCGGCCCGTCACGTGCGCTGGTCACCGGCGCGTACAAGATCGAGGGCCGGTTGCTGCTGGTCCTGGATGTCGCCGAGTGCGTGAACACCTCCCGCGTCCCGGCCTGACCCCGGCCGTCCCCGCCGCCTCCGGCGTCTCAGCCGGCGATGCGCTCGCGGAGGGCTCCGAGGTCGGCGTCGGACAGGCCGCCGTCGCACAGGTAACGGGCTGAGCCGCCGCGCTCGTCGAGCCACCCGAAGGCGGCCTTGATCGCCTCCGGCGGGGTGGCGGTGACCAGGTCGGTGATCGCCGGGATGAGGGGTACGCCCCAGGCTTCCAGGCGGGTCAGCATGAGGTCGGCCCACGCGCCGGCGAGATTCGTCTCGCTGAGCGCGTAGTCGGCGATGACGGCGTCGCGGTCCGCACCGGCCGCGTCGAGCAGCAGGGCCACGGCCACGCCGGTCCGGTCCTTGCCCGCCGTGCAGTGCACGAGCACGCCACCGTAGGTGTCGTCGGCGGGCCTGGCGACGAGTCGCGCGACCTCGGCGAACGTCCCGGCGGCCGAACCGAGCATCTGGATGTACAGGTCCGCCAGCGTGGGGATGCGCGCGAAGATCTCCCGCATCGCGGTCTCGTCGACGTCGGCCGCCGACGGCATGCTCGTGAACGCGCCCTGGAGCAGCGGCAGCTCAACGGCGGTGAACGGGCGCTGCGTGCCGACCCGGTTCGGCAGTCCGGCCTTCTCCATGTCGGTGCGGAAGTCGACGATCGTACCGATCGGGCTCGCTGTCAGGGTTTTGATGCCGTCGTCGGTCGTGCCGGCGAGCGCGTCGGACCGGTAGAGCACCCCGGGGCGGGTCGAACCGCCCGCCGTGAGCGGGATGCCTCCGGTGTCCCGGGAGTTGTAGGTCCCGGCGATGATCGCGCTCACGCGACCTCCTTCTCGTCCGCGGTCGGGTCAAACCTAGTGGCGACTAAGTTAGCCGGTGGATCTTGTGCCCGTCCAGGTCCCATCGCATCGACCCGGACCACATCTCGTAGGGTTTCCGGGGTGGAGAGCTCAGAGCGTCCCCCCGGCGGCGACTACCGGCTCGCTCGCGGCGACGCCCGGCGCGACCGGATCCTCACCGCCGCCACCAGGGAGTTCGGCCGCAAGGGCTACGAGAGCGCCCGCATCGCCGACATCGCCCGGTCGGCCGGGGTGACCGACGCCGGGGTGCTGCACCACTTCGCCACCAAACACGACCTGTTCATGGCCGTCGTCGAACGCCGCGAGGAGGTCTACCAGACGATCAGGCTGCCCGACGAGTCGGTGCGGGCCCTGTTCGACGAGTTCATCGCGGTCGTACGGCTGGCCGCGCAAGATCCTGACCTGCTGCGATTCCGCGTCATGCTCACCGGCGCCTCCCGCATCGAAGGCCATCCGGTGCAGGGCCGCGCCCGCCGCAACCTCGAAGCCGCGCTGGACACGCTGGTCCCGTTCGTGCGGAAGCGCATCACCGCCGGTGAGATCGCCGAGGGCACCGATCCGCAGCAGCTCGTCCTCGAACTGCTGGCCCTCAACGAGGGCCTCCGCGACCAGTGGTCGACGCTGCCCGACCGCGTCGACTACGTCGCCGCATTCACCGCCGCCGCCGAGGGACTCTACGAGCGGGTGCGCGCCAGGCCGACCGGCAACGGAGCACGGTGAGCCTCCGAACCGACTCGCCGCATTGCCGACCCGTCGGACCTGGCGGCGGCATGCCGTGATTCCGCGCACGGCTTTCGCGACGTCAACGCCGCGGTGGCCGCCGGCACCGAACTCGGCCGGATTAGAGTGCGATCATGACCGACGCATCCGTGCACCTCGTCGCCCAGCCTCGTCTCGACACGCTCGTGACGGAGTTCCGCTCCGGCGCCCAGCGGCTGCGCACCGACTTCGCGGGGACGGCCTGGATCGGTGACATCCCCGACCCGGCATCCGGGATGATGGGGCCGAACTACCAGCGGCGTGTCGTCGACTCACAGTTGTTTCTGCCGGACACCCACTGGTACACCGTCGGCGAGCTGGACGACGCCGAGATCCAGGTTGTCGCCGGCCTGCTCCAGGTGCCGGGCACCACGCAGGGCTCACAAGGGCTGGTCGGCGCCATCGCGGACCCGAGTGCGGATTTCTTCGAGCACCCGGAGCACGAAGACCGGGTCGGCATCTGCCTCACGCTGCGGGGCCGGATCTGGTCCAACGTCGGCCTGTCATATCGAATCACCGTGCTGTGCCGGCCGGAGGCCTTCATCAGTGACTCACCCGCGTGATGCGAGGGCCGCCAACCTGTGGGTCAGCAGGGTGGTCATGGCTCGTACGCCGTGACCGATCGCCCGTTCGTCGGCGGCGAAGTCGAGGGTGTGGGGTGCGCCGTTCATGCCCTTCTCGGCGTCCGCCACTCCCAGGTAGAACATCGAACCCGGCGCCTCCCTGAGGAACAGGGCGAAGTCCTCGCAGTTGTGCGGCCAGGACGCCCGGCCCCACAGCACCGACTCCGGGCCCATCGCCGTGCTCAGATACCGCCCGGCGGCCGTGCTGAGATCCGCCGAGTTCACCATGGCGGGGAACGCGTCGCCGTACGGGTACTCCACGTTCCCGCCCGCCTGCGCCGCGAGCTGCTCGATCCGGGTGCGTAGCTCAGGGAACCGCTCCTGCGGCCAGACCTTCAGCATGATGCTGACGACGGGCTGCCCCTCGGGTGTCTGCTCGGTCCACTGGATGACGCTGACCGACTCCTGGATCGAGGCGGCGACCTCCGGATCCAGCACCGCATGGAAGCGCGCGTGATAGTCGGCGACGCTCTGCGGGAACTCGACGGTGTTGATCTTCTGCACCTCGGTCGCCACGGCGGCCACCGCGGTGTCGTCGCTGTCCGGCAGCACGATGCGGATGTTGTCGACGCCGGGCAGGCCGTACCCGGGAGACACCGTGATGGTCCCGGCCGGGAACGGGGCGCAGTGCACCGCATAGCTCTCCCGCGGCGCGAGCCTCTGCACCAGTCCGGTCCCGAGCATCGCCCGCGCACCTTGCAGTGGCTCCTCCGCCGGCTGGAAGACGAACGCCAGCCGGCCCCGAACCCGGCTGGAGTCCCGAGCCAGCGCCCGCGCGACGCCGACCCCGACCGTGGTGTGCAGGTCGTGCCCGCACAGGTGGGCGACGTTGGGGACGCGCGAGGCGAAGGCCTCGTCGAAGACCTGACCCGACCGGGGGAAGGGCAGCGCGTTGTAGCGCACGTCGACCGCGTCCATGTCAGCCCGGTACATCACCGTCGGGCCGCCGGCGGAACCGTCGAGCACCCCGATGACCCCGTGCCCGCCGACGCCGGTCGTCACGTCCAGCCCGGCCGCACGCAGCTGGTCCGCGACCAGCCCGGCCGTCGCCTTCTCCTCTCCGGCCACCTCCGGATGACGGTGGATCTCCCGCCGGAGCTCGATCAGGCCGTCGTCAAGAATCGTCACCGGTCAATCTTTCGCACACCCGTCGACGTTGCGCATCCGTATTTCCCTTCCCCTGAGAGCTGTCCGGATGGTGGTCAGCCGGCCAGTGCGGTGACCGCCTTCTCCGGGCCCAGGTCGAGCAGGGTACGGACGTGCTCGGCGGTGTGGGTGGCGAGCCGGTCGCGTTCCGGATCGGACAGGTCCCAGCCGAGCGTGTGCAGCGCCGCCGTGATCCACTGCCGTGGTTCGGCCGGGTCGAAGGCGGCCCGGATCCGTGTCACCACGTCCGGGTCGTCGCGGACCGGCACGTCGCCGAGCGCCCCGGTGTAGCCGGTGAGCAGTGCGGCCAGGGCGAACGTGGTCAGCGGTGCGGTTCCCGCGGCACGCCAGACCGGCAGGTTGCGGGTGTGCCATTTGGCGGTGGCGTTGAGGGCGATGTCGGCCAGTCGATGGTCCAGCGCGGGGTTCGCGAAACGGTCGAGCGTCGCTACGGCGTACCGCTGCAGGTCCTGTGGTCTTCCCGGCAGTGTCGGCAGGACCTCGTCGGTGAGCAGGCGGCGCGCATAGGCGCCGGCGACCGGGTGGGCCATCGCCTCGCTGACGCTTCGGCAGCCGAGCGCGGGTGCGACGGCGGCCAGCGCGGTGTGCGCACCGTTGAGGACCGAGACCTTCTTCTGGCGGTACGGGCGGATGTCGCGCAAGAATTCGACCGGCAGACCGGCCCGGTCCAGTGGGAACTCGTCACGGATCGCGTCGTCGCCGGCGATGGCCCAGCTGGCGTAGTACTCACCCCGGACGTCGAGGCCGCCCGGGACGACCGTGCCGGGGACGATCCGGTCGACGATGGTGTCGTAGAACCGGCAGTGCCCGGCGATCCACTCGGCGAGGTCCGGTTCGGCCCGGGCGTGCCGCAGGATCGCGGACCGCAGGGCCTGGCCGTTGTCCTCGATGAGTTCGCAGGGCAGGAAGACGAGGCCGGCGGCGGGGTCGCCGTCGAAGTGCCGCCGGCGTTCGCGGAGCAGTGCCGTCATCTTCGCCGGGAAGGAGGCGGGCGGCCGGGCGGTGAGGTCGTCGTCGACGTAGACGATGCCGGCGTCGGTGGTGTTGGAGACGACCAGGCGCAGGTCCGGGTTACGGATCAGGGCGAGGCAGGCGTCCCAGTCGTCGTGGGCGCTGGCGTACTCCCGCACCGCGGTCACCCGGGTGGTCTCGGTGAACGGCTGCCCGTCACGGATGCCGTCGAGCACCACGTCGAAGCCGTCGACGATCCGGGCGGCCCGCAGGTCGTGGCGGGGCGTCACCCGCATGACCGCGACGCCGTGGTCCAGGACGCCGGCGTCGTTGCCGCGCTGGATCATCCAGTCCGCGAACCCGCGGAGGAAGTTACCGGCGCCGATCTGCAGGACTTTCGTCGGCAGGCTCACGCGGGGCCCTTCCTGGTGGACGACAATGCCGTGCAAACGTTCCCACAATTTGCATCAGCACGGAAGGACCACTGCCACCACCTGCGTTTGCGGTCCGGCGCAGGCCGGCACCGGGTGCAGCGGCACCGCTGGGAATTCGGGTGCCTCCCGGCGACCGGGCAGGTAAGGATCATCGGGCTCATCGAAGCCCGAGGGGGTCGCGTGTTCCAGTCATACCGCCGGTTGTTCGCGGCACCCGGCGCGCTGGCGTTCACCGTGGCCGCCCTGCCGGCCCGGCTGGCGATCTCCATGTTCGGTGTGAGCGTCGTGGTGATGGTGGCGACGCTGCGTGACTCGTATGCCCTGGCCGGCTCGGTCTCGGCGGCCGGTCTCGCTGCCATCGCCGTCACCGGGCCGTGGATCGGCCGTCTCGTGGACCGGCACGGTCAGGCGCGGGTGACGGTGCCGGCCACGATCGTCTCCGCCGTCGCGGCCGGTGTCCTCGCGTTCTGTGCGGGTGCCGACGTGCCCGCCTGGACCCTGTTCGCCGCCTATGCCGCCTCCTCCACCAGCCCGAACATCGGCGCGATGGCCCGGGCCCGCTGGGCGGTCCTCTTCCCCGGCCGGCCCGAGCTGCGGCACAGCGCGAACGCCCTGGAACAGTCCCTGGACGAGCTCTGTTTCATGGCCGGCCCGGTCCTCGCCGCGCTGCTGTGCACGACCGTCGCGCCGCAGGCCGGGCTGATCGTGGCGATTGCGCTGATGGTGGCGGGCTCGCTGGCGTTCGCCGCGCAGCGCCGCACCCAGCCACCGGTGCACGCCGAGGCCACCCGGGAGCCGGGGCGCTCCCCGCTGCGGATCCGCGGCGTCCTGGAGATCACCCTGACGTTCCTGGCCACCGGCGCGGTGTTCGGCAGCATGGAGGTGGTGACGGTCGCCTACACGGAGTCGCTGGGTCATCCGGCAGCGGCCGGGATCATCCTGGGGCTGCTCGCCGGCGGTTCGGCGGTGGCCGGGTTGCTGTTCGGCACTCTTCGACTGCCCGGGAGCACGCCGGTCCACTTCCTGATCTGTGTGGCGGCGATGGCCGTCCTGATGCAGCCGGTGCTGCTCGCCACCGACGTCTGGGTCCTCGGCACACTGCTGTTCATCGCGGGCCTGGCGACCGCCCCCACCATGATCACCAGCATGACGCTGGTCCACGAACTGGTTCCGCAGTCCCGGCTCACCGAGGGCATGACCCTGACCACCACCGGTCTGCTGATCGGGATCTCGGCCGGCGCGTCGATCGGCGGCTGGGTCGTCGAGGTGGCGGGCGCGCACACCGGCTATGCGACCCCGGCCATCGCGTCCGGGCTCGCTCTCCTGGTCGCCCTGGCCGGCTTCGGACCGGCCGCTTTCAACCGGCGCCGCCAGGCGACCTGAACATATCAGCAATTGAGCATCAATTGATTTCTCCGCTTCCGGTAGCCGAATACGGAAGCGAATCTTGCGCATTCCCCGCCGCCCTGTAGATTGATTGACGGCCGTGACTATTCCGGCAACCGGGAAGATCCCCGTGGCGGAAATTGGAGCGCATTCTTGGACCTCTTGACCACCGATTCGCGTCCGGCCACGTCCGGGACCGCCGGCCCGGCCGGCGGCTGGCGCCCCGGCTCCGTCGAAGCCCTCGCCGTCCTGCTCGTCCTCCTGGTGGCCTTCCGGTCGCCGCTGGCCGGCCTGGTCTCCGACCCCCGGTTGCAGACGTGGACCACGGTGTTCGTGTCGGTGCTGGTCCAGGCCGTTCCGTTCCTGGTCTTCGGTGTCGCGCTGTCGGCCGTGATCGCCGTGTTCGTGCCCCGTTCGTTCTGGGCGAAGGCCCTGCCCCGGCACCCGGCCGCGGCCGTGCCCGCCGCGAGTCTCGCCGGTGTCGTCCTGCCCGGCTGCGAGTGCGGCAGCGTGCCGATCGCGGGCTCACTGATCCGCCGCGGCGTCACACCGGCCGCCGCGCTGGCCTTTCTGCTGGCCGCACCGGCGATCAATCCGATCGTGCTGACCGCCACCGCCGTCGCTTTTCCCGGCAACCCGGAAATGGTGGTGGCACGCGCTCTCGCGAGCCTGGCCATCGCGATCGCGATGGGCTGGTTGTGGCTGCGCCTGGGCAGGAGCGAATGGATTCGGCTGCCGCACCGGGCCGACGACGGCGACGGTTCCCGCAGCCGGGCGTTCTGGGCCGCGTGCCGGCACGACGTGATGCACGCCGGCGGGTTCCTGGTGATCGGCGCCGCCGCGGCCGCGACCATCAACGTCGTGGTGCCCGAGTCGTGGCTGCAGGGGCTGGCCGCCGATCCGGTCCTGTCGGTGCTGGCCCTGGCCACGCTGGCCGTGCTGCTGTCGATCTGCAGCGAGGCCGACGCGTTCGTCGCCGCGTCGCTGTCGCAGTTCTCGCTGACGTCGCGGCTGGTGTTCCTGGTGGTCGGCCCGATGGTCGACCTCAAGCTGATCTCGATGCAGGCCGGGATGTTCGGCCGGCGGTTCGCCGTCCGGTTCGCGCCGGCGACGTTCGTGACCGCGGTCCTGGTGGGCACGGCGGTCGGGGCGGTGATCTGGTGAACCGGCAGGCGCAGGCGATCGTGATGGTGCTGCTCGGCGGCGCGGTCCTCAAGGCCAGTGTCACCGACGTGTACCTGCGTTACGTCAAGGAGGGCCTGCGGCCGTTCCTGATCGCGGCGGCGCTGCTGCTGCTCGCGGCCGCGGTGATGACCCTCGTCCACGACCTCCGCTCCCGGGCCGGCGACGACGGGCACGCCCATCACGAGCCGCGGGTCGGATGGCTGCTGATCCTGCCCGCGATCGGCCTGCTGCTGATCGCGCCGCCGGCCCTCGGGTCGTACGCCGCCGGGCAGTCCGGCAGCATCCTGGCCTCCGCGCAGGTCGAGTCGGAGTTCTCGCCGCTGCCGCCGGGTGATCCGGTGCCGCTGAGCCTGATGGACTACGCGTCCCGGGCGGTCTTCGACCAGGGGCGGAGCCTCGAAGGCCGTACCGTGCGGCTGACCGGTTTCGTCACACCCGGCCCGGACGGGCGGCCGATGGTGGCCCGCATGGTGCTGGCCTGCTGCGCCGCCGACGGCCGGCCGATCAAGGTGGGCCTGGCCGGTGACGTGACCGTCGACGCGCCGGTCGACACGTGGGTGCAGGTGATCGGCACCTACAGCAGCCGGATGGACAAGGACCCGGTCAACGGTGCCGGGGTGCCCTACCTCGAGGTGGAGAGCTGGCAGAAGACCACGGCACCGCGGCGGCCGTACGAATGAGGACCGCATCCGGGCGCAGGCGCGCCCTCTCCGCCGCCGGCCTTACCGTCGCGCTCGGTGCGACCGGCGTCCTGATCCTGCGCGGCGGCCCGGCCGGACCGGCGCCCGTGCCGGAGGCCGGCAGTCCACGGCCGACGGTCGCGACGGCCTGGCCGACAGCGGAGCTACAGACCCTCGGCGGCCTGCCGTTGCGGCCGCTGCTGTTCCTCGACACCAGCACCGTGATCGGCACCGCCACCAGCAACGACGACAAGTTCCTGCGCCTGCTGCGGCGCGGCCCCGACGGCACCCTGCGGGAGCTGCGCCGGCTGGACACGGCCGCCGGCCCCCGGTTCGAGAACGTGACACCGGCCGGCGACGACGTCGTCTGGACCGAGTTCGCCGACGGCGGGCCACCGCAGATCTGGGCGGCCGACATGGTCGGCGGCGGCCCGGCCCGCAGGCTGACCGGCGATCTGGGCAACGTGGTCTTCTACGGCAGCCAGTACGACCTGGTGCACCAGGCCGGGCGGGTGTACTGGGCGGCGGCTCCCGACGACGGCAGTTCGGTGACCGAGATCCGTTCGGTGGCGCTGACCGGCGGTCCGGTGCGGGTCACCCGCCAGCCGGGCGAGTGGACGATGGCGTCGTGGCCGTGGCTCGACGACGGCGCCAGCGGCGGGGTGGCCGCCACACTGATCCGCAACATGAGCACCGGCCGGGAGATCACCGTGCCCACCGGTGCCTCCGAGTTCGCGGCGTGCAGCCCGTCCTGGTGCCGGGTGATGGTCGTCGCGGGTGACGATCTGACCCGCATCGACCTGATGCGGCCGGACGGCTCGCAACGGCGCCCGATGGCGGCCGGCTCGGCCCGGACGGCGGTCCCCGACGTGGCGGCGCTCGACCGGTTCGAGATCCTCGCCGAGCCGGACCAGAACTCCGGGAACACCGGCACCGCCGGGCTGCTCGTCTACGACATCGACACCGGGGACACCGTGGAGCTGGCCGCCGCGGCGAACGACACGCAGAGCCGCGGCGGGCTGGTGTGGTGGTACACCAGCACCGGCGGCGCCGCCGAGTGGCATGTCCTGGACCTGCGCACGATCTGACAGTACGGCCGGGCCGGCCGGGTGCGGCCCGCGGCAACAGGCCGGCACCCGGCCGGAGTCGTCAGCGGTCCTCGCGGAAGTCGACGTGTTTGCGGGCGACCGGGTCGTACTTGCGCAGGACCAGGCGATCGGGGTCGTTGCGGCGGTTCTTGCGGGTGACGTACGTGTAGCCGGTGCCGGCGGTGCTGCGCAGCTTGATCACGGGCCGGATGTCGGTGCTCCTGGCCATCAGATCCGCACCCCCTTGGCGCGCAGCCGGGCGACCACGGAGTCGATGCCGTCCCGGTCGATGATCTTGATGCCGGTGGTGCTGACGTTCAGCCGGATCGCGGTGCCGTCGGCGAGGCGGTAGCGGCGGCGCTGGACGTTGGGATTCCAGCGGCGGCGGGTGCGGCGGTGGGAGTGCGACACGGCGTTGCCGAAGCTGGGCTTGGCGCCGGTCACGTCACAGACGTGGGACATGCCACCCACCTTATAATGAAAACCGTTTTCAACAAGACGCGGGGTGGGTGATCTCCGATCAACGGGCGGCCCCCGTCACGAAGGCGAGGAGGTCGTCGATCAGCTTGCCGGTCGACTCACCCGGCAGCGAGTAGTAGACCCGCTGCCCCTGGCGGCGGCGCAGGATCAGGCCGGCGCCGGTCAGATGGCGCAGGTGATGCGAGATGGCCGTCGGATGCGCCGGCACCACCTCGCACAGCGCCGCCGGAGTGGCCTCACCCGCGCGCAGAACCAGCAGGATGTGCAGGCGGTGCTGGTACGCCATGCCCCGCAGCACCTCGACCGCCCGATCCAGATCAGCCGGATCGATCAACTCGGCGCTCATGCCGGCACCACCCGCCGCAGGCCCCACGACACCACCAGTACGGCGGTCGCGGCCAGCGAGATGCTCGCGCCCGCGGCCACGTTCCAGCGACTCGACGCGTACAGCCCGGCCAGCCCGCTCGCCACACCGAACACCACCGCCAGTCCCGTGACCACCGCGGGACGATCGGACCACAACCGGGCGGCGGCAGCCGGGGCGACGATCAGCGACAGTGCGAGGATCGTGCCGACGGCCGGCACCACGGTCACCACCACCAGCACGATCGTCAGCAGCAGCACCACGTCCCAGACACCGGCCCGCATCCCCGCCGCACGGGCGCCGGCCGGGTCGAAACCGGTGTACCGCAGCGGCCGTGCGCAGACCAGCAGGACCAGCGCGACGACGGCCAGCGCACCCGCGGTGACGACCAGGTCCGGCGCGCTGACCGTGAGGATCGAGCCGACCAGGAACGACGACAGGTCCCGGCTGAACCCGCTCTGCGTGGCCACCAGCGCGGCACCGAGCGCGAACCCGCCGGACACCAGCACACCGGTCGAGGCCGCCGCGTCCTGCCCACGCCGCCGGGTCAGCGCGGCCACCCCGAGTGCCACCACCGCGCCCGTCACCACCCCGCCGAGCAGCAGGTTGACGCCGACGATCGACGCGGCGACGACGCCGGGGAACGTGGCGTGGGTCAGGGCCATGGTGAAGAACGACAGCCGCCGCACCACCACCTGCACCCCGATCAGCCCGGTCAGCGCGCCGACGAGGACCACCTCGGCGACGGCGCGGTGCATCACGTCATCCCACCAGTTCATGCGGTGACGTCCTCTCCGCCGGGGCCCGATCGCGCCACCGGCGCAGGGGCAGCAGCAACAGGTAGGCCAGGACGAGCATCAGGACCACCGCGGACGCCGAGGTCAGCGCGACGCCGTAGCGCAGTGACGCGGTCCAGCTCAGCAGCAGCCCGAAGTAGCCGGCGGCGAGCACCAGGCCGGTGCCGGTCACGGCCATCGGAATCAGCCGGTCGGTGACCATCCGGGCCGCGGCCGCCGGGACGATCAGCAGCGCGACCACCAGGATCGTGCCGACCGCACGGACCGCGGCGACCACCACCAGGGCGAGCAGGATGTTGAGCCACAGGTCCAGCCAGCCGGTCCGCAGCCCGGCCGCCGCGGCGCCGGCCGGGTCGAAGGCCCGGAACACCAGTGCCCGGGCGCCGATCGCGAGCGCCGGCAGGATCACCGCGGCGAGGACGGCGGTCTCGGCGATCTGCCGCGGCGTCACGGTCAGCAGCCGGCCGAAGAGAAAGGCGGTCAGATCGGAGGTGTACGACGTACGCCGCGACACCAGGACCACCCCGATCGAGAACATCGCGGTGAGCACGACCGCGGTGGCGGCGTCGTCGGTGAGCCGGGCACCACGGGTCAGCACGGTCAGCACCACGGCGGTCAGGACACCGGCCACCAGCGCGCCGGTGAACAGGCCCTCGACACCACCGGCCACGAACCCGATCACCACCCCGGGGAACACCGTGTGGGTGAGGGCGTCGGAGACGAACGACAGCCGCCGGACGAAGACGAACACACTGACCGGGCCGCAGATCAGCGCCAGCAGGGCGATCTCGGCGAGGGCCCGGCCCATGAACGGTACGGCGAACGGCTCGATCACGGTTCGACCACCACCATCCGGCCGTCTGCCAGGTCGATCGCGGCGCTGCCGTACGTCTGCCGCAAAGGCTCTGCCGTGAGGGTCTCGGCGGGCGCGCCCACCGCCCATTGCCTGCCGTTGACCAGGCAGACCAGGTCGGCGAGGTCACGGGCGACGGTGAGGTCGTGGGTGCTGAGCACCAGTGCGGTCCCGTCGGCCGACAGCTCGCGCAGCACCCGGACGATCGCCTCCTGGCTGACCGCGTCGACACCGTTGAACGGCTCGTCGAGCAGCAGCAGCCGTGGCCGGGCGGCGATCGCGCGCGCCAGCAGCACCCGCTGCCGCTGGCCGCCGGAGAGCAGACCGAACCGCAGGCCGGCCCGGTCGGCGAGTCCCACCCGGTCGAGGGCCTCGGCCACGGCCCGGCGGTCGGCCGCGCGGGCCGGCCGCCACCAGCCGAGTTGCCGATAGCGGCCCATCATGACGACCTGCCGGACGCTGACCGGGAAGTCGGGGTCGAGGTTGCCGGTCTGCGCGACGTATCCGGTGTGGGCCCGGGCGCGGGCCGGCTGCGTGTTCAGGACGGTGGCGGTGCCATCGAGGACGTCGGCCAGGCCGAGGACGGCTTTGATCAGTGTGGACTTGCCGGCGCCGTTGGGGCCGACCAGGGCGAGCCGCTGCCCAGGCCTGAGTTCGAGATCGACGCCGGTGACAACCGGGGTGCCCGAATAGCCCACGCTGACCCCGGCCAGGCACAGGGCGGCGGTCGTCATGTCAGCCGGCCAGCGCGTCGACGATGACCTGGGTGTTGTGCCGCTCGGCGCCGAGGTAGGTACCCTCCGGCGTGCCGGGCGCGCCGAGGCTGTCACCGAACAGCGCGTCCTCGCCGGCGACGACCTCGACGCCGGCCTGCTGTGCGATGGCTTCGGCGGTCTTCGGCGGAAGGGAGCTCTCGGCGAAGATGGCGGTGGTGCCGGTGGCCTTGATCTTCGCGACCAGGTCGGTGAGCTGTTTGGCCGACAGTTCGGCGGAGGTGTCGAGGCTGGGGATGACCGAGCCGACGAACTCCAGGTCGTAGCGGGCGATGTAGTAGCCGAAGGCGTCGTGGTTGGTGACCAGCTTGCGGTCGGTCTGCGGGATCTTCGCCCAGGCGGCGGCGTTGTCGCTGTCCAGCCTGTCGATCTCGGCGCTGTAGGTGGCGAGGTTGGTGGCGAAGGTGGCGGCCCTGGACGGGTCGGCGGCGGCGAGACCCTTCTGGATGTTCGTCACCATGATCTTGGCGTTGCGCGGGTCGTGCCAGATGTGCGGGTCGTGCTCCTCGCCCTCCTCGCCGGCGTGCTCGCCCTCCTCCTCGGCGTGCTCGCCCTCTTCCTCATGGTGTCCGCCCTCGCGCAGCGTGACGCCCTGGCTGGAGTCGACGACCGTACCGCTGAAGCCGGCCGACTCGATGGTGCGGTCGAGCCATTCCTCGAGGCCCACGCCGTTCTTGACGACCAGCTTGGCGGTGGCGATGGCTTGCAGGTCGGCGGGCGTCGGCTCGTAGTCGTGCGGATCGACGTTGGGCTTGATGATCTGGGTGACGGCGACGTCGTCGCCACCGATGTTGCGGACGAAGTCGGCGACCTCCGGGGTGGTGGCCACGACGGCCAGCTTCGGGCCACCGGCCGTGGAGGCGGCGGGTGCGGGGGTCTCGGAACCGCAGGCGGCCATGGCGAGGGTGACCGCGGCCGTGACGGCGGTCCAGGCCAGGCGGGGGGCGTGCTTCATCGATCTCACTCCTGTCACTGAGGAGTGGAACGATAATCATTTTCGAAATTTATCGTCTAATCGCAAATTGACGATATGTTCACGCCACGCAGCCGCGACTCCAGCCGCTGCCTGAGCAGCGGCCAGTCGTCGTCGACGATCGCGTACAGGACCGTGTCACGCCACGAGCCGTCGGCGCGACGGCGATGCTTGCGCAGGACACCCTCCCGCCGGGCACCGAGCCGTTCGATCGCCGACTGGGCACGCACATTGCGGATGTCGGTGACCAGCGGTACCCGTACCGCGCCGAGGGTTTCGAAAGCGAAAGCCAACATCAGGAGCTTGGCCTCGGCGTTGATGCCACCACCCCACCACCGCTGCCCCAGCCAGGAATAGCCGATCATCACCGTCCGCAACCGCGGATCGGGTTCGGCGAACGAGGTGGTCCCGGCGAACCGGCCGCCGGCGATCTCGATCTGCGCGTACGGCAGGCGACTCCCCCGGGCCCGGCCGGCGAGAGCCGCCGTGATGTGCCGCTCGGCGTCGCGCACGGTGACCGGACATTGCAGCGCCCCACCGGGCGGACTCTGCCAGCGGAAGATCTCCGCCGACTGCTCCGCGGTCCCCGCAGCGGCGAGATAGCCGGCGGCATGGTCGAGGGTCAGCGGTTCGAGACGCACGAGCCGGCCGGTCAGAGCCGGCATCGCAAACCAGAGATCGTCATCGGTCACGGAGTCCATCATGGCCTCACCGGCGGCTCCCGGTGCGGATCACCATGACGGTGTACGACCCGCCAGGCACCGTCCTCACGCCGGAAGATCGTGGTCGCCCGCAGGGCGTACGTCGTCGGGATGCCGTTGGCGGTCGCCGTCATCCGCTCGATCGCCACCAGATAGGCGAGATCACCGTCGGCGCCGGCGGCGATGATCTCGTACTCCAGGGACGTGCACGCGGAGAAACGGCCGGCGATCCAGTGGAAGGTGGGTTCCAGCTCGGCCCAGCCCGTGCGGTTGACCTCCGCGCCGAACAGGGTCACCGGATCCCGGTGCGACCACAGCTCGTTGCGCAGGGAGGCATCGCCGGTGTGCAGCGCGAACTCGGCCGCCCGCAGACGCGGCAGGACGTCCGCGAGGAAATCCTCCGTCTGCCCCATGTCACCAGCCTCCCGTACCCGGGCCGCCCTTGAACGGGCCGGTGATGTCGCCGGTTATCCACCCGCCGTAGAAGTCGCCCTCCTGCGGCCGGACGAGCTCACCACCCACCCGGCACTCACCCACGCGGCTCGGATAGAAGGCGACTGACCCGGCGATCTCTCCGTAGCCGGGCGACGGATGCTCGTAGGACCAACCGGCCCGCGGCACCCGGACGTCACCGACGACGAGGTCCCAGTAGGTGGCGACCCCTTTGAACTCGCAGTACGAGCGACCGGCGCCGGCCTCCAGCACCCCGTCGGCGATGTCGTCGCGCGGAATGTAGAAGACCGGCGGATGCGAGGTCTCCAGAACCCGCCGGCAGCGCACACTGTCGGCGACCACCACCCCCGAATACACGACGGTCACCCTGGCCACGACACGCTCGACCCGCGGCGGCCGCGGATAGTCCCAGACCGACTCCATCGGTCCAGCTTGCCAGCAACCGCCCCGCGCATCCTGACAGCAGGCACCTTTCGGCGTTCCCAACGGTCACTCCGGGCGAATTATCTCGGTGTCGCCGACGATGAACTTCCGTGCGGGGTCGTCGTCCGGCGCGAGCGGACGCAATACCAGCTTGATCTTGTGGGTGGCGGCCGACGAGTACGTCGCCTTGCCACCGACGGTGAGCACCTGCCACAGGCCGCCGGAGGCACTGGCCTCGCCTCCGGCGGTGCGCACCACCTGAAGCTCGACCTCCACAGCCTCGACCGAGAAGCGCAGGTCCTTGTCCGCGGACTGCTCGATGGCATAGAGCAGCTCGCCACGCAGGCTGTCGATCGCTTCGGTCAGCGGGAGTGTGTCCGGGTTCATCGGCAGGTTCCTTCCGTCGGGTCACTCGTCGAGGAGTCACGAAGGCGTTGCTGTTCACGGTCGGTGCGGACGCCCTCGAATCGCACTCCCCGGCATCGCAGCGTGAGCCGCAGAAGCAGCGGCCGGTCCTGGGGCCCGGCGTCGAGCCGCACGATCGAGATGGCCCGGTCCACGCCGCCGCTCAGCACCCGGTCGTCGGCCAGCTCGACCGAAGTCACCATGCCCTCGTGCAGCGGCCGTGACCACAGCTGGACCGGCCGCAAATGGGGCCGGTCCGGCTCCACCTGGACGAGCGTGACCGTCCCGTCGTAGTGGCCGGTGACCAGCAGGAGCCGATCGCCGTCGGGCCGCAGGTGCAGGCAGCTGACGTTCTTCTCCTCGACCATCGCATCGGTACCGCCCGGCATCACCACGCGCACCTGATGCGGCGTCGCGTGCGCGTAGGCGGCGCCGGACTCGGCGTACGGGCCACCCGACACCGCCGGGCTGTCGTCGAAGCTGAGCAGCTCCAGGGTGGACGGACGGAATCGCACCAGGCGGCTCAGCCCGCCGGCCAGCTCCTCGGTGTAGGTCGCCGCCCCGGGACCGAAGGCGATCGGGCGGAAGCGTGACTTGGTGCGGAAACGGGCGATCTCGGCCCAGCCGCCATCCGTTCGCCGGTCCAGGACGCTGAGCATGCTCTCGCCCGCGGCCACCAGCCGTCCCGCCGCTGTGCTCTGGAGGCGCTCCGGCTGGAAGTCGAGGGTCGCCACCGGGCGGCTCTCGAAACGTCCGCTCGGGCCGGGCTGCCATTCGCGCACACTCCGGTCGCCGTATGCCGCCGCGATCCGGCCGCCCGGCAGCGCGGTCACCGCCAGCACCTGGGCAGTCTCCTCGAGCCGCACGCCCTCCAGGTCGGCCCCGGTGAAGTCGGCGTACTCCAGGTTGGCGTTGTCGAGATTCGCGTACCGCAGCGAGGCCCCGGCGAATCGGGCGCGGCTCAGGTCGGCGCCCGGCAGCGAGGCATAGTCCAACCGCAGCCCCGACCAATCCGTGTCCGGCAGACCGTCCCCGGTCGCGTAGAGCAGCGTGAGGGCGTTGCCGCCCAGATGGCGCTCGTCCACCGCGAGGGTCGCCGACCGGGCGAAGGCGGCGAGCACATCACGGACAGGCCCGGTCTCGCCGGCGCGCAGCATGGCCGTGGCGAAGTGGGTGATCTCCGGCGACGGGGCCAGTTTACGCAGGATCTCCCGGGCCTTGTGTTGATCGGCGCGCAGGGCGCGAGCGATGGCCCGGGCCACGAAATACTCCCGCATGGACCGGTGGAAGAAGTCGACCGGCCACTGATCGGCATCGGCTCCGGGAACCACCTTGAGCAGCGATCGCACGCCCACCCGCGCTGTCGCATCGTCCTCGGAACCGGACACGGCGGTTCCGGCCGGCGCGTCCTTCATACGCCAGAGCATCTCTGCCAGCCGCGGCTCGGCGACCTGCGTGAATTGCCGCAGCGACACGTACGGCTTGTTGGCAAGCTGAAGCTTGAGCGCGACCATCTCCAGCACTTCGAGCAGGTTGTCGATCAGCTCATCACGGAGGAGAAGCAGGTCGTCGTCCTCCAGGAAATCGATCTTGCGCCGTAGGCTGCGCCGGATGTAGGTGTCGTAGAGCACCCTCTCGTCGAGGTCGCCGTCCGGCAGGTCGTGCAGTGTCTCCCGGATCATTTCGAGGAACAGGGGCTTGGCGGCCAGCCCGATCGGGTCGTAGAGCTCCCGGACCCGTTCCAGGGCACGCTTCGAGCTCTCGTCGTGGACCGCATTCTCCAGGTACTTCAACAACTCGGACCGTTCGACCGGGGCGATGGTGACGATCTCCGGCCGGTCGAGGCGGTCGACGAGCCGGTCCTGGTCGCGGCCGAGGACCCGCCCGCGCGACGTGACCAGGGTCTTGGTCGCGCCGACCTCCTCGAAACACTGATGCAGCGCCCGCATGTTCTCGGTGACCGTCGCCGGTGACAGGTTGACCGACATCTCATCGAACCCGTCCAGCACGACCAGGGTCCGGTTCTCCGCCCGCAACGTGCGCCAGTCGGCCAGCGTGGCTCCGAGGTAGGCGAGCCGCTGCTGGAGCAGCGCTCGGGCGCTACCCGCCGTACGGAACTCCCGCAACGGCAGACGCAGCGGAAGATACCCACCGGGCCGTCCGTCCCGGAACCGGTCGGACAACCGGCGCGACAGACAGTAGGTGAAGTAGCTCTTGCCCTCGCCGAACTCGGCGAACAGCAGCAGGCTCGGTGCGTTGCGGTCGTCCAGCCAGTCGTCGACCTTGGAGTCGAGAGTGCCCGGCAGCCGCGAGCCGGCGGCGTCGGCGACGTTGAGGTGCAGGTGACCGCGATAGAGCGCATCGAAGTCGCGGGGGTCCTCGCTGACGAAGCAGTGCGCGTGCGGGTCGGCGAGGTAGCGCTGCCACACCCCGGCGATCCGGAGCCGGGGCGTCAGCTGGGCCCGCAGTTCCGCGACGGTCTCACCGGGCGGCCGTCCGGCCAGTTCCGCCGGCGGCTCGGCGTCGTAGAGCTCCCGGTAGGCAGACGGCGTCGCGGCCAGGTACCGGGCCAGCCGTGCGCGGCCCCAGACATGCACGGTGAACGGATATTGCCCGGTCGTGCCCCAGGCGGACAGCATCGCGGAGAGGTCGTCGTCGGGATCGGCGTGCGGGGCGAGCAGGATCCAGTGGTCGATCGCGTCGGTCTGCTGACGGAACGACGCGGTGACGACGGCCGTGGCGATGGCCGCGAGCCCGACCGGGTCCCGCTGGTGCGTGGCCTCGACCCGGCATCGGACCGTGTCGTTGTGCAGCGTGCGGAGCGTGGCCGGCTGGTCCCAGCGTGGCAGTGATCGAGCCGGCTGGTCCGGGGCGAACAGCAGTGTCATGAGTTCCTGGAGCGCCACGAACGGGCTCGCTGACCCGCTGTGCCTCTGGCCGGAGCGTTGCTCGCGAACCGGCGCCGTCGTACCGGCAGCCCTGGTCGGTGCCGGCCGGGACACCGTCCGGGCGGATGACGGTCCGGCGCTGGTGCCTCCGGCGGCGGGCGGCCGGTCAGCGGGCACCAGAGGCGAGAAGTCGTTCGGGGCCGCGGTGATCGCCCAGAGTCCGGTCAGCACCAGGCGGTCGTCGCCGGTGAGCCCGAGGAACCCGAACTCCCCGGCGAGCCGTTCGGCGCGGGCGGCGTCCAGCTCGCCGGCACGGCGCAGCAGGTCTTCGGCGTCCTGGAACCGCTGCTCGGCTACGGCTTCGCGCGCCTGTTGCTCGATGACATCAGCGGCCGGGACGGCCGCGGCCGCGGCCGGCAGGGCGGTGTGCACCCGCCTGGCGAGCCGCGCCTGGAACTCGGCCTCGACCGGCCCGCCGCGCGGCAGGGGCACGAGGGCGTCCCAGAAGTTGGAGGAATCCCGGACGACGGCGCCTTCGAGGTGAGCGAGGAGATCACCGAGCCGCTCACGGCCGAGGAGTTCCTCGACCGCATCCAGATAGCCGCTCAATCTGTCGTGGTCGACGACCCGGTCACCGCTGAGGTAGTGCGTGGGATCGCCCTCGAGACGGCCGTGAAAGGTGTCCAGCCGTTGGTGGAGCGCCAGCGCCGGACCGAGCTCCGGCGAGGGCTCGGCGGGGACGACCGCCTCCAACCAGCTCCTTCTCGCCTCACCGTCGGAGGACAGGCTGATCTGCGGGCAGGTGATCCGGGACCGCACCGGATGCCCGGCCGGCAGGGCGTTGGCGTCGAGCGGCAGCGGCCGGCTCAGCAGCAGAACATGGCTGTGATTACCCGTCTCGGGCAGGTTCGCCATCAGGACGTTCGGGCGCCGACTCTCGTCGATGCCATCGATGATCAGAAGCAGATGCCGGCTTCTCCTGACAGCAGCCTGCCGCGCCCGTTCCCAGAGGAAGTGGAACTCGGCCGGGTGGGCGTCGAGCACCGCCGGCCGGCCGATGAGGGCCGCGAGTTGGTCGGACACGGCCGGCCAGAACTGTTCGAGATCCTGGCCGGAGGAGCGGGAGAAGAAGAACGAGACGATGTCCAGGTTGTCGTGGTCCTGGTTCGCCAGGTGAGCCGCGAGGCAGGTCTTGCCGGATCCGGCGTCGCCGACCCACCACTGGTACTGCGGCTTCGACGTAGTGGTGGCGAAACTGAGCAGGGCCGCGCGATTGGCCGCGAAGTTGGGCGGCACGGGCAGCTGCTGCACCAGACGCCGGACGGTGGCCCGGTAGGAGGCGCCGCGCCGGACCGGCTGGAATCCGGCCGGCAGGCCGGCGGCTGCGGCTACGCTTCGGAACAGGTCCCGGCTCGTGGGCGACTCCGCGCCGTACAACGCGACCCGCTCGCTGAGAACCCGCGAGACCGGCGTCGCCCGCAGTGGCGTATCAGCGCTCTCGGCCTGCGTGACCACCCCGACGAGGTACTCCCGCGAGAAGACCGCCGCGCCGGACATGCCCTGCCAGTCCGCGCCCCTCGAACCGGGCCGGTCGCGGTGCAGCAGGTCGAGCATCCCGCTCTTGGCATTCGACCCGGCCTGGATCACTCCGTCGAGTCGCTCGGTGTCCCGCACGACCGTATCGTCGATGCGCTGGCGTTTGAGGGCGGGGAAGCCGACGGCGGTGAATGTCGCCCGGCCACCCGCGATCTGGTCGACGTCGCCGAACCACACCGGCTCGACCTGGTCATCGATCGGCCGGTGCAACTTCAACAGCGCGAGGTCGATGCCCGGCGACGCGCCCTCCCACACCACGGAGCAGCCACACACCGGTCGGCCGGGCCGGGTGCCGAAGCGAACATCGATGCCCATCGCTCCGGCGAGGACGTGGCGGGCGGTCAGAACGAGGTCACGCGCGACCAGGTAGCCCGACCCGTAGCCGTAGCCGGGGTCGCCGGGGAGCAGGGTCATCACCTCGACGACGCGCGCAAGGTCGAACTCCGGTCCGATGGCGGCTCACCCCTTGGCCGATCGAGCGTCCAACGAGGACCAAGTGCATCACACCCGGACACTCACCGACCACCACCGTACGACCAGCACACTGGTGACCGGAGCGGTCAGCCGCGCAGGATCCGCAGCTGGGCGTCGCGCATGTGGTGGCCGGGGTCGAGGCCGAGGTCGGCGGCCAGGATTCGGCGCGTCCGGTCGATCACGTCCAAGGCCGCGGCCGGCAGACCGCACGCGGCCAGCGACAACGCGTACAGCGACTGGGTCTGCTCGTCGTAGGGCGTTTCGGCGGCCGCCCGTTCGAGGACCGGCAGCGCCCGGCCGGACAGGCCGGAGTCCAGGCAGGTCGTGGCGAGATCGAGGGTCGCCTGGCGGCGCAGCTGTTCCAGCCGGCAGGCGGCATGCTGGCGGCGCACCACGGCGGGCGCGTCGGCGGCGACCGGGCCGCGCCACAGGGCGAGGGCGGCCAGGAGCCGATCGCAGCGGTCGGCCGGGCCGGTCAGATCGCGGGCGGTGCGGATCAGCCGGCGGAAGCGGCGGGCGTCGGTGTCGCCGCCGGTGACGGTCAGGCGGTAGCCGCCGGGTTCGAGGTCGAGGCGATGGCCGCCGTGCTGGGACAGCCAGCGGCGCAGCCGGTGGATCGCCACGTGCAGCGGGCCGGAGGCGTCGCGCCAGGTCTCGTCCTCGTCGAGCACGCCGCGGACCCGGGCGACCGGGACCGGCGCGTCGTCGAGCAGCAGCAGGGTGAGCAGGCCCCGCAGTTTCGGGGCGGTCAGGGTGGTGCGGGTGTCGCACTGCCACAGTTCCAGTGGGCCGAGCACCCCGAAATGCAGGCCGGTGCCGGTCAGGATGTTCATCGTCGGGCTCCCCGTATCCGTCGGACGTCGACGCGACCCATTGACGCACGCCAGGGCAGCGTGACTGTCCTGAGACCTCTCAGGGCGACCCCGGCTCACCAGAAGTTGATAGACATGGGCCTATGGAGACGGTGCTCATCCAGTTCACCGGCGGTATCGGCCGGGACGGCTCACCCCGTACCGGAAGGGTGTCCCTGTCCCCCGGGTCGAAGGCCCGCTTCGGGCGTGGCGCGCCCGGTGCGCCGGTCGATGTGCGGCTCGCGGGGCGGGGTGTGCCGCGGTCGGCGGGTGACATCCACGCGACCGGTGACCACTGGTTGCTGAGCAATCTGAGCGCCGACAAGACCTACGTGGTGGAGAACCCGGAAGGCGGCGGCGAGCACGTCAAGGTGCCACCGGGCCGGCTGCTGGCGCCGATTCCGTTCGAGATCTCCCGGGTCGTCCTTCCGGCGGAGCAGGATTTCGTACGGTTCAACGTCTTCGCGCCCATGCATGCCTACCTGGACCGCACCGCCGTGGTGACACCCGACGGCGAGGGGACCCTGGCCGCCTTCCCGATGGACGAGTCCGCCAAGTACTTCCTGGTCCTGGTGGCTCTCTGTGAGCCGCGGCTGCGCGACCGCTCGCATGTGGCGATCCCGACGGTGGAGACCGTGGTGCACCGGCTGCGGCCGCTGCCGGCCTGCGCCGATCTGAGCGTGGCCGCGGTCAACTTCCATATCGACTACCTGGCCCGTACGAAGCTGCGGGTCAAGCAGGACCCGGTCGGTGACGCCGGTCGCCTGGACACGAAACGGGCCGCGCTGGTGTCGCTCGCGCTGCGGTTCAACCTGGTCCGGGAGGATCATCTGCGGTTGCTTCCCACGCCGGTGGCGGCCGGATGAGCACGCCGTGGGCGGTCGAGGTGCCGACCGGCTACCGGGTCGGCACGTGGGAGGTCACCGCCGGCATCGCCTCCGGCAGCTGGGGCAGCGTGTACGAGGCGTGCCGCTCCGGCGCCCCGCGGGAGCGGGTGGCGCTGAAGTTCCTGCCGACCGGGACCGTCACCGCCCGGCAGCTGAGCCACCTGACCGCGATGGCCGGCCGGGAGATGCGTTTCCATCAGGGGGAGGCCCACGACCGGCTGGTGCGCTGCCACGAGATCCTCGTCGTCGACGATCCGGCACACCCCGCCCTCGACGGCGCGGTGGTGATCGTGATGGAACGCGCGGAGCGATCGCTGGCCGATCTGCTGCGGGAGCATGCGGGACAGCCGGTGCCGGACGCGGCCACGCTGGTGACCCAGGTGTGTGAGGGCCTGGCCTACATGCACGGCAACGGCTGGATCCACGGGGACCTGAAACCGGCGAACGTGCTGCTGGCGGCGGACGGGTCGGTGCGGCTGGCGGATTTCGGGCTGACCGCGGAGGTCGAGGGCACGCACGGCTATCTGCCTCCGATCGGCTCGTCCGGATACGTTCCCCCGGAGTACTGGACCGAGCAGCTGGGCGAACGTGGTATCGCGGTGCGGACCACCTCGGACATCTGGGCTCTCGGTGTGCTGGCATACCAGGCTTTCACCGGAGGGTTCCCGTTCCCCGGCGCCGGGGAACGGGCGTGGGCGGCCGCCGCCGCGGAGTACGCGAACAGTGGCACCCCGCTGCCGATCCCGGACGAGGTGCCGCCGGCATGGCGGTCGATCATCCGCGACTGCCTGGCGCCGACCCACGCCGACCGCAGCCGGCACACCGCCGAGTCCCTGCTGGACCGGATGCGTGGGCAGCCGGTACGCCGGCGCCGGCGGGGTCGCCGGCTGGCGGCCGCGGTCGTGACGCTCGCGGTCGCCGCCGCGGCGACGGCCGTGTCCGTGTCGTACGCCGGGGACGACGGCGCTTTCCCCGGAGATGATCTGCTGCGGCGCGATGCCGGCATTCCCGAGCAGTACCGGCAGCTGATCGTCGTCGCCGGCACCACCTGCCAGGCCCCGGGTCTGAGCCCGGCCCTGATCGCCGCGATGCTCAAGGTGGAGAGCGACTTCGATCCCGATCTGAGCGACCCGGTCAACGACGAGTACGGCATCGCCCGCTGGACGCCGCGGGTACTCGCCGGCTACCTGCCGGGCAGTGTGTCGCCCACTCCCCCGGCACCGCCGTTCCCGCCGGAGATGTCGATCCCGCCGATGGGCAAGCTGCTGTGCTTCCAGTCGGAGAGACTCACCGCAGTGAACGGCGATCGCGGGCTGCTGCTGGCCGCGGCCTATCGAACCTCCGCGACCAGCGTCAACCAGGCCGGTGGCATTCCGCCCAAGGTGAAGCCGTACACCGACCAGGTCGCCCATTACCGGGACCTGTACACGCCGTGACCGGTGTTCACACGTCGTCCCAGTCGCCGTGCAGGGGGATCATGCCGGCGGTGAAGCCGGTGAAGGTGAGGTCGGCGTTGCCTTTGGCGTGGGTGTTCTTGAGCAGGAACTGGGTGGTGGAGG
>NZ_JBHSBL010000031.1:0-93266 GCF_042650585.1 Actinoplanes subglobosus
CTGACCGGGCCCCAGCATGAGGCCAACCGGCACCTGACCGGGCCCCAGCATGAGGCGAATCGGGAGTCAGCGGGTGGCGGCTCCGGCATGGTCGGAGGCCGGTTTGGGGCGACTACGGGAGACGGCCACGCCGGCCAGGCACAGGGCGCCGCCGGCCAGGGTCAGCCAGCCGGGGACCTCGCCGAGGACCAGCCACGACATCAGGACGACCACGGCGGGTACGGCATAGGTGGTGGAGCCCATCTTGCCGGCGGTGGTGCGGGCCAGCGCGTACGCCCAGGTCGTGAACGCGATCGCGGTGGGGAAGACGCCGAGGTAGACGACGTTCAGGGTGATCCGCAGCGGGGCGTCGGCGACCTCCGAGATCAGCTGCCCGGCGAACGGCAGGCAGGCGACCGCGCCGATCACGCAACCGAACGTGGTGGCCTGCAGTGCTGTCGCGTGTTTCAGGGCGGGTTTCTGGGCGACGACTCCGGCGGCGTAGGTGACGGCCGCGACCAGGCACAGGACGACGCCGAGGATCGAGGTGTGGCCGCCGCCGGACATCGACAGGCCGACGACGACGGTCCCGACGAACGAGACGACGATGCCGGCGAGCAGCCGCGGCGGGAAACCCTCGTGCAGCAGCCAGCCGGCCAGCAGCGCCATGATCGCCGGGCCGACGTTGACGAGCATCGCGGCGGTGCCGGCGTCGACGAGCTGTTCGCCCCAGTTGAGGGCGACCATGTAGAGGCCGAACCAGAGCACCCCGGAGATGATGATTCCCGGCCACGCCTGGCGCGGTGGGAGGCCCTGCCGGCTGATCGCGAGGAAGATCAGGAGCGTGACGGCCCCGGCGAGCAGCCGGCCCAGGGCCAATGATCCCGGGGAGAAGTGCGGGGCCGCGGCCCGGATTCCGACGAATGCGGACGCCCACAGGACGACCGTGACCGTCGCCGCCGCGAGGGCGGGGCGCGATGGGCGTACAGAATCGGGGGTCATGGAAGGAAGCCAAGCGTGTCGCGCGGCTGGGCGCTAGCGGAAATCGGACCTGGCGTTGCCGGGGTCACAGCAGGCCGAGGGCTTCGACGGCGTCGAGGGCGGGTGTGCGCACCGCGTAGCGGGTGATGCCCCAGCGTTTCTCGTGGCGTTCGATGGAGGTGCGGATCTCGTCGACGGTGCCGATCAGGACGAACGGCGCTGCGAGCAGATCAGAAACGGACATACCGATCTCTTCGGCGTGGGGTGCGGCGACCTTCTCGGCGTCGTCGGTGATCTCCATGATCTGCACGAGCGCCTCCAGCGGAGGCGGTGACGGGCGGTCGGCGGCACCGGCCGTGACCTGTTCGATCTGGGCGTCGATCTGGTCCAGGCGCCATCGGACGTTGTGGTTGTGGCCGTCGGCGAGGGTGCGGCCGAGCCCGGACAGGCCGACGATGTCGGCGTGGGCGCCCGCCCAGCGCAGCAGCCGGGTGTTGGCGGTGCCGAGCAGCAGCGGGACCCGCTCCTGGACCGGGCGCGGCTTGTCGAGACGGGCCTCGTGCATGTCGAGATGCGGGGTGTGGACGGTGACGGTGTCGCCGCCGAGCAGGGCGCGGACGGCGTCGGCGACGGCGATGCAGCGGTCGACCCGCCCGGCGACGTTGGGTCGCTCGCGGCCGACGGCCAGCCACTCGGCCGGGGTGTGGCCCGCGCCGAGGCCGATGCGGGCGCGGCCGCCGGAGACCACGTCGAGGGTGGCGATGTCCGTGGCGAGCAGGAGCGGCTCGCGGATGCCGGCGTTGGCGACGTAGGCGCCGAGGGTGATCCGGCTGGTCACGGCGGCAGCGGCGGCGAGGGCGACGTAGGGGGCGGCGCAGACGCCGGGGTGGTCGGCGGCCTGGAGGGTGTCGAAGCCGGCGGCTTCGGCGCGGCGGGCGAGGTCCAGCCAGGAGGCGGCGTCAGCGGGCTGCGCCTGGAGCGCGAAGGTGGTCACCACCGGAGCCTTCCACCGGCCGCGAGGCGGGCCCAAGCCTTTCTGCGTACGGCAGACGTGTTCAGACGGCCTGCGGGAGTTCGGGTCTCATGTGGGGCTCGAACTCCTGGTAGGTGCCCTTTCTGGTCTTCTTCGCCCGGTACATGGCCAGGTCGGCCTCCTCCAGCAACCGCTCGGCGGAGCGGCCCCCGCTGTAGGCGATGCCGACGCTGGCCCGGGTGCGGACCGTGCGGCCGGCGATGTCGTAGGGGTGGGCGATCGCGTCGATGACCCGCTGGGCGATGTCGCCGGCCTGGCTCGGGTATTCCAGGGGTTCCAGCAGGACCGCGAACTCGTCGCCACCGAGGCGGGCCGGCATGTCGGTGTCGCGGACGGCGGCGCGGAGGCGGCCGGCCACCGCTCGGAGCAGTTCGTCGCCGGCGGCGTGGCCGAGAGTGTCGTTGACCTGCTTGAACAGGTCCAGGTCGAGGTAGAGCAGGGCCGCGGTGCCGTGGTTCACCGTCTCCTCGACGCGTTGCAGGAACAGGGCCCGGTTCGGCAGGCGGGTCAGCGGGTCGTGGTGGGCCTCGTGCACGGCGGCGAGTGTGTGTGCGCCGGTCAGCGCGAGGCTCGCCTGCTCGGCGAAGGCGGCGAGCACGTCGCGACGTTCCGCGTCCCGGACGCCGGGGCCGGCGGCTCCGGAGGGGACCGCGATGACCAGCGCGCCCGCCACGTCCCCGTTGATGTGGACCGGCGCGGCCTCCAGATCGTCGCAGGTGATCGGCGCCCCGGCGGTCACCGCGCGGTCGGCGGCGAAGACCAGTCCCTCGCACGGTTCCCCGCTGACCGAGGCGACCGCGTCCCGCAGGACCAGCGCCACCGTCGCCCCGTCGAGCAGCCCGGCCGCGCCCGACGTGATCATGTCGAGGACCTCGGCCAGCGGCAGCTGGCCGGCCGACCGCTGGACCCGCAGCAGGGTCTCCAGGAGGCGTTCCCGGCGTTCGAGCGCCTCCACCAGTTCCAGCCGGGCAATCGCCTCCCGTTCCTGTTCCAGGCGCAGCTGCCGTTCGGCCTCCAGGGTGCGGAGGCTGCGCAGCGCCAGCCCGAGGACCCGGGCCATGCCCTGGAGCATCTGCCGTTCCTCGGCCGCGAACGGTTCGTCGGCGCGGGCCACGATGAGGCGGTCGGCGGTGGGGGCGTCCCGGTCGAGGACGTGGACGGTCAGGTACATCGGGCCGGCACCGGGGAACGTCGTCTCGTCGGTGCCGGGGCCGAGGCTGGTGAACAGCGACGGGGACGGCGTGCGGCCGAGGCCCACCGAGGCGGGCACCTGGTCGCCGCTGACCACCGCGGCCACCTCGGCGTCGGTCGCCTCGGTGGCGCGCTGGACGGCGAGGCGGGCCGCGGTGGACACGGTTCCGGCGCGGGTGATGGCGCTGAAGAACTCGGTGAGCTGCAGGGTGGACCAGCCGGACATGACCTCAGCCGAAGGCCAGCGCGACGACGGTCAGGTGGTGCATGCCCTTGGCCTGCGGGCGGCGGACGATCTCGCCGTTGGAGTAGAAGCCGCCGTAGGGCACGGGCTTGACGGCGTCGCGCAGGCGGGACGCGGCGAGGTCGGTGCCGTCGCCGCCGAGCGCGATCGACCGTACGCAGCAGTCGAAGACCAGCAGGCCGAGCGGGGCGGACTCCAGCGAGGAGGTCGCGGCGACCGCGGCGGCCGAGGTGGCGTCGACGATGCCGTCGGTGTCGGCCTCCATGAACCAGACCATCGCGCCCTCGGGGGTGTCGGCGAGGCCGGAGATGGACCGCTGCTCCGGGTCGGCCTGGAAGATGACGCGGATGTCCTCGCCGGTGCGGCGGGCCAGGCCGAGCGGCCGGATGGTGGCGAAGTTGAGGAACGCCTCGGGGTCGGCGGCGATTGCCGGGTCGGCGCCGGTGCGGCGCAGGTAGACGTCGAGGGCGGGTTCGCCGTCGAGTTCGAAGATGGTGCCGGACTCGCTGCGGGACACGACCATCGGCTCGCCGGTCTTGCGCCAGCCGTGGGCGATGCCGATGCCGAACGGCGCGGGCGAACCGAGGGCGGCACCGACGACCGCGTTCGGCAGGAGCTGCACGTCCGTACCGTCGCTGAAGAAGTGGAACGTCCCGGTCTGGGTGACGTTGTCGCCGGCGCAGCCGCCGACCAGGGGTACGAGGGCGCCGGCGACGGTGTAGGCGCCGCGGACCATCTCCTGCTGGTCGCTGCTGCGGCCGTCGCCGAGGAGCAGGACGACGCGGTTCTCGGCGTCGACGTCGTCGAGGCAGGAGGCGGCGCGCATGCCGGCCTCGTACAGGTCGTCGACCTCGTGCGGGACGGCGCGGACCGACGCGGTGTAGCCGCCGAGGGCGTTGACGACCACGCCGGCGCCGCGGCCGTCGGTGGTGAACTCGCCGGACGTCGAGCAGCCGATCATGAGGACGTCGCCGCCGGCTTCGGCGTGCACGGCCCGGGCCATCTCGAGGGTGGCGTGCGTCAGGGACGCGAAGACGATCAGCAGGTCGGCGCGGCGTCCGCCGAGCGCCTCCCGGCAGGCCTGGGT
Organism: Actinoplanes subglobosus; assembly: GCF_042650585.1. Taxonomy (NCBI): domain Bacteria; kingdom Bacillati; phylum Actinomycetota; class Actinomycetes; order Micromonosporales; family Micromonosporaceae; genus Actinoplanes; species Actinoplanes subglobosus. The sequence continues at coordinate 4,516 of NZ_JBHSBL010000031.1, forward strand.
GCCGGCTGTCGCGGGGTCCGCCGCCAGGCTGCGTCCGACTCCGAACCAGCGATCCTCGGGCGCGCCCATGTTCACTCCTTCGCCAGCGGCTCGCGGCGCGAACCGTCCGGGAGAGAAGTTCGGCGGTCCGGTCCGGCTTTTTAATGATTTGGTACGGCCTGCCAGGGCCATCCTGACCAGCCTGCGGTGAAAGATCATCGCTGTGAACGCGCCACAGTCGATCATGCCAGCTGACAGTCCAATATTGACTATCTTGTTGTGATCGTTAACATGTCGGTAATCGGATAGATACCGATGACAGTCACTTCCGGCCGCGGGCTCCGCTTCCCCGAGCGGGACCGCGCATCCCCACCGAAGGTGAAATCCCCATGCGCATCCGCAGACTGCTCCTCGCCGGCGTGACCGGCATCCTCGCTCTCGGCGCCGGCGTGTACGCGACCGGCACCGCGAACGCCGCCACCTACCCCAACCCGGGCGTCGTGACCGGTTCGACCAACGCCCACGACCCCACGATGGTGAAGCGCCCGACCGGCGGCTACCTGCTGGCCACCACCGGCGACGGCATCACCCTGAAGACGTCCACGAACCGCACCGCCTTCGCCGACGCCGGCAAGGCGTTCCCCAGCGGCACGTCGTGGGCCACCTCCTACACCGGAGGCAGCGCCAACCTGTGGGCGCCGGACCTCTCCTACCGCAACGGTAGGTACTGGCTGTACTACTCGGCCTCGACGTTCGGCTCCAGCAAGTCGGCGATCTTCCTGGCCACCAGCACCACCGGCGCGTCCGGCAGCTGGACCCACGTCGGCAAGGTGATCGAGTCGACCACCAGCTCCGGCTGGAACGCGATCGACCCGAACCTGACCGTCACCCCGTCCGGCGAGTGGTGGCTGACCTTCGGCTCGTTCTGGAGCGGGATCAAGATGGTCAAGCTCAGTGCGAGCACCGGCCTGCGCGCCGACTCCACGATGTACAACATCGCCGAGCGGTTCGTGAACAGCAAGTCGGTCGAGGCCCCGTTCATCCACTACCGCAACGGCTACTACTACCTGTTCATGTCGTTCGACTTCTGCTGCCAGGGCGCGTCCAGCACCTACCGCACGATGGTGGCCCGGTCGACGAGCATCACCGGGCCGTACCGGGACCGCGCCGGCACCTACACCACCGCGGGCGGCGGCACCGAGATCCTGGCCGGCCACGACAGCGTCCACGGCCCCGGGCATCCGGCGGTGTTCACCGACTCCGACGCCGACGTGCTCGTCTACCACTACTACAACTCGTCCGGCACGGCCAAGCTCGGCATCAACCTGCTGGGCTGGGATTCGTCGGCCTGGCCGTACGTCTACTGATCCGGACGGCTGTCCGAGGCGCCGGTGTCACGGGACGCCGGCGCCTCCGTCGCCCACGTCCGGACAGGGCGCGCTCCCAAACTGTGAAGATCTAATGAGTTCCGTTGATCCGATCGCGGCTGTGATCCGTGGTGATGTGCATCGGGAACCCCCGCACAGGTTTCACACAGGCCCTGGAGGCTCACGTGCTCGCCGTCGTCCGCATGTTCGCCTCGCCCCGCAGGGCGGCGGGGCTGCTCACCGCCACCCTGGCGCTAGTCCTGTTCAGCCCGCAGGCGGCGCTCGCCGTCGAGCCGGGCGTCCCGGACCCGCCGAGCAACCTGATCACCGACACCGGTGAGGGCAAGCTGGCCGCGGCGGACAAGGACTTCGTCATCAAGGTCCGGCTGGCCGGTCTCTGGGAGATCCCGGCCGGCGAGATGGCGCAGGACAAGTCGAAGAGCAACCGCGTCAAGGGCATCGGCGCGGACATCGCCGAGCAGCACAAGGTCCTCGACCAGCTGACCCGGGCGGCGGCCAAGAAGCTCGACATCGAGCTGCCGAACGAGCCGAACGAGGATCAGCAGGGCTGGCTCCAGGAGATGGAGGACGCCAACGTCGGCAAGGACTTCGACCAGATCTACATCGACCGGCTCCGGGCCGCGCACGGCAAGATCTTCCCGGCGATCGCGACGATCCGCACCAGCACCCGCAACGACACGGTCCGCAAGCTGGCCCAGCGCGCCAACCAGTTCGTGATGACCCACCTGACCCTGCTGGAGAGCAGCGGCATCGTCGACTTCGCCGCGCTGCCCACCGCCCCGCCGCCGAACGCCGCCACCCCCACCACCGCGGCCAACCCGGTGCTGTCCGCAGCCGACGCCAGCAACAGCACCGGCTCCCAGTCGATGAGCCTGCCGCTGATCGCCGGAGTCGCGATCGCGGCCGTGGTCGGTGGCCTGTTCGTGACCCGCAAGATGATGAACGACCCGCGCCGTCGCTATCGACAGCGACAAAGCCGGGGCGGGTACGGCTACTGACGCATCGCACGACCGGAGCGGTGACCACCCCTGTGGTGGTCACCGCTTCGCCGTTCCCGGCGCCGCCCTAGACTCCGCGACCATGACGAACGAGGTGTTGCTCGGCACGGTGACCTGCCCGTCCGGACAGTTGGTGATCACCGACGGCGGCTACCTGGAGCTGTGGTCCGGCGACCGGGCGGCCGAGGACGAGGAACGGCCCGCCACCGATTTCGCGATCGTCGGCCCCGATGCCGAGGACGCGGCGGAGTCCTTCGACCGGCAGTCCGGCACCCGGCTGTACGACATTCCCGCGCACGCCGTCGGCGAGTTCACCACGACGTTCGCCGAGCACTGCCGGGAGCACGGGCACGACGCGCGGCTGGAGGCGTTCGAACGGCAGGTCCCGCACCGTGAGCGGGTCCGGTACGCGGTCGCCGGGCGGGAGCCGGGGTTCATCGTCATGGGCGTGCCGGTGCTGGCGATCGAGGCGCCGGCCGGCCGGGCCCTGCCGGTCACCGCGATCCGCAGCGACGACGGCCACGAGTGGCGGTCGATGCGGATCGGGTTCAGCGACGAACCGGTCGCCGACTCGTGGGTGTTTTACCAGCTCGGCGTCGATCACGCGCGGTTCGTCGTCGCCGACGCCGACGCGCTGAACTCGTGGGAGCACATCCTGCCCCTGGACGGCCTGGCCGACCTGGTCCTCTGGGGCGGCGACAAGGAGCGGGTGGCCGCCGAGTTCGGCGCTCCCCCGCTCGACGACGGGCTGTACGGGTGGCTGGACCTGCCGGTCGAGGAGGCCTACGAGCGGGGCCTGGCCATGGAGGCGCGCCGTGCGGAGCCCGGTGCGCCGAGGTTCGCCTGCGACTTCCGGCCGCACTCGCACCACTGGCAGGTGATGCGCCTGGTGCGGGCCTCCGAGCACGAGGCCGGCGTGATCGAGGTGGCCGGGGCGGACGTGCTGATGGCGATGGCCTCGGTCGGCGACGGCTTCTTCGACGTGTACCTGGACGTCGACGCCGACGGCCTCCCGGTGGCGCTGCGCATCGACATCGCCGGCGAGGAGGAGCCGGACGAATAGCGGTGGGGCGCCGCCGCGCCGTACAGAAGGTGACTGGTCCAACCAGTTGACGGGTTGACGTGACGAGGGGCACACTGCCGCCATGACGTTCGCACCGCTCGATCGACAGTCCGTCTCCGATCAGGTGTTCGGCCGGCTGCGTGACGCCGTTCTCGGCGGTCGTTACGCGGCCGGCGACGCCCTGCCCGGTGAGCGTGACCTGGCCGCCTCCTTCGGGGTCAACCGGCACGCGATCCGGGAGGCGCTGCGCCGCCTCCAGCAGCTCGGCCTGGTCCGGGTCAGTCAGGGCGGCGCCACCCGGGTCCAGGACTGGCGGGCCACCGCCGGGCTCGACCTGGCCATGACACTCACCCAGGCCGGCGACGTGCTGCCGGTGCCGACGCTGGCCCGCGACGTGATGGAGATGCGGGTCAGTATCGGTGCCGACGCGGCCCGGCTCTGCGCGCTGCGCGCGGGCGCGGACGCACGCGCCGCCGTCACCGCCGCCGTCGAGGACTACGCCGCCGCGGTTCCCGACCTCACCGCGATGGGCGCGGCCGACCTGGCCGTGTGGCGGCGCATCATCGAGGGCTCCGGCAACATCGCGTACCTGCTGGCGTACAACAGCCTCACCGCCGGCGACCTGGCCGTCGGGCACGTGCCACCGCACCTGCGGGCCGCCGAACTGCTCGACGTCGCCCTGCACCGCCGCCTCGCCACGCTGATCACCGATGGTGACGCCACCGGCGCCGAGCGGGCCGCCCGGGCGCTGCTCACCCCGTCCGTCCCGTCGTTCTCCGACGATCAGGAGAAGGAGCAGGAGCGCCGATGATCCCCGCCGTCCTCTACGCCGTCCCGGCGTTCCTGCTGCTGATCGTCATGGAGTTCCTGTCGTTCCGGTTCCTGCCCGACGACGAGGAGCGCGGCTACGAGGCCCGCGACACCGCCACCAGCCTGTCGATGGGCCTGGGCAGCCAGATCATCGGCGTGCCGTGGAAGCTGTTCACCGCCGTCGCCTTCGCCGGGCTCTCCGTGATCAGCCCGTTCCGGCTCGACCCCACCGACTGGTGGGTGTGGGTGCTGCTGTTCTTCGCCGACGACCTCGCCTACTACTGGTTCCACCGGCTGCACCACGAGGTGCGGGTGCTGTGGGCCGGGCACGTCGTGCACCACTCCAGCCAGTTCTTCAACCTGTCGACGGCACTGCGGCAGAGCTGGACCCCGATGACCGCGCTGCCGTTCTGGCTCGGGCTCGCGGCGCTCGGCTTCCCGCCCTGGATGATCTTCCTCCAGCAGTCGATCAGCCTCGCCTACCAGTTCTTCCTGCACACCGAGCGGATCGACAGGATGTGGCGGCCGATCGAGTGGTTCTTCAACACGCCGTCGCACCACCGGGTGCACCACGGCTCCAACGACCCGTACCTGGACCGCAACTACGGCGGCATCCTGATCGTCTGGGACCGGCTTTTCCGCAGCTTCGAACCCGAGGGGGAGAAGGTCGAATACGGGCTGACCAGCAACATCCAGACCTACAACCCGCTCAAGGTGGCGACACACGAGTACGCGGCGATCTGGCGGGACCTGCGCCACGCCACCAGCTGGCGGCACCGGGCCGGCTACCTGTTCGGGCGTCCCGGCTGGCAGCCCTCGGCATGATCCTGCGACTGTTCACCGCGGTCGCCGCCGTCGAGGTCGTGGCTGTCGCCGCCGACTGGACGGTCGTGCAGTGGCTGACGAAACCACTGCTCGGGCCACTGCTGATCCTCTGGATGATCCGGTGTGGCCGGCGTGACGCCGTCACCGTGGCACTCGTGTTCGCCACCGCCGGGGACGTCGCGCTGCTCGTGCCGGGACAGGCCGCGTTCCTCACCGGGATGGGGTTCTTCCTCGGCGCGCAGCTCTGCTTCATCGCGGCGTTCCGGCCACTGCGGGCCAGGTACTCGGTGCCCTACGGGCTGCTCTGGGTGCTGGCCAACATCCTTCTGTGGGACCGGTTGGGCGCTCTGGCCGTACCCGTGCTGATCTACAGCCTCGCGCTGACCACGATGGCGGCGGCAGCGGCCGGGGTGTCCCGGCGTGTCGCCCTCGGTGGCCTGCTCTTCCTCGTCTCGGACCTGCTGATCGGGCTCGGTGCGGCCGGCCTGCGCCCGCCCGCGCACGGCGTCCTGGTGATGACGACCTACGCCGCCGCGCTGTTCCTGCTCACGACCGGCTGGGTACGGCGGCGCCGTCCACTCGGCAACCCACGGTGACGGTCCGGCCGCCTCGGGGTGCGGGCCGGCCGGATTCGAACCGGCGTCCTTCGGCTTTGCAGGCCGACGCGACGACCTCTGCGCTACGAACCCGCACCAGCGGTGATCATAGCCGCGAGTTCTCTCAGGACGGTCGCACGGTCGCGCATCCGCTCGTCACCCGAACGGTCCGCGGCGTGCGCCGCCTGCGCCGCCAGCATCCGCAGCCGCGGCACGTACGCCCGGGCGTCCTCCGACGCCGGCAGCCGCGCCGCGACCATCCTCAGCACCTCCGGATCGTCGTTGTCGATCGCCCCGCCCACCGCGTGCGCGGTGACGGCCGCACCCCGGTCCAGCAGGGTCCTTGTCAGGCTCGCCGTCACCGCGTGCGCGCCGGTCCGCAGCGTGTTGGTCACCGGGACCCGGCACTCCAGCAGGTGCGCGGCCGTGTCGAGACGCCGGTTGACCAGGGCGATGTCGATCGCCGTCAGACCACCGCGAACCGGCTCGGCCAGATCGCAGCCGGCCGCGGCGAGACGCTCCAGCAGATCGGTGTCACCGGCCGACGCGGCCCGGTCCAGCGCCAGCCTGCGCAGCCGCGGCTCGGCCCCGATCGTGCCCGCCGCCAGCGCCGCCCGCCAGTCCAGAACAGCCGACCGCACCAGGTCACGCAGCTTCGCGGCGACTCCGGGCTCCTCGCCGGCCAGCTCGTCGACCGCGTCGCGCAGGTCACCGCCCGCATCGGCATCATCGGTCTCCCACGGGTCGTCCTCCAGCGCCAGCTGCCCGAACAGCGCCCGCACATCGACGGCCAGGTCATCCGCCCGGTCACCCTCGGTCAGCTCCCAGCCCGGCGGAAGGCCCTGCTGCCAGTAGCGCACCCGCCCGTCGCCGACGGTGTCGACGTAGAGGCGATCCAGATACTCGAAGCCGCCGAACGGGAGAAAACGCACCACCGCGCCGGGCGCCTCATGATCGATCCAGCCCCACAGATCGTGGTAGCCGTCCGCACCCGGATGGAACAACTGGGTGAACGAGATCTGCCCGTCCAGCTGGTAGTCGATCCGGCCGCCGAAACTCACCCGCCACAACGCGACCAGCGCCTCCGGCAGCGGGCCGGAACACCGCGCGGCGACCGCATCCAGTGCGGCGTCATCGGCCGGTGGCCGCGCCTCCAGGATCAGCCGGTCGGCGAAGACCGCGATCCCGGCCTCCGCGGCGGTCCAGCGATCCTTTTCATCGAGCGCCGTCACTACCACAACCTATCTGGTACGCCCGACGCCGCCCCCACCGCAGCCCACCCCGTCCCGAGCCTACGACGCGACGTGTGCCCGGCACCGGCAGAACAACGCGCCTAACGGGCGTTTCCCCTGGTCACCGCGAGGGCCCGGCGGCAGTGGGAACGAGAGGTGTGGTGGTCAGCCGCGGTCGATGGGGATGCAGTTGCCGGTGTGGTAGCTGCCGTCGGCGGCCCGGGCCAGGCCGTGCCCGGACTTGGCGATCCGGGCGCAGACCTTGGTCGCGTCACCCACCGCCTCGAAGTCCTCCTCGCTGACCTCCCGGATCGACGGCTGCTCGTCCTCGAAGTAGTACCTGCCGTGGGCGGTCACCTGGCTGCCCATCGTCGTCTCGTCCGGCTCCTGGCCGTCGCCGCCGTAGACGTGCAGGTGGAAGCCCTCCTCGATGTCCGGCTCGACACCGTCCCACTCGGCCTCGTACCAGAGGGTGAACTTGCCGTCGCGAATGGTCGCCCGGGTGAGACAGACCCATCGGGTGCTCTGCCGCATCTGGTCGGTGCACACCTCGTAGGCGGGCAGCGCGGCCGTCGTCGTGCTCGCCGAGACCGCCGGTGACCCGGTCGCCCCGTCGCTGCCCATGCTGTGCGAACCGGCCGCCGCCGGGGTGCCGGGATTCTTCTTGTCCTCGTCGCCACCGCCGGCGAGCTTGCCGAGCGCGAGTGCCGTGCCCGCGATGCCGGCCAGCAGCACCCCGACCAGCGCAACCACCAGAACCGTGCCGAGTGTCCGTCCCGTCCGTGCCGGCGGCAGGATCGGCTGCCCCACACCGCCCGGGCCGCCCGGATCCGGCACCCCGCCCGACCCGTCGTCGGCGGACCGCAGCACAGCGGCGGTCGGCTCGCCCCGGACAGCCTCCCCACCGCCGATCCCGGTTCCGGCTCCGGCTCCGGCTCCGGCTCCGGACACTGAACCGGACGTCCCGTCCGCAGAAACCGGGTCACGCGGTTCGGTGCCGTCCGGCGCCGCATCCCGCGACCGGCCGGAGCCCGCTGCGGACTCGCCGGGACCCGGCAGGCCCGCAGCGTCGGCGGGCTGGACCGGCAAGCCAGCGGCGCTGGCGGGCTGGACCGGCAGGCCCAGCGCGGGCAGTCCGGTGTCGCCCGGCCAGCCGCCGGCTGCGGCGGCCGCGGCGCCGGTCGCCCAGGGGTCGACGGCCTCGGGGAGCACCAGCGCGGTACCGGCCTCGGAGATCTCGGACCCGGCCTGCCAGGCGGCGCCGAGCGCCACAGCGTGTTTCGGGTGGGCGTCGACCGCGACGGGGCGGCCCAGTTCGGAGCTGACCATCTGCGCGACCAGCGGAATCCGCGACGATCCGCCGACCAGCAGCACCGAGTGGAGGTCGGCCGGCTCGATCCCCGCCGACCGGATCGCACGGCGCAGCACCTCGATCGGGCCGTGCAGCACCGGGCGGACCATCGCCTCCAGTTCCGGACGGGTGAGCCGGACCTCCGTAGTGAGTTCCGGCAGCAGCACCGGAATCGTCACGTCGGTGTCGGCCGACAGCGCCTCCTTGGCCTGCACACACTCCTCACGCAGGCGGGCGACAGCGGAGAGCACCGCCGGGTCCTCGTCGTCGAGCTGATCGAGGGCGCCCCCCAGCGCACCGGCGACGTGCGCGAACACCGCGGCGTCGAAGTCGATGCCGCCGAGCCGCTCGATGCCCTCCGGTTTGCCGATCAGCTCGAACCCGTCGACGGTCTTGCGCAGCACCGCCGCGTCGAACGTGCCACCGCCCAGGTCGTAGACGGCCACCGCCGCCCCCGGGTCGAGACGCTGCTGCCGTGCGTAGAAGACGGCGGCCGCCTGCGGTTCGGTGACCAGTTGCACCGGCTGCTCGATGCCGGCCAGCCGGATCACCTGATACATCAGATCGATCTTGTACGGCCCCCAGTTGGCCGGGTGCGAGACGCAGATCCGGTCGGGGTCGCCACCCTCGCGGGCCGACACCTCGTCGATCACGGCCCGCAGCATCCGGGCCATCAGCGACTCCGCCGACCAGGGCACCCCGCCGAGCAGGATCGGCGTGGGGTCACCCAGCCGGCGCTTGAACTCCCGGGCGACCCGCTGCGGTTCGCTGAGACCGCGCCGGCTGGCGATCTCCCCTGTCAGGATGGTCTCGTCGGCGCGCAGCAACACGACCGAGGGAACGGCCGCCGCCCGGCTGCCGAGCGACGCGATCTCCACATGCCCCGCCCGCCAGACGGCAGCCGCGGTGTAGGTGGTTCCCAGATCGATACCGAGCGCATACATCCCGAAGTAACTCCGGTTCCGGTCGGGGCCACGACAAACGAGCGAAGAGCCGATCAGACCGAGTCCGGCGCGGGCCCGCCTCGGCCCCCTCTGTCAGGGGGCTCCCAGAATAGGGTCCCGCCCCCGCCCAGCCCGCTCCGGGAGATCCCCGGCGAGTTGCCCGTCACCGGCGCCGGTGACTCCGGCTCAGGCCGCCTCGCCGCGCGACGCGGATCGTGGCACGTGAGCGATGGGACCGGCCGGGGTCAGTGGGCCAGGAGGGTGGGGATCAGGGCCAGGACCGCGGGGACCGTCTGGATGTAGATGATGCGGCGGCTGGCGGTCAGGGCTCCGACGATGCCGGCGATCGCCACGCAGATCAGGAAGAAGACGATGGGGGCGAAACCTCCGCCGAGCAGGCCCCAGATCAGGCCGGCGGCCAGGAAGCCGTTGTAGAGGCCCTGGTTGAGGCCCAGCACCTTGGTCTGCTCGGCGAACTCGGGCGTGAAGCCGAACGCCTTGCGGCCCTGCGGCTTGGTCCAGAGGAACATCTCCAGGACCGCGATGTAGACGTGGATCAGTGCCACGAGGGCGGCCAGGACGTTCCCGATGATCAGCATGATGCGGAGACTACCTGGCATGGTGACCACCGCATTCGGCCCGCAGCGGGCGCTGCGGGCCTGGCCGACGGACCACGTCGCCGGGTGGCTCACGGGACGGTTCGGCTGCGGTCGGGGGCCCCTGGCCGTACGAGATCAGAGTCCGTAGGTTTTTCCGATGATGTCTCGCTGGATCTCGCTGGTGCCGCCGTAGATCGTCGAGACCAGGGTGGCCCGGACGTGGCGTTCCATGTCGTACTCGGTGGCGTAGCCGTAGCCGCCCATCATCTGCATGCCGGCCAGTGCGACCTGGCGGGCGACCTCGGTGGTCTTCAGTTTGACCATGCTGCTCTCGCGCGGGAGGACCTTGTGCGGGTCGCGGTCGGCGAGGGTGGCGACCCGGTGGACCAGCAGGCGGCAGCATTCGATCTCGGTGGCCAGGTCGGCGACCCGGTGGCGTAGCGCCTGGAAGGAGCCGACCGGCCGGCCGAACTGTTTGCGCTGCCGGATGAAGTCGAGGGCGTCGTCGAAGGCGCGCTGGGCGGTGCCGAGCATCAACGCGGCCAGGATCAGGCGTTCCACGTTGAGGCCGGCCATCAGCTGCTGCCAGCCCTTGTCGACGGCGCCGACGACGGCGTCGGCGGGCAGGCGTACGTCGGTGAAGTAGAGGTCGTTGACCTCCTTGCCGCCCATCGTCTCGATGCCGCTGATCCGCAGGCCGGGGGCGTCGGCGGGAACCATCAGCATGGTCAGGCCGGCGTGGTCGCCGGGGCTGCCGGAGGTCCGGGCGACCAGCAGGATCGCGTCGGCGATGTGCGCGTTGGAGCACCACGTCTTCTGACCGTTGACGATCCAGCCGTCGTCGGTGCGGACCGCGCGGCACGACAGGTTGGCGACGTCGGAGCCGGCCTCGGGCTCGGACATGGCGATCGAGTAGACCCGGCCGTTGACGAGGCCGCCGAGGACCGTCTTCTTCTGCTCGTCGGAGCCGGAGCGCTGCACGGCGGCGGCGACGATGGCACTGGTGGTGAAGCCGCCGACCGGGGCCTGGCCGTAGGCGACGTGCTCCAGGAACAGGCAGGTGTCGAGCATGCCGGCGCCGGAGCCGCCGTACTCCTCGGGAATGGTGACGCCCAGCCAGCCGAGGTCGGCCATCTTGCGGTACAGACCGGCGTGGTGGGGGCTGTCGCCGCGCTGCTCGCGGGTGCCGGCCTCGCGTCGGCAGAAGTCGTCGACGGCCTCGGTGAACGCCTTCTGCTCGTCGCTGAGATCGATGCTCATTTCGTCACCCTTCGGGAGTTCTCGCAGGTGAATCGCTATGTTGACAGCGACCGTAACATATCAAATATCAAATCTTAGCCCGGGAGCAACGATGACCGAGGTTCAGGCAACAGTCGAAAAAGCCCGGTCGGCCGCACGCTGGTGGGGTGGGCTCAGCTACAACGAACGCCGCAGCCGGCTGCTGGCCTGGAAGCGGCACATCGCGCGGCACATCGGGGAGCTCGCGGCGCTGGTCGCCGAGGAGACCGGCAAGCCGCAGGACGACGCCGCACTCGAGGTGATGCTGGCGGTCGAGCATCTGGACTGGGCGGCCCGCAACGCGGGCAAGGTTCTGGGCCGGCACAGGGTCCCGAGCGGGATGCTGGCCGCCAACCACGTTGCCACGCTGGAGTATCTGCCGCTCGGCGTGATCGGGGTGATCGGGCCGTGGAACTATCCGGTCTACACGCCGCTGGGCTCGGTGTCCTACGCGCTGGCAGCCGGCAACGCCGTGGTGTTCAAGCCGAGCGAGCACACCCCGCGCACCGGGGCGTGGCTGGCCGACGCGTGGGCGACGGCCGTTCCGGGTGAGCCGGTGCTGCAGGCGGTCCTCGGCGACGGGGCAGTCGGGGCCGAGCTGACCTGGTCGGGAGTGGACAAGATCGCGTTCACCGGGTCGGCGGCGACCGCCCGCAAGGTGATGGCGACCTGCGCGGAGACCCTCACGCCGCTGGTCGTCGAGGGCGGCGGCAAGGACGCGATGATCGTCGCGGCGGACGCCGATCTGGACGCGGCGGCGCGGGCGGCGGCGTTCGGCGGGTTCGGCAATGCGGGACAGACGTGTGCGGGAGTGGAACGGGTCTATGTGGAGCGTTCGGTGTATCCGGAGTTCCTGGGAAAACTGAGCGCGCTGGCGGTCGGCGAGCAGACGATGACGACCCCGGAACAGCCCGCGATCGTGCGGGCACACGTGGAGGACGCCGTCTCTCGGGGCGGCCGGGCCGTGGTCGGCGGGCCGTCGTCGATCACCGCCTCGACGGTCGCGCCGGTCGTCCTGGCCGAGGTGCCCGAGGACAGCATCGCGGTCACCGAGGAGACGTTCGGGCCGACGCTCGTGGTCAACCCGGTCGACAGCGTGGACGAGGCTGTTCAGCTGACAAATGCGTCTAAATACGGGCTTGCTGCTTCGATCTTCTCGAAGGACTCGCACGGCGCGACCCGGATCGCCCGGAAACTACGCACCGGCGCGGCCTCGGTCAATGCCGTCCTCGGGTTCGCCGGGGTGCCGTCACTGCCGTTCGGCGGGGTGGGCGACTCCGGGTTCGGGCGCATCCACGGGGCGGACGGGTTGCGCGAGTTCTCCCGGGCCCAGGCGGTGACCCGGCAGCGGTTCGCCGCGCCGATGGACCTGATGCGGCTGGACCGGGATCCGAAGGTGATGCAGCGGGCGCTGAGGCTCTTCCACTTCAGGCACGGGCGGTAAGGCTCAGGAATCCCAGATGCCCAGGTCGTCGAGATGCTTGACCAGGCGCTCCGCCCCGTCGGTGAAGTGCCTGGTCATCGCGGTGCGCGCGGTGTCCGCGTCGGCCTCGGCGAAGGCGGCGAGCACGGCCTCGTGATCCGCGCGCATGCCCTCACGCCAGCCCGGGTCGGCCGAGTAGACCCGGGCCGGGGTGTAGCGGGTGGCGGTGTGCAGGAACCAGCTGAGCTTGCGCGAGTGGGACATCCGGTTGACCGCGCGATGGAACTCGTACTCATACGTCTCCACGTCGGCGGCCTTGCGCGCGCGGGCCACCTTGTTGTGCGCCACCCGCAGCTCGGCGAGCTGGCCCTCACCGATGCCGGTCGCGACCCGGGCGGCCAGCTCACCGGCGATGTCGCCCTGGAGCTGGAAGACGTCGAGGATGTCCTGCCGGGAGAGCGGGGCCACCACGTAACCCTTGCGGGGCTCCAGCTCCACCATGTCCTCGCCGCGCAGGGTGAGCAGCGCCTCCCGGACCGGGGTGATGCTCACGCCGAGGCCGGCGGCGACCTCCTCGAGGCGGATCCGCGCGCCGGGACGAAGCTCACCGGACATGATCCGGCCGCGCAGCGCGCCGGCGACCTCCTCGGAAAGCAAAGCCCTCACCTCTCGCTTTATGGGCCGTCACCGTATCAAATATCAAAAAAGAGGAAAGGTGAGCGATGCGCCTCGCAACGACGCTGATGTATGCCGGAGATCCACGGGCGACCGCTGACACGGTGGCCGGATGGGAGGACGCCGGGCTCGACGTGCTCTGGGTGGCCGAGGCGTACGGCTTCGACGCCCCCACGATCATGGGCTATCTGGCCGCCAAGACCGAACGCGTCCAGATCGGATCGGCGATCCTGCCGATCTACTCGCGCACCCCGGCACTGCTCGCGCAGACCGCGGCCGGTCTGGACGCGATGTCCGGCGGCCGGGCGATCCTCGGCCTCGGCGCCTCCGGCCCGCAGGTGATCGAGGGCTGGCACGGGGTCGTCTACGACAAGCCGATCGGCCGGACCCGCGAGATCATCGAGATCTGCCGGTCGATCTGGCGGCGCGAGGTGGTCACCCACGACGGCCTCTATCAGCTCCCGCTGCCCGAGGGACAGGGCACCGGCCTGGGCAAACCCCTCAAGATCCTGACTCATCCGGTACGGGACTCGATCCCGGTCTACGTGGCGGCCCTGGGTGCGGCCAACGTCCGTATGACAGCCGAGGTAGCTGACGGGTGGCTGCCGTTCCTCTACGTGCCGGAGCGGGCCTCCGACGTCTGGGGCGCCGAACTGGCCGCCGGTTTCTCGAAGCGCGACGCGGCACTCCCCCCGCTGGAGATCGTCGCCGGCGGCCCGGTGGCGATCGGCGACGACGTTCTCGGGTTGCGGGATCTGGCCCGCCCGCTGATCGCCCTCTACGTCGGCGGCATGGGCGCCAAGGGCCGCAACTTCTACCACGACGTGGTGAGCCGCTACGGGTTCGAGAAGGAGGCCGACCTCATCCAGGAGCACTACCTGGCCGGGCGCAAGAAGGAGGCCGCCGCCGCGGTGCCGGACGAGTTGCTGGAGCTGAGCAGCCTGATCGGCCCGGAGTCGTACGTACGGGACCGGATCGCCGCGTTCCGGGAGGCCGGCGTGACCGTGCTGAACGTGACCCCGATCGACGCCGACCCGCAGCGTCTGCTGTCCAAGGTGAAGGAGCTGATCAGCTGAGATGGGCCGTTACGACCTGCGGGACCGGATCGCGGCACTCGATCCGGAGAAGGACCACCTGGAGATCTACCAGATCTCGTCAGGGCGGGAGTTCCCCTGGGACTACACGCGGGCGCTGGAGTTCGCGCTGTTCCGGACCTACTGCGTGCCGAGCATCTCGAAGCTGCTGGCGGCGACCGGGGAGTTCCGGGACCGGCCGCAGCGGCGCTACGACGACACGGCGCTGCTGATGGCGGAGATGGCGGCGCACGGGTACGACTCCGCGCGCGGCCGGGAGGCGTTGAAGGTCGTCAACCGTGCGCACGGCCGGTATGCGATCAGCAACGACGACATGCTGTACGTGTTGTCCACCTTCATCTACGACCCGATCGACTGGCTCGCCCGGTACGGCTGGCGGCCTCTGCACGAGCACGAGAGGCTGGCGGCGTTCCACTACTACCGCGCGGTCGGCACCCGCATGGGCATTCGCGGCATTCCTGACAATTACCAGTCGTTCCTCACGTTCAAGCATTCTTACGAGGAGCGATATTTCGTGTATTCCGCCACGAACCGGGAGATCGGGCGCTACACCGTCGAACTCTTCGCCGACTGGTTCCCCGGCTTCCTCAAGCCGGCCGTCCGGCTAGGCGTCCGGGGCATGCTCGACGAGCGGATGCTGAGCGCCTTCGGTTTCGACCCGGCCCCGCAGTGGGTCGGCAAGCTCGCCGCCCTCGGCCTGCGGACCCGCGCGCGGGCATTGCGGCTCTTCCCGCCGCGCCGGGAGTCGGTGCTGGGCAAACCCAAGCGCAACCACACCTATCCCGGATACCCTTCCGGCTATCAGCCCTCCGACCTGGGCGCCCCTCCCCCACCCGACGATCTGCCGGCCGAGTTCCGCCGGTCATCACGTCAGGGTCAGGGGAATATTGACATGACCTGATGCATTGCTGGCCTTCGATGTCTGGGGGTTTGCTGTGAGCACTGTTCCCCCTATCCGGAGGTCGTTCATGAGACGACGGTCCCTCGCGGCGCTCGCCGCGGTCACGCTCTGCGCGGCCGCGGCCATCTCCGCCTCCTCCTCCGCAGGCGCCGCACCCGTCACCGAGCCCGCACCGCCCGGTGAGTACGAGGTCTACGACATCCACACGCTGAGCCAGCGCAACGCCATCGCCCGTACCGGTGTCGCCATCGAGGACCTCGAGCACGGGGTCGCGACGGTCACCGCGACCGCGAGCGAGGTCGCCAAGCTCGAGCGTCTCGGGTTCGAGGTCCAGCCGGTCCTCCAGACCCTCGACTTCCCGTCGTCCGACTCGGCCTACCACAACTACGCCGAGACGATCGCCGAGATCAACGCCGTGGTGGCCGCCTACCCGGCGATCGCCAGCAAGCGGGTGCTCGGCAAGTCGTACGAGGGCCGCGACATCGTGGCCGTCAAGATCTCCGACAACGTCGCGACCGACGAGTCCGAGCCCGAGGTCCTCTACGACGCCAACCACCACGCGCGGGAGCACCTGACCGCGGAGCAGGCCCTCTACCTGCTCGGGCAGTTCACCAAGACCTACGCGACCGACACCCGGGTGAAGAACGTCGTCGACACCCGCGAGATCTGGATCATCCCGATGGTGAACCCGGACGGTGTCGAGTACGACATCGCCACCGGCAGCTACCGGTCGTGGCGCAAGAACCGGCAGCCCAACAGCGGATCCAGCTACGTCGGCACCGACCTCAACCGTAACTACGGTTACAACTGGGGCTGCTGCGGCGGCTCTTCGGGCAGCACCTCGTCGGCCACCTACCGTGGCCCGTCGGCGTTCTCCGCCCCGGAGACCAAGGTGATCCGGGACTTCGTGAACAGCCGGGTCGTCGGTGGCGTCCAGCAGATCAAGGCGGCGATCGACTTCCACTCGTACTCGAAGCTGGTGCTGTGGCCGTACGGGCACACCACCGCGAACACCGCCACCGGCATGAACGCCGACCAGTACAACACCTTCGCCACGCTGGGCCAGCAGATGGCGGCCACCAACGGCTACACCCCGCAGCAGTCCAGCGATCTCTACATCACCGACGGCGACTCGCTCGACTGGCTGTGGGGCACGCACAAGATCTTCGCGTTCACCTTCGAGCTCTACCCGGGCAGTTCGGGTGGCGGCGGCTTCTACCCGCCGGCCAGCGTGATCCCGACCGAGACGGCCCGCAACCGGACGGCGGCACTGATGCTGGCCGAGGCCGCGGACTGCCCCTACAAGATCATCGGCAAGCAGGCGACCTACTGCTAGTACGCCAGGTAGGCGCCCTTCCAGGTGGTGAACCGCTCGCCGTACTCGGCCTGCGCGGCGCCGACGACCCCCTCCGGGTCGTCGGTGGCCGCCAGGCCGAAGTGCGTCTCCAGCCACGCGACGAACGCGTCGCGGGCCTCGCTGTGCTCGTCATCGGCGTCGCGGTAGAACGTCACCCCGTCGTGGTCGACCATCGGCTCACTGTCGAAGGTGAGCAGCTGGAACAGCTCCCGCACGTCACGCGCGACCACGTGCTCCCCGCCCTCGTCACCGAAGACCACCACCGGCAGGGCGCCGTCACCGGCCTCCCAGAGCGCGTAGAACGAGCCGCCCCCGGTGGCCCGCGCGAACGGCCGTAGCCGGGCCAGGAACTCCGGATCCTTCGACCAGCCGGCCGTCAGCCCGGACACGTCGTTCCAGTCATCGAGGCCGAAACACTCCGAGTACGACTCGTAGCCGTGCTCGTCCTGGAACGCCTTCAGCAGGTTCAACTCGGGAACCGGAGAGTAGGTCACCCACACACGATATAAGCGACACGGGATGTTTATATCTATGAACGTCAATGCCATGCTCGGTGCACCCCCAGACAAGAGGAGAACCGAGATGCGCAGATGGCGAACCCTTCTGGCGATGTTCGCCGCGGTCGTCACCGCGGCCACCATGTCCCCCAGCCCGGCCCAGGCCGCCGCCGCTGACGACCCGGTCGTCCCGTACGTCGTCGGAGGCAGCCGTGCCGCTCTCGGCGAGTTCCCGTTCATGGTCCGGCTCTCGATGGGCTGCGGTGGCGCCCTCTACAGCCCCACCCTCGTGCTGACCGCGGCGCACTGCGTCAGCCGGACCGGCGCCAACACCTCGATCACCGCCACCTTCGGCGTCGTCGACCTGCAGTCGACCAGCCGCGTCACCCGCAAGTCGAACTACGTCTACCGGGCGCCCGGCTACAACGGCAGCGGCGACGACTGGGCGCTGATCCGCCTGGCCAGCCCGGTCAGCGGCACCAACATCAGCACCCTGCCGATCACGACCTCGACGGCGTACGACACCGGCACCTTCACCATCGCCGGCTGGGGTGCGGCCAGCGAGGGCGGCGCGCAGCAGCGCTACCTGCTCAAAGCCACGGTGCCGTTCGTCAGCGACGCCACCTGCAACTCCAGCAGCATGTACGGCGGTGAGGTGATCGCCGCCGAGGAGATCTGCGCCGGTTACACCGCCGGTGGCGTCGACACCTGCCAGGGTGACTCGGGCGGCCCGATGTTCCGCCAGGGCGCGTCCGGCCTGGTCCAGGTCGGCATCGTCAGCTGGGGCGACGGTTGCGCCCGCCCGAACAAGCCGGGCGTCTACACCCAGGTCAGCTACTTCTCGTCGGCCATCCGCGCCGCGGCCACCTCGCTGGGCGGCTGACCCTTCCCGCGATGACCACACCGGGCGTCCGCCGCTTCAGGCGCGGGCGCCCGGTGTTTCATGGACGGCATCCTCCGCGTCACGCGCGGGCGCCCGGTGTTTCATGTGCTGATGACGACGAACCCGTGGCTCGCCGGCCCGTCCCCCACCCGCCGCCTGGACCGTGACCGCCTGGAGGAACGCATCCTCAACCTGCTCTCCTCGCAGAACATGTGCGTCGTCGCCAGCACCGCCCCGGACGGCGGCCCGCACGCCACCCCGGTCCGCTACTTCCACCTCGGGTTCGAACTCGTCTTCACCGCCCTCGGCACCTCCCCGAAGATCCGCAACCTGCGCGCCGACCCACGCGTCTCGGCCGGCGTCTTCGCCCCGCTCGTCGGCCAGGCCAGCAGCCGCGGCGCCCAGTTCTTCGGCACGGCCCGCGTCCTCGAACCGGACGACACCGCCTTCGGCACCTACTGGCCGGTCGTGCGCTGGCAGTCCGACCACGTCGAACGCTCCCGCCCGCTCGACGAACCCCCACTCGGCACGATCGTCGTCATCACCCCCGACCGCATCGTCTACACCGAGCACTGGCTCCGCCGTGAAGGCTTCGCCCCAAGACAAACCCTCGTGGATGTACGGCCACCCGCCCCCCGGATCTCATGACGCGGCATCGGTGACGACCAGTCGGCAAGGGCACGGCGGGCGGGCCCGCCGGCGAACCCTCAGGAGCACGGCACCTCGTTGACGGTGAAGCCGCTCGCGGTGCCGCCCGCGCCGGTCGCCCGGTAGGTGACCGTCACCGATCCGCCCGGCTCGACGGTGGCGTTGACGACGATGTCGTGCGCGACCACCGCCTCCGACGGGCTCGCCAGCGAAGCACCCTTGACCAGCGTGATCTTCTGCCCGGCCGGCAGCGTGAACCGCAGCGTCCAGCCCTTGATCGTCACCGAGCCGGTGTTGCCGATCACCAGGGTCGCCTGGTGGACCGTGGCGTCCACCTGCTTCCACGCGTAGCCGACCGAACAACCCGCCCCGGCACCCGCGACCGCCGGTGCCGGCAGCACCGCGACCACGCCCAACAGTGACCGGAAGATTCGCGACATTCTGGTTCCCCCCTGCGTCGGTGCTCTCCATCCTCGACACCAGACACTGACGGCCGTCACTGGACGGCGACTGGATGGAGACTGGTGCTGCGGATACAGGTCCTCGGTCTCACCCGGGCGTGGGTCGGCGGCGAACCGGCCGACCTCGGGCCGGCCGGGCAGCGGGCCCTCCTCGGGCTGCTGATCCTCGCCGGCGGACAGCCGGTCAGCCGGGCCGCGCTCGTGCACGGCCTCTGGGACGACGAGCCGCCGGAAAGCGCCGTCAACGTCCTGCAGACCCGGGTCAAACACCTGCGGCGCGTCCTCGAACCCGGGCGGACGGCCCGGACCGCGAGCGAGCTGATCCCGCTCGCCGGGGACGGGTACCGGTTCGCCGCCCCGCCGGGCAGCGTCGACCTCGCCGAGTTCCGCCGGCTGGTACGGCAGGCCGGGCAGGAACACGACGACCGGCGTCTCGACGCGGCACTGCGGCTGTGGCCGCACGGGGAGCCGTTCGCCGACGTTCCGTTGCTCGGGCGCCACCCGGCGGTGATCGCGCTCGGTGAGGAACGGCGGGCCGTGCTCACCCGCTACGCCACGGTGATGCTCGCCGACGGGCACACCGGCCGGGCCGTCCGACTGCTCGCCGAGGCCGCCGCGGCACGGCCGCTCGACGAGGCCGGGCAGGCCCGGCTGATCCGTGCCCTCCGGGTGGTGGGCCGGCGGGCCGAGGCCTTCGAGACCTTCCATGCGGTACGGGCGACCCTCGCCGAGGAACTCGGAGTCGATCCGGGGCCGGAGCTGACGGCGGCACACGAGGAGTTGCTCGCCGAGGACCGGGGCGGCCTGCCGTCGTCCTCCCCGAACGGGCCGGGCGTGGCCGTATCCCCTCCCCTGCCGGAGGCGCGAACGGCGCCGCCGCCGGCCGGACGACCGGGAGATGTCGCGGGGTCTCGCACGGCGCCGCCGCCGGCCGAACTGCCGGGCGAGGTCGCGGGTTTCACCGGCCGTCAGGCCGAATCGGCGGAGCTGGATCGCCTGGCGGGTAGCGGCCAGCGGATCGTCGTCGTATCGGGGACCGCCGGGGTCGGCAAGACCAGCCTCGCGGTGCGCTGGGGGCACCGTGCGCGGGACCGGTTCCCGGACGGTCAGCTCTACGTCGACCTCCGCGGCTATCACCCCGAACAGCCGGTCACCGCCGGTGACGCGCTGGCCGGCCTGCTGCGTTCGCTGGGCCTCACCGCCGATCAGATCCCGCCCGGTCTCGCCGAACGCTCGGCCCGCCTGCGCAGCCTGCTCGCCGGCCGGCGGATGCTCCTGCTGCTCGACAACGCCGCCACCGTCGACCAGGTCCGCCCGCTGCTCCCCGGCGCCGGCGCTTGCGTCACGCTCGTGACCAGCCGGGACTCGCTCGCCGGGCTCGTCGCCGGGCAGGGGGCCGACCGCCTCGAACTCGATCTGCTGCCGCTCGCCGACGCCGTCGCCCTGGTCGGCCGGCTGCTGCGGTCCCGCGCCGGCGACGAGGCCACGGCGGTGGCCGCGCTGGCCGTCCGGTGCGCCCGCCTGCCGCTGGCGCTGCGGATCGCCGCCGAACTGGCCCTGATGCGCGGCACCCCGCTGTCCGACCTGGTCGGCGAACTGTCCGACCGGCACCGGAGCCTCGACGTGCTGGCGACCGGCGACGACCCGCAGACCGACGTCGCAGTGGTGCTCTCCTGGTCGTACGGCCACCTGCCCCCGCACGCCGCCCGGGTCTTCCGGCTGCTCGGCGTGCACCCCGGCCCCGACATCGACGGCCACGCCCTGACCGCGCTCTGCGGCGACGCGCGGCCCGCCGTGGACGTACTCACCCGCGCCCACCTGATCCGGCGCACCGACACCGACCGTTACGTGCTGCACGATCTGCTCCAGGCCTACGCCGCACGTCTCGCCGCCGCCGACGACGAGTCGGAGCAGGCCCTGGACCGGCTGCTGCGCTACTACCGGCTCGCCGCGCAGACCGCCGCCGAGACGATGTACCCGGCCGAACGCCGCCGCCTCGTCGACTCCCCCGCCCCGGCGGGTCCCGGGCCCCTGCTCGACACCGCCGCCCGCAGCCTGGCCTGGCTCGACACCGAACGCGCCAACCTGGTCGCCACCGCCGTGCACGCCGAACGGCACGGCCGGCCGGAACACACCACCGCCCTGACCCTGGTGCTGCTGCGCTACGTGGAGGCGGGCGGGCACCACGACGAGGCGGCCACCCTGCACACGCACGCGCTGCGGGCCGCCGCCCGGCTCGGCGACCCGCGGCAGGAGGCGCACCTGGAGACGAACTTCGCGGTGATCCTCGCCCAGCAGGGCCGCTACCCGGAGGCCGAGCTGCGGCTGCGCCGGGCGGCCGCGACCACCACCGATCCGGCGGCCCGGGCCCGGGCCCTCGGCAACCTGGGTCACCTGCACGAACGGCAGGGCCGGTACGCCGAGGCGGCCGGCCTGCTCGCCGAGGCGATCGTCCTGTGCCGGACCGCGGGTGACGCCACCGGTGAGGCCCGTGCTCTCGGGAACCTGGGCCAGGTGCTGCTGCGCCAGGACCGGCCGGGTGAGGCGGCCGACCGGCTGAGCGCGGCGGTCGTCATCAACCGGCGGATCGGCGATGCCGTCGGGGAGGCGTACGCCCTGATCAGCCTGGCCCACATCGCCCTGCGCGACGGTGCGCACGACCGTGCCGCCGCCCTGTCCGGGACAGCGCTGACCCTGTGCCGCGGCAACAACGAGCCCGGCGGCGAGGGCTACGCGCTCAACGCCCTGGGCCTGGCCCGTCTCGGCGCCGGCGACCACGACACCGCCGTCGACCTGCTGCGGCAGGCGCTGGTGACGTTCAGCCGTCTCGGCGAGCGGGCCGGTGAGGCCGACGCCGGCAACAGTCTCGGCGAGGCGCTGGCCGCCGCCGGGCTGCCGTCGCAGGCGCGCGCCCACCACGAGTCGGCGCTCGCCCTGGCCGTCGAGATCGGCGACCACCACCAGCGGGAACGCGCCGTGCGCGGGCTGTCCAGCACCGTCCCGCCGGAGTCCAGTCGCTGACCAGAGCCCGTCCCTACGGTCCCTCCCAGCACGACAACCGATGTCCAGGAGGGACGAACGTAATGCGACTTCTCCGTATGCTGGCGGCGCTCGCGGCGACCGGCGCGCTGGTCTTCGCCGGGACGGCTCCGGCGTCTGCCGCCTCCGACCTGCCGAACTTCCAGATCGGCATCCAGCTCATCGACAACGGCTACGAGATCGGTCAGATGCAGATGACCCCGTTCGCCACGTTCGGCGGCGGCTGCTCCGACTGGGCCGGCGACCCCAACTCCTTCGACCCCGACGGCGCCCGGGTGCTGCTCATGCCGGCACCGCGCGGCCGACTCGGCGACCGTGACCTGCGGCTCGGCATCCAGGTGCAGGACCGCAACGGCTCCGAGACCGGCCCCGTACAGTGGACGGCGTGGGCCAGCCAGGGCGGCAGCATGAGCCCGGACGCCTTCGACACCAACTATTTCGACCCCGACCGGGTGCGGGTCTGCCTGGAGACGCGGACCATGCCGGCCGCGATCGACCTCTACGACCTGCGGGTCTCCATCAAGACCGTCGACCTCGGCGGCCGCGACCAGAACGGCTACCGCCAGTACACGCCGTGGCTGTACGACGGCGGCGGCTTCAGCCCGTGGGCGTACGACTCGAACGCCTTCGACCCCGACGGCTTCTCGATCGGCCTGGAGGTCTACTGACCTGCTGGGCTGGCGGGGGCCGCGCTCAGGCCCCCGCCAGCTCCGCGCGGACACGCATCAGGGCGAAACCCAGGAGATTCAGACCCCTCCAGCGGTACGGGTCACCCGCGCGCGGATCATCGGCGGCCAGTCCGATGCCCCAGATCCGGTCGATCGGGCTCGCCTCCACCAGCACCCGCCGTCCGGTGGTCAGCAGGTAGTGCCGCAGCTTGTCGTCCTGCCCGAACTTCGCGAGGTTGCCGGCGACCACGATCGGTGTGCGGTGTTCGTTCCACACCGCCTGATCGAACCCGGAAACCAGCCCACCGAGCCGTTTCGCCTGGTGCGGATGCGACGCGCCGAGGATCCGCCCGGCCATCACGTCGTCACCGAACAGCACCGCCTTGCGCCACATCATGTAGTGCTCGGCCGACGCGAACGTGTGCCCGTCCGCCTCGAACCGCCCCGGCCACCACTGGCTGAGGCACCCGGACCCGGCGCTGCCGTCCCGCTCGGCCTCGTGCTTCCAGAAATACAGGAACTTGACCTTCGCCCCCGCCGCCCAGGCAGTGGAGAGTCCGGCGACATCGTCGAAAACCATGCCGCGAGTCTGCCCGCCCACCCCACTCCCGCGCCCACCATTTTCCGCGGGGCCCTCATAGTCCGACAGGCGGGCCGGACGTCGGGGAGGTCATCTCCGCGCTGAACGACATTCGCGACGAGGATCCGCGGATCGGCGACGACGAGCTGGTCGGGGAACTCACTGCGGTCACCGGCCTGTCGGCCGCCCAGGTCCATGTCGCTCTGCGGTACTACGCGGCCTACCCCGGCGAGATCGACGAACGGATCTCGCTCAACCGGGAGGTGGCTGACCGGGAGGAAGAGCTGTGGAAGGCCCAGCAGGCCCTCCTGCGCGGGAGGAAGCGTTGACGGCCGTTCTCCTCACTTCCTGCGACTGGCGCACCAGGGATTCAGCCACGCCGGTCTGGTGCTGGTCACGAGCCGGCGATTCCCCCGGACACGATCCGGCCTGCATCGGCTCGGCAAGGCGCTGGACGACTTCCTCTCCGCCGGGGATCGGCCGGGGCGGGACGACATCGTGTGGCTTCCGGATGTGTAGGCGTACGGCGGGGTCAGGCGTTGAAGTAAGGGTCCTGGGCCATGGAGCGGTAGGCGGCCAGCGCGGACGGGTCGGCGTCGATGCGGAAATCGTGGTCGGTGCCCTCCTGGATGTCGGTGTCGAACCAGACGACCGCGCCGACCGCCGGGGTGTCCGCGACCCAGGTGTGCAGCCGTTCGATGTAGCGGGCCCGGTCGCGCACCGCTGACGTCTCGCTCAGGATGATCGGCTTGCGGCCGCCGTAACGCCGGGTTACCGGACCGAACAGTGTGGACGGTGACTCGCCGTAGAAGTTGTAGCCGGATACGCCCACCCAGTCGACGTAGGCGTCACCCGGGTAGTAGCTCTGCATCCGGTTCCACGGCACGTCCGGGGACGAGTTCCAGTTCGGGCTCCAGATCCAGGACACGTTGGTGGCGCCCTGGTCGGCGAAGATCCGGTGCAGCCGGCGCCAGGCCGTGACGTAACCGGCCGGGTCCTGCCCGTTGGCCGCGCCCGACCACGCGAACCAGTCGCCGTTCATCTCCCAGCCCCAGCGCAGCAGGATCGGGCGGTCCATGGCCTTGAGCTTGCGCGCCACCGAACGGATCATCGCGTCCGAGCCTCCGTCGAGGATTCCGGCCCACGGGGCGCCGTGCCAGGAGACCATCAGGCGGCTGGCGGCGGCGACGTCCGGCTCGGACGCCGGGAGGTAACCGTCCCACGGGTAGAAACGATGGACGATGCGCTGCTCACGGCTCAGTTGCCGGCGGCGCAGGGCGAGGCTCTGCCGCAGCGTCCGCCCGCCCAGGGCGAGGTAGGAGCCGAGCATGACGCCGGGCTTCCCGGTCACCGGCGGTGACACGGACGTGGACGGGGACGGTGGTGGTGAGGTCGCCGTGAGTGCCGGCCCGAGCCGTTCGGTCGTGGCCGGAGCCGGCACGGACACCGGTGCGCCGGACGGGGTGGCCGTTGCCGTGGTGGCGGCCGGGGACGTGCCGCAGGCCGCCGTGCCGGTGACGGCCAGCAGGGTCAGCAGCTGACGGCGTTTCAAGGCGGCACTCGCTTCCGACGGGGGCGTGACCGCAGGGATCTTGCCGCAATCGCGCCGGAACGATGTCAGCCGAACGGCCGGTGAGCTGCGGAAACATGACTCAGCCCACAGCACCTGGTCGGCTGAACGGTGCGAACCGCTGGGCCGAATGGGCCACTGCCGACGGTTCTCCTGCCCGGCCACCGGGTGGCGCGTAGGTTTCTGCCTAGCCGGGGCGCCACGCCGGCGCCCCGGGAATCGGGGGAGGAAGACCAATGAACATTCGCAAGAGCTGCGCGATGGCTGCCGGAACACTCTTCCTGGCGAGTGCCGGGATCATCGGAGTGTCGGCTCCGGTCGCCGCGGCCCCGGCGCCGGCCACTCAGACGTTACAGCCGAGTGATCCGTGGCCGAGTGAGGCCTACCGCAAGGGTTACCGGCAGGGCTTCCGGGACGGCTGGCGAGAGGCCAAGAACGAGTGCGAAAACATGGCCGCGGCGATGCTGAAGCTGCGCGTCCACGGAGAGTCGGAGTGGGATCGCGGCTACGACAAGGGCTTCAGGCGCGGTTACGCCGCCGGCTTCGACGAGTTCTGCTACTGAGTGCCATCCGGGCCGGCCGGAACCTCACGGTTCCGGCCGGTGCCCTTGTCATCCCTCGTAGAGCGCGCCGATCTCGTCGGCGTAGCGGTCCTGGATGATCCGGCGCCGCAGTTTCAGCGTCGGGGTCAGCTCGCCGGACTCGGGACTCCAGCCACGGGCCAGGATCCGGTACGTCTTGACCTGCTCGGGGCGGGACAGTCTGGTGTTCGCGGCGGACACCGCGGCGTCGATCTCGGTCCGCAGCACCGGGTCGTCGGCGAGTTCGGCGACCGTCGTCGCGGGCAGGCCCTTGGAGCGGGCCCACAGCGGCGCGATCTCCTCGTCGAGGACGATCAGGGCGGTGACGTACGGCCTCCGGTCGCCCACCGCCACCGCCTGGGCGATCAGCGGGTGCGCCCGCAGCAGGTTCTCGATCTGAGCGGGCGAGATGTTCTTCCCGCTCGAGTTGATGATCAGTTCCTTCTTGCGGTCGGTGATGGTCAGGAAGCCCGCGTCGTCGAGCACCCCGACGTCGCCGGTGGCCAGCCACCCGTCGGCGTCGGTGATCGGCTCGATCCCTCCGTCGGCGCGCAGGTATCCGGCACTGACCAGCGGCCCGCGCACCAGGATCTCGCCATCGGCGGCCAGCCGGATCTCCATACCGCCGTTGGGCTGCCCGACCGACCCGGTCCGGAAGCTGCCGGGCGTGTTGATCGTCGCCGTGCCGGTGGTCTCGGTCATGCCCCACACCTCGAGCACGTCGATCCCGATGCTCGCCAGGTAGAGCAGCACCGCCACCGGGATCGGCGCGGCACCGCTGCCGGCCCACAGCATGTTGTCCATGCCGAGCTTGGCGCGTAGCGGCTTGAGCACCTGCGCGTCCAGGGCGGCGTGCCGGGCGGCCAGCTCGTCCGGGATCGGCTGCCCGGCCTCGCGCAGCCGGTACACCTCGGTGGCGACGGCCCGGGCGGCCTCGACGGCGGCCTGCACCGGCGGCTCGGCCGCGGCGAGCTGACCCTGCACGCCGGCCACCATCTTCTCCCAGATCCGGGGCACGCCGAAGAACGACACCGGACGGACCCGGACCAGACCGGCGAGCAGCTGTGTCGGGTCGGGACAGATGGTGACGTGCCCGGCCCGGTAGATCGGGTTGTAGACACCGAGGACCCGTTCGGCGATGTGCGCGAGCGGAAGGTACGCCAGGGAGGCGGCGTGGTCCGGGGTGTCGATCGTGTTCTCCATGACGACGCACTGGTAGAGCACGTTGTGGTGGGTGAGCACGACACCCTTCGGGTCGCCGGTGGTGCCGGAGGTGTACAGCAGTGTCACGGGCTGCTCCGGGCGTACCTCCCGCCAGGTCTTCTCGAAGGCCTCCGGGTCGGCCTGGTGTGCGGCGGCGCCGCGGATGCTGACGTGCCGCAGCGAGACGACCCGGCCGTCGGGGTCGTCGGCGGCCCGGTCGACCACGACCACCCGGCGGATCTCCGGGACGTCGTCGAGGATCGGCTGCCAGCGCTGCAGTGCGGCGTCGTCCTCCAGCACCACGATCCCGGCCCGGGAGTGGCGGGCCAGATAGCGCAACTGGTCGGTGGAGAGGGTGGCGTAGACGGTGGACGGGATCGCCCCGAGCGACGCCGCGGCCAGGTCGATCAGCCAGTGCTCGGGACGGCTGGACATCATGATCAGCAGGCGGTCGCCCGGCCCGAGACCGAGATCGGCCAGTCCGCGGGACAGCACGGCGACCTCGTCGTGGACCTGCCGCCAGCTCAGGGTGTCGGACGAGCCGAGCAGGCTGAGCGCGGGCAGATCGGGGTACTCGGTGGCGTTGCGGTGCAGCAGAGCGGGAATCGTCAGGTCGCGGGCTATGTCGGCGCACCGCTGCTTGAGGGCGGAATCCATGAGCTGCCTCCTGGGAAAGCCGAAGACGGACGGCTATGGCGCGACTGTAAACGCGCACTAACTTCCTGGGAAGACGCCATGCGAATCCAGCTTAACTTTCTCAGGCTTTCATCAGGCTTTCAGCACCGTCAGGGTCAGACGCGTCAGATGCCGGTCCATGCCTGAACGCCGGTCGAAACGGACCAGCCGGCTCAGGTCGGTGACCAGGTTGAGCCCGGCGTGCACCAGCACCCGGGCCTCCGCGGCGGCCAGCCCGGGACGCAGCCGGCCGAGCAGGCGCACCCACTCCTCGACGTGCAGCCGCTGCATCTTGCGCAGCTCATGCCGGTCAGCCTGGGGCAGATTGTTGTTCTCCGCGAGGTAGACCGAGACCAGGGCGCTGCGCTCGAAGGTCAGCTCCACGTAGGACTCGGCCATCCGGTCCAGCGCCTCCTCGTCACCGGCGGCACCGGCCAGGGCCGCCGCGGTGGACTCGGTGACCCGCTCGGAGGCACGGTAGAAGGCGGCGGCCAGGATGTCCGCCTTGCCGGGAAAATAACGATAGACGCTTGACGCGTTGATCCCCGCGGCCCGGCCGATGTCCTCCACCCCCACCGCGTGGTACCCGTGCCGGTGGAACAGTTTGATCGACTCGGCCAGCAGGATCTCCCGCCGCGCGGTCACGCCGACCGTCGGCTCGGGCGCCGGGTACTCGGGCATCGGAGACACGGGCGTGGCCGGCTCGTCGCGCAGCACCGCCCACGCCACCCGGCGCAGCACCGCCTCGGCCCGGCCGCGCGCGATCGCGGCCCGATGCGTACCCAGGCTGCCGTAGACGCTGAGCGCGGCCCGGACCAGCGCGAACGTGTCCCGCCCGGAGAGCTCCGGCCGCACCTCGCGCAGCGGGCCGGCCAGTCGCGCGGCCAGGGTGCTCAGCTCGGCCAGGAACTCCTCGCGGTGCTCCGGCTCCAGATAGCGCCACTCCCACTGGTAGAGGCCGGCCACCCGGCGATGGTCGACGGCGAGCCGGGCCAGCACCGCGAGCAGGTGGTCGAGCCGCTGCTCCGGGTCACCGTCGGCGGGCAGGTCGGTGGCGGCCAGCACGGTCTCGACGAGCTGGCGGGTGGCGTGCACGAGCATCGCGTACTTGTTGGGGAAGTGCCGGTAGATGGCCGGGCCGCTGATGCCGACCGCGGTGGCGATCTCGTCGAGGCTCACACCGTGATAACCGCGATCGCAGAACATCTCGGCCGCGGCCAGGGCCAGCTGCGACCTACGGTTCTTGGGGCGTTTGCGGACCTCTGCTGGTGCCGGTTCGCCGGCCGCGGCGACGCTCATGGAGCACAGCCTAACGGTGATCTGTGGTTCGCCCGACCTTTGGCTCCGTATCCTTGACACCTAGCGGAAACATCGGCAAAAGTTAGTCGCAATTCGCATGCAGGGGAGCTGTCGATGACGACCGAGGCCTATCTGTACGACGCCGTGCGCACACCGCGCGGCCGGGGTAAGAAGAACGGAGCCCTGCACGGGGTCAAACCCATCTCGCTGGTGGTGGGGCTGATCGACGAGCTCCGCCGCCGCTTCCCGTCGGTGGACCCGGCCGACATCGAGGATGTCGTGCTCGGCGTGGTGTCCCCGCTCGGCGACCAGGGCTCCGACATCGCCAAGACCGCGGCGCTCGCGGCCGGGCTGCCCTACGAGACGTCCGGTGTCCAGCTCAACCGCTTCTGCGGCTCGGGCCTGGAGGCGGTCAACATCGCCGCACAGAAGGTGCGCTCCGGCTGGGAGGACCTGGTCCTCGCCGGCGGCGTCGAGTCGATGTCACGGGTGCCGATGGGCTCCGACGGCGGTGCCTGGGCGATGGACCCGGAGACCGCGCTCGACACCGACTTCATCCCGCAGGGCATCAGCGCCGACCTGATCGCCACGATGGACGGGTTCAGCCGGGAGGATGTCGACGCGTTCGCCGTCGGCTCCCAGCAGAAAGCGGCACGCGCCTGGCAGAACGGCTGGTTCGACCGCTCGGTGGTGCCGGTCCGCGACCGCAACGGCCTGCTCATCCTCGACCGTGACGAGCACATCCGCGCGGACAGCACGGTGGAGAGCCTGGGCAAGCTGCCGGCCTCCTTCGCGGTGATCGGTGACCAGGGCGGCTTCGACGCGGTGGCGCTGCAGAAATACCACTGGGTCGAGAAGATCGACCACGTGCACAGCGCGGGCAACTCGTCCGGCATCGTGGACGGCGCGGCCCTCGTGCTGATCGGCTCGGAGCGGGCCGGGCAGCGCGCCGGCCTCACCCCGCGCGCGCGGATCGTGTCGGCCGCCCTGAGCGGCGCCGACCCGACGATCATGCTGACCGGCCCGGCCCCGGCCGCCCGCAAGGCGCTCGACAAGGCCGGCCTGACCGTCGACGACCTCGACCTGGTCGAGATCAACGAGGCGTTCGCGGCGGTCGTGCTGCACTTCATCGACGACCTCAAACTCGACCCGGAGAAGGTCAACGTCAACGGCGGCGCGATCGCGATGGGCCACCCGCTGGGCGCCACCGGCGCCATGATCCTCGGCACCCTCGTCGACGAGCTCGAGCGGCGCGGCGGCCGGTACGGCCTGGCCACGCTCTGCATCGGCGGCGGCATGGGCATCGCCACCATCGTCGAACGGCTCTGAGGGGACCACTTTCCATGACCGAGACCATCCGCTACGACCGCGGTGACGACGGCATCGTCGTGCTCACCCTCGACGACCCGAGCCGCGGCGCGAACACCATGAACGACGCGTATGTGGCCAGCATGGAGGCGACCGTCTCCCGGCTGGAGGCCGAGCGCGACCAGATCACCGGCGTGATCATCACGTCGGCGAAGAACTCCTGGTTCGCCGGCGGCGACCTGGACCAGCTCGGCTCGGTCCCGGCCGACCGCGGGCAGGACGTGTTCGACCTGTCCACCCGGGTCAAGGGGCAGCTGCGCCGGCTGGAGACACTCGGCAAGCCGGTCGTCGCCGCGATCAACGGCTCGGCGCTCGGCGGCGGCCTGGAGCTGGCGCTGGCCACCCACCGGCGGATCGCGCTGAACAACCCGAAGACCGAGATCGGCCTGCCCGAGGTCACGCTCGGCCTGCTGCCGGCCGGGGGCGGCGTGGTCCGTACGGTGCGACTGCTCGGTCTGGCCACCGCCCTGATGGAGGTGCTACTCAAGGGCACCCGGCACCGGGTGGCCAAGGCCCTGCAGCTCGGTCTGATCCACGAGATCGTGGACACGCCGGAGCAGCTGATCACCGCGGCCCGGGAGTGGATCGCGGCCAACCCGGCGGCGGCCCAGCCGTGGGACACCAAGGGCTACCGGATCCCCGGGGGTACACCGTCCACGCCGGCGCTGGCCGCGATGCTCCCGGCCTTCCCGGCCAACCTGCGCAAGCAGCTCAAGGGGGCGAACTACCCGGCACCGCGCAACATCCTGGCCGCCGCCGTCGAGGGCGCCCAGGTCGACGTCGACACCGCGTTCGTCATCGAGACGCGCTACTTCGTCGAGCTGGTCACCGGCCCGGTCGCGAAGAACATGATCAAGGCGTTCTTCTTCGACCTCAACGAGGTGAGCCAGCGTGACATCGGCGAGGTCCCGCCGATCACCAAGGTGGCCGTGCTCGGCGCCGGAATGATGGGGGCCGCGATCGCGTACGTCTCGGCCCGCTCCGGGCTGCCGGTGGTGCTCCGCGACGTCTCGCTCGACGGCGCGCTGCGCGGCAAGGGCTACTCGGAGAAGCTGGTCGCCAAGGACGTCGCCCGCGGCCGGATCACCGAGGAGAAGGGTAAGGCTCTCCTCGACCTGATCACCGCGACCGACCAGATCGCCGACCTGGCCGGTGCCGACCTGGTGATCGAGGCGGTCTTCGAGGACCCGGCGCTCAAGCACAAGGTGTTCGCCGAGATCGAGGGCGTCGTCGCACCCGACGCGCTGCTCTGCTCCAACACCTCGACACTGCCGATCACCCTGCTCGCCGAGGGGGTCAGCCGCGAGGCCGACTTCATCGGCCTGCACTTCTTCTCGCCGGTCGACAAGATGCCCCTGGTCGAGGTGATCAAGGGCGAGAAGACGAGCGATCTGACGGTACGCCGTGCGCTCGACGTGGTCCGGAGGCTGCGCAAGACGCCGATCGTGGTGAACGACAGCCGCGGCTTCTTCACCAGCCGGGTCATCGGCACCTTCACCAACGAGGGCATCGCGCTCCTCGCCGAGGGTGTCGCGCCGGCCAGCATCGAGCAGGCCAGCAGCCAGGCCGGCTACCCGGCCCCGGTGCTGCAACTGATGGACGAGCTGACCCTCACCCTGCCGCGCAAGATCCGTAACGAGTACCGTGCGGCGGCCGCGGCGGCCGGCCAGGAGTTCGAGGTCCACCCGGCCGACGAGGTCATCGACCGGATGATCGACGAGTTCGGGCGTCCCGGTCGCTCCGGCGGTGCCGGCTTCTACGAGTACACCGACGGCAAGCGCACCGGTCTGTGGCCCGGCCTGTCCGCCTTCGCCCGGCCGGACGTGGCGATCCCGTTCGAGGACCTCAAGGAGCGGCTGCTCTTCATCGAGGCCATCGAGACGGTGAAGTGCCTGGACGAGGGCGTGCTGCTGTCGGTCGCCGAGGCCAACATCGGCTCGATCTTCGGCATCGGCTACCCCGGCTGGACCGGTGGCGTGCTGCAGTACGTCAACCAGTACGAGGGCGGGCTGCCCGGTTTCGTGGCCCGTGCCCGGGAACTGGCCGAGCGCTACGGTGCCCGGTTCACCCCGCCGCCGCTGCTGATCGCCAAGGCCGAGGCCGGGGAGATCTTCGCCTGACGCCCGTCGCGTGATCCGTGTCTCGTGGCCTCCCTGTGAGCCACGGGACACGGACCTGCATGAATTCCTTCATCCGGCATCTTCCGGTCGGACAACAGGCCGATGCATGATCGATGATCTCCGGACTACCGTCCATCCCGGAGGTTGATCATGAATATCGACGCGGAGTTACCCGGCGTCCCGGTCGAGGAACCCTGGGCCCCCGCGGTACGGGCTCTGCTGCGCCATCTCGAGGACTCGGGATTCGACGGCGCCCCGCCGGTCGACGGCTCTCCGACCGGTGCCGCCCTGCCCTGGCCGGAATGGACCCGGGAGGACGACACCCTGTGGCAGGTCGCCCAATGGCTCCGTGAGTACCACGAAGCGGTCACCGACTTCGTGCCCCCCGACGACGCCGTCTGGCGCAAGGGCGGAGCCTGGGAGCCCGGCCTGATCATCGGGCACAACGACGCCGCACCGTACAACGCGACCCGCGCCGGCCGCCGCCTCACCGGTTTCGTCGGCTGGGACTTCGCCGGCCCGGTCAGCCGCGACGCCGACCTGGCGTTCACCGCCTTCGCCTGGGTGCCGCTGACCGCTCGCAACGACGCCGTCGCCGAAGGCTGGACCGATCTGACCGGCCGCCCCCGCCGCCTGCGGATGCTCCTCGACGCCTACGGCTGGCGCGGAACCGCCGGCGACATGGTCCGCGAGGTCCGCGACCGGATCAGCGCCGCCATCCACGACATCCGCCGCCTGGCCACCGACGGCGACCACGACTGCCGCGAGCTCATCCACTCCGGCCTCGACCTCCGCCTGGCCGCCGCCGTCAAGGAGCTGGCCACGTTCCCGGGCTGACGACCTTCGGCGACCAGCGGCCATGCGCGTGCGGCGCCGGGTGCGCGGGAGCGGGCAGCCACCTCGCGCGGGAGCTACGGGACGGGGTGGATCGGGTGGGGCGGCGTCAGCCGTACCTCTGCCAGGCTCTGGTAGTAGGGGCTGGTGAGCAGCAACTCGCCCGGAGTGCCGGACGCCGCGATGACGCCGTCGTCGATCACCAGGACCCGGGACGCGGAGCGGACCGTCGTGAACCGGTGGGCGATGATCATCAGAGCGCAGACCTGGGCGACGTCGTGGAGCGTGGCGGCCAGGGCGCGTTCGCTGTCCGGGTCGAGGTGGGCGGTGGGCTCGTCGAGCAGGATCAGGTCGGGGCGGGCCAGCAGGCAGCGGGCGATCGCGACGCGCTGACGCTGACCTCCGGAGAGGCGGCGGCCGTGGTCGCCGACAGGGGTGTCGAGACCGGCCGGGAGGCCGGCGGCGACCCGGGTCAGGCCGGTCATGGCCAGGACGCGGTTCAGGTCACGGTCGGTGACCGGGCCGGCACCGTAGAGCAGATTGTCACGGAGTGTTCCGGCGAGCAGAGGACTGTCCTGTTCGACGAGGCCGACGGCGGCGCGATGCCGGTCGTACGGCGTGAACCGCGCGTCGCGTCCGTGCAGGAGCACCGATCCGCGATCCGGTTCGTAGAAGCGTTCGGCCAGCGCGAAGATCGTCGACTTCC
This sequence comes from Actinoplanes subglobosus, assembly GCF_042650585.1. Classification (NCBI taxonomy): domain Bacteria; kingdom Bacillati; phylum Actinomycetota; class Actinomycetes; order Micromonosporales; family Micromonosporaceae; genus Actinoplanes; species Actinoplanes subglobosus. The sequence goes on from NZ_JBHSBL010000031.1 coordinate 38,161, forward strand.
CGGCGCCGGACGGGCCGACCAGGGCGACCTGCCCGCGGGCCGGCACCGTGAAGCCGACGCCGCGTAACACCGGGGCTCCGGGCCGGTATCCGAACCACACGTCGCGGAATTCCAGGACCGGCCGGGTACGCCGCGCGCTGCCCCGGACCCGGGCGACAGCGACCGGCCGGTCCCGTTCGACCGGGAGCGCCAGCACCTCGTTGATCCGGTGCAGTGCCCCGGAACCCTGCTGCACGGCGCTGACCGCCTGGAAGATCTCGAAGACTGGCGCGGCCAGATAGGTCATCGCCAGCGTGAACGCGACCAGGTCACCGAGGGTCATCGCGCCGGTGGACACCCGGTTCGCGCCGAACAGCAGGACCGCCAGGAAGGCACCGCTGACCGCGAGGTCGTTGGCCGGGCCGCTGAGCGCGACCATGCCGGCCATCCGCAGGTTCGCGGCGTGGGCGCGGCCTGCCGAGGTGTCCAGCCGGCGCGCTTCGAGGGGTTCGGCCCGGCAGGCACGGACCAGCCGGATGCCACCGAGGGCCCGTTCCAGGTCGGCGAGCAGGGCGCCTTCGGCGGTCTGGGCGGTACGCGAGGCGATCCGCACCTGCCGCACGACGGCCAGCAGCGCCCCGAACGAGCTGCCGAACAGCACCACCACCGCGGCCAGCAGCGACGGGTCCAGCCAGGCGAGCAGCCCGACGGCGGCGGCCAGCCCGACCACCCCGGCCAGCCCGGTGCCCAGGCTCTGCGCGATGAGCGTCTTCACCACTGTCGTGTCACCGCAGGCCCGGGCGATCAGGTCGCCGATCCGGCCGTCGTCGAACGCGGCGATCCGCACCCGCAGCAGGTGCTCGGTCAGGGTGCGCCGCAGGTCACGGGTCATCCTCTCGCCGGTGTGCGCCTGCACGTAACGGGCCAGCGCCAGTGCCGACGCCTGCGCGGCGAACAGCGCGGTCAGCGCGCCGAGAACCGGCCACGACAGGTGCCCGGCGGCGGCACCGTCGACAGCCGCCCGCGCCAGCAGCGGCTGGGTCAGTGCGAGCAGGGTGCCGAGCAGGCTGAGGGCGGCGGCGCCGACGATCGGGCGGCGATAGCCCCGGGTCAGCCGGCGCAGGTCCCGCCATCCGGCCATGACGCCCCCTCTCACCAGGAGATCTGACGTTAGGCAGGCGGTTCGGACGGCGACAACGGCGGCGGCGGGGATGCCAGCGCGGCAAGGGGGCGGACGGTCGTCCTTTCGTAGGATCCGGTCATGCGCCTGATCGAATCCCCTGATCTGCCGGATGCGGTGGTCACGCCGTCCGGTTCCCTGTCGCGTCATCAGCTGCTGGAGCGGGCCTCCCGGGTCGCGGAACGGATCAAGGGCGCGCCGATCGTGGCCGTCGACGCCACACCCGACCTGCCGACGATCGTCGCGGTGACGGGGGCGCTGCTGGCCGGGGTTCCGATCGTGCCGATCCCGCCGGACGCCGGCGATCTGGAACGGGCGCACATCCTGCGGGATTCGGGTGCCACGTTGCTTCTGTCCCGCGGAGACATCTCGGATGTATCAGGTTCCGGGCGTGATCTGCGCGCCGCTCTCGTCCTCTACACGAGCGGCACCACCGGCGCCCCCAAAGGCGTGGTCATCTCCCCCGGGGCCATCGCCGCCGACCTCGACGCCCTGGCCGAGGTCTGGCAGTGGACCGCCGACGACACCCTCGTCCACGGCCTCCCGCTCTACCACGTGCACGGCCTGGTCCTCGGGGTCCTCGGCCCGCTGCGCCTGGGTTGCCGGCTGATCCACACCGGCCGTCCCACCCCGCAGGCGTACGCCGCCCACCCCGGCACCATGTACTTCGGCGTACCCACCGTCTGGTCACGGATCGCCGCCGATCCGGCCGCCGCCAGAGCCCTGGCCCCGGCCCGCCTGCTGGTGTCCGGAAGCGCCCCGCTCCCCGTCCCGGTCTTCGACGGCCTGGCCGCGCTGACCGGCCAGGCCCCGGTGGAGCGCTACGGGATGACCGAGACCCTGATCACGGTGAGCGCCCGCGCGGACGGCGAGCGCCGCCCCGGTCACGTCGGCCTGCCCCTGCCCGGCGTCACGACCCGGCTGGTCGACGAGTCGGGCACGCCCCTGCCGGCCGACGGTGAGACCATCGGCCACCTCCAGGTGACCGGCCCGACCCTGCTCGACGGCTATCTCATCCCCGAGGGGGTACGCCCACCCGACCTGTCCGGCGGCTGGTTCCCCACCGGTGACGTCGCCACGATCGGCCCCGACGGGTGGCACCGGATCGTCGGCCGGGCCTCCACCGACCTGATCAAGACGGGCGGCTACCGGGTCGGCGCCGGCGAGGTGGAGGACACGTTGCTGCTGCACCCGGCCGTGCGGGAGGCGGCGGTGATCGGCGTACCCCATCCGGACCTGGGTGAGCAGATCACCGCGTTCGTGGTCGCCGACCCGGTCGCGCCGGCCGACCTGATCGACTTCGTGGCCGGCCGGCTGGCCGTGCACAAGCGCCCGCGGGCCGTGCATCTGGTCGGCAGCCTGCCCCGGAACGCGATGGGCAAGGTGCAGAAAAGTTTGTTGACCGCGGATTGACTCAACCCGGGGTCTCCGTCTGCCGATCGAACGGCTCGTGACGAGACCATCCCTTCGCCCGGCCACCGCCGTGCTCGCCCTCGCGGCGATCTGGCTGCTGGTCGCGGTCGCGCTCGGTGCCTTCGGGGTGCTGTGGCCGGTGCCGCCGTGGCTGCTGTGGCCGGCCGCCATCGGCGCGACCGCCACCGCCACGATGGCCTGCCGGGTGGCGACGGAATCCGGGCAGGGTGTGGCCCGCGACTTCTGGCGGCGGATGAGCTCGACCTGGGTGTGGCTCACCGTCGGTGGTGTCGTGCAGCTCGGCAACCGGCTGTTCATCGACCACTCGGAGGCGCTGAACCCGGTGGCCGGGGTCTGTTTCGCGGTGGCGGCCGGGTTCGCCATGGTGGCCATCGTCCGGTTGCCGCACCCGCGGCGTACCTGGCGGTCCTCCCTGGCCACCGGCCTGGACATGGCGATCGTCACGACCGCGGCGGCGATCGTCTTCAGCCACTTCCTGTGGAACACCGCGAACCCGGCCACCGGCGGCACCGCCACGGCGACCTTCCTGCTGATCGTGATGATCACCGGGACCGCCGCGGTGGCCGCCGTGATCAAGGCCGGGGTGGCCGGCGCCGGACCGGTGCTGGCGCCCGCCCTGTGGACGCTCGCGCCGATCGGGCTGCTCTCCCCTCTCTCCTGGCTGCTGGCCCCGGTCATGGCCCCGTGGCCGCACCTGGACACGTCGGTTGCCTCGCTGCCCGTCTCCAGCCTCATCGTGGCGCTCGCCGCGTGGGTGCAGGACCGGGTGAACACCACCGACCGGCCGGCCACCGCACGGTCGGCGGCGACCGGCCGGCGCAGTGGCCCGTGGCGCAACATCAGCCTGGTGCCCTACATCGCCGTCGCCGCTGTCGCCACGATGCTGATCGTCGTGACGCTCCGCCTGGGCTACCTGACACCGGGCCTGGCCGGCGGCTCGGTCGTGCTGACCGTGCTGGTGGTGACCCGTCAGCTGATCGCGCTGCTGGACAACGCGGTGCTGCTGGACCGGCTGGAGGACCAGGCCCATCACGACGACCTGACCGGCCTGCCGAACCGTCGCCTGTTCACCGCCACCCTGTCGCGGCGGACGACGCCGACCACCGTCGCGGTGTGTGACCTGGACGGGTTCGCGGCCCTCAACGACCGGCTCGGCGACGAGACCGGTGACGCGCTGCTGCGTGCCGCGGCCGAGCGGGTCGTCGCGGTCAGCCCCGGTGCGGTGGTGGCGCGACTGCTCGGTGACGAGTTCGGCGTGCTGATGCCGGGCGGCGACACCAGCCTCGCCGAGACGCTGGTGGACGCGTTCCGTACCCCGTTGCGGGTCGACTCCCGCGACCTGCTGGTGACGGTGACCGCCGGCGTGGCCACCGGGACCGGCGACGAGGTGCCTGATCTGCTGCGCCGCGCCGAGCTGGCGCTGCAGGCGGCCAAGTACACCGGCGCGGACCGGTTCCGCGAGCACAACAGCGCCCTGGACGCCACCGCGCAGCATCACGCCGAACTGGCCGCCGCACTGCGCCGGGGCCTGGAGCGGGGCGAGTTCCGCCTGCTCTACCAGCCCATCGTGGAACTGCCGGGTGGCACGGTGACCGGTGTCGAGGCGCTGATCCGCTGGCACCCGGCCGACCAGCCGGTGATCTCGCCGGCCGAGTTCATCCCGGTCGCCGAGCACAGCGGCCTGATCATCGACCTGGGCGCGTGGATCCTGGACCAGGCGTGCGCGGACGCCGCGGCGTGGCAGCAACGGCACGGTTCCGGCGGGCCGCGGGTCAACATCAACGTGTCGGCGCGGCAGCTGCTCGACCCGGACCTGCCGGGTCTGGTCGCCGACGCCCTGCACCGGCACGGGCTCACCCCGGACCGGATCACCATCGAGATCACCGAGACCGCGGTCTTCGCCGGCGGCGCGGCCCTCGAAACGGTACGGGAACTGCGTGAACTCGGCGTCGGCCTGGCCCTGGACGACTTCGGGACCGGGCACAGCTCGCTCACTCTGCTGCGGACATGTCCGGTGACCACGCTCAAGGTGGACAAGTCGTTCATCGACGACCTGAACGGCACGGCCGAGCAGGAGGCCATCGCGTCGTCACTGAGCACGATCGCCAGCACCCTCGGGCTGCGGGCGGTCGCCGAGGGTGTGGAGACCCGCGATCAGGCGGACCGTCTGCACGCGCTCGGCTACCGATACGCGCAGGGCTACTACTTCGCCCGCCCGATTCCGGCCTCCGACATCGAAGAGCTGCTCACCGGCCCGGTCCTGATCCCCTGACTCTCAACATCATCGACACATCGACCGGTTATAGTCCCGGGCCGTGCGCCCCCTTTTCGCCGCCAGCGACATGCACGGTCATCGTGCCGAGTTCCGGGCCGCCCTGCGCGACGCCGGGCTGATGGATCCGGCCGGGGACTGGGCCGGCGCCGACGCCCGGCTGTGGGTTCTCGGCGACTACTTCGACCGCGGGCCGGACGGCATCGGCGTGGTCGACGACATCCGCCGGCTCACCGCGCAGGCGGCCGCGGCCGGTGGCGAGGTGGGCGCCCTGCTCGGCAATCACGAGGCGCATCTGCTGGCCGCGCACCGGTTCGGGTCGGCGCCGGTGCCCGGCTGGGCGGCGCGGGCCGACGGTTACTGGGGTGCGTGGATGACGCTCGGCGGCCGCGAGGACGACATGCGCCGCCTGACGCTCGACCATCTGGCCTGGTTGCGGGCCCTGCCGGCGATGGCCCTGGTGGACGGGTACCTGCTGATGCACTGCGACAGCACCCGCTACCTGGAGTTCGGTGACACCGTCGAGGCGGTCAACAAGGCGGTCGCCGGGCATCTGGCCGGCAACGATCCGGCCGAGTGGCTGACCTTCTGCTTCCTGGTCAGCGGTCGCGGTGAGCTGCATTCGCCGGAGGCGGCCGACTTCCTTCTCGCCGCCTTCGGCGGCTCGCAGATAGTGCACGGTCACAGCACGTTGATCAGCTGCTTCGGCCTCAGCCGGGCGGAGGCGAGCCGGCCCTTCCGGTACGGCGGAGGCCGTGTCCTGGCCATCGACGGTGGCGTGTTCGAGGGTGGTGCGTTGCTCGTCACCCGTCTGCTCTGAGTGACGCCGGGTGTGGAGCCGTCGCTGAGGGGTACGGTGCGAGAGATGATCTGTTCCTGTCCCGAGTGTGGAGCGGCCGGCGTGCCGCTCATCTTCGGGCTGCCGGCCGCGGAGGCACAGGCCGCCGCCCGCCACGGCGAGCTGGCCCTGGGCGGATGCACCATGCCCGTCGAGCCGCCGAACTGGGAGTGCCCCGGTGGCCACCGCTGGCGTGACGCCGACGAGATCGGCTGGGACGAAAGGCTGATGTCGGTCCTCGTCGCGCACGGCTACCCCGAGGACTGACCCCGCGGCCACCCCGAGGACTGATCCACCGCTACCCGTGGTTGCGACCATACGGTACCGTTCTGCCGCGCCGGCTCACAGACACCATCTTCGATGCCGGTATGTCCGGTACCGAAGCTGAACGGGGTAGCGAGTGAAGAGACGTGTGGGGGTGATGGCCGCCTCGGCCGTCGCGCTGGTCCTGAGTGGCTGTACGTCCGAGGCCGACACGGCACCGACGCCGGAGCTCGAGGCCAGAGGGACCGTGCTCACCACCGTGCAGCCGACCCGGCAGGACCTGACCAATCAGATCAGCCTGTCCGGCAAGGTGAGCATCAACCCGGTCTACGGCATCGTGGCTCCCGCCGAGGGCGAGCTGCGGTTCACCGAGCGCCAGCCGACCACGGTGGCGGTCAGCCGGGACACCTGGGTGGCGTCGGTGTGGGACGGGGGCGTCCCGCGCAAGATCTTCGTGCCGGAGGGTTCGACCATGGCCGGCCGGCTGATGGACGACCGTTCCCCGGTGTCGAAGGGCATGCCGGTGGTGTCCGCCCGGCACGTCGGCTACGGCATCACCGCCGACATCGACAGCGCCCAGGCGTACCGGATCTCCGGCGCCGTCAAGCAGATCAAGGCGCAGATCAAGAACGGCCCCGGCCCGTTCGACTGCAAGCCGGTCGGCACCATCGCGGCGCTGCCGGCGGGCACCTTCCCGGAGCCCGAGCCGGTCCCGACCAAGGCGCCGGCGGCCAACCCGTCCGCTCCTCCGGTGATCGTCGAGACCGAGCGTCCGGCCGCGCCGGAGGGCTCCGAGGCGACCGGTCTGCGGCTGGTCTGCGCGGCGCCGGAGAAGGTGCGCCTGATCAACGGCTCCGACGTCACCCTCGATGTGATCACCGGCCGGGCCGAGGACGTCATGGTGCTGCCCGTCGAGGCGGTCGCCGGGCTCCAGGGCAAGGGCAAGGTCGACATCGTCGGCGAGGACAAGCAGCGGACGACCGTCGACGTCGTGCTGGGCATCTCGGACGGCAAGGTCGTCGAGATCAAGAAGGGCCTGACCGGCTCCGAGACGATCGCGATCCCGGGGCCGAACCTGCCCGCCCCGGAGCAGCCCGAGGTGACCGGGTGACCGCGCTGATCCAGCTCGACGGGATCACCAAGGTCCTCAAGGGGCAGGAGCAGCCCCGTACCATCCTCGACGGGGTCAGCCTCGACGTGCACGCCGGCGAGAGTCTGGCCATCGTCGGCCGGTCCGGGTCCGGCAAGAGCACCCTGCTCAGCGTGCTCGGCCTCTTCGACCGCCCGGACCAGGGCAGTTATCTGCTGTCCGGTGACGACATCAGCCGCCTGCCGGAGCGCAAGGCGGCGAAGCTGCGCAGCTCGCACTTCGGTTTCGTCTTCCAGCGGTTCTTCCTGCTCAAGCACCTGACCGCGGCGCAGAACGTGGCGATGGCCCTGGTCAACGGCCAGGGCTGGCTGCCCCGCCGGCAGCGCCGGGCCAAGGTCATGCAGGCGCTGGAGGAGGTCGGCATCGCGCACCTGGCGAAGAACCGGCCGGCCCGGATGTCCGGCGGCGAGCAGCAGCGGGTGGCGATCGCCCGCGCCCTGGTCCGTGAGCCGAGGATCCTGCTGGCCGACGAGCCGACCGGCGCCCTGGACACCGAGACCGGCACCCTCGTGATCGACGCCCTGCAGTCGGTCACCGCCCGCGGCTGCGCCCTGATCCTGGTCACCCACGACCGCGACCACGCCGCCCGGATGGGCCGCATCCTGCACCTGGATGCGGGTGTCCTGACCGAGCAAGGGATGGTCGCCCGATGATGCGGCTGTCCGGGCGGGCCCGGTCGGCCCTGATCATCGGCCTGCAGGGGATCCGGTCGCGGAAGACGCGGACCCTGCTGTCCATGGTGAGCCTCTTCCTCGGCGTGCTCGCCGTCGTCGTGGTGCAGGCCGGCGCCAGCATCGCCGAGCGGGCCCTGCTCGCCGACATGGAGCTGTTCGAGGGCTTGGACGGCACCGTCGTGATGGACATCGGCGGCACGTCGCCGCAGCTGGGCCAGGTCGTCACATCCACCGTTGCGGGCCGCTCCGACGCGGTGGCGATGACCGGCATGCAGGCGATCATCGGCGAGCCGGGGGTGCGGCCGGTCAACGAGGGCGGCGTGCCGCTGGACGGCTCGTGGGGCGACTTCGGAACCCCGATGACCTGCGACGAGACAGGCTGCCGGGAGTTGTCGCCCTCCGAGATCCAACCCAAGGGCCAGGCCATCGAGGTACGGCTGACCGCGCTCACCGGCGACGTCCGGCAGTACCGTCCGTACCGTCCGCAGTCCGGCACCTGGCTCGACTTCTCCACGATGCCGTCCCTGGCACCGCGGCTGGTGCTGAACAAGGCGGCGGCCTACGGTTTCGAGCAGTACAAGGTGCCCGCCGAGATGCGGGTACCGGGTGCCTCGGCGAACATGACGCCGTCCCTGATCGGTGTGGTGGACGACGGCGATCAGCAGCCGCGCGCCTACGTCCGGCTCGACGAGCTGAGCCACTGGGTGCCGACCGCCAAGCTCATCGACCCGAACATGAGCGAGGTGCGGGTCCTGATGACCGCGGGCACCCCGGTCGAGCAGGTGCTGTCGGCCAAGTTGAGGGCGATCGGCGTGGACCCGATGGTCCGTACCGTCAACTCCCGTGAGGACCAGGAGGAGCAGCTGTCGCTGATGCGGCTGGTGTTCCTGGCGATGGCCGGCCTGGTGCTGCTGATCGGTGTGGCCGGCATCCTCAACGTCGGCCTGGCCACGGTCGGCGAGCGGGTCGAGGAGTTCGCGCTGCGCCGGGCTGTCGGTACGCCGCGGGCCCTGCTGGCCGGGATCGTGCTGGCCGAGACCCTGATCACCGGCCTGCTGACCGCGGCACTGGCGATCGGTGTGAGCGTGCTGGGGATGAAGGTGCTGGTGTCGGTGGCCGGCAGTTCGCAGCCGTTCCTGCAGGGCATGCAGTTCCCCTGGGACGCCGGGGTGGCCGGGGTGATCGCCGGTCTGATCGCGGGTGTGCTGGGCGGGTTCATCCCGGCCATCCGCGCGGCCGGGATCCCGATCGCCACGGTGATGCGGGCCTGAGAATCCCGGCATCGGTGAATGTCACCGATGCCGGGATCACCCGAAAAATCAGTACTTAGCATTCGGCAAACAGTGAAGGCCGACAATTCAATAAGCGGGGTAGAACGACGATGACCTCGTTGTTATCGTCAACATCCGTTCCGGGAAATGATCATTTGGATTCATACCGACGGGGGCCCCGCCATGCACAGACGTTCTTTCGTGACCTTGACCGCGGCGGGCGTCGGCTCGCTGCTGGCGGGCTGCGGCAAGGACGAGCCGGGCGGCGTCGACCTGAAGAACGCGCCGAAGGGCCCGATCGTTCTCGGTTTCTCCCAGGTCGGCGCCGAGGGCGGCTGGCGCAAGGCGAACACCGCCTCGATCAAGAAGGCGGCCGAGCGCAACCGCATCGATCTGAACTTCAAGGACGCCGAGGGTGACCCGGCCCGGCAGATCGCCGACGTCCACTCGTTCATCGACGCCCGGGTCAACGTGATCGCCTTCGCCCCGGTGGTGGAGACCGGCTGGGGACAGGTGCTGCGCCGGGCCCGGGACGCGGGGATCCCGGTGGTGCTGACCGACCGCCTGATCGACGAGAAGGACACGTCGCTCTGGGTCAGCTCGATCGGTGCCGAGTTCGCCTCCGAGGGCAACCTGGCCGCCATCTACCTGGAGAATGAGTACGCCGGGACATCCGGCCAGGTCAACGTGGTGGAGATCCTCGGCGCGACCGGCGCCACCCCGACCAAGCAGCGCGCCCAGGGGTTCGCCGCCACCGCCGCCAAGAGCGGCAAGCTGAAGGTCGTCGACGAGGAGACCGGCGACTGGACGAAGGACGGCGGTGAGGCCGCGATGAAGAAGCTGATCAAGCGGAACAAGCGGATCGACGCCGTTTTCGCCCAGAACGACGACATGGGACTGGGTGCTGTCATCGCTCTCGAAGCGGCCGGAAAGAAACCGGGATCAGCGCCGAAAATCGTCACCGTCGACGGCACGAAAGCGGCCCTCGAAGGACTCGTCGCCGGAAAACTCACCTATGTCGTCGAATGCAGCCCGGAGATCGGCGAGCCGCTCATGTCGGTGGTCGTCGACCTGTTCCACGGCGGGCGCGTGCAGAAGCGCATCCAGTCGGAGAAGGCGGTCTTCGACACGCAGACCGCCGCCGAGGCCCTGCTCGACCGCACCTACTGATCCGGCCGGCAGGGCACCACGGAATCAGTCGCCGACGGCCTTGAAGAGCGCCCCGACCTCGGCTGTCGACAGGTGCCGGAAACCGCCGGGACGCAGGTCGCCGAGACGGATCGGGCCGACCGCCGTGCGGATCAGCCGGGTCACCGGGTGGCCGACCGCGTCCATCATCCGGCGGACGATGTGCTTGCGGCCCTCGTGCAGGACGATCTCCACCTGCGCGGTCTTGCCGATCGCGTCGACCAGGCGGAACGAGTCCACCTTCGCCGGGCCGTCCTCCAGCTCGATGCCCTTCTGCAGGGCACGGCCGACGGTCCGCGGCAGCGGCCCGACCACCTCGGCCAGGTAGGTCTTGTTGATCTCGTACGACGGGTGCATCAGCTTGTGCGCCAGCCCGCCGTCGTTGGTGAACAGCAGCAGCCCCTCGGAGTCGGCATCGAGCCGGCCCACGTGGAACAGCCGCTGCTCGAAGTTGGCCCCGAGGAAGTCGGCCAGCTCGGTGCGGCCCTTCTCGTCGTCGAGGCTGGAGACGACGCCGCGCGGCTTGTTCAGCGCCACGTAGACGAGCTTGGTGTTGGTGATCACCCGCTGCCCGTCGACGTGGATCTCCGCCGTGGCGGGGTCGACCTTGTCGCCGAGCTTGGCGACCCGGCCGTTGACGGTGACGCGCCGCCGGAAGATCAGGTCTTCGCAGGCGCGCCGGGATCCAACACCGGCCGCCGCCAGGACTTTCTGGAGGCGTTCGGCGGTGTCAGCCTGAGGCATCGAGCACTTCTTCCACATCGTCGGGCAGGAACGGAGCAAGGGGCGGCAGCTGGTCGACCGAGTTGAGGCCCAGCTTCTCGAGGAACAACGGCGTCGTCCGGTACAGGTATGCCCCGGTTTCCGGCTCGGTGCCGACCTCCTCGATCAGGCCGCGAGTGACCAGCGTACGCATGACCCCGTCACAGTTCACACCGCGGATGGCCGAGATGCGGGATCTGGTGACCGGCTGCTTGTAGGCGACCACGGCGAGTGTCTCCAGCGCGGCCTGGGTGAGCCGCACCGACTGGCCGTCCAGGACGAACCGCTCGACGTACGCCGCGTACTCCGGGCGGGTGTACAACCGCCACCCGCCGGCGACCCGCCGCAGGTCGATGCCGTGCCCGGCCGCCGTGTAGCGGGCCGACACGTTCTCCAGCGTCCGCGCGATCCGCTCCACCGGCTGCTCCAGAACCTGCGCCAGCTGCAGCTCGCCGACCGGCTCGTCGACGACGAGCATGATCGATTCGAGAGCGGCGGCGAGGTCGGCGTCGTCGAGATCGACCACCGCGGCGGTACGGGCGACGCTCTCCGCAACCGCGGGAACCGCCTCCCGCGGCCGCCGGGGCTGCGACGGCACCGCGGCCATCACCACCGGCTCGGCCACCACCGGTGTGACTTCCGGCTCCACGGCCACAACCGGCATCGCAGCCACAACCGGCTCCGGCTCGGGTTCCGGCTCCACGACCGGCTCAGCCTCGACGGCGGACTCGATCTCCGCCACCGGCTCGGCTCCGGCGAGAGATTCAGCGGCCGGAACGAGAGGGGGTTCGACCGCCGGAACGAGAGGGGGTTCGGCGGGCGGCTCGTCGAGAAGCTCGGCGGCGGCCTCGGCCTCGGCCTGGTACTCCCGGTCCGGCTCCCGCCGCCGCTCCCACGGCGGCACCCACGCCGCGGCCTGGGCGGCCAGCGACTCCGGCTGCTCCTCGCTGCTCACGATGTCTCCTCCACGGCCGCCGGCTCGTCCGCCGGGGCCTCGTCGTCACCCGTGTCAAGATCGCCACCAGCGGCGTCCGAGTCAAGCCGCGCGGCCGCGGGATCGTCCGAACCGGTATCGTCGTCTGCCGGTTTGCTGCCCTCGTAGTCGTCGACGTCGAGCTCGATGTCACCGTCACCGCCGATCCACCGGACGGTCAGCTCGTCCAGCGAGACGGGCTGCTCGAAGTCGATCAGCCCTTCGCGGTAGAGCTCCAGCAGCGCCAGGAACCGGGCCACCACCTCGAGCGTGTTCGCACAGTCGGCGACGAGCAGGCTGAACGTGGCCACACCGGCCCGGCGCAGCCGGTCACGCAGCAGGTTGGCATGCTCGCGGACACTGACCCGCACCTGATGGATGTGGGCGATGGACACCTGCGGCGGCCCCGGCTTGGGCAGGAAACTCTTCAGCGCCATCTTCAGCAGGCGTTCCGGCCCGACGCCCAGGACCAGTTCGGGGAGCGCATCCGCATACCGCTGCTCGAGGGTGACCATCCGCGGCCAGCGACGCGCCCCGGTGGCCTCGAGCTCCGCGATGTGTGCGGCGGCCTCCTTGAAGGCCTTGTATTGCAGCAGCCTGGCGAAGAGCAGGTCGCGTGCCTCCAGCAGCGCCAGGTCCTCCTCGTCCTCGACCTCGGCGGCGGGCAGCAGCCGGGCCGCCTTGAGGTCGAGCAGGGTCGCCGCGACGAGCAGGAACTCGCTGGTCTCGCCGAGGTCCCAGTCGTCGCCCATGGCCCGGATGTAGGCGATGAAGTCGTCGGTGACCTGATGCAGCGCGATCTCGGTGACATCCAGCTTGTGCTTGCCGATCAGCTGGAGAAGAAGGTCGAACGGGCCGGTGAAGTTGTCCAGCCGGACGGTGAATCCACTGGCCTCGATCTCCACACCGGCGGGCGCGACGGCCGGGACGGCGGCACCGGGCTCCGGCGGCGACGGGGCGGGCTCTTCAAGCACGTGCCGACCGTAGACCATGCCTGTGACGAGTTCCTCCGGGTGCACGCTCTTCCAACGTCTCAATCCCTGCCGGGTTGCTCCGCGGCCGGGTTACCGGCCGGTTACATTTCCTCGCGATCGGCGTTACGCTGCGGCGATGCGGTCACTGATCTCACCCCGGCTGCTTCTTCGCGAGTGGGAGGAGAAGGACATCGACTTCCTCCTCGACATGTACTCGCGGTGGGAGGTGGCACGGTTCCTCGGTTCGGCGCCACGGGTGCTGACCGGGCACGACGACGCGGTCGCGACGCTGACCCGCTGGCGTGCCCGGCAGGACGACGTGCACACGATCTGGGCGGTCCAGGACCGGTCGACCGGTCACCTGCTCGGCACCGCGCTGCTGGTCCCGCTCCTCGCCTCCGGCGAGACACTGACGCCGTGCGGCGAGACGGAGATCGGCTGGCATCTGCACCCCAACGCCTGGGGCAAGGGGTACGCGACGGAGGCTGCCAATGCGGTGATGGCCTACGCGGCCCGTTCCGGAATCGCGCCGGTGCTCGCGGTGACCTGGCCGGAGAACACGGCGTCGCAGGCGGTGTGCCGGCGCCTCGGAATGCGTCACCTGGGGCAGACCGACAAGTATTACAACTCCACTTTCGAACTGTTCACGAACGCGTCGTGAGAACGGGCCGCCGAGCAGAGAGCACGGCGGCCCGGCAGATCACTTCTTCTTGGCCTTCTTGGCCTTGGCGGGGGCCTCGACAGCCACCGGCTCCTCGACGACCGGCGCGGCCACGACGACCTTCTTGGCCTTCTTGGCCTTGGCAGGGGCCTCGACCACCACGGGCGCCTCGACGACCGGCTCGGCCACGACGGCCTTCTTGGCCTTCTTGACCTTTTCGGCCTTCACCGGCTCAACCGGCGCAGCCTCGACCTTTTCCGCCTTCTTGGCCTTTTCCTTGGTCTTCGCCACGTCGGCCTCCTTTCGCAGATGTAGCTCACGCGACCCAGCCGGCGCGCGTGTGTGTGGACGCGACTATAGACACCCTTGTGAAATCTGGGGTTAGCGTGACCGAAGTGAGATGTTCACCATTCTGTTTCTGGCCGATCGGGCTCAGCCGTCCACACATCGGAAAAGCCGGGAGCGGCACGCAATTGCGACTCCCGGTGACACTCCTCGCCGACAGTCCACGGTAGAGGGTCAGTCCTCCCGGCTGAAGAGCACCGCGCATTCGATGGCCCGCCGCCAGCGGGCGTAGTCGCGATCGCGGCGGCCGGAGTCCAGTGTGGGCCGCCATCGTCCGGCCCGGTGCCGGTTGGCGCGCAGATCCCGCAGGTCCGACCAGTAGCCGACGGCCAGCCCGGCCGCGTAGGCGGCACCGAGCGACACCGTCTCGGCGACCATCGGCCGGACCACCGGCACCTGCAGGACGTCGGCGACGATCTGCATCAGCAGATTGTCGGCGGTCATCCCGCCGTCCACGTTGAGGGTGGTCAGGGCCAGGCCCGAGTCGGCGTTCATGGCGTCGACGACGTCGCGTGTCTGCCAGCCGGTCGCCTCCAGCACGGCGCGGGCCAGATGGCCCTTCGTGATGTACGAGGTGAGACCGACGATCACACCGCGGGCCTCGCTGTGCCAGTAGGGCGCGTAGAGCCCGGAGAACGCCGGGACGATGTAGCAGCCGCCGTTGTCGGCGACCGTACCGGCGAGGGTCTCGATCTCGGAGGCGGTGGCGATCAGCCCGAGCCCGTCGCGGACCCACTGGACGAGCGAGCCGGCGATCGCGATCGAGCCCTCCAGGGCGAACACCGGATCCTCGCCGCCGATCCGGTAGCCGACCGTGGTGATCAGGCCGTGGCTGGACCGGACCGGGATGGTGCCGGTGTTCATCAGCAGGAACCCGCCGGTGCCGTAGGTGCATTTGGCCTCGCCCGGCTCGAAACAGGTCTGCCCGAACAGGGCCGCCTGCTGGTCACCGATGGCCGCGGCGATCGGAACCCCGGGTAGCACGGCGTCGGCTGTCCCGTACACCTCGGATGATGATCTTATCTCCGGCAGCATGGCCCGCGGGATGCCGAACAGGTCGAGGAGAGCGGGATCCCAGTCCAGGGTGGAGAGGTTCATCAGCATGGTGCGGCTGGCGTTGGTGACGTCGGTGATGTGCAGGCCACCGGTCAGGTTCCAGATCAGCCAGCTGTCCATGGTGCCGAAGAGGATCTCGCCGCGCTCGGCCCGGTCGCGGAGGCCGTTGTCGAGCAGCCATTGGATCTTGGTAGCCGAGAAGTAGGTGGCCGGCGGCAGCCCTGTCCGGCTCTTCACGAAATCCGCGTCCAATGTAGAGACGTCGGTGCGGGTGTCCTGCCAGACGATCGCCGGGGCCACGGGCACCCCCGTCACACGGTCCCACAGGACCACCGTCTCCCGCTGATTCGCTATCCCGATCGCCGCCACCTCGGACGGATCCACGTCGGCCAGCGCCTTCCTGATCAGTTTCCGCAGGTCACGCCAGATCCGCGCCGCGTCGTGCTCCACCCACCCCGGCCGCGGATAGGACTGCGGATGCTCGGCGCGCACCGCCGACACCACGGTCGCCCGCCGGTCGAACAGGATGCACCGCGTCGACGTCGTCCCCTGATCGATAGCCAGAACGTAGCTCATGCCCCGGCCACGTCCCGGGAGATCGACCGCGCCGCCGCCACCACGTGCTCCACCAGTGCCGGGCGCGCCTGCCGCCGGGTGTCGGTCAGCCGCTCCACCGGGCCGGCGATGCCGACGGCACCCACCACGAGACCGCCGGAGGTGCGCACCGGCGCGGCGATCGCCGCGAGACCGGGCCGCCACTCCTCCACCGACAGACCCCATCCGCGGGCGCGGGTCTCGGTCAGCGTCCGGGCGAGATCACGGCGGTCGGTCACGGTCCTTCTGGTGTACGACTCCAGCCCGCCCGCCGCCACCGAGGCCTCGGCGGCGGCCGAGTAGGCGAGCAGGACCTGCCCCAGGGCGGTGGCGTGCGGCGGGAGCCGGACCCCGGTGTCCAGCGACTGGGCCGAGTCGTCCGGCCGGAAGACGTGGTGCACGACGAGGACCTGGCCGCCGTCGAGCACACCCAGCCGCACCTCCTCGCCGCTGCGGGCCGCCAGCGCGTCGGCCCAGTTGAGCGCCCGCCCGCGCAGCTCGTTGGCGTCGATGCCGGCCGAACCCAGGTCGAGCAGCCCGCGGCCGAGCCGGTAGCGGGCGGTCCGGGTGTCCTGCTCGACGAACCCGACGTGCTCCAGGGTCCGCAGGATGCTGTGCGCGGTGGATTTCGGCAGGCCGAGCGCGTCCGCGACCTCCTTGACGCGCAGCCGGTCCGGACCGGCCGCCAGCAGGCGCAACACGGCCGACGACCGCTCGATCGACTGGATCAACCCCGGCACGTGCGACATTGTCGCACGCACGGCGTTGTGGCACTCCTGAACGGCTCCTAACGTCCCCGACGTCGAGGACAGGAGGCACTTGTGGCGCGATACGTCGGCGCGATCGATCAGGGCACCACCAGCACGCGGTTCATGATCTTCGACCGGGCCGGTCGAGAGATCGGCCGACACCAGCTGGAGCACCGGCAGATCCAGCCCCGGTCGGGCTGGGTCGAGCACGACCCGGCGGAGATCTGGGAGAACACCCTCAAGACCATCGCGGTGGCGCTCGCCGACACCGGCCTCACCCCGGCCGACCTGGCCGCCATCGGTATCACCAACCAGCGCGAGACGGTGGTGCTGTGGGACCGGGCCACGGGAGCGCCCGTCGCACCGGCCATCGTGTGGCAGGACACCCGTACCGATCATCTGGTCGCCGCTCTCGATCCTGATCTGATCCGGGACCGGACCGGATTGCCGCCGGCCACCTACTTCTCCGCCACGAAGGTCCAATGGCTGCTCGACAACGTCACCGGCCTGCGGGACCGCGCCTCCCGGGGTGACGTGCTGTTCGGCACGGTCGACAGCTGGCTGATCTGGAACCTCACCGGCGGCCTGCACCTCACCGACGTCACCAACGCCAGCCGCACCATGCTGATGGACCTCTCCACCCTGGACTGGGATCCCGCCCTGCTCGCGCTCTTCGGGATCCCGCGGGCGATGCTGCCGGAGATCCGCTCCTCGGCCGAGGTCTACGGCACCGCCGACGCGGTTCTCCCCGGGGTGCCGATCGCCGCGGCCATCGGTGACCAGCAGGCGGCCCTGTTCGGGCAGACCTGTTTCGAGCCGGGCGAGGCCAAATGCACCTACGGCACCGGCGGGTTCCTGCTGATGAACACCGGCACCACCCCGGTCCGGTCCAGCCACGGCCTGATCACCACGGTCGGCTACCGCTTCGGGACCGACGCCCCGGTCTTCGCCCTGGAAGGCTCGATCGCCGCGTGTGGCTCCGCCATCCAGTGGCTGCGTGACCAGCTCGGCGTCCTGGAGTCCGCCGGCGACAGCGAGACCCTGGCCGGCCAGGTCGAGGACAGCGCCGGCGTCTGCTTCGTGCCCGCGTTCTCCGGCCTGTTCGCCCCCTACTGGCGGCCGGACGCCCGGGCCGCCATCGTCGGCCTGTCCCGCTTCCACACCGCCGCCCACATCACCCGGGCCGCCCTCGAAGCGATCTGCTACCAGACCCGCGACGTCGTCGAGGCGATGGCCCAGGACTCCGGGACCGCCCTCGACTGCCTGCAGGTCGACGGTGGCGTCACCGCGAACGCGCTCTGCATGCAGCTCCAGGCCGACATCCTCGGCGTACCGGTCAGCCGGCCGGTCGTCGCCGAGACCACCGCGCTCGGCGCCGCCTACGCGGCCGGGCTCGCGGTCGGCTTCTGGAACTCCCTGGACGACCTGCGCGCCAACCGTCACGAGGACCGGCGCTGGCAGCCGTCCTGGTCGGCGGACCGGCGCACCGAAGGTCTCACCCGCTGGCGAGCGGCCATCGACCGCACCCTCGACTGGGTCAGCGTCGGCTGACCTTTTTTCCGGAAGGACCAGTATGAAAACCGGAGTGATCTCGCCCCAGGCCCGCACCAAGGCCCTCGAAGCCATGTCGTCCGGCCCCGAACTGGACGTGCTCGTCGTGGGCGCCGGAGTCGTCGGCGCCGGGTCCGCACTCGACGCCGCCACCCGCGGGCTCTCCGTCGGCCTCCTCGAGGCACGCGACTTCGCCAGCGGCACCTCCAGCCGGTCCAGCAAGCTGATCCACGGCGGCCTGCGCTACCTGGAGATGCTCGACTTCAGCCTGGTCCGCGAAGCACTGCGGGAACGCGGCCTGCTCATCCAGAAACTCGCGCCGCACCTGGTCCGGCCGGTGCCGTTCCTCTACCCGCTGCAGAAGCGGGCCTGGGAGCGCCTCTACGTCGGCGCCGGCGTGGCCCTCTACGACATCCTCGCCCTCTCCGGTGGCGGCGCGGGCGTGCCCGTACACCGGCACCTCAGCCGGGTCGAAGCGCTCAAGGCCTTCCCGTCGCTACGCCCGGAGACGCTGGTCGGTGCGATCCGCTACTACGACGCGCAGGTCGACGACGCCCGGCACACCATGTTCCTGGTCCGGACGGCCGTCGCCAACGGCGCGCACGTCGCCTCCCGCACCGAGGTCACCGGCTTCCTCCGCGAGGGCCGCCGGGTCGTCGGCGTCACCGCCCGCGACCTGGAGACCGGCGCCGAACTCACCATCCGCGCCCGCACGGTGATCAACGCGACCGGTGTGTGGACCGGCGACAGTCAGGCCCTGCTGACCGGCGAACGCGGCGAATTCAAGATCACCGCGAGCAAGGGGATCCATCTGGTCGTTCCGCGCGACCGGATCGCCGGCCGCACGGGCATGATCCTGCGTACGGCCACCAGCGTCCTGTTCGTGATCCCCTGGGACGAGCACTGGATCATCGGAACCACCGACACCGCGTGGACCCTCGACAAGTCCGATCCGGCCGCGTCCGGCAAGGACGTCGACTACCTGCTCGACGAGGTCAACAAGGCGCTCGCCGTGCCGCTGACCCGCGACGACGTGCAGGGTGTCTACGCCGGTCTGCGCCCGCTGCTGTCGGCCGAGGCGGCGAGCACCGCCAAACTGTCCCGCGAACACGCCGTCGGCAACCCGGTCCCCGGGATGGTCGTGGTCGCCGGCGGCAAGTACACGACGTACCGGGTGATGGCCAGGGACGCCGTCGACGCCGCCGTCCGCGAGCTCGCCGCCCGCGTCCCCGCCTCCTGCACCGACCAGGTCCCGCTGCTCGGCGCCGACGGCTACCGCGCCGCCTGGAACCGCCGCGCCGCTCTGAGCCGCGAATCCGGCCTCACCGTGACCGCGATCGAACACCTGCTGCGCCGCTACGGCACGCTGATCGACGAGGTGCTGTCCCTGATCGAGGCCGACCCGTCGCTCGGCCTGCCGGTCGACGGCGCACCCGGCCACCTGCGCGCCGAGATCCTCTACGCGGCCAGCCACGAGGGTGCCCGGCACCTGGACGACGTGCTGTCCCGGCGTACCCGGATCGCTTTCGAGACCCCCGACCGCGGTGTCGCGGCGGCCCGCGCGGCGGCCACCCTGATCGCCCCGGTCCTGGGCTGGTCCGAGGCCGACGCGGCCCGCGAGGCCGACGCCTACGAGTCCCGCGTCATCGCCGAACTGGCCGCCCAGCAGCAGCCCGACGACGCCACCGCGGACGCCACCCTCCGCCGCACCACGCTGGCCACCGCCGCCTGACCGAGCTGCTCCGGCGTGCGAGCGGGCACGCCGGAGCAACTTTTCACCGCAGCAGCGCGCCACGCAGCACACCGTCCCGCAGCGCGGCCACGATCTCCGGGACATCCTTGAAGATCACCGCCGCGCCGGGCAGCTCCACCTGCCGCAACATGGCCTGACAGACGTCGGCACAGGGTTGCTCGCGGATGATGCGAACCAGTCGGTCCGGCCGGTACACGCTCTTCCCCCTCACCGCGTCCGGCCATTGCCGCAGACACATCTCGACAACAGCGAAGGCCTGCTGCCGGCCGCGCGCCAGGATCGGCCGGTTCAGCCCGAAGACCTCGATACTCTCCCGGCCCTTCGCGGTCAGTGCACGGTACTCACCGACGGACAGCGACAGCATCAGATGGTCGAAGGGGTCCTCCGCGCTGGGGTCGATCAGCAGCGGACGGCCCTGCCCGTCCACCGGAAACCGGTCCCGCTTGTGATGGCTGTTGCAGTGCGAACAGGCCAGCAGGTGGTTGTACCAGTCGAAGGTCCGCAGCGGGGCCCGGAACATCGGCTCGTGGTGGTCGATGTCGGTGCCCTGGTTGTCCCCGCAGTACATGCACCGCTCAGCACCGGCCGCCATCCCGGCCAGGACGGTTCTGATCGGAGCGGTGACCGTGGCCCGGGTGTGGCTCTGACGCCACAGCGTCCGGGCTGTCGACAGCCGTTCGCCGGTCTCCTCCTGCTGGATCCGCCCGGTCAGGGTCGTCATTCGTGCGTCGAGTTCCGACGGCAACGGGGTCCGGACGATGGGGATCACCTAGGACGTTGCTCCGCGTCGGAGACGATCCGGGCGGCGAGTTCATCGGCCCGGGCCGCGGGTGAGCTGCTCAACCGGTCCCGCAGGTCCTCATAGCGCCGGACGGCGGCCTCGTCAGCGCTTCCGAGGAGCACATCGGTCTCGAGAGCGACCAGCTCACGACGAAGACGGACCGCCTCCTCGGAGTACGGCGTGTCCAATCCGAACAGCTCGGACATGACCGCATCGTCGCCACTGCCGTAGACGATGCGCTCGTAGAGATCCTGCTCGACGATGCGCGGCGGCTCGTCCTCATCCGGGCCGGGGAGCCGGATCAGCCCGTTCTCATCAGCGGCCTGACAGATGTAGGGGCTGTGCGTCGTGACGATGAACTGGATCCGCGGGAAATGCGTCTTGAGCCAGTTGCCGATCCGCTTCTGCCAGGAGACGTGCAGGTGGGCGTCCACCTCGTCGATGAGAACCACGCCGGGTGCCGTCACGGTCGGAGATCCGTCCGCATATTCGACGTCGAGGCCGCCGTAGCAATCGTGCAACTGCTTCAGCAGGTCCACGACCAAGGCGGCAACCGCACGGAACCCATCGCTCATCTCCCTGAGCGGAAAGCGGTGGCCCCCGCGCTCGACCCAGAGTCCCTCCGAATCGACGTCGCGAACCTGGAAGCCGTCCGGCAGGAGACCATCCCCGAGAACGGCGAGAGCCGCGCTCTTGAGGCTCTCCGCGCCAGGGCGGGCCTCCAACGCTCGCAAATGCTGCTCGATCAGCCAGCTGACACCCTCAGCCAGTGGGATGTTGTCATCGAAAAGACCGGCGATCCGGGCCGCCGGACCATTCTTCGGAAGCGGCCGGTGCGCAGAACCGGAGACGTCAGCCAATCGCCGGAACGGACCATACGCGGCACAGAACCACCCTGACGCGTTCGCATCCCATGGGCCGCTGGTGGCGCTTCCCGGCTCTGTTGGGTCATCAAGGAGCCCGAGAAGCGGCTCGACATCCGATCGCTCGCGCCAAGACTCCGGCGGGAGGTCCAAGGAGAGGCCGAACGAGAGCGGATGCCCCTCCCACGGCTCACCGCCGCGGAACCGGTCGCGGCGCACGTCACGAATCACCCGGACCTGCCACATCGCGGACTGCTGCCCCGCCGCGAGCCATCTAGAGAAATCTGCGACGAGGTAGGTGGCGACCTTCGGGCCGCCGAGCGCGAGCGCCACCGCACGAAGCAGTGAGGTCTTGCCCGAGCCGTTGCGTCCGGCCAACACCGTCCAACCGGCGAACGAACCGTCCGGCCGGGTGAGGTCAAGCGCAACATTGCGGGCACTGTGAAAGCCGCGCACGTTGTTGAGCCTGATCGTCTTGAGGTACACACCGACAGCCTATCGATCGCCGATCCGGCTGCCGTCCGGCGAACCCGGCGCCGCGGCCGTCATGGTCGTCTGCCGTCGTCTCCCGCGGCGGGATCATCACCCAGTTCTCGCCCCGGCCGGGTGGAACCGCGCGAGGGGCCGGGGGTGGGCGGCCGGCGTGGGTGGTGGTGCCCAGGGCGAACGCGGTCGTCGCGGCCACCGTCACGGCGCCGCACAGGAGCAGGGTGCCGGTGTAGTCGAGCAGGGCCACCGAGGCGCCGCCGACGATGCCGGCCAAGACCATCCCGGCCGTGGTGGCGTTGGCGAACAGGGTGGTGGCCCGGCCGGTCGCGGGTGCCATCGTGTCCTGGAACCAGCGGATCCCGGCCGCGCCGACAACCGCTATCGAAATGCCGCGGACCACCTGGCCGGCCACCAGCAGGGTCATGTCGCGGGCGAGCAGGGTGAGGGCGAAGAAGAACACAAAACCGCCCATCCCGACGAGGATGACCAGCCGCTGACTGATCCGAGCCGGTACCGCGGCCAGCAGCAGGGCGGCGACCACCTCGACCGCGGCACAGACGCTGAACAGGACGCCGACCGACGAGTCGGCCTGGCCGAGTTCCCGGGTGACGAAGAGCGGGATCGCCACCGAAGCGGCGAACATCGCTGTGAAGAACAGGGTGATTCCGGTGGTCAGCAGGACCGTGGCGGTCCGCGGGACCGCCGGGACCGGCTCGCCGCCGGGCAGGCTGGACGGCCGGTGCCGGCCCGGACGGGGTACGGCCAGGAGCACCCACACGGCGGCCACCACCAGGACCACCCCGGCCGAGCGGAGGATCGCCGGGAACCCGGCCATCGCCCGGACCCCGGCGCCGATCAGCGGGCCGGCCGCCCAGGCCAGCGACCACACCGAACGCAGCAACGGCACCGCCCGGCCGGCCTCCGGCGCGTCACCGACGGACTGGCGGGCCAGCGCGAACAACTGCGGGAAGGCGGCGGCCAGGGCGGCAAGAAGGGTGACGGCTAGGAGCATCAGCCAGGCGTACGACGTGATGACCGTCATCAGCCACAGGGCGATCCCGCCGCAGACCATGGACGTGCTGGCGTACCCGCGGGAGGGCCGCCGGTCGAAGCCGCGGCCGGCCAGCCAGGCGATCAGGATGCCGCCGGCGCCGTGGATCGACACGAAGACGCCGGTCTGGAGCGGGGTGAGGCCGACGACCTTGGTCACGAACAGGACGAAATAGGATCCGACCATCGAATCGGCCACGCCGAGCAGCAGCACAGCGACTGCCAGTGACATCGACATCGCTCAAACAGTAACCCCGGAAGCCGCGAAAAACAGCGCGCGAGGCACGGAAACCGTGGAATCGGGGCGGCCTCAGGCCCAGATTCGCAGGAAGAGGATGCCGAGGAAGTCGATGATCCTCAGCAGGATCGGGTAGCTCGTCGGGAAGAACGAGCACACCAGCAGGATCAGCGCGCCGATGTTCTTGTCCTCGAACCACAGCCGCATCCAGGCCATGCTCGGGCCCGGTTTGCGGAGCGCGTTCCACAGCACGCCGAAACCGTCCAGCGGCGGGATCGGGATGAGCGCCAGCAGGCCGAAGGTGAGCAGGCCGGTGCCGAGCGACAGCGCCACCTGGCCGGCGATCGTCAGCGGGAAGCCACGCAGGATCCAGCCCGGGTTCAGGAGCTCCAGCTCGGGGGCCGGCTGGACCAGCGCGAACCCGGCGATGATCAGCTCACCGGCGAGGATGCAGGCGACCGGCCCGGCGGCGAACACCGCGGCGGCCCGGCCCCGGCCACGCCAGCGCGGCACCTCGTCGACCGTCACCTGCCGGCCCCAGCCCTGCCCACCGATCGCGGCCGCGACGGCGCCGAACGGGTCGATGTCCTCCCGCGGGCTGAACCGCACCAGCGGGCGCCCGTCACCGAGCCCGACGACACGTGCCGTGAACCTCATGGCGACGGCACGCAGCGCCAGGCCGAGCAGGAAGGAGACGACCAGGGCGACGAACGCCACCGGTTCGCCGAGAGCGAAGAGCACGGTACGGGACCTAGCCTCGATCTGCCTGGGCGGCGATGACCTCGCGAGCGAGCTGACGGTAGTTACGGGCGCCGGACGACGCAGGGTCCAGCGTAGTGATCGGGGCACCCGCCACGGTCGACTCGGGGAACTTCACCGTCTTCGTGATCACCGTCTGGTAGACCTTGTCGCCGAACGCCTCGACCACACGCTGCAGAACCTGACGGCAATGGGTGGTACGGGAGTCGTACATCGTGGCGAGGATGCCCTCGAGCTCGAGGTCGAAGTTGAGCCGCTCGCGCACCTTGTCGATGGTGTCGAGGAGCAGTGCCACACCGCGGAGGGAGAAGAACTCACACTCCAGGGGGATGAGCACGCCGTGCGCGATGGTCAGCGCGTTGATCGCCAGCAGGCCCAGCGAGGGCTGGCAGTCGATCAGGATGAAGTCGTACTCCTTGCGGACCGAGCGCAGCGCCCGGGCCAGCGCCATCTCCCGCGCGACCTCGTTGACCAGCTGGATCTCGGCGGCCGACAGGTCGATGTTGGCGGGCAGCAGGTGCAGACCGGCCACGTCGGACTTGATGATGACGTCCTCGGTGGCGACGTCGTCCTGCATCAGCAGGTTGTAGACACTCAGGTCGAGGTTGTGCGGGTTGACGCCGAGGCCGACCGAGCAGGCACCCTGCGGGTCGAAGTCGACGAGGAGGACCTTCCGCCCATACTCCGCCAGCGCGGCACCCAGGTTGATGGTGGTGGTCGTCTTGCCGACACCACCCTTCTGGTTGGCCAGGGCGATGATGCGGGCCGGGCCGTGCCGGTCCTTGGGCATCGGCTCGGGGATGGGCCGGCGCATGGTGTAGGCCGTGGGGTCAGCGGGACCGAGGTCAGCGCCCAGATCCAGGGAATTCTGCTGTTCGCGGAGAGTGGAGGTCCAGGCCTCTGCACGTTGGCCGTTCCCTGACATGCCCCTCGCCCCCCTTCGACTCGCAGCCTATAGCCCCGATTTGACTTCTGTTTTCCGCCGCGGGGCTAGCACGGTCGATGCCCGACTGTACGCCACCCGCCCCGCCCCGAAAGGGTTCAGCCGTTCGGCGTGTCGCGCCCACGCATCCATAGCCTCTAACGAGCCCGCGGGTGTGCGGTCGCGTACACCTCGCGGAGGCGTTCGACGGTCACCAGGGTATACACCTGCGTCGTGGTGACCGAGGCGTGTCCCAGCAGTTCTTGCACCACCCGTACGTCGGCCCCGCCATCGAGCAGATGCGTCGCATAGGAGTGACGCAACGTGTGCGGGCTCACCGCGTACGGACCCTCCACCGGCAGACCGGCGGCGATGGCGCAGCGGTGCAGGACCGTCCACGCGCTCTGCCGGGAGAGTCGTCCGCCGCGGGCGTTGAGGAACACGGCGGGCGTGCCCCGGCCCGCCTCGGACAGGGTGGGCCTCGCCCGTACCAGATAAGCCTGCAACGCGGCCCGCGCGTAACCGCCGACCGGGACCAGACGGGTGCGCCCGCCCTTGCCCCGCAGGATGACCGCCGGGTCGGTCGCCAGCTCGAGATCGTCGATGTCGGCGCCGACCGCCTCGGAGATCCGCGCGCCGGTGCCGTAGAGGAACTCCAGGAGGGCCCGGTCCCGCAGGCCGAGCGGCGAGTCGGCGTCCGGCACCGCGAGCAGCCGGCTGACCTGGTCCACGTCGAGCGCCTTGGGCAGGCGTTTCGGCGGTGCGGGTGGCCGTACCTCCGAAGCCGGGTCGTGTGCCGACAACCGCTCGCGGACCGCGAACCGGTGCAACCCGCGGACCGCCGAGATGGCCCGCGCCGCCGACGCCGACGCCAGGCCCTCCTCGCGCAGCCGGGCCAGATGCCCCGCGACGTGCGCGGACCGCACGCCGGCGAGATCCTCGACACCCTCGGCGGCCAGCCCTTCGGCGTACCGTTCCAGGTCCCGCCGGTAGGACGCGAGCGTGTTGCGCGACAGCCCGCGTTCCACGGTCAGATGGTCGAGATAGGTCCTGATCGCCCGATCCAGGCTCAGCGCAGCACCTCCGTCAGCGGTATCGAGGGCATCCCGTGCGCCTCCGCGACCGGTCCGTAGACGACGTTCCCGTCGAACGTGTTCAACCCCGCGGCCAAGGCGGGATCGGCGTTCAGGGCGCCGCGCCAGCCGCGGTTGGCCAGTTCCAGAGCGTACGGCAGAGTGACGTTCGTGAGCGCGTAGGTGCTGGTGTGCGGCACCGCCCCCGGCATGTTCGCGACGCAGTAGAACATCGACTCGTGCACCCGGTAGGTCGGATCGTCGTGGGTGGTCGGCCGCGAGTCCTCGAAGCATCCGCCCTGGTCGATCGAGATGTCCACGAGCACGCTGCCCGGCTTCATCCGCGACACCAGTTCGTTGGAGATCAACTTCGGGGCCTTGGCTCCCGGCACCAGCACCGCGCCCACCACCAGGTCCGCGTCGAGCACGGCTTTCTCGATCTCGTACGCGTTCGACGCGATCGTCTGGATGTGCCCGCGATAGTCCGCGTCCACCGCCCGTAGCCGGGCCACGTTCTTGTCCAGCAGCAGCACCTCGGCCTGCATACCGAGGGCGATCGCGGCCGCGTTCAGCCCGGACACGCCGGCGCCGATCACGACGGCCTTCGCCGCGTACACCCCGGGGACGCCGCCCATCAGCACGCCGCGCCCGCCGCCCTGCCGCATCAGGTGGTAGGCGCCGACCTGTGGGGCGAGCCGTCCGGCCACCTCGGACATCGGGGCGAGCAGCGGCAGCGAGCGGTCCGGAAGTTCCACCGTCTCGTACGCCACCCCGGTCACCCCGCGCTCCACCAGCGCGTCGGTGCACTGCCGCGACGCCGCCAGGTGCAGGTAGGTGAAGAGCACCTGCCCGGACCGCATCCGGTGGTACTCCTCGGGAACCGGCTCCTTCACCTTGAGGATCAGGTCACCGAAGCCCCACGTCTCGTCGGCGTCCGGCAGGATCGCCGCCCCCGCCGCCCGGAAGTCGGCGTCACTGATCGACGAGCCGGCGCCGGCACCGGACTGCACGGCCACCTCGTGACCGTTGCGGGCGAGCTCGAAGACGCCCGCCGGGGTGATCGCCACCCGGAACTCGTTGTTCTTGACCTCGGAGGGAATTCCGACCTTCATCTGCCGGACGTTACCCGTGAGCTGCTGATCCATCCGGATTCGTGCACCGGGATCCCCCGGTCGGCGGTCCGGGCTGTACGGTTCCACCCGATGAGCGGCTTTCCCTGGCTTCTGGTGGACCAGAACACCGACGACGGTGAACTCGTCATCGCCGCCTGCTCCGACATCGACGGTCTGTTCGTGGAGGTTCCCCAGCCACCCGTCGAGCGGTACAGCCTGCTCGGCTGCGAGCCGGCCGGCCGGCTAGCGGCGGCCTGCGACGGCACCGGCCCGGACTGGCTGGGCAACGTCGGGCTGGACGCGATCCACCCGCCGCAGTCGAAGCACCCCGCGCACTGCTGGCACTGTGCCGAGGAACTGCTCGACATCACGGTCCTCGACGCCCGGCCGTCCGCTCTCGGCCGCGGGCTCGACGTGACGCTGGAGGGGCGGCTGCGCATCGAGGAGCTGGCCCGGTTCGCCCGCGGCGCCGACAAGGCCCCCGACGCCGACGGCTACCTGCTGGTCGGCGTCACCGGGGACGGCGAGGAGGACTTCGGGGTGTGCCGCGAGGTGTCCGGGGTGTTCCGCCCCCGGCCGGCTCCGGCACCGCGCGGCGCCACCCTGATCGGCTGCCGGCCCGAGCCGCCGCTGCAGCGCGCCCTCGACGCGCTGAGCCGCGGCGCCGCCCCGCGACGACGCTGGATCCAGGGCTCGATCTTCAGCGTCGACCGGGACGGCACGGCGGTCGGCATGGTCGGTGCCGGCCTGGGGGCCGAGGTCGCGGAGGTACGGCCGTCGCGTCTCGGCGACGGCCTGGTCGACGTCACCCTGCAACCCACCTACGGCGACGCGGTCGGCGGTCCCCGCCCGGCCGGCGCCCGCACGGTCTGGCAGCGCTGGCGGGCCGGACGTCCCGACGTGCACGGCGAATGGGCCGAGTACGACGCCGACCTGCGGCACGAGTGGGCCGGTGTCGCGCTCGCCCACCACGAGCAGCGCCCCGACCGGCCGGCCGGCACCCGGTACCACATGGCCGGGCGGCACATCACCGACGTGGAGGGCTTCTTCTGCGCCATCGGCGAGGCGGTCAACGGCCCCGGCGGCTACTTCGGGTGGAACCTGGGCGCCCTGCACGACTGCGCCAACGGCGGCTGGGGCGCCGCTCCCGGGTTCCGGCTGGTCTGGCACGACTCCGAGGTGGCCCGTACCTGGCTGGTACCCGGCTACGACCGGCGCTGGTGGACCCCGGCCGTCACGATGGACGACCTGCTCGGCTACCTGGCCGATTCCGGCGTCGAGGTGGAACTCCGCTGACCGATTTTGTCTAGTCCACCACGGGGCAGGTAGATTTCCGCCATGGCGGTCGATCTCAACACGTCCCTCCCCCACTCAGCCCGGATCTACGACTTCCTGCTGGGCGGCAAGGACAACTTCGACGCGGACCGCAGAGCCGCCGCAGAGATCGTCAAGCAGTCCCCGAGCCTGCCGATCTCCATGCGCGCCAACCGCGACTACCTGGCCCGCGTCGGCCGCTATCTCGCTGACGACCTGGGAATCCGCCAGTTCCTGGACGTCGGCGCAGGCCTGCCCACCTCACCGAACCTGCACGAGGTCGTGCAGGGCGTCCACCCCGAGTCCCGGGTGGTCTACGTCGACAACGACCCGATCGTCCTGGTGCACGCCCGTGCCCTGCTCACCTCGTCATCGCACGGCTCCATCGCCTACCTGGACGCCGACCTGCGCGACACCGCCGCCGTACTGTCCGCGCCTCTCGACTTCAGCCGTCCGATTGCGATCACTCTGGTGGCGATCCTGCAGTTCATCACCGACGACCAGGAGGCGTACCGGATCATCGACGCCCTCCTGGAACGTCTCGCCCCCGGCAGCGCCCTGGCCATCTCCACCGTGACCGCCCACAACGAGCAGGCCGTCCTCGGCGCGAAGGCGTACACGGCCCGCGGCATCCCGGCCAGACCCCGCACCGACGACGAGGTCCGCCGCCTGTTCCGCGGCCTCGATCTGGTCGATCCGGGCGTCACCCTGGTCAGCCGCTGGCGCCCGGCCGGCCCCACCCCCGACGACTTCCACGTCCAGATGTCCGGAGGCGTGGCCGTCAAACGCTGACGTCCCGCTTGTGCACGGTCAGGCGATGCGGGTCGGTGTCGGTGTCCTCCAGGCCGAACGCGATCACCCGGCGCGGGTGGATCCGTATCATCGCGTCCGGGCCGTCGATCGCCTCGCCGTCGCCACGGATCTCCAGGCAGCGGACCCGCCACGGGTCGGTCGACGGCAGATCGTCGACGACGAACGCGACCCGGCCGTTGTCCGCCACGTTCCGGAACTTACGGCTGGCCACCATCGTGAAACCCCGGATGTCGATGGTGCCGGTCTCCGGATTCCAGGCGAACCCGACCGGGCTCACCTGAAGCGTCCCGTCCGGCTGAGCCGTGGCCAGCCGCCCGAGCCGCTGCCCGGCGAGATATTCCAGCTCCTGCGCGGTGAGAGTCATCCACCCACCCTGCAACCTCGATCAGGGTTGAGGTCAACCCTCCCGGTGCGGTCAGCCGACGAAGACGCAGATGATGTGGCCGTCCGGGTCGGCGTAGGCGCGTAGCGGCTCGTCCGGGTCGGTGGAGCGGTCGAAGCGGAGCGTGGCGCCCAGGGCCAGGATGCGGTCATGCTGGCGGTTCAGCTCGTCCAGGGACGGGACCGCCGTGTCCAGGTGCGCCTGCTGGGGGATCTCGTCGCCCGGCCAGCTCGTCGGACGTACCCCCGTGGTCTGCTGGAAGGACAACCGGAAAGCGCCGTCGCGCGCCTGCAACTGCAACCACTCGCGGCCTCGCGGATCGTCCGCGCCCGCCGGCGGCGGCTCGTCGCCCTGGCGATACTCCAGGTCCAGCAGCTCGCGGTAGAACTCGGCGAGCCGGCGGGCGTCGGTGGTGTCGAGCACGAAGGCCCGCAGGGTCGGCACGGTCATTCGCTGGGAGTACCCGCCTAAAGTGGATTGATGCGTGTTCTCGTGGTCGCCGCACCGCTGATCGGGCACGTCTTCCCGCTGGTGCCGCTGGCCCGGGCGTTGCGTGCCGCCGGGCACGAGGTGCTGTTCGCGACGGGTGGGGACGGGCTGCGGGTGACCGGGGTCGAGGTGCGTGACGTGGCGCCGGGGTTCCGGTTCGCGGGTGTCGCGGCGCGTACCGCGCTGCGGCATCCGCTGCTGGTCCGCGACGAGCTCGCCGGGACGGCCGGCACCCGGATGGTGGGCCACCTGTTCGGGGCGGTGAACGATCGGATCGTCGACCGGGTCGAGCGGACGGCCCGGCAGTGGCGGCCGGACCGGATCGTCTACGAGCCGCTGGCGGCGGCCGGCGCGGTGGTCGCGGCCCGGCTCGGCGTGCCGGGCGTCCTGCACGAGAATTCGCTGTACGACGGGCCGGCGCTGCTGGCCGCGACCCGGATGCGGGGCCGCCCGGAGCTGGCGGCACCGGCCGCGGTGATCCGGATCGCACCGGCCAGTGTGGCCGGGCGGGGCACCCACCTGCCGATGCGGTTCGTGCCGTATTCCGGTGACGAGCCGCTGCCGGAGGACCTGGCCGGGCCACTCCGCCGCCCGCGGATCCTGGTGAGTCGCAGCACGGTGCCGCAGCCGGGCCCGGACCGGATGATGGCCCGGGTCGCCGAGGCGGCCCGCGACGTCGACGCCGACGTGGTGCTGGTCCGGCCGAACGTGCGGCGGCTGCCGGCGGGCGTGCGGGCCGTCGGCTGGGTGCCGATTCCGGCGGCGCTGGCCGCCGGGGCGGTGATCGTCCATCACGGTGGCGCCGGCACCACACTGACCGCGTTGCGGGCCGGCGTCCCGCAGCTGATCGTCCGGGGCGCCGGGGACCGGCGGCACAACGCGGAGCTGGTCGCGGCCCGGGGTGCCGGGCTGGCCGCCGACGAGCGGGACGTCACCCCGGCGCTGCTGAACCGGCTGATCACCGACCCGGTGCTGTCCTTCGCTGCGCGTGAGGTGGCCGCCGAGATGGCCGCGATGCCGCCTCCGGAGCACCTGGTGGAGGCGATCCGCCAGACCGGCTGACCGATCGGGCCGGGACGTCACGTTGCGCGGGCCGGCTCGATCCAGCGGATCACCGGCCCGTCCTGATGGCGATGATTCAGAGCTGTCGCGGTCGCAACGCCGCCAGGGCGAGGTCGACGATGCCGTCCGCGTACGCCTCGGTGAGCGGGCCGGTGCGCATCATCCAGCGGTGGTACATCGGCCCGATCAGCAGTTCGACCGCCTGGTCCAGGTCGACGTCGTCGCGGACCCGCCCGCGCAGCCGCTCCTTGATCGTGTCGAGCTGGGGCCGCAGCAGCCTGTCGCGCATCGTCTCGGCAAAGGTCTCGCTGGTCAGCGTCTCGATGGTGAGTGCCCGGGTGGTGACCGACAGCCGCGGGTCGGCCAGCTCGGCGACGATGGCCCGGACGACGAGGCGGAGGTCGGCCTCGAGGTCGCCGGTGTCGGGCAGGGGCGGCGGGCCGGCCGGGCCGATCTGGTCGACCAGCGCGTCGAGGACGACGGCACCACGCCCGGACCACCACCGGTAGATGGTCTGCTTGCCGACTCCGGCCCGGGCGGCGATCTTCTCGACGGTCAGGTCGGCGTATCCGCTCTCCTGGAGCAGGTCGAGGGTGGCGGTGAGGATGGCGGCACGGGAGCGCTCGCTGCGGCGGGTGGGATCGGGCACGGCGCGAGCATAGCCCACAACGAGACGCGACGTCTCGTCTTGACAAGCGGCGGCTCTAGCGAGACGCTACGTCTCGTCTTGTTGAGCACCACGAACCGAAGAGGACCCCGTGCACATCGCCATGGTCAGCATCCCGTTCCCCGGCCACGTCAACCCGAGCATCGAGGTGATCCGCGAACTGGTCGCCCGCGGTCACCGGGTCACCTACGCCAACGACCCGTCCTGGACCGACGCCGTCGAGTCGGTGGGCGCCGAGCTCAAGCCCTACCGATCCGGGCTACCGGTCGGCGACGACTGGGACGGCGACGTGATCGACCACCTCACGCTCTTCCTCGACGACGCGATCGCGATGCTGCCGCAACTGCGCGCCGCGTACGAGAACGACCGTCCCGACCTGTTCCTCTACGACATCGCCGGAGCCCCGGCCCGGCTGCTGGGCGGGCAGTGGGGCATCCCGTCGATGCAGGTCTCCCCCACGTTCGTCGCCTGGGAGGGCTACCAGGAGGAGATGGCCGCGATGATCGAGCAGATGCGGGCCGATCCGCGCGGCGCCGCCTACTACGAGCGGTTCGAGCGGTGGCTGGTCGAGGAGAAGTCGCCGGTCACCGACAGCGCCGCCTTCCAGGGCCGGCCGGACCGCGGGCTGGTCCTCATCCCGCGCGTCATGCAGCCGTTCGCCGACCGGGTCGACGAGACGGTCTTCAGCTTCGCCGGCCCGATCCTCGGCGACCGCGACGACCAGGGCGACTGGACCCGCCCGGCGGACGCCGAGAAGGTGCTGCTGGTCTCGCTCGGCTCCACGTTCACCGACCACCCGGAGTTCTACCGGCACTGCGTGGAGGCGTTCGCCGGCCTGCCCGGCTGGCACGTGGTGCTGCAGATCGGCAAGCACGTCGACGCGTCGGTGCTGGGTGCGGTGCCGGCCAACGTGGAGGTGCACCACTGGGTGCCCCAGCTGCGGATCCTGCGCCAGGCCGACGCGTTCGTCACGCACGGCGGCATGGGCGGCTCGGTCGAGGGTCTCTACTGCGGCACGCCGATGCTGGTGGCGCCGCAGGCCGCCGACCAGTTCGGCAACGCCGACCGGCTGGTCGAGCTGGGCGTGGCCCGCAAGATCGACACCGCGATCAGCGCGGCGGATCTGCGGGAGACGTTCGAAAAACTGATCAACGACCCGGGGGTACGCCGTGCCAGCGCCGAGATCAGCCGGGAGCTGCGAGCCGGCAGCGGGGCCGGGTACGCCGCGACGCTCATCGAGAACGCCGCGGCGTGACGTCAGGAGGCGGGGAGGATCGTCCAGCCGGTGTCCCGGGCGCGCGCCGCGGCCAGGATGCCGGCGACCGCGGCCGCGTTGGTGATCTCGCCGCGGAAGACCATGGCGACGCACTCGGCGAGGTCGACGCGGCGTACCTCCAGGTCGGCCTCCTCCGCGGTCCGCACGTGACGGTCGGTGTCGGGCAACTCGGTCAGGTCGCGGGCGAGGAACACCCGGACCTGCTCGTCGGCGAAGCCGGGTGAGGTGTGCAGGTCGATCAGCGGCTCCATCCGGCCGGCCGCGAGATCGACCTCCTCGGCCAGCTCGCGGGCGGCGGTGAGCGCCGGCTCCTCGCCGGCCACGTCGCGCAGCCCGGCCGGCAACTCCCACAGGTGCCGGCCGACCGGGTGGCGGTACTGCCGGATCAGCACCACCCGGTCCTGTTCGTCGAGGGCGACCACGACGACGGCACCGCGGTTCTCGACCACGTCGCGGGCCGCGGTGCTGCCGTCGGACATGGTCACCTCGTCGGTGTAGACCGAGAAGATCGCACCGTGGTAGCGCTCGGCCCGGGACACCGTCCGATGGGCGAACCCCATCTCAGGCGCCCTCGGCGACGTCGATCTCGACCGGCAGCTCGTCCGCCGACGCGTAGGCGATGGCCGCCTTGACCAGCCCGTCGAAGAGCGGGTGCGGCCGGGTCGGGCGGCTCTTCAGCTCCGGGTGTGCCTGGGTGGCCACGAAGTACGGGTGCACCGCACGGTCCAGCTCGATGAACTCGACCAGCCGCCCGTCCGGCGACGTGCCGGAGAAGACCAGACCGGACTGCGACAGCTTGTCGCGGAAGTCGTTGTTCACCTCGTAGCGGTGCCGGTGCCGCTCGGAGATCATCGTCGCGCCGTACGCCTCGGCGACGATGGAACCGTCCTTGAGCTTCGCCGGGTACGCGCCGAGACGCATGGTGCCGCCCAGGTCGCCCTTGCCGGCGACGATGTCCTCCTGGTCGGCCATCGTCGAGATGACCGGGTAGGTGGCCTTCTCGTCGAACTCGACCGAGTTGGCCCCGGCCAGACCGGCCAGGTTGCGGGCGGCGTCGATGGTCATGCACTGGAGCCCGAGACACAGGCCGAGGATCGGGATGCGGTTCTCCCGGGCGTACCGCGAAGTGTTGACCTTGCCCTCGATGCCGCGGACGCCGAAGCCGCCGGGGATGACGATGCCGTCGGCGCCCTTCAGGGCGGCCGCGGCGCCGGCCGGGGTGACGCAGTCGTCGCTCGGCACCCACCGCAGCTGGATCTTGACGGTGTTGCCGAAACCGGCCGCCCGGATCGCCTCGCTGACCGACAGGTACGCGTCGGGCAGGTCGACATACTTGCCGACCAGCGCAATCGTGATCGTGCGCTTCGGGTGGTGCACCCGCTCCAGCAGGTCGTTCCACGTCTTCCAGTTGACGTCCCGGAAGGACAGACCCAGGCGGCGCACCACGTACGCGTCGAGGCCCTCGTCGTGCAGGACCTTCGGGATGTCGTAGATGCTGGGCGCGTCCGGGCAGGCGATGACCGCCTCGACGTCGACGTCGCAGTAGAGCGCCAGCTTGTGTTTCATCTTCTCCGGGATCTCCCGGTCACTGCGGCAGATCAGGGCGTCCGGCTGGATACCGATGTTGCGCAGCGCGGCCACCGAGTGCTGGGTGGGCTTGGTCTTCAGCTCACCGGACGGCGCCAGGTAGGGCACCAGCGACACGT
The DNA here is from genome assembly GCF_042650585.1 of Actinoplanes subglobosus. NCBI lineage: Bacteria > Bacillati > Actinomycetota > Actinomycetes > Micromonosporales > Micromonosporaceae > Actinoplanes > Actinoplanes subglobosus. Next base: position 72,825 of record NZ_JBHSBL010000031.1, read on the forward strand.
GCAGGTAGAAGACGTGGTCCCGGCCGACCTCGTGGCGGACCTGACGGATCGCCTCCAGGAACGGCAGCGACTCCATGTCGCCGACGGTGCCGCCGACCTCGGTGATCACCACGTCCGGGACGTTGCCGTTCTCGTCCGGGTCGGCCATCGCGAAGATCCGCGACTTGATCTCGTTGGTGATGTGCGGGATGACCTGCACGGTGTCGCCCAGGTACTCACCGCGCCGCTCCCGGGCGATGACCGCCGAATAGACCTGGCCGGTCGTCACGTTCGCCTTGCCGGACAGGTCACGGTCGAGGAAACGCTCGTAGTGGCCGACATCCAGGTCGGTCTCCGCCCCGTCCTCGGTGACGAAGACCTCACCGTGCTGGAACGGGTTCATCGTGCCGGGGTCGACGTTCAGGTAGGGGTCCAGCTTCTGCATCACGACGCGGAGACCGCGGGCGGTGAGCAGATTGCCGAGGCTGGAGGCGGTGAGGCCCTTACCCAGCGAGGAGGCGACGCCCCCGGTGACGAAGATGTGCCGCGTGTCGCGCACTGTTGAGGCCAAGGCCCGCTCCCGTGGTCGCCGTTTCATCGGTTCTTGCGGCCGGGGCAGGACCCCATCCACGGGAGTTCACCGTAACACTGTTTGCCGAAGCCTCCACGTTCGGGCTGGTGGGCGTGCGTGTCATGGCACAGTTACCGGATCATCGTCGGATTTACGCAGTAACGGCCCTCCCGGCCCGTCCGTCTCACCCGGAGGTGGCGTCCGGTCGGCGGCGTGCAGCAGCACCCGCAGCGCCGTCAGCACCGCGACCGGCACCGCCGCCGCGGCCGCCGCACCGGCCGACCCGAGAGCCGTGCCGCCCAGCACCCCGGCGATCAGCGTCGCCACCACGGTCCCGGCGACACCCGCCCGGATCGCCGGATGCAGCCCGTACAGGCGGTTCAGGCCGCCCCACGGGGAGAACTGGCAGAACGCCAGCATCGCCGCACCCAGCAGGGCCAGCAGCGTCAACGGGCTGTCCACCAGCGCCTGCCCGTTCGCCGCCGCGGCCCGCTGCACCGCAGGGCCGGCCGTGCCGTCACCGAGCGAGGTCAGGAACCGGCCCAGCGTGCCCTGCTCCAGCGGCGGCCGGCGCAGGTCGAAAGTCGCGAACGTGATGGTCACCACCACGCCGGTCAGCCCGGCCCAGGCGATCCGCGGGAACGTCAGCCAGCCGCCGGTGCTCATCACCGCCGCCACGCACGCGCCGGCGGTCACCGCGATCGCGCCGATCGGGTCGGCGCCCAGGTGCGCACTGCCGACCATGACCACGCCCAGCCCGCCGAACGACACCATCACCAGCGGCCGCCAGCGCCGGGTCACCCACTGCGCCAGCGAACCCGCCAGCAGGAACAGCCCGGCCACGAAGACACCGAGACCGACGCTGCCCAGCCCCGCGTACCGCACGCCGTGCACCGCCGAGTAGCCGGCGACGCCGTTGAGCTGGAGCCGCGCCCCGGTCGCCAGGTCGATCGCCACCACCAGCACACCGATCGCGGCGGCCGAGGCCAGCGGCCACAACGTCCGCGGGTACCGCGGCGCCAGCCGGATCACCAGGGTGCCGAGGACCATCAGCGCGGCCGTCGCCGACCCGAACATCCAGGCCGGATGCTCGCTGCTCCACCACGGCACCACGTCGGCCAGCAGCGCCGCCGGGATCGCCAGTCCGGCCGCGAGCAGCGCCGCCTCGGAGAGGTCGACCAGACGGCGCCGGGGCAGCGGTGGCCCCAGCGGGCCGGCGTGCCGGCGGGCCCGGACCAGCACCGGGATCACCGCGGTGAAGAGCACCAGCTGCAGGATCGCCAGCACGGCGAAGAAGATCTCGGCGACACCGCGCTGGGCGATCGCCCGGCGGTCGGCGTCCTGCGCACCCTGCATGGCCTGGGCCGGGTCGGCGGTGCGCCCCGGGGTGATCGACGCGGTGTAGCCGGAGAACAGCTTCTCCGGGGCCGGCTTGCCGAGCGCCGACAGCACGGTCGGGGCCAGGTCGACCAGCTGCAGGTAGCCCTCCCGGCCGGTGCCGGCCGACGTGAGCCAGCCGCCCTCCCAGCCGGGGCCCTCGGCGATCGCCACGTGCAGCCGGGACGTGGCGTCGGTCTCGGCGAGCCCGGCGATCAGCATCAGCGAGCGCTGCGGGCGGGCGGCCAGGACCCGGGCGAGAGTACGGTCGGCGGCCTCCACCGCGGCCCGGCGTGCCACGCCGTCCCCGGAGACCGTGCCGAGGTCGACGATGCTCAGCACGCAGTCGCCGAGCAGTTTCGCCGGGTCGGCGGGCAGCTCGGGGACGTACCGGTCGACCCGGCCGAACGGGCGGGCCGCCGCGATCGCCGCGCCCGGGCCGACGGCCACCGTGCAGCGCACCGACTCGGCCAGGGCGCCGGGCGTCGTACCGTACGGCAACCGGTCCTGATTGGTGCGGACCACGGTGGGCTGCTCGGGCAGGTTGGCGCCGATCCCGTCGGGCTGGGTGAGCCGCGGCTCGGCGGCCGGGCAGCGCCCGGTGACGGCCCGGGTGTCCCAGGCCGCGTAGTTGCCGGCGCCGAGGGTCAGCCAGCCGTCCGACGGACAGGTCACCGAGTGCGCCGACCGCACCGACAGCCAGCCCACCGAACCCCGGGTCGCCTCCTGCCACAGTGCCGGCGTGCGCTGCGGGTCGAGATCCTCCCAGCGCAGCCCGGCGGCGGCCGCGACCACCACGTAGTCGGCGTCGCCACCGCGCTGCCGCTCGGCCGGCCGCAGCGTGAGCGCGGCCAGGCTGGCCACCGCGACCAGCGCCACCATCACGTAGGGCACCCAGGCGGCGAGCAGCGGCCGCCGTGGCGTGCCGGGCCGCCGGACGTTGCGCAACCGGTCGAGCAGCGTCGGTTCCCCGGGCACCGGCGGACCGCCGCGACCTCGGCGTAACCGGTCGAGCAGCGTCGGTTCCCCGGGCACCGGCGGACCGCCGCGACCTCGGCGTAACCGGTCGAGCAGCGTCGGTTCCCCGGTCACCGGCGGACCGCCGCGACCTCGGCGTAACCCGCCCGCACGTCCGCGACCACGTCGTCCTCGCCGGGCCAGGTGGCGGCCTGCCGCGGACCGCGGGCCGCGTAGGAGGCGCGCAGCTCCGCGTCGCCGAGCAGCCGCCGGACCGCCTCGTCCAGCGCGTCCAGGTCCTTCGGCGGGATCTGCACCGCGGCGTCACCGACCAGGCCGGGGAGCCCGCCGACGGCCGTGGTGACCAGGGGCACCCCGGCGTGCAGTGCCTCCTGCGCGAACAGCTGCCGCGCCTCCCAGTCACTGGTGATCACCGCGAGGTCGGCGCCGGCCAGCAGGTCGGGCACGTCGGTCCGGTGCCCGAGCAGGTGCACCGGGGCGTGCAGCCGGGACGCGCGCTGCGCGAGCGGCATGTAACTCGGCCCGGAGCCGGCGATCACCACGACCGGGGCCGGGGTCAGGTCGCGCCACCGGGCGGCGGCGTCGATCAGCAGGTCGTAGTGCTTCTGCGGGTGCAGCCGGCCGACCGACAGGATCAGCGGGGTGTCGCCACGCAGCCCGAACTCGGCGCGCACCGCCGACCGGGTCCGTTTCGGCGCCGCCAGCTGCGGCGCGGCGACCGGGCCGAGACGTGCGTTGCGCGCGCCGAGCGCCACCGCCCGCTGCACCAGGTCGTCGGAGGCGCCCAGGGTCAGCGAGGCGTTGCGCGCCACGATCCGCTCCAGCAGGGCACCGGCCTGGCCGCGCAGGCCCCGGGCGAGGACCGCGTTGTGCCAGGTGACCACGAGCGGTACGCCGGTCCGCGCCACCGACGCCACGAAGGCGGCACGCAGCCCGTGCGCGTGGACGACCTCGGCGTCCCGCCCGGCGACCGCCCGGCGCAGCTGCCGGATCGCGCCGGAGTCCTGCGGGCCGGGGTCGGCCGGGATCTCCACCGGCGTGAAGTCGATGCCGCTCGCCGTGATCCCGAACTGCTGGTCCACCGCGGACGGCCCGCACACCAGCACCCGGCAGCCGGCGGCGACCAGGCCGCGGGCCAGGGAGGCGACGTGCTGGCCGATCCCACCGGTACTGGACGCGACCACCAGCACGACCGAGCCGCGCCACTCCCCGTCGCTGCTCACGACCCCGCCAACCCCTCACTCGTTTCGTCCCCGGCGCCCGGCGGCGCTGTAAGCCTCTCGGCCGCGCATTTCTCCGCCGCCCGCTTTCTCCGCCGCCCGCGCTATCGGCCGAGACGCTTTCTCAGCGTGCCGGCCAGCGGGCCGAGGTCCCGACGGTCCAGCGCGAAGGCCAGCACGACGAACACCACGGCGACCGCGACACCGCCCAGCATGCCTTCAACGAGGCTGCCCAGCACGCCCGGGGTCGGCCGGACGGCCGACTCCAGACCGGTCACCACACCCCATCCGGCGAGCCCGGCCACGGCCGCCGCCAGCACCGCGGCCACGAGCGCGCGGCTCAGCCCGGCCAGCGCGGCCGGGCCGGCGTGCCGTCGCACGGCGAGGACCAGCAGCAGCCCGGTCACGGTCATCCCGACGGCATTGGCCAGGCCCAAACCGAAGACCTCCCCGCCCGGTACGCCCACGGCTGTGACGACGATCACGGCCAGGGCGGCGGTGAGCCAGCCCACGGCCGACGCGACAGCGGCCGCCGCCGTCGCGCCCCGTGCGTACAGAGCCCGCGACAACAGGGCGAACAACGCGTAACCGAGCAGGCCGGGAGCGAACCCGACCACGCCGGGAACCGCGCCGGGCACGTTCATCAGATCGGCCATCGGGATCGCCAGGCCGGCCAGCGCGGCCGTGCCCAGACCGGCCAGCAGCACCACCGAGCGGGCGGTGCCGGAGAGCGCGGAAGCATACCCCTGCTCGTCCCCGCCGGACACCGCCGCCGACAACCGTGGGTAGACCGCCGTCGCGAGCGGCACCGCCAGCACCGCCCACGGCAGCAGGAACAGCGTCTGGGCGCCACTGTAGGGCGCCATCTGACGCGCGGCCAGCACCACGATCAGCCCGGCCACCACCTGCTGCGCGCCGACCGTGACCGCGCCGGCCCAGCCGAGCCGCACCGCCTGCCGCCCCTCGCCGCCGGGGAACGTCAGCGACGGCCGCAGGCGCAGCCGGAGCCGGGCCACCGGGATGATCAGGCAGAGGCTCAGCGCCACGACGCCGAGCGTGGTGCCCACCGACAGGGTCAGCTCACCGGCCCGGCTCAGCCCGGCGAAATCCGTCCCCGCCCCGTCGAGACCGGCGTAGGTGAGGTAGGCCGCCATCACGGTGACGCTGGACAGCAGCGGCGCGATCACCGGCCACGCGAACCGGTGGTGTGCCTGGAGGACACCGGTCAGCACGATCCCGATGCCGTAGAGGGGCAGCTGCGGCGCGAAGATCCGCAACATCCGGGCGGCGACCTCACGGTGCTCCGGCGGAATGTCGTGGAACAGGCCGGTGATCGGGCCGGCCAGCAGGAACACCAGCACCGCCAGCGGGACCGTCAGCGCCAGCACCCAGGACAGCAGGGCGGAGGCGACACGATTCACCCGCTCACGGTCGCCGGCCGCCACCGCACCGGCCAGCAGCGGCACCACCAGGCTGGCCAGCGCGCCGCCGGCGGCCAGCTCGAAGACGATGTTCGGGATCAGGTTGGTGGCCAGGTAGACGTCACCGAGCGCCTCGTCGCCGACGGTGTAGAAGAACACCGTCGTACGGCCGAAACCGGCGAGCCGGGCCAGGATGGTGAGGATCGAGATCAGCGCCGCCGCGCCGGCCAGCCGGCCCGCCGTACCCCTGGAGGGTCGTGCGGAGACCGGAACGCCGGGCGAAGCCGGGGGCGCGGCAGCCGCGCCGGGATCGGAGGGTCGCGTCACCGGGAAAGACGGCCGAGGTCGTCGAGGGTGCGCAGCCACGGGGTGTCCTTGATGACCTTGGTGAAACTGACCTTCTCGCTGGCCGCGGTCAGCGCCAGCAGCGCGGTCAGGGCGGTGACCCGGCCGGCCGTCCCGCTGCGGGCCACGAACGCGGTGCCCAGGAGCGCGCCCAGCGCGTTGGCCCCGGCGTCGCCGAGCATGATCTCCTCGCCGAGGTCGTCGGGCAGCAGCGCAGCGCCCGCGCCGAGCGTGCCGGCCGTCATCGACGCGTTGCGGCCCACCGCGAGCGGCGCGCCGAGGATCGCACCGGCCTTGAGCGCGCGGCCCGGCCGCAGGTCGAGCAGGTTGATCAGGTTGGCCGTGCCGGCGATCACACCGGCGCCCAGCAGGACGTCGGCGCCGCGCCCGAACCGGGAGCGGCGGCCACTGCCGATCAGCGCCGACGCCACCAGACCGGCCGCGCCCACCCCGGCGATCTTGACGAGGCCGCTGGTGACGAAGCCCTCGCGCAGCGCACCCAGATGGCCGGCGAAACCCTTCGCCGCCTTCTGCTCGGGCCGGTTGCCGACGACGTCGTCGTAGAAACCGACCGCGCCGCTGACCGCCCCGGCGGCGACCGCGGCGGCGGCGAGCCGGGCGGTCGGGGCACCGGAGGCCGCGCCGATGGTGGCGCCGACGGCGAGGGCCGGACCGCCGGCGAGCGTCACCGTGCGGCCGTGGAAGTTGGTCCGCTCCAGCTCACGGGCCTGCGGGTCACGGCGCACCCAGCCGAGCACGCTGCGGGCGACCAGAGCGCCGAGGGCGGAGGAACGCAGGTAGGCCATGGCCGGAGAGTCTAGACGGGGACGGCCAGGACCCTAGGGAGCGGCCGACGGCACGATCGAGGTGGCGCCCGCGGCCAGGCCGTACTGGCCCACCCGGTTCTGCACCAGGCGCTCGACCGCGACCAGGGCGGTCGCGACCTGACCCTGCACGGTACTCACGTTGTCCACCGTGGAGATGTCCTTGACCAGGGTCGGGTCGTTGCGGATGCCGGAGACCAGATTTCCCTCGCCCGCGTTGTCGCCCGCGACCACGAGCATGCGCGGCGTCTTGCCGAACTGGCCGGCCATGGTCAGCGCGTAGCCGCTCTTCTTCTCCGCCTCCTTGTCGGTGGCGGGCACCCCGGCGACCAGCACGATGGCCTCGGCGCCACCGGTCGCGCCGTCCTCGGTGGTGACGTAGCCGGGCTGCGCGAACGCGGCCAGCACGGCCGTCACGTCCTCGGCCGTGGGCGTGCCGGCCGTGGCCCCCTGCAGCAGAGCGAGGGCGAGCATCGCGCTGGCCGTCTCGACACCGTCGCTGTTGAGCGGCAGACCGGCCGACGAGATGCTCGGCTGGGACAGCTCGTCGACGAGGAGCAGCAGGTCGTTGACCGTGTTGGGGTCGAAGAACTTGTCCTCCACCCGCACCCGGGCGGTGATCGTGGCCCCGGCCACGGTCAGCATCTTCACCACGCCGTCGGTGTGCTCGTCGGTGCCGGGCAGCGCGACCACGGCGATCTTGCGGCCGGCCAGCTTGCCGCCGAGCAGGCCCGGCGCGATCTGGCTGGCGAACTCCTGGCTGCGGTTGACCGACTCGTTGAGCTGGTTGACCTGCTCCCGGCGGACGTTGTTGTCCTTGTTGAGCGCCTCCAGATTGTTCCGGAGGTTCTCCGAGACCGGGCCGTTGAGCGCGGCGGTGCCGACCACCAGGCCGATCGCCAGCGCGAGAAAGACCGCGGTGAGGGACACCACGTGGTACCGGAAGTTGATCACAACGCCCTCGTCGACTCAGAACAGATTGCCGAGCTGAAACAGCAGATTGTCCCACCACTCGGACACGACGGTGAGATACGCCTTCCCCACCGTGGACACCGCCACCGCCGACGCCATCGCCGCGATCGCGGACAGCACCAGCAACAGCACCGCCGACCCGGAGATGCTCTGCCGGTAGAGGCGGCTCACACCCTTCGCGTCGACCAGCTTGCCGCCGACCTTGAGCCGGGTCAGGAACGTCGAGGCCATGCCGCCACGGCCCTTGTCCAGGAACTCGACCAGGTTGGCGTGGGTGCCGACAGCGACGATCAGGGACGCGCCCTTCTCGTCGGCGAGCAGCATCGCCAGGTCCTCGCTGGTGGCCGCGGCCGGGAAGGTCAGCGCGTCGACACCCAGGTTCTCCACCCGTTTGAGGCCGGGCGCCCGGCCGTCGGGGTAGGCGTGCACCACGATCTCGGCGCCGCAGCGCAGCACGTCATCGGTGACCGAATCCATGTCGCCGATGATCATGTCGGGGGTGTAGCCGTTCTCCACCAGCGCGTCGGCACCGCCGTCCACACCGATCAGGACCGGCTTGTACTCCCTGATGTACGGCCGGAGAACCTCCAGGTCCTCCTTGTAGTCGTAGCCGCGCACCACGATCAGCACGTGCCGCCCGCCGATCCGGGTCTGCACGTCGGGGACGCCGACACCGTCGAGCAGCAGATCCCGTTCCTGCTTCAGATAGTCCATCGTGTTCGCGGCGAACGCCTCGAGCTGCACCGACAGGCCCTCGCGGGCATCGGCCATCGACTTGGCGACCGACTCCGCGTCCTGCCGGACACCGCTGGCCACCGGCTCGCCGTCGAGCAGCACCGTGCCACCCTCGATGCTGACCGTCTGTCCCTCGCGCAACCCGGCGAACACGTCCTCGCCGAGCTCGTCGACGAGGATCACCCCGCCCTGGATCAGCACCTCGGGACCCAGATTCGGATACCGGCCGGAGATCGACGGCTTCGCGTTGAGCACCGCCATCACGCCCGACGCGACGAGCGAGTCGGCGGCGACCCGGTCCAGGTCGACGTGGTCGATCACGGCGATCTCACCGGGGCGCAGCCGGCCGGTCAACCGCTTGGTCCGCCGGTCCAGCCGGGCCACGCCGGAGACCGGACCAGGGTCGACGCTCCTGGTCCGGCGGAGGGTGGGAATGGGAAGTCGCATCCCGGCCATCCTGACATGCCACCGCACCCGGGGCCCCCGCGACATGCGCCAGCTCACCTTTCCTACGCGCGTTTCTCCCGCGCGGCCACGGAGAGTAGCTCCTCGGCATGCGCAATGCCAAGGTCGGAATCGGGCAGACCAGCCAGCATCCGGGACAATTCCCTGGCTCGTTCGGTTTCTTCCACAATGCGCACACCACTCGTGGTGATCGCCCCACCGGTGTCTTTCGCGACCACCAGATGCCGATCGGCGAATGCCGCGACCTGCGGCAGGTGCGTCACGACCAACACCTGATGCGTACGCGCCAAGCGCGCCAGCCGCCGCCCGATCTCCACCGCCGCCGTCCCGCCGACACCCGAGTCGACCTCGTCGAACACCAGCGTCGGTGGCCCACCGGCCCCGGCGAAGACCACCTCGATGGCCAGCATCACCCGGGACAGCTCACCCCCGGAGGCACCCTTCTGCAGGGGCAGCGCCGGCGCACCCGGGTGGGCGTGCAGCCGCAGCTCCACCTCGTCGGCCCCGTCCGGCCCGGCCGCCAGGGTCTCCCCCTCGACCGTGACGGCCGGCTCGTCCCGCGACGGCGCCCGGGTCAGCACCGCCACCTCGACCCGTGAATGCGGCATCGCCAGCCCGGCCAGCTCCACACTGACCGCCTCGGAGAACCGCCCGGCCGCCTCCCGCCGGGCCGCGGTCAGCCGCCCGGCCAGCTCGCCGACCGTCGCCTCCAGCCGCTGCCGCTCCTTGTCGAGCTCCTCCAGCAACTCGTCGGACGAGTCGAGCTGGCTGAGCTTGGTCCGCGCGTTCTCCGCCCAGACGATCACGCCGTCGACGTCGTCCGCATACTTACGCGTCAGGGCCCGCAGCGCGGCCCGCCGCTCGTAGATCGCCTCCAGCCGGGCCGGATCGGCGTCGAGCGAACTCAGGTAGGCCGAAAGCTCCGAGGCCACGTCACCGACCAGGGTGGCGGCCTCCTCGATCCGGGCGGCCAGGTCACCGAGCGACGAGTCGACCGCCGACTGACCCTCCAGGGTCCGCCGGGCCAGGCCGAGCAACTGGGTCGCGTCGGGGGTGTCGTCGGCCGCCTCCACGCCGCCGGCCAGCGCCTGCGACGCCAGGGTGGCCGCGACCCGCAGCCCCTCGGCGTGCTCCAGCCGCTGCACCTCGTTACGCAGATCCTCGTCCTCACCGGGCTGGGGGTCGACCCGGGTGATCTCGTCGAGGCCGAGCTTGAGCAGATCGGCCTCCTGCGAGCGCTGCCGCGCGTTGCGTCGCCGGTCGGCCAGGTCCTCGACCACGGCCCGCCACCGGCCGAACGCCTCCCGGTAGGAGTCGATCAGCTTCTCGTGCCCGGGGCCGGCGAACCGGTCGAGCGCCGACCGCTGCTCCGACGGGCGCAGCAGGCGCAGCTGATCGGACTGGCCGTGCACCGCGAGGATCTGCTCGCCCAGCTCGCTCAGCGTCGACACCGGCATGCTGCGGCCGCCGACGTGCGCCCGGGACCGGCCCTCGGCCGTCACCGTGCGGCTGAGCAGGATCGAGCCGTCGTCGTCGGCCTCGCCGCCGGCGTCGGTCACCCGGGTCCGCACCGCGTCGCCCAGGGTGCCGCGCAGCTTGAGCCGGCCCTCGACGACGGCCCGGCCCGGGTCGGCCCGGACCCGGCCGGCGTCGGCCCGGCCACCGAAGAGCAGTCCGAGACCGGTCACCACCATCGTCTTACCGGCGCCGGTCTCGCCGGTGATCACATTCATTCCCGACGTGAGCCGCAGCGTCGTGTCGTCGATGACGCCGAGCCCGGTGATGCGCAGTTCCTCCAGCACAGCCAGACAGTATCGGCACCCCCCGACAATTGCCCAACGGCGGGGGTCTGATCAGCGTCGATTCCCGCGCCAGCCGACGACCGGCAGACCGAACTTCGCCACCAGCGTGTCGGTGAACGGACGCGGCGCCAGCCGGACCAGCCGGACCGGCAACTGACCCCTTTCGACCGTCACCTGCGAACCGGGCGGCAGGTCCCAGGTCCGCCGGCCGTCGCAGCACAACACCGCAAAAGACGTGTACGGGTCCACCGTCAGCACGAAGGTCGACGTCGGCGCGGTCACCAGCGGCTTGGAGAACAGTGCGTGCGCACTGATCGGCACCAGCAGCAGCGCCTCCACCTCGGGCCAGACGACCGGGCCACCGGCCGAGAACGCATACGCCGTCGACCCGGTCGGTGTGGCGCACACCACACCGTCGCAGCCGTAGCGGGACAGCGGACGGCCGTCCACGTCCACCATCAGTTCGAGCATCTGGGCCCGCTGGCCCTTCTCCACGGTCACCTCGTTGAGCGCCCACGACTCGGCGATCAGGCGGCCGTCGTACTCGGCCCGGACGTCCAGCGTCAGCCGCTCGTCGACGGAGTAGTCACCACGCACCACCTCGGCGACCGCGTGGTCGATGTGATCGATCTCGGTCTCGGCGAGGAAGCCGACCTTGCCCAGGTTGATCCCGAGCAGCGGGGCCTTCGCCGGGCGGGCCAGATCGGCGGCACGCAGGATGGTGCCGTCACCGCCGAGCGCCAGCACGATCTCCACACCCTCGGCCGCGTCCGGGCCGACCACCGGCTCCACGCCCGGGGGCAGCTCCAGGTCGTCGATCTCCTCGGCGATCACCCGCACCTCGAAACCGGCGGCGATCAGGTCCAGCGCCACCGCTCGGGCGTGCTGCGTACTCTGCCGGCGCCCGGTGTGCGTCACCAGCAGGGCCGAGCGCGTCATTTCTCCTCCAGCAGGGGAACGGGTCCAGCTTCGACGACAGCTTCGATCCGGGGCGGATCAGCCGGCGGGGCGTCCCGCCGGAACCACACGAAGAACTCCACATTGCCGCTCGGGCCCGGTAGCGGGCTGGCGGTCACGTCCGCCACCCCCAGGCCCAGTGTCGCGGCGGCCGACGCCACGTCCAGCACCGCCTCGGCGCGCAGCCGCCAGTCACGGACCACGCCACCCGAGCCGACCTTCTCCTTGCCGACCTCGAACTGCGGCTTCACCATCAGCGCCAGATCACCGTCCGGGCCGGTGCACCCGGCCAGTGCGGGCAGCACCAGCCGCAGCGAGATGAACGACAGGTCGGCGACGGTCAGGTCGACCGGACCGCCGATCGACTCGGGCGTGATCGACCGGACGTTGGTGCGCTCCTGCACCACCACCCGGTCGTCGTTGCGGATCGGCCAGGCCAGCTGGCCGTACCCCACATCCACCGCCACCACCTGCCGGGCGCCGGCACGCAGCAGCACGTCGGTGAAGCCGCCGGTGGACGCGCCGGCATCCAGGCAACGGCGGCCGGCGACGGTGAGCCCCTTGAACGCCGCCAGGGCACCGGCCAGCTTGTGGCTGCCCCTGGACACGTACTCGTCCTTCGGGTCCTCCCCGGTCACCACGATCGGATCGGCCGGGTCGACCATGGTCGCGACCTTCATCGCGGCGTTGCCGCGCACCCGCACCCGGCCGGCCGCGACGAGCGCGGCGGCCTGTTCCCGGGAGCGGGCGAGCTTGCGTCGGACGAGCTCGGCGTCAAGACGCGCACGGGCGGCCATCAGGTTCCTTTATTCTGTACGGTCGTTTCAGCGGTCGATGCTGGCCAGGGTTTCCTGGAGCACCTGGTGCGCGGCCTCGTACTCGGCGATCTGCTCGGCCGGCGCCAGCCGCGCGGCGTTGGCGAGCGACCGTAGCACCGCGTCCACCGCGGGGTGCCCGGTGTCCTCCCCCATGGCGTGCGGAACCGGCGAGTGGGAGATCGGCGCGTGCGGGACCGGGGCGTGCGGGACCGGGACGTGCGGAACCGCCGGGCGGGCGGCCCCCGCCGGTGGAAAGCCACCCGGAGGCGGCCCGGGACGCGGGCCGGGCTGTGGGTAGTTCACGACCTCACGCCTCCGAACTCTCGGTCCGGCTGACCGTCTCCGACGCCGGTGTCGACTGAGCGGGCACCTGCGCCGCCCTCTTGGCCGGAGCCTTACGCGGCGGCGCCGTCTGCTTCGCCGCGGCAGTCTGCTTCGCGGCGGTGGCCTGCTTCTTCGCCGCAGCCGTCTGCTTCGCCGCGGTGGTCTGCTTCGCCGGAGTCTGCTTGGCCAGGGTCTGCTTCGCCGGAGTCTGCTTCGCCGGGGTCTGCTTCGCCGGGGTCTGCTTCGCCGGGGTCTGCTTGGCGACGGCTTTCCTGGCCGGCGCCCGCTTGGCCACCGCCTTCTTGACCGGAGCCGCAGCCGGGGCGGGATCCGCAGCCGGGGTCTCCACCGGTGCCGGCTCCACGAACACCGGCTCGACAGCCGCCGGAGCCTCGGTCACCGGAGCAGCGGCCCCAGCGGCCTTCCGAGGCGCACGCTTGACCGGCGCACGCTTCACCGGCACCGTCTTCGCCGCGGCCCGGTTGGCCGGAGCACGTTTCGCCGGAGCGGGCACCACATCGACCGGAGCCGCCTCGACCGGAGCCGCGGCCGCCTTGGCCGGCACCGCCGCCGGACTCGTCCCAGCCGCCGGCATCGCGTTGGGCTTGGCCTTGACCACCTTCTTCGCCACCGTCTTCTTGACCGGCCGTGCCTCGGGCGCCTCGGGCGCACCGGTCTCGACCGCGGTGACCCGGGCCTGCGCCTGCCGCAGCTGCCGCTCCAGGTCGTGCACCTTGCTGGTGAGGTCGGACACCTCCTCGGCGGTGGCCAGCCCCACCCGTCCGAGGGCACGGTCCACCTCGTAGCGGACGATGTTGGTCAGCGCCTCACGATTCGCGATGCCCGCCGACAGCAGGTCCTCCACGAGGCCCTGCACCTGTGCCGCCGTGGCCCCGCCTCGGTTGAGCAGCTCCCCGGCGACCTGTTGCGCCTTCTTCCGGGGGGCTTCCGTCAAGCCGAGTGCAAGGTCCAGATATGCCCGCCATGCGTCCGGCATGTCTCGACTCCTCTCGCCGCGTCGGGTGCCACGCTACCGGGCACCTCCGGGAAACTCCTGGGGTACCGTGCCGGTGTCGTGAGGGAGGATGGGCCCATGGCCACCTTGGACGAGTGCCGCCGAGCACTGCACGACCTCGCCGCCCGACTGGAGAGCAACGCCGAGGCCCGCGGCAAACTCGACCTGGACCGCACGCTCGCCTGCCGCCTGACGGACCTGGGCGCCGCGTTCCACGGCCGGATCACCGGCGGCCGTCTGGTCGACATCACCGACGGCGACGACCCGAAAGCGAAGATCGCCCTGGTCACCACGAGCGACGAGCTGCTCGACCTGGTGGCGGGCAGGCTCGAGGTGTCCCGGTTGATCACCGCCATCCGGGCGAACCCGTTCGACCTGCTCAAGCTCCGCAAGCTCCTCTGAACGACCGGACCGGTTGTGCCCGGGGATACGGGCACAACCGGTAGGTAGGTTCAAAGATCAGCGATCGGTCGTCGCGGAGAGTGTCTCCAGCCCGACGAGCACCTGGTCGGGNNCGCGGACAGCTGGGTGGTGACCTCGGCGAGCACGGCCGCCTGTTCCTCCACCGAGGACGCGATGTTGAGCTGGAACTCGTGGATGTCGTCGACCGCGCCGGTGGTCGAGGCGAAGGTGTGCGCCACATCCCCGGTCTCCGCCACGATCGCGGTGATCACCTGGTTGACCTTCTCCACCGAGGTGGCCGTCTCCCGGGCCAGGTCCTTGACCTCGCCGGCGACGACGGCGAAGCCCTTGCCCAGTTCACCGGCACGGGCGGCCTCGATGGTGGCGTTGAGGGCGAGCAGGTTGGTCTGCTCGGCCAGCGAGGCGATGATCGCGTTGACGGCGGCGATCTCCCCGACCGACTTCTCCAGCTGACGGACCTTCGCTCCGGCCGAGGCGGCCGCGTCCTTGCCGGTGGACGCGGTTCCAGCGGCCTGCGCGGACCGTTCCGCGATGTCACGGACCGACGCGGTGAGCGCCGCCAGTTCCCGGTCGACGGCGGCGACGGCCGAGATCGCGGTGTGTGCCTCAGCGCTGATCTTGGCGACGTCGGCGGTGACGCGCCGGGCCTGCTCGGCCGACGCCTCCGATCGCAGGCGCAGTTCCTCGGCGGCGCGTTCCTGCGCCTCGTGCTCGGCCCGTTCGACCTCGCGGCGGGCGTCCTCGGCCTGCCGGGCCAGCACCTCGTTCTCCCGCTCGGCCTGTTCGGCGAAGTGCCAGAAGACCACGATGCCGGCCACCTCCAGGGTGAGCAGCCCGGCGTGCACGGCGACCATGCCGATCGCGGCGCCGACACCCATGTGGTGCTCACCGAACACCCGTTCCGGCGACACCAGCCCGAGCACCCCGTGGTGCACGACGACCACGATGATCGCCGAAACCAGCGGCGCCCACTGCTGATAGAGCGCCACGAAGATCAGCACCGCGTACAGGTGGATGTGGGTGGACATCTCGCCACCGGTGAGCTCGATCGCCACGAACGTGCACGCGATCAACCCGACGCTGACATGACTGGCCCGTGCCTTGGTCTTCTCCACCGGCAGCAACGCGGCCAGGGACGCCCAGACCGCGACGGCTGCCGTCAGCCCGATCGCCTCCCAGGTGGATCGGGGCCCGAGGATGCCGATCACCAGGAAGGCGGGCACGTGGAACCAGAGCAGGCGACTCACGATCCGGTGGCGGGACTGCCAGGACGCGTCGGAGAGCCGGGCGCCGCGCGGCAACGTCAGTGAACTCACATCCCCCTGATCGACCGCGGAAAGGTCCGCTTGACCCTGTGGGGCAAAAGGCGCAACAACCATCCAATCAGCCGGTGCCGGTGCCACGATTGGATCAGGGAACCCATCGGCCGGCGGCCGTGCCGGCCCCGATCAGGGAGGGACCATGCCATACGCCCGTCCCGGCCTGCCGCGCTTCGACGCGACACTGACCACCGCGAACGTTCACGAACGCGCGGAACAGGTCGCCGTACCCGACTTCGACTGGATGTCCACCCCCATCCTCGCGTTCGTCGACGCCCTGCTGCACATCGACATGAACGCCCCACCGCCGCCGCGCCACCGCCGTCTCCCGACGCCGGCGAGCACCCCGCTCACCCCACCGGTCGACACGGCGGCCCACAGCGCCGGCCATATGCTCGCCGACCTCACCCGACTGCACCGCTGACCCCTTTTTTCGGTACGCCGCACGCCACCCGCAAACGCACCACTTCTCCCGCCGAGCCCCGCGACGTTCCCCGGCTCGAGACCGAAACGCGACCGCCGGGCTGGTTGCCCACTCACCGAAACGCCGAACGGCCCTGACCGCCACCTCCGCATCCGGAGCACAGCAGGCAGGGCCGTTCGAAAGAGTGCCGCGGTCGTTCCGCCGCCGCTCAGTGCGACCCGGGCAGACCCCAGGACCGCAGGAGTTCGCGCGCACCGCCGGAACCCGCGGTGATCGCCTCGACCGGAACGCCGGTCCAGGTGACCACGCAGAGCAGGCGCAACGCCTCCACCGGGTCCCCGGAGCCGTCCAGCACAGCCCGGTCACCGTCGCGGGTCACACGCCAGCCCTCGGCCCCGACGCCATCGGCCTCATCGGAGGCCGCTCCGGCAGGCCCCGGCAGGCGGGACCCGCTGGCCGGGCGGAACAGGGCGGACAGATCGGCTGCCACGAAGGTGGGCCGCCGATCCTCCGGGGCCGCCAGCAGGTCGGCCGGGCCACTGACACCGGTCAGGACCAGGAGGCTGTCCATCCCGGCGGTGACCGCGCCCTGGATGTCGGTGTCGAGACGGTCACCGATCGCCAGCGGCCGCCGCGCCCGGGCCTGGGTGGCCGCGGTCCGGAACAGGGCGGGCTGCGGCTTGCCGACCACCACGTCCGGATCCCGGTCCAGGGCGGTGCGCAACACGGCGACGAGCGAACCGTTGCCGGGAAGCGGCCCACGCGGGCTGGGCAGGGTGCGGTCGGTGTTGGTGGCGATCCAGGTGGCCCCGGCCCGCACCGCGAGAGCCGCCTCGGCCAGGACCTTCCAGCCGACGTCCGGTCCGTACCCCTGAAGCACCGCGACCGGCCCGTCCTCCAGTGAGCCGACCGGGGTGAGGCCCACATCGCGGACCTCGGCGCGCAGCGCCTCCGCACCGACCACCAGAATCGGCGCCCCGGCCGGAAACCGCTCGGCGAGCAGCGCCGCCGAGGCGCCGGCCGAGGTCAGCACCTCGGCCGGTTCGGCACTCACACCCATGCCGGTCAGCAGAGCCGCCACGTCCCCGGCCCGCCGGGAGGCGTTGTTCGTGGCATAGGCGATCGACGTCCCGCCGGACCGCAACCGCTCGACCGCCTCAGCGGCACCCGGAATCGGCTTGTCGATCAGGAAGACAACGCCGTCCAGATCGAAGATGACCAGGTCATAGTCCCCGGCAAGGTGATCGCTCACGCTTTTCGTCACCGGCAAAGACAATCACACCGCCGGGCAGGTGCCTCGGCGGTGTGATCGTCCGGTTCGTTACCGCACGTCGGCGTGACCGCTCACGCCTTCGGCTTCTCCTCGCCGGCCTTGTCAGCCGATCCGGCACCAGCCTCGTCCACGGCCTTCTCGTCGTCCTCGTCGACAGCCTTCTCGTTGTCCTCGTCGACAACCGACGTCTCGGACTTCTCGTCCTCGTCACCGAGAGCGTCGGTGTTCACATCCGTGTCCGCGACGTCAACCGACTCGTCCTCGTCGAGGTCGTCCTCATCCTCGTCGTCGTAGTCGTCGTCCTCGTCGTCGAGGTCGTCCTCGTCGTCGTCATCCTCGTCGTCGAGGTCGTCATCGTCCTCGTCGTCGTCGTCGTAGTCGCCGTCCTCGTCATCCTCGTCCGAGTCGCCGGGGGCACGGTCGGTCTCCTCCCCGGACCGGTCGGCGGCGGACGCCTCGTCGTCCTCGTCGTCGGCGTCGTCACCCTCGATGGTGACGCCGTCGAGTTCGAGAAGACGCTCGGCGGCGTCGGTGACCTGCTCCTCGTCGACGGCGGCGGTCCGGGCGAACCACTCCCGCGCCTCGTCACGACGGCCGGCCGCCAGGAGCGCGTCGGCATACGCATACCGCAGGCGGGCCGCCCACTCGGCGTCGTCGTCGCCGGTCAACTCCTTGACCTGGAGCATCGCCACGGCGGCGTCGTGCTGCCCCAGATCACCCCGGGCGCCGGCGGCGACGATCAGCAGTTCGATCGCGCCGGCCTTCTCCAGGTTGGCCACGTCGGCACCGCGGAACAGGTCGATCGCCCGCTCCGGACGGCCCAGCGCCCGCTCGCAGTCGGCCAGCTCGGCCAGGTGCGTCTGCCGTCCGGTCATCCGGTGGTAGGTGCGCAGCTCCGCGATCGCGGTCGTCCAGTCGCCGGCCGCGTACGCCGCCAGGCCGACGGCCTCCCGCACCACGGCGATCCGCGAAGCGAGACGCCGGGCCGCGATCGCGTGGTTCAGCGCGAGCTCGGAGTCCTCGTCGATGATCTGGCCGGCGGCGACCAGGTGCCGGGCGACCTTCTCGGCCACGTCCCGGGCCAGGCTCAGCAGCTCGGCGCGAACCTCCTGGTCGAGGTCGTTGGAAGTGATCTCCTCGGGGATCTCCGGCGCCTCGAAGGAGGGCTTGCCGGTCTCGTCCTGCCGCGCGTCCCGGTCACGGTCGCCACGGAACCCACCACGGTCGTCCCGGTCCCCGCGGAATCCACCACGGTCGTCCCGGTCCCCGCGGAATCCGACCCGGTCGTCCCGGAACCCACCACGGTCTCCACGGAATCCTCCGCGGTCATCGCGGTCACCGCCACGGAATCCGCCGCGGTCGCCACCGCCCTGGTAACCACCACGGTCACGGTCACCACCACCCTGGTAGCCGCCACGATCACGGTCACCACCACGGAAACCACCCCGGTCGCCACCACCCTGGTAGCCCGGGCGATCGCCGCCACGGAAACCACCACGGTCGCCACCGGGCCGGTCACTGCGCTGCGGGCGGTCACCGTAGGGCCGGTCCTGACGGGGACGGTCACCGAACGGCCGATCACGGTCGCCCCGGAAGCCGCCGCCCTGGGGACGGTCGCCGCCACGCGAGTCACCACGGAACCCACCGCGGTCGCCGCCGCCCTGGTAGCCGCCACGGTCGCCGCCACCCTGGAAGCCCTCACGGGGGCCGCTGCGGTCACGGTCCCCGCCACGGAACCCGCCGCGGTCGCCGCCACCCTGGAAGCCCTCACGGGGGCCGCTGCGGTCACGGTCGCCGCCACGGAAACCACCCCGGTCGCCGCCACCCTGGTAACCCGGACGGTCGCCGCCGCGGAACCCACCACGGTCACCACCGGACGGACGGTCGCCGCCACGGAACCCGCCACGGTCGCCACCGCCCTGGTAGCCGCCACGGTCGCCGCCCGAGGGGCGGTCGCCGCCACGGAACCCGCCGCGATCGCCGCCACCCTGGTAGCCGCCACGATCACGGTCACCACCACGGAAACCACCCCGGTCGCCACCACCCTGGTAACCCGGGCGGTCGCCACCACGGAACCCACCACGGTCACCACCGGACGGACGGTCGCCGCCACGGAAACCGCCACGATCGCCGCCACCCTGGTAGCCGCCACGATCACGGTCACCACCACGGAAACCACCCCGGTCGCCGCCACCCTGGTAGCCGCCACGATCACGGTCACCACCACGGAAACCACCCCGGTCGCCACCACCCTGGTAACCCGGGCGGTCGCCACCACGGAACCCACCACGGTCACCACCGGACGGACGGTCACCGCCACGGAAACCGCCACGGTCGCCGCCACCCTGGTAGCCGCCACGATCACGGTCACCACCACGGAAACCACCGCGATCGCCGCCACCCTGGTAGCCGCCACGGTCGCCGCCCGAGGGACGGTCGCCGCCACGGAATCCGCCGCGCTCTACGCCACGGTCGCGGTCGCCACCGCGGAAACCGCCGCGGTCGTCGCTACGGAAGCCGCCGCCGGACGGACGGTCGCCGCCACGGAAACCACCGCGGTCACCGCCGCCCTGGTAGCCGCCACGGTCACGGTCGCCACCGCGGAAACCACCACGGTCGCCACCGCGATCACGGTCGCCACCACGGAAACCACCACGGTCGCCACCGCCCTGGTAACCACCACGGGACCCGCCACGGTCCCCGCCGCGGAAGCCGCCCCGGTCACCACCGCGGTCGCCACCGCCCTGGTAGCCGCCGCGGTCGCCCCGGTCGCTGCGGCGGCCATCGCCACCTCCGTCGCGACCGCCGGCCGGACGACGGTCGTCGTCACGGTTGCTGGAGCCGCCGTCCTGCGGTCCTGTACTCACGGATCATTCCTTCCAGTACGGCGGCGGACTACCTAGGCCCGAGTGGCCCTGCTCCGACACACGCTGTTCTCGATACACAAAGTTACTAGGGGATCTGCCCACAAACGCAGTCGAGGGCCGACCCCGAAGTGGGGCGGCCCTCGACCGATCACGTTGAGTCCGGCGGCGTCCTACTCTCCCACACCCTCCCGAGTGCAGTACCATCGGCGCTGGAGGGCTTAGCTACCGGGTTCGGAATGTAACCGGGCGTTTCCCCTCCGCTATGACCACCGAAACACCTTTCAGCAACAGCGAAGAACCAGCAACTCTCAGGCGCCGGCCACGATCAGCCGA
>NZ_JBHSBL010000032.1:0-36394 GCF_042650585.1 Actinoplanes subglobosus
CAGGCTGTCCGACGATCACGCCAACCGCGTTACACCACTATCAGGGACTCCACTGACCGGGCCGGGCCTCCTGCATGACCGGACCGTGGTGCGCAGCGCCCTGCTCCGCGGCACCCAGCACCTGTGTGCCGGCGACGACTATCACTGGCTGCGCCCGACCCTGCACCCCGCCCTGGAACGGATGGCGGGCCGGGCCGGGCGGCTGGGCGGGTGTGATCCGGAGGCCTTCGACGCGGCCGGCCGGGAGATCATGGCGGAGGGGCCGCTGACCCGCCCGGAGCTGGCCCGGCGCTTGGCGGCACGGTTTCCGGAGGCCGACCTCGGCGAGCTGGCTCTCGTCGTACACCTGCGATTTGCTCTCCTGCACCCGCCGCCGGCCGGGACGTGGGGGCATCGCGGAAGGATCGGATGCGTCCTGGCGGAGGATTGGCTGGGGCGGCCGCTGGCCGCGGCGCCGAGCGCGGAGACGCTGGTGTTGCGCTACCTGGCGGCGTTCGGGCCGGCGTCGGTGAAGGATGTCCAGGTCTGGTCGGGTCTGACCCGCCTGGCGGCGCTGTTCGCGACGTTGCGGCCGCGGCTGCGGGTCTTCCGTGACGAGAACGGCATGGAGTTGTACGACCTCCCGCACGCGCCGATCGAGGAGGCGGACGCCCCGGCCCCGGTGGTGTTCCTGCCCGAGTTCGACAACGCGGTCCTGGGGCATGCCGACCGGTCGCGGATCCTGCATCCGGGTGACCGTCCGCTGGTGATGCCGGGCTGGTCGATCGTGCGCCCGACGGTGCTGGTCGACGGTTTCGTGGCGGCGACCTGGTCGCGGAAGGGTCCGTCGGTGGAGATCGCCCCGTTCCGGCCGCTGGCCCCCGCGGACCGGTCGTCGGTGCAGGAGGAGGCGGAGCGGCTGGTGGGTTTCGTGGCGCCGGGGGAGACGCCGGAGGTCCGCTGGGCATGAAAGGGCCCTCCGTGCTGCCGACACGGAGGGCCCTTTACCGGGGGGAACGGAGTAACCGAAGGGGGGCTTCGTCCGTTAAGTACACTTTACCCGGCATTCGGCGAAGTGGGAAGTCAGGGCAACAAACCGGACAAACAGCACGTTGAGCGACTGCGGCCCGGAACGTGCCGAACAGCGGCGCGTCGCCCGGCGTAGGCTGTCGGCGTGGCGGATCTTCTGGTGTGGATCGACTGTGAGATGACCGGTCTCGACCTGGGCAAGGACAAGCTCATCGAGGTCGCGGCCCTGGTCACCGATCCGGAGCTGAATGTGTTGGGTGAGGGCGTCGATCTGGTGATCCACGCCGATGACGCGGCGCTGGACGCCATGCCCCCCGTGGTGCGCGACATGCATGCCAAGTCGGGGCTCACCGACGAGGTCCGGCGGTCGGCGATCACCATGGCCGAGGCGGAGGAGGCGGTGCTCGCGTACATCAGGGAGTTCGTCCCCAACCCGCGGACCGCGCCGCTCTGTGGCAACTCGATCGCCACCGACCGGGGCTTCCTGGCCCGTGACATGCCGGCGCTCGACGCCCATCTGCACTACCGGATGATCGACGTGTCCTCGATCAAGGAGCTGTGCCGCCGGTGGTACCCGCGGGTCTATTTCGGTCAGCCGGCCAAGGGCCTGTCGCACCGGGCGCTCGCCGACATCAGGGAGAGCATCCGCGAGCTGGAGTACTACCGCCGCACCGTCTTCGTGCCGCAGCCCGGCCCCGATGTGGAGACGGCGAAGGCGGTCGCCGCAGAGCTGTAGGTAACCCGCTCGACGGGTCCCCCGGGGTGGTCGCTATGATTGGGCGGCACCACGGGGTTGGTTACCCGTGATGGCATGGTGGTCGTAGCTCAGCTGGTAGAGCACCGGGTTGTGGTCCCGGGGGTCGCGGGTTCGAGTCCCGTCGATCACCCCATGTGAAAAGCCCCGTCGCGAGACGGGGCTTTTTCGTTTTGTCCCGGAAAGCTGCCGGGAAGTCGGATTTCCTGTGGGCTCGCTCCCATATTGTGGAAAGCCGGAAAATTTCTCGCGAGTGCGCGCAACCTTTTGCCGCTGCCGGGCCACAGGGGTGTGGATCATCCGTCGCCCCCCAGGAGACCCTCCTCATGCTCGCCAAGCGCATCGTCGTACCACTCTCGGTACTGGCCGTCGGCAGCGCGGCCGCCGTCGTCGGTGTCCTCCACGCCGACGCCGCCGAGACCACCGCGTGTTCGGTCACGTACTCCGTCGTCAGCCAGTGGGGCTCGGGGTTCACCGGCGATGTGAAGATCAAGAACACGGGTGGCGCGAACGTCGACGGCTGGAAGCTGGGCTTCGCCTTCCCGTCGGGGCAGACGCTCGCCAGTGGCTGGAACGGCACCTGGACCCAGAGCGGCACCCAGGTCACCGTGACCGACGCCGGCTGGAACAGGACCATCGCGCCGGGCGGCAACGTCACCATCGGCTTCAACGGCGGCTGGACCGGCAGCAACGCGATCCCCAGCGCCTTCACGGTCAACGGGGTGATCTGCGGAGCTGTCTCTCCTGCCGCTTCCCCCACCGTTTCCCCTACCGTGTCGAAGGTGCCCGCGGCTTCCCCGTCGGCTTCGAAGACCGCTTCGGCGTCACCGTCGGCCTCTAAGACGGCCTCCGCCACGCCATCGGCCTCGAAGACCGCTGCCGCCACCACCGGTCCCGAGGACTGCACCGACTTCGCCGCCCTCGTACGCGGCAAGTACTGGGTGAACAACAACGTCTGGGGCAAGGCCGACGGCACCGGTTCGCAGTGCGTCTGGGAGAACGGCCTCAGCGGCGACAGCCTGAGCTGGGGCACCCGCTGGACCTGGGCCGGAGACAACACCAAGGTCAAGTCGTACGCCAGCTCGGTCCTCGGCTGGCACTGGGGCTGGAAGGTGCCCACCGGTACCGGCCTGCCGGTCCAGCTCAGCGCCGGTAAGGCCGTCACCGCCAACTGGAACTTCCAGGTCACCCAGACCACCAGCAACGTGATGAACGTCGCCTACGACCTGTGGCTGCACGACATCGCGAACCCGGACTGGCAGAACAACCCGACCGACGAGGTCATGGTGTGGCTCTACCGGTCGGGTGGGGCGGGCCCGGTCGGCACCAAGCAGGCGACCGTGACCATCGCCGGCACCACCTGGGACCTCTACAAGGGCAACATCGGCTGGGAGGTGTACTCGTTCGTGCGTACCTCCAGCACCTCCGCGGCCACCCTGAACCTGACCGACTTCACCGACGATCTGGTGGCACGCGGATGGCTCGCCAAGACCAAATACCTGTCCAGCGTGCAGGCCGGCACCGAGATCTTCACCGGGTCGGGCCGGCTCGACACCACGGCCTACTCCGTGAAGATCGGCTGATCCCGGTCGCCCCGGGCTCGTCCCCACGGCCCGGAGCGACCGTCGTTCCCCCTAATCCCCTGACGGTCAGGAACGGTCCCTTGCCCGAGCTCGGTAACGAATACGCTTTCCGGCGGTTCTTCGACGACCATCACGCCGACCTGTCCCGGCTCGCCTACCTGGTGACCGGTGACTCGCAGGCCGCCGACGACCTGGCGGCGGACGCGTTCGTGGAGGTGTGGCGGCACTGGGAACGCGTCCAGGCCGCGGACAGCCCGATCGCGTACGCCCGCGGCATCGTGACCAACCTGGCCCGTCAGTGGATCAAGAAGCAGACCCGGGAACGGTCCGGGCTGCTCCGGCTCGGCCTGCTCCGCCGCGAGCGCGGCGAGAGCGACACCTCCGCGGTGCTGGACGTACGGGCCGCCCTGCAGCGTCTTCCGCAGCGGCGCCGGGAGTGCGTCGTCCTGCGGTACGCGTTCGACGTGCCGGAGCGGGAGGTCGCCACGATCCTCGGCATCTCGGTCGGTGCGGTGAAGAGTCACACCTCGCGGGGCGCTGCCCAGTTGAGTGAGTTCCTGCGCGGGATGCCGCTGATGATGGGAGGCCACCATGGCTGAGCGCCCCCAGTCCGACCTGGGCACGGTGCTGCGCCACGAGGCCGAGCGGCACCTGCCGGACACCCGCGTCATGCTCGCCCGGATCGCCCAGGGCCGTGCCGAGCCGGCCCCGAGCCGGTGGGCGCTGTCGTTACGGCCGGTCGCCGCCGCGGCGTCGGTGGTCGCGACCCTGGTGGTCGGGTTCGCCGGGATCAGACTGGCCGGTGACCGGCCGGAACAGGACCGGACACCGGCGGCCACCGAGGGCTCTCCGACGCCGTCACCGGCCACCACCGTGCCGTCCCCGCCCGCCCCCAGCAAGGCGCCACCGCGGGCGGAGACCGGCAAGCCGGGTGCCGACAAGCCGCCGCCCCCGCCGGAGCTCACCCCGAGCTGGCAGCCCGTCGACGGCTTCCTCAGCTCGATCGCGGCCGTCGACTCGCACTCGGTCGGCACCTGGGCGCAGGGCAACGTCACCCTCACCACCAGCCAGACGATCACCTCGCTGGACATGGTGATCAACGTGGCGAGAACCGCCGGGGTCGCGGACGCCGGGAAGTGGACCACCATCCCGGCCGACATGATCACCATGGCGGTGACCGAGGAGAAGGACCGGCTGGTCTACCGGTTCACCCTCAAACAGGGCACCCTCGCGCCCGGCGCCTACGTCTTCGCCGTCCAGTACACCCACGCCGGCGGCGACCGGGACGCCACCGCCGACACCTACGGGGTCCTGGCCGGCGCGGGCACCGAGCGGGCCGTCGTGACCGGAGCCTTCCCGGCGAAGTGAAGGAGGGCGGCTCCCCGGTGATCCGGGGAGCCGCCCTCCGCAAAGCCGGGGGAGGAACCGTCAGTTCAGGTAGCTGCCCTTCTTGAACTCGTCCCAGCTCATGTTCCACACGGTCCAGCCGTTGCCGTTCTTCAGCTTCTCCTCGGTCCCGGAGACGCTGATCACGTCACCCATCATGGTCCGGTCGAAGAGCCACTTGCCCATCGCCTCGGAGACGTTGACACAGCCGTGCGAGACGTTGCGCTTGCCCTGCACACCCTCCGACCACGGCGCGGCGTGGATGAACTGGCCGCTGTACGTGATCCGCTGTGCCCAGTCGATCGGCGTCTTGTAGCCGTTGACCGGGTCCTCGTCGGTGGTGTCGAAGACGGTGTGCGCCGCCTTCTCCATGACGACCATGGTGCCGCTGGAGGACGGGGTGCTCGACTTGCCCAGGCTCACCGGGATCGTCTTGATGACCTTGCCGTCCTGCTTGACGGTCATCTGCTTGTTCTTGTTGGAGACCGTCATGATCATCTCGCGGCCGACGCTCATGTCGACGGTCAGGTTGGACCGGCCGTACCACCCGTCACCGAGCTTCACGCCCTTGAGGTTGACGGCGTAGAAGATCTTGGAGTTGGCCTTCCAGTACACCTTCGGCCGGTACTGCACCTCGGTCGCGCTGATCCAGCGCCACGCGCCCTCCTGAGCGGGGGTCGCGGTGACGACCATCCGGCGCTCCACCTCGGCCCGGTACTTCTCCGGAATGGACCGGCCGAATTTCATGATCAGCGGCATGCCGACGCCGACCTTCTGGCCGTCGGCCAGGAAGCTGGTCACCCGCACCAGGTTCGACGGCTCCTTCATGGTCGTGAAGGAGCTGGTGACGCTGTTGGTCTTGCCCTCGGCGCTCGGGGTGCTGACGCTCACCGTGTACTTCGTGTTCCACGCCAGACCCGACGTCGGACGCCAGACGTTGCCGTCCTTGTCGGCGGTGCCCTTGACCTCGTCGCCCTTGGCGTTCGTCACCTTGACCTCGGTGTTGGCCGGGTCCTCGCTGGTGTATTTGACCTCGGACCAGAGCTCGACACTCTTCGCGTCGGCCGCGGGAGAGGTCACCGCGACGGTGCTCAGCGTCGGCTCGGCAGCGGGACCCTGCGACGCCGTCGTCCCCTCGGGAGTGTTGCCACCACCCTGCCAGGAGGGCGAGTCGTCACCGCTGCACGCGGTGGTCAGCAGAAGAGTGCCCGCGAGCACCGCGGCCACCGCGAGGCGCAGGCGCCCCCGGCCACGGGATCGCTCCGCCGACCGATTTGCATCCATCTCCATGGTCCCCTCACGGCGTCGTTCTCCCCGGCGCCCAATAGTGCTCCAAAATCAGCGTCGCACCAATCCCGGTTTCGTGCCGTGACCGGCCTTACGCCATCGATGTACCCCGCCGGGGAGAAGAAACCACGAGAAGAACTCAGAGGGCGCTGCCCTCCTTGAACTTCTCCCAGCTCACGTCCCATGGCGTCCAGCCGTTGCCGTAGTCCAGCTCGTCCCCGGTGCCCTTCACGACGACCGGGTCGCCGATCAGCGTCTTCTCGAAGAGCCAGCGCGCGTTCGACGGGGAGACATTGACACATCCGTGTGACACATTCGTGCGTCCCTGTGAACCGGTCGACCACGGAGCCGAATGGATGTACTGACCGCTCCAGGTCAGTCGCTGCGCGTACTCGATGTCGGTGCGGTAACCGGCGGCACCGTCGGTGTCGGTGGTGTCGAAGACGGTCGCCGCCTTCTTCTCCATCACCACCATGTGACCGCTGGACGACGGGGTGCTCTTCTTGCCCAGGCTCACCGGGATCGTCTTCACCGTCTGACCGTCGCGCACCACCGTCATCTTCTTCGACGCGTTGTCGACGTTCATCTCGAACTTGCGCCCGATCTTCACCGTCGCCGAGCGGTCCTGGTCGCCGTAGCGGCCACCGCCGGTGGGCAGGCCGCCGACCGCGATCCGGACCTTCATCGTGGTGCCGGTCTGCCAGTACTCCGGCGCCCGGTAGTAGGCCTGCGTCCCGGCCGCCGTCCACGACCAGACACCGGGCTGGGCCGGGGAGGTCTCGACGAACATCCGCTTCTGCACCGCGGCCCGGTCCGCCTTCTTGATGCCCGGGTTGAACTCGACGACGACCGGCATCGCCACGCCGTAGGTGTTGCCGTCGAACAGGTAGAGCCCGGTCCCGGTCTCCCGGCCGGGCGCGCCCATCGTGGTGAACGACGTGGTCGCGGTGGTGGTCGTACCGTCCGTCCCGGTGGCGACGACCTTCGCGGCGTACTTCTGCCTGGTCTTGAGGGGCTTGGCCGGAACCCAGGCCGACTTGTCCTCGCGCAGCGTCCCGGCGACCGCCTTGCCCTTGGCGTCGGTGAGCGTGACCGAGGACACCTCCCCGCCGCTGACCTTGAGCCCGATCTCGGCGCTGACCGGCACGTCCTTCTTGTTCGCGGCCGGCGTGATGGCCAGCGTCGCCGGCTGGGCGGCAGTGGTGCTCTCGGTCACCGGGGCCGACGCGCCGGTGCTGGCGCCGGTGGACGCGGCCGGTTCGGCGAAGGCGGGATCTGTCTCGTCGCTGCACGCGGCGAGGGGCGCGATCAGGCCAATCGCCAAGATCGCCGCGAGGGAGCGGCGGAGGTCAACCATCGTGGGGGCCCCGTTCTTGAGTTCTCAGCGCAGACATACTGACGCATGGACGCAAGCCACGGGTCCTCCTTCCGGGGGTTAGCGGCCGATTTCAAGGATCTTCCCAGCCCGTGCTAACGTTTTCCTCGTTGCACGGCAGAGCGCTGCTAGCTCAACTGGCAGAGCAGCGGACTCTTAATCCGCGGGTTGTAGGTTCGAGTCCTACGCGGCGCACTCTTCCGGCCAACACTGGCGCTGCTAGCTCAACTGGCAGAGCAGCGGACTCTTAATCCGCGGGTTGTAGGTTCGAGTCCTACGCGGCGCACAGCTTCATGAGGCCCCACCCTGATCCGGGTGGGGCCTCATTGCTTTCTGTGACTTGCTGTGAAGACGGCCCGGGCTCTGTCTGCCGACGATTTTGTTGACAATCATGGTGCCGGTGAGACGGATTGCAGCGCTTCTGGCCGTACCCCTGCTGGTCTTCCTCGGTGCGAAGCCCGCCGCGGCCCACCCGATGCCGCACTCGGTGGTCGTGCTCGACGTGCACGAGGCATCGGTCACCGCGTCACTGGAACTGCCCGTCGGCGACCTGGCCACGGGCGCCGGGTTCGCGGTGGACCTGCCGGCCCGGGCCGACGCGCTGCGGGACTATCTCGCCGGGCATTTCCGGCCGGCCGGAGCGGACGGCCGCGCCTGGACGGTGACCGTCGGTGACCCGGAGCTGACCCGGGCGGAACAGACGTCGACCGGGCCCTACCAAGAGGTCAGGGTCGAGATCGAGCTCACTCCGCCGGTCGGGGGTGATGTGCGGCACTTCACGCTCGGCTACGACGTCATCGTGCACAAGGTCGTGACGCACACCACACTCGTCTCGGTCCGGCAGGACTGGGCGGCCGGCCGGATCACCGAGGGTGACACCGTCGAGCAGGTCGGTGTCATCGCGATCGACAACCGGACGATGACCGTGCCGCAGCTCACCGTCGACCTCGGCACGGGCAGTTCCCGGCAGGGCCTCCTGGCCATGCTCAAGCTCGGTGGCCTGCACATCCTGGAAGGCACCGACCACCTGTTGTTCCTGCTGATCCTGCTGCTCCCGGCCCCGCTGACGGCGGCACGCGGCCGGTGGAGCGGCTTGGCGGGCGGACGCCGGGCGGTCCGCCGGATCGGCGGGATCACGCTGGCCTTCACCCTGGGTCACTCCGCGGCGCTCGTGCTCAGCGCGCTGACCCGGGTGGAGATCCCGGCGCGGCCGGTCGAGGTGTTCATCGCGGTGAGCATCCTGATCGGTGCGGCACACGCGGTGCGCCCCCTTTTCCCCGGCCGCGAGGCGCTGGTCGCCGGCCTGTTCGGGCTCGGGCACGGCATGGCGTTCTCGCTCACCCTGGCCGACCTGCGCCTGTCCACCGGGCAGCTGGCGCTCAGCCTGCTCGGCTTCAACCTCGGGATCGAGCTGGTCCAGTTGCTGCTCGTGGCACTGGCGCTGCCGGCCCTGCTGGCACTGGCCGGTCTCCCGGTGGGGCGGTGGCTGCGGATCGGCGGGGCGGTGCTGACCGGGGCCGCCGCGGTGGGCTGGATGCTGGACCGGCTCGGGGTGCCCAACCCGGTCGCCGGCGCCGCCGACGCGGTCGGCGCGAACCACACGTCGATGCTGGTGGTTCTCGCGATCACGGCGGTGGCCGGCGCCGGGTGGTTGATTCGTCGGAAACCGGCCACAACGTAAGCCTTCCGGGCGTCCGGGACCGGCCCCGCGGGGTCGTATCGTCGGCGGCATGACCCGCGTCCTGCTGATCTCCGGGAGCACCCTGACCGGCTCCCTGCACACGGCCGCCCTGCGCACGGCGGCCCGGTTCGCCCCGCAGGAGATCACCGCGGCCCTCTACGAGGACCTGCGCGAGCTGCCGGCGTTCGTGCCCGGCGAGACCCCGCAGGGCGCGGTCGCCGAGCTGCGCGCCATGGTCGACGCGGCGGACGCCCTGCTGTTCAGCACCCCGGAGTACGCGGGCTCGCTCCCCGGCAGCCTGAAGAACCTGCTCGACTGGCTGATCGACGGCGGCGAGCTGGGTGGCAAGCCGGCCGCCTGGCTGTCCGTGGTCCGCCCCGGCGTCGACGAGGGCGCGCGCACCGGCCTGGAGGCGGTGCTCGAGCACGGCGGCGCCCGCCTGCTGCGTCCGGCCTGCATCCGCCTGCCGCTGGAGATGGCCTCGATCGACGGCGCCGGCATCATCACCGACGGCCGTCTGCACGTGGCGCTCCAGGACATGCTGGAGGCGCTGGTGCGTGCCCTCGCCGAGGCCCGCCCGCGCCCGCAGCCGTCGTGGCAGGCGCACTCCAGCGTCTACCCGGTGGTGCGGCGCCCGGACGGGTCCGGCGGATCGCCGTTCGGTCACGCGAGCGGGCAGAGCGCGCCGAAATGGCTCAGCTGACCGTCCGCGACGCGCTCCAGCAGGCGTCCGCGCCGACACAGGTGGCCATCCCACGGACCGCGGACCGTAGCTCGGCGAGCCGCTCCTCGCTCAGCGTCCCGGCCACATTCTTGATCATTTCGGGGTCGGTGGTGCGGTCGAAGTACTCGACGGTCCCGTCCACGTACTCGATGAAGGTGAACGTGCCGGTGCGCAGCGCGTCGTAGGACGGCGGGATGTTCGCACTGTCCCTCTCGAAGTCCGGGTCCTTCGGATCGGTCGCCGGATCGTGGTGCTCGATCAGCGTGCCGTGGCGCCACTGTGCCGGGGAATCACCGGAGAGCAGCGGCGTGATGCTGCGCCCGTCGGCCTCCGGCGGCGCCGGCAGCCCGGCCCAGTCGGCGAAGGTGGGCCGCAGGTCGATGTTGGCCACCACCTCGCTGGCGTTGCGGGTGGCACTGACACCCGGGCCGGCGACCACGAGCGGCACGTTCACATCGGTGTCGAAGGCGGTCTGCTTGCCGGACGGCAGCGAGTACTCGCCCATGTGATAGCCGTTGTCCGAAGTGAAGATCACCATCGTACGGTCGGCCACGCCCGCCTTGGCCAGAGTGGACCGCAGGCGGCCGATCATCCGGTCCACCGACTGCACGGACTGGACCCGCAGCCGGAACTCCTGGTCCAGCCGCTGCTTCTGGGCCTTCGTCAGTCTCGGCTTGGTGGCCAGCCAGGTGGAGTTCTCCGGCGCCCGGTCCCACGCCGCCGTCCGGGGCGCCCGCAACCCGGGGAACAGGTTCGCGTCCCGGGGCGCCGGCGTGTACGGGTGGTGCGGCGCATAGGTGGAGACCTCGATCATGAACGGCTTGCCGCTCGACGCCGTGGTGCTGATGAAATCCGCCGCCTTGCCCGCCAGCACGTCGGTCAGGTAGTCCTTCGGCTTCGAGCCGTACGTGACGACCCGGCCGTTCTCGTTCAGCTTGTAGTCGAAGTTGTCGTAGGCGTTGCCACCGACGAACCACTGGTCCCAGCCCGGCGGCACGTACGGCTTGGTGCCGCCCATCCTGATCCCCGGCTGGTACTCGTTCAGGTACTTGCCGAGAAAGGCCGTCCGGTAACCGGCACCCTGGAGATCGGTGGCGAAGGTGGACCGTTCCTGGTCCCGGCTGTGGAATAGCAGGAAGCCACCGTCCGACCCGTGGTTCTTCACGATCCCGGTGTTGTGCGGGAACTGGCCTTTGAGCAGTGACGCCCGCGACGGGCAGCAGAGCGAGTCGGTGACCGTGTAGTTGGAGAACGAGGTGCCGTCCTGCTGGAGCTTGCGCACCTGCGGCATGTACTGCACGAGGTTCATCGACAGGTCGTCGACCAGCACGAGGACGATGTTCGGCCGGGTGGAGGCGGTCGAACCGGCGGGCGGCGCGGAGACGGTGGTCTCCACGGCCGGCGCCGACGACGTGTGCGTGCCGGGCTTGGCGGCGGCGGCCGTACCGGGCGGTGTGGAACCAGCGCTGCATCCGGCCATGACCAGCATTGTCGCGACGGCGGCGGTGTACCCGAGGGTGCGGAAGCTCATGGTGGCGCGGCTACTCCATCGGTGAGAAGGTCCCCAGGAGGGTAGTCGGCGCAGGCTCACCTCAGTTTTGGAGGATGCTTACCTCTCGCACAGATGATCATTAAGAAAGTCTGAACGGGCACCGGTCGGCGGCCGGTCCGGCGGATAGTGGACGCCTTCCCTGGAGGTGATCCATGCCAGTGGCCGATTCCGCGCAGCCCCGGGCGTACATCGTGATCGTCGTCGCCTCGGCGGAGCCGCGACCGCGCCGGCTCCGGCGACCCACCGCGCGCCGCCCGCATCTGCCGATCCGCCCGCCCCGGTCGCCGCGGGCGCCGCGGAGGCGCCCGGCCTGAACGCCGGAGGGGCCCTCCGGGAACCGTATCGACGGGTATCGTCGGAATCCGGTTCCCGGCGGCCCGGAGGGCTTGATGACGCAGGATCTCCAGATCGACTTCACCGACCCGGCGTTCCAGAACGACCCCCATCCGGTCTATGCGCGGATGCGCGCCACCGGGCCGGTCCGCCGGGTGCGACTGCCCAGCGGCCTCAACGCCTGGCTGGTCACCCGATATGACGACGCCCGGCGTGCGCTGTCAGACCCGCGACTGTCCAAGTCGATGATCGCGATGGGCTCGTCGACGGCCGGGCAGCCGAGCCTCACCGCGGCGATCTCCCGGCACATGCTCTCCGCCGACCCGCCCGACCACACCCGCCTGCGCCGTCTCGTCTCGGCGGCGTTCACCGCCCGCCGCATCGAGGGCCTCCGGCCGCGGATCGAGGAGATCACCACCGAGCTCCTGGACGCTCTGCGGGGCGAGCGGGAGGCCGACCTGATCGACGCCTTCGCCTTCCCGCTGCCGATCCAGGTGATCTGCGAGCTGCTCGGCGTCCCCGCCGAGGATCAGAACGCGTTCCGGGAGTGGTCCAATGTGATCGTCTCCGGCGCGCTGGCCGGTGACCGGCTGGCCCCGGCGATCACCGCAATGATCGAGTACATCTCCGCCCTCCTGGCCGACCGCCGCGAACACGGCGGCGACGACCTGCTCACCGGTCTCATCCAGGTGCGCGAGGAGGGCGACCGGCTCTCCGCCGAGGAACTGTCCTCGATGGTCTTCCTGCTGCTCATCGCCGGCCACGAGACGACGGTGAACCTGATCGGCAACGGGACGTGGCTGCTGCTGCGCGACCGGGAGCAGTGGGAGCGGCTGCGCGCCGACCGGTCGCTGCTGCCCACCGCGATCGAGGAGTTCCTGCGGTTCGAGGGGCCGGTCGAGACCTCGACGTTCCGGGTCGCCACCGAGCGGCTGGAGATCGGCGGCGTCACCATCGAGGCCGGCGACCCGGTCGTCGTCGTCCTGCTGTCGGCCAACCGTGACGACGACCGTTTCCCCGGAGCCGGCGACCTGCGCCTGGACCGGCCCAACAACGCCCACCTGGCGTTCGGGCACGGCATCCACTACTGCCTCGGCGCGCCACTGGCCCGGCTGGAGGCGCAGATCGCGTTCTCCGCCCTGCTGGACCGGTTCCCCGGCCTGCGGCTCGCCACCGACCCGGACGAGCTGGCCTGGCGTCCCGGCACCCTGCTGCGCGGCCTGCACCGGTTGCCCGTCCTGCTGTGAGTCGACCCCGCGCCGGCCGGGAGTTTGACCTGGCATGATGTCGGCCGTGCCGGAGCCTCACGAACTTCACCAGCCGACCGCTCAGTTGCCGGTGGTCGAGCCGCGCGGTGTGTACCGGGCGGCCAACCACCGGCGCACCGCCCTGCTCGCCGCCGGTGGCGCCGCGGTCGTGCTGCTCCTGCTGACGGTGTGGCTGTTCTCCGGCGACGACGAACCGGTGCCGGTCGCGGCGCCCCCGTCGCCGGCGGTGACGGAGACGAGCGCGTCCCCGGAGCCCGAGTCGACCAGCGAGCCGGCCGAGGAGTCCGCGGCGCCCGAGCCGACCGTGACCACGGCACCGGCCACCCGCCCGGCCCAGCCCGGCGAGCTGATCACCGGACTGGCCGGTGTGATCGGCGTGCTGGAGGACGAGGACGAGCTGGACGACGACGGGGCCGAGGCCCTGACCCGGCGGCTCGAACAGGCCGCCGACCGGCTCGCCCGCGGTGACACCCGGGGCACCACCCGCAAAATCGACGAGTTCACTCGCAAGCTCCGTGACCTGCGCAAGGACGACGACATCAGCGGCGACGCGTTCGAGCTGCTCAGTCAGGGCGCCGCGCAGATCAGGGCGGCGCTGCGGGGCTGACCCGCGTCCAGGGATCAGTTGTCCCGGGATGTGTTCGGCCTTCATCCGGCCGGCCCGGCGGGTCAAGCTTGATCCGTCGGAGGGGGCAGTGACATGGACCGGGCACAACTCGCGGATTTCCTCCGCACACGGCGCGAGGCGCTACGGCCGGAGGACGTCGGCCTGCCTCGCGGACCCCGGCGGCGTACCGGCGGCCTGCGCCGCGAGGAGGTCGCCGCCCTGGCCGGGATGTCGGCCGACTACTACGGGCGGATCGAGCAGCAGCGCGGTCCGGCACCCTCCGAGCAGATGATCGCGGCCTTGGCCCGGGCACTGCACCTGAGCCTGGCCGAGCGGGATCACCTGTTCCGCCTGGGCGGGCACCCGGCGCCGCAGCGGGTCTCCCGGGACGACCACATCGGGCCGGGGATGATGCGCATCCTCGACCGGCTCGGCGACACCCCGGCCATGGTCATTTCACGGTACGGCGAGACGCTCCTCCAGACAGCCCCGGCCGTCGCCCTGGTCGGTGACGAGACCCGGTTCACCGGGCTGGCCCGCAGCGCGTGGTACCGCTGGTTCACCGACCCGGAGTCCCGGCGGCTCTACCCGGCCGACCACCACGAGCGGCAGGGCCGGATCTTCGCGGCCCAGTTGCGTGGCGCCTACGCGGCGGCACCGGAGAGCCGGGCCGGGGAGATCGTGGCCGCGCTGCTGGCCGACGGCGAGTTCGCGGCGATCTGGGCCGAACACGAGATCGGCCTGGCCCACACCGACCGCAAGACGCTGCTGCACGCCGAACTCGGCCCGCTCGACCTCTACTGCCAGACCCTGCACGACCCGGACCAGCTCCAGACGCTGCTGGTCTTCACCGCGGCGCCCGGCTCACCCAGTCACGAGAAGCTCCAGCTACTCGCCGCCGTCGCCTGAACGACTTCTTCCCCGGTCGTCTGAACGACCTCGTTTCCCGTCGCGTGAACGCCTCTTCTCCGGTCGTCTGAACGACCTCGTCTCCCGTCGCGTGAACGCCTCTTCTCCGGTCGTCTGAACGACCTCGTCTCCCGTCGCGTGAACGCCTCTTCTCCCGTCGTCTGAACGACCGCTTCTCCAGTCGCCCGAATGACCCCTTCTCCAGTCGTCTGAACGCCTCTTCTCCAGGAGTGGAAATGCCAAGAATCGCACTGATCACCGGCGGCAACCGCGGACTCGGGCGAGCCACCGCCCAGGCCCTGATCGACACCGGCATCGAAGTGATCTACACCCATCGTGGTGACCCGGGCGAGAAGATCGACGCCGTCGCGCTCCCGCTCAACGTCGGTGACCTCGGCTCGTACGCCGGCTTTGAAACCGAGTTGCGAGGTGTGCTCGCCGACCGTTTCGGCCGCACCGACTTCGATTACCTGATCAACAACGCCGGCGTGGGTCACGCCGGCAAGATCGCCGACACCTCGGTCGAGGCCTTCGACGAGATGCTCGACGTGCACTTCCGTGGCGTCTTCTTCCTGACCCAGAGGCTGCTGCCGCTGATCGCCGACGGCGGGCGGATCGTCAACCTCTCCACCGGTCTGGCCCGGTTCACCGGCGAGGGCGTCTATGCGGCGTACGCCTCGATGAAGGGCGCCGTCGAGGTGTTCACCCGGTACCTGGCCAAGGAGGTCGGCCCGCGTGGCATCACCGCGAACGTGGTGGCACCCGGACCCGCCGCCACCGACTTCGGCGGCGGAGCCCTACGCGACAACGAGCAGGTCCGTGCCCACATCGGCGGTGTCACCGCGCTCGGCCGGGTCGGCGAGCCGGAGGAGATCGCCGGAGTGATCGCGGCGATGCTCGGCCCCGGCACCGGCTGGGTCACCGGCCAGCGGATCGAGGCCTCCGGCGGCATGCTCCTCTGAGTCTTCACCACCGGTGGTTGATCACGCGGGGGCGTGAAACCGGCGGTCCGGTCACGGTTGTCGCTGGTCGGGGTGAGGAGGGCGGCCTGGTGTGCGAACGACTTCTCGGTGGGAGTGTCCTGTCGTCACCCGGAGCCGGATGCGGGTGCCGTCACCGCCCTCCTGGGGGCGGTGATCGCACCCAGACCCGATGACGGGTGCGTCTGGCGTCCTGTTGAGGGAGGGTGCGTGTGCCCGGTCGGGCGTTGGGTGCGTCTGGCGTCCTGTTGAGGGAGGGTGCGTGTGCCCGGTCGGGCGTTGGGTGCGTCTGGCGTCCTGTTGAGGGAGGGTGCGTGTCCCCGGTCGGGCGTTGGGTGCGTCTGGCGTCCTGTTGAGGGAGGGCACGTGTAGCCGGTCCGGCAATGGGTGCGCTCGGCGTCCTGTTGAGGGACGGCACGTGTACCCGGCCCGGCAGCGGGTGTTCCAGACGGTCGTCGTCATGGGGGCGGTCCTTGACGAGTCGACCTGAACAGACAGAATGCGAGATTCGCCGCTGAACGCCTGCCCCTACCACTGAGTCTTCACCACCGGCGGTTGATCACGCGGAGCCTGGAACCCCCGCGTCATCGCCGCGGTTGTCGCCGGTCGGGGTGACGAGAATGGCCTGGCATGTCACGACGCCTCACCATCGGGGATGGCGAGTGCGGCTGCTGGGACGCCCCCTTCCCCGCCGACCCATCCGCAGTATCACCGCCCCGACCCGGATCTGGTCCGCCGGGCAGCTTCCTGTGTCCACAGTCAGGGTCGGTTTCCGGTCAGACCGCCCGCGATTCCGGGGTTCGGCAACACCGCCTCGGGTGATCGATATCAGCATGGACCGCATGTATGTAATCGATGGTCACCCTGCTCCGTCGGGCTGAGCGTCCCATGGTCATCGGACGCCTTGCTTGTGCGGTGACCACCGACATTAACCGGGTTTGACCTGGCCAATCTTGACCGGTTGACCACCGGAAGCGGTGGTGAATCGGTCAAGATCCGGCAGGCCGATCGCTGCGGGCGTTCGCGGTCACCGCACCGGGTGCGATCGACTGCCATCCAGCCCCGATACTCAGGCGCCCACCGATCCCACCGACCGCCCGCAATCGAGTTGATCCGCGCGCAACCGAGTTGATCCGCCGGTAACCGTGTCGATCAGCTGGTAACCGCGTCGATAAGCCGGTAAACGGGTTGATACGCCGGTAAACGGTCTATCGCCCGTAACCGAGGCGGTCTGCACAGGTATGCCCCGCAAAGCGGGATTTAGACGGGTATCGGCCGCTACGGACGGGCGTTATCGCTGTCAGTGGTCCTGACGGGTGATCGGCCGATCGATGCCGTAGCGGTGGGCGTGCCGCATGGCAGTCGATCACCGCACCGGTTTCTGGTGCCGGAATGATCCGCTTTCGGGCGCAGCAGCCGTCGCCCGCGCTTGCCGCTCACCCCCTGGCGGGCCGGCGGGGAGTGGGAGGTGTGCGGAGCCCGGGAGGCCCGGCGGGGAGTGGGAGGTGTGCGGCGGAGCGTGGGAGGCACGGCGGAGCGTGGGAGGTGCGGCGGGGAGTGGGAGGTGTGCGGAGCCTGGCAGGCCCGGCGGGGCGTGGGAGGTGCGGCGGGGCGTGGGAGGCACGGCTGAGCGTGGGAGGTGCGGCGGAGCGTGGGAGGTGCGGCGGGGAGTGGGAGGTGTGCGGAGCCTGGCAGGCCCGGCGGGGCGTGGGAGGTGCGGCGGGGCGTGGGAGGCACGGCTGAGCGTGGGAGGTGCGGCGGGGCGTGGAGGGGCGGTGGAGGGCCTGGGTCAGCTCACCCCGAGGTCGGCCATCCGGCCGATCTCGATGTCCTGCTCGATGGCTGTCTCCTTCGCCATCTTGGCCAGCCTCTCCTCGGAACCGCTGGAGAAGAGGACGTCGACCATCTCCAAGGCGCCCCGGTGATGTGCGGTCATCATCGCGACGAACCGGCGATCGAAGTCGGCGCCGCGGGCCGCCCTCAGTTCGGCGAGCGCGGCCTCCGGCTGCATGCCGGGCATGGTGGCGTGGTCGTGTGCCGGGTCCGACTCGGGTTGTCCGCGGTCGCTCAGCCAGGTGCGGAGGATGGCGATCTCCGGCCCCTGCGCCGCGGTGATCCGGCTCGCGATGTTCTTCACGCCCTGGTCGGCCGCCCGGTCGGGTGCAAGATCTGCCATCTCCAGCGCCTGCACGTGGTGGGCGATCATCATTTGGGCGTACGTGACGTCGGCCTTGTTGTACGGCGAGGCGCCGGGCGGCTGGACGTGATCGGCATCGGTGACGGACGCCGACTCGCCGGGCTTGCCGGGCACCAGGACCCGGGCCGGAGAGGAGGACGCGGAGGGCGCGGCGGCCGGCTCGGCATCGTCACCGGAATTCCGGGCGAGAAGGGCGAGTCCGATCGTGCCGAGTAGGACCAGGGTTGCGGCGGTCAGGGCCCATGCGCGTCGGTGTTGCATGTATTTCCTTTCCGGCATGCGTCCCCATGAGAGGGTCACGACGACTATCGTAACGATCGACATCGCTATCACCGGGGGTACTTGGCGACACGACTCGCCGTGCGTTTCCGGTGCCGGCAAGCCGGAAGCAGCGCGGAAGGATCTTCATGAGGCATCCTGCCCCACGAGGGCGGTTCAAGCGCCTGACGACCATCGGGGCGGTGGCGGTTCTGGCCAGTTTTCTGGTCACCGCACCCGCCCAGGCCGACCCGGCCACAATCCCGGGTGTGGACGAGATCGTCAGCAGCCCCAACATCAAGCTGATCGCCAACGAGCCCAAGACGGGCCCGTTCGCCGCCGAGAGCGCCCTCAACAGTGACCTGGCGTTCCAGGGCAAATATGCGTTCGCGGGCAACTACAACGGCTTCACCGTGTGGGACATCAGTAACCCGAAGGACCCGGTCCAGGCCGTTCAGGTCCTCTGCACGGGCGCGCAGAACGACGTGTCCGTCTACGGCAACCTGCTGTTCCTCGGTACGGACTCGATCCGCAGCGACGACTCCTGCAACAGCGTCTCGGTGCCGAACAGTGCGCCGGCCGAGACGCCGCGCTGGGAGGGCATCAAGATCTTCGACATCAGCGACCCGCGTAACCCGCAGTACGTGAAGGCGGTCAAGACCGACTGCGGTTCGCACACGCTGACCCTGGTGCCCGGCAAGGGCAAGGACCGGTCGGTGTACGCGTACGTGTCGTCGTACAACCTGGACGTCGTCGACCTGCCGAACTGCGCGCAGCCGCACGACAAGATCTCGATCGTCAAGGTTCCGCTGAAGAAGCCCACCGAGGCGGCCCTGGTGTCCGCGCCGGTGCTCTTCCCGGACGGTGGCTTCCCCGGTGACGCGGACTCCCGCCGGACCAGCGGCTGCCACGACATCACGGCGTACCCGGAGAAGGACCTCGCGGCCGGCGCCTGCATGGGTGACGGTGTGCTGCTGGACATCTCGAAGCCGGCGGCGCCGAAGGTCATCACCTCGGTCCGTGACGCGGAGAACTTCGCGTTCTGGCACTCGGCGACGTTCAACAACGACGCCACCAAGGTGGTCTTCACCGATGAGCTCGGCGGCGGCGGTGGCGCGGAGTGCCTCCCGTCGATCGGCGCCACCAAGGGTGCGGACGCGATCTACGACATCACGGGCAAGGGCAGCAAGCGCAAGCTCGAGTTCCGCAGCTACTTCAAGATCCCGCGGGAGAACGCGGTGACCGAGAACTGCGTGGCCCACAACGGTTCGCTGATCCCGGTCAAGGGCCGCGACATCATGGTCCAGGCGTGGTATCAGGGTGGCATCTCGATCTGGGACTTCACCGACTCGCGCAAGCCGAAGGAGATCGCCTTCTGGGAGCGCGGCCCGCTGAGCACGGACCGCCTGATCGTCGGCGGTTCCTGGTCGGCGTACTGGTACAACGGCTACATCTACTCCAACGACATCCAGAAGGGTTTCGACGTTCTGGAGGTCAGCGACCGCCGTATCGACAAGGCGGAGCGGGAGAAGACCTGGCAGTTCAACCCGCAGACGCAGACCGACTACCGCAAGTACTGGTGATCTGAGGTCCGATCCACGTGGAGCCGGTGCCACCCTTTCGGGGTGGTGCCGGCTCTGTCGTTCCCGGCCATCGAGGATAACGACATCTATCAATGTGAGTCGTTCTCTTGTTTCATGAGCGTTACTGCTCGGTAACACCCGACACGCATTGATGGGAGTCACGTGATGGCCTCACCCGTACCCTTGCGCCGCCTGATCGCCGCCACCGTCGGCGGTCTCCTCGCCCTCGGCGCCCTCGCCGCGCCGTCCCAGGCCGCGGCGGCGTTGCGCCAGGTGATGTTCGTCGGCAACAACTGGGACGGCACCGTCGACGTCATCGAGCCCAGCGGCGCCTACGCCCGGATCGGCCGGCTCTCGGTCGTCCCGGACCGGTCGCAGCGGCTCGCCGAGATCTACCTCAACCCGATCCGGCTCGCCTTCTATCTCGGCATCCAGCAGGGGCCGGGGGAGGGGCACGACCAGCTCGTCGACGACATGTACACGACACCGGCCGGGGATGCCCTGGTGGTCTCCCGGCCCAGCTTCGCCGATGTGGTCTCGATCGACCTGGCGACCGGCGCGCTCAAGTGGCGGTTCCCGGTGAACGGGTTCCGGTCCGACCACATGGCGGTCTCGCCGGACGGCCTGACCGTCGCGGTCTCCGCCTCCACCGGCAACACCGTGCACGTGCTGGACATCGTCACCGGCCGGCAGCTCGGCTCGTTCGCGACCGGTGACAAGCCGCACGAGAACATCTTCACCGACGGCGGGCGCTACCTCTGGAACAGTTCGATCGGCGAGGTCAACACCGACCTGGACGACCCCTGGCTGGACTTCACCAAGGGGGACCGGAAGATCACGATCGCCGACACCGCCACCTACCGGGTGGTCCGGACCGTCGACATGCGCACCCGGCTGGACGCCTTCGGCCGCAGCGACCTGTCCGACGCGGTCCGGCCGGCGGTCTTCACCCCGGACGAGTCGAAGCTCTACTTCCAGGTGTCGTTCTTCGCCGGCCTGATCGAGTACGACGTGGCCACCGACCGGATCACCCGGGTGCGTGACCTGCCGCAGAACCCGGCCACCGACCCGGACCGAACCACGTGGGTCAACGACTCCCGCCACCACGGCCTGTCGATCAGCCGGGACGGGTCGAAACTCTGTGTCGCCGGGACCATGGACGACTACGCCAGCGTCGTGGACCGGGCCACCCTCACGCCGGGGCCGCTGGTCACCGCGATCAAGCCGTACTGGGCCACGGTCAGCGCGGACGGGCGGGACTGTGTGATCTCCGAGGCCGGTGCCGATCGGGTCACCGCGATCAGCTTCGCCACCGGGCAGGCGGTCGCCTCGGTCGCGGTCGGCGACCATCCCCAGCGGGTACGGATCGGTCAGGTCCCGGCGGGCTGGACCGCTCCCTGACCGAGGGCCCGGGCGTGCCGCTCCTTGCGTTCGCGCTTGCGCCGGTACATGGCGGCGTCGGCCTCACGCAGCAGGCCGTCGCCGTCCCCGGGCTCACCCTCCGACACGCCCACGCTGGCGCCCACCGAGAGCAGCGAGCCCCCGATCGGCATCGGCTCGCCGACCACCGCCGCGATCCGTTCGGCCAGCCGTCCGGCGGCGGTGGCGTCGGTCCCGGGCAGGAGTACCGCGAACTCGTCGCCGCCGAGCCGGGCGGCCAGTTCGCCGGTGCCGAGGAGCCCGGTCAGCCGCCGTGCCACCTCCTTGAGCACCTCGTCGCCGGTGTGGTGCCCGTGCCGGTCGTTGATCTCCTTGAAGCCGTCCAGGTCGATCAGGAGCATGCTGACCCGCTCCACCGTGGCACTCAGGCGCCGGTGCAGCAGTACGCGGTTGGCCAGCCCGGTGAGCGCGTCGTGGGTGGCCTGCCGGTGCAGCTCGTCGTGCAGGGCGCGGGCCTCGGTGGCGTCCCGGGCGTTGAGCACCACGCCGCCGACGTTCGGGTTGTGGCCGAGGTCGGTGGTGACCACGTCGAGCCACCGGTACGAGCCGTCGGCGTGCTGCCACCGTACCTGGGTGCTGATCCCGGCGCCGGGGCTGGCT
Source organism: Actinoplanes subglobosus (assembly GCF_042650585.1). Classification (NCBI taxonomy): domain Bacteria; kingdom Bacillati; phylum Actinomycetota; class Actinomycetes; order Micromonosporales; family Micromonosporaceae; genus Actinoplanes; species Actinoplanes subglobosus. Next base: position 21,526 of record NZ_JBHSBL010000032.1, read on the forward strand.
GCCAGCCGTTTCTCCAGGTCCGCCACGACGGCCCGGTCCGACGGGTGGGTACGCGCGTACAGCGACGTGCCCACCAGCTCCACGTCCGGCACCCCGAGCACGCGCAGGGCGGCCGGGCTGGCGTAGCCGACGATCCCCTCCCGGTCGACGACCAGCGTCAGATCGGACGTGTTCTGCACCAGCGCCCGGAACCGTTCGGCCTGCCCGTCGATCTCGGTGAGCAGCCGCTCGTTGTCGCGCAGTGCCGCGACCTGCCGGCCCAGCACCAGCGCGGTGATCACCACGGCGCCGATGGCGACGCCCCACACCCGCAGGTCGACGTCGTCGTCCCGGAGTGAGACGACGAGCAGGATCTGGGTGGCGATCACGGCCAGGTAGGGGAGCCGGCTGGAGCGACTGCCCATCTCGCCCGTGGGGGTCTCGGTGAGCCGCCACACCTGGAGCTGCTGGAGCCGGAACGCCGCCGAGGCCAGGACGCACGGCAGCAGCTGGACGACGATGGATCCGCCGGGCCCGGGGTCGCCGATCAGCCCGAGCGTGACCGGGGCGGCGAAGGCCGTGCCGGAGACGCCGACGGCGGCCGCGATGCCCGCCGAGCGGGTGAACGGGGCGGTCCCGCTGAGGATCAGCTTGATCAGCCCGAACGTGATCAGCAGCATCACCACGGCGGTGGCCGCGGCGGCCCAGCGATCGGCCGACTGCCGCCCGCTCAGGTCGGTGGCCAGTACGAAGTACCACAGGAAGACGGCCACGCCGGTCAGCACCGTGGTCGCGTCGAACCAGAGCCGCAGCCGCTGCCGTCCGGCGCCGCCGAGCGGGTGCCGCAGCATCGCGCCGACGACGATCGTCATGCCGCCGACGACCAGCGCGGTCTGGAATCCGCTGACGGTCGTCATGGCCGGGTCGATCAGGAGCAGGACGGTCTGATATCCGTCACCGACCAGGCATCCTGCGCAGGCGATCACGGCGGCCCACCAGAATCGCCGTCCGGCGGGCGTCATGGCCGGGTGGGTGGCGGTGCGGAAGGTGAAGTACGTGTTCGCCGCGTCGATGCCGGTCTGGATGGCCCAGGAGGCGGTCCGCTGGTCGCCGTTGTACAGGAACCACGGGACCAGGAGCACACCGACGGCCACGAGACCCAGCAGGACCGGGTCGGTGACCACGGATCGCTTCGGCATGGCGGCTCCCGTCGGCGACAGCTCCGGATGGCTTCCGGGTCGGAACTGCCCATCGGCTGTCGCGGGGTTGACGTGAGTGATCCGTTCCGGTCAGGCAGGCCCCTGGGGGCGTGCATATCGAGGGCCTGATCGACGGCGCGGCGAATAAGACAAATATTAGTATTGAGGTACTTTACGGGACGTGTTGACGGGCCGAAGTCGAGTGCTGCCCGTCCTTTTCGCGCTCTTTCTAGCGTTTCTAGCGCCGGTGCCCGAGGCGCCCGTGCCCGTGCCGGTGGCTGTTCCGGCATCGTCCAGCCCCTCCGGGGCCTCTTGCGCGCGGGCGGGGCGCGTCGTCCGTACCGCCGCCGAAGTGTCGCCGGCCATCGACGGACCGGACGCCGGACCGCCTGCCGCGAGCAGTCCCGCCGCGGACCGTGCCTCCGCGTTGACCTCGCAGGACACCGCCCTCGCCGCGGTCTCTCGCGCACCTCCGCGCGCCGTCTGAGACCCCGCCGGCGCCGACGCGCCCGGGGCGAAGCCCGTGCTGTGCGAACTCCCCCCACGAGCGGATGGAACCGCCATGAACATCCTTGCCGAAATGTTGCTGGCCGAGCCGGCCCCGATGGCCATCTGGGTGGCGTTGATGCTGCTCACCCTGCCCGCGCTGGTCGTCCTGGCGAACCCCGACGGAGTGCGCCATCCGCGCGTGGCCCTGCTGGAGGCGGCGACCTTCGTGCGGCGGACCCGGGCGCGGCGTGCCGAGCGGCGGGCGCGGGAGGCGGCCGACGCGCAGGCCGCGGTGCGGTACGCGCTGGAGGTGCGGGTCGCCGCGACGCAGGCGGCCGAGGCCGTCGACCGGTGGCAGGCGCACTGGCGGGCCGCCGCCGATCGGGTGGACGCGACGTGGGCGGCGTTCCGGGAGGCCGACGCGCGCCTGGCCCGCGCGCTCACCACGACGGCCTTCGGCACGCCATGGACACCCCAGGACCCGGCGGAGTACGTGTCCCGCGAGCGTTTCCTGCACGAGCGGGTGCGTGCGGCCGTGTCCCGGGAGGAGCTGCCGCCGCCGGTGCTGGCCGACGCCCTCGCCGGCCGGTCCGGATGGGACCCGCGGCTGCACCCGGCCGAGCAGGAGATCGCGATCGGGCGGGCGTGTGCCGAGTACCTGGATCGCGTGCACCGGGTCGCCGTCGACGCCGAGCGGGCCGCCTGGCACGACACCCAACTGGCCCGTGCGGGCCGGGACAGTCTGCGACGGGAGGCGGAACTCGCCGAGTCACACGTCGCGAGCTGGCCGATCTTCATCATGGCCGTGGGTGACTCGCCGCTCACTGTCGGGAACGGTGCTCACCGGCTGTTCCCGATCCGCTCCGGAAATGGATGACGGAGTTTATTTCACGTTCTCAAGAATGCGTGATCGCCCGGTCGCTGGAAGCGACCGGGCGACGCCCGTCCGGTGCACATCGTGAAAGTCCGGGCTCAGCTCGGGGCTTCCATCGGTGTGCGGCTATCGGTAGGCTTTCACGAAACGATGTCGAATTCGCCGTCCTTGGCCGAGTCCACGAAGGCGGTCCACTCCGCCGACGTGAACATGAGGGCCGGTCCCATCCGGTCCTTGCTGTCACGGACGGCAATTCCCTTGTCGAGGAATGCGACCTCGACGCAGTTGCTGCCGCCGGTCCCGTTACTACGGCTGCCCTTCTTCCAGACAGCTCCGTCGATTTGGTGCGCGAGCAACTCAAGCACCTCCCTTCGATGTGAGATTTCCTCGGGAGTGCTAAGCGACGAGCAGACTCTCGATCATCTTTATGGTCGTGCGATGGTCGAGCGCCATGGCGCTCAATCGCTCGAACTCCTGCCGGTACCAGTCAACCATGTCTGGTTGTTCCTCGTACAAGTCTCCCGCAAGGCCTTCCATATAAACAACATCCAAATGGGTGGTCTCTCGGAACTCCAATAACGCCGCCGGACCGCTCAGGAAGGGGTGTGCGCCAGCGGCGAAGGGCAGTATCTGCAGGAAAACATTTGGCAATTTAGCTATCTCGATTAAATGGCGGAGCTGGTCGGTCATGATTGCCCGATCGCCGATCACCCGGTGCAGCGCGCCCTCATCCATGAACGCCGACAATTCCAGCGGACGATCGCTGGTCAGGCGACCCTGGCGGGTCTGGCGCAGTGCGATACGCCGGTCGATGTGCTCCTCCGGGTCGGTCGGCCGACCGCTTCTCATCAGTGACCGCATGTAATCGGGGGTCTGGAGGAGGCCGGGCACGAGCACCGGCTCCCACGTGCGCATCGCCGAGGCGGCGGCCTCCAGGCCCACGAAGTTGCCCGGGCGCATGATGTCGCGATAGTCGGTCCACCACGTGCGCTCGCGGGACTGGCGGGCCAGCTCGACCAGCGCCTCGCGCATCGTCTGGTCCCGCACGTTGTAGAGAGTGAGCAGGTCACGGACGTCCCGCGGAGTGACCGCGACCCGCGCGGTCTCGATGCGGGTCACCTTGGCGGAGTGCCACTCGAAATGTCGCGACACATCCTGTTGGGTGAGGCCGGCGGCCTCACGGCATCGCTTGAGCTCCGCCCCGAGACGGCGGCGTCGCAGCGTCGGACCCTCTATATCGGACACCTGGACTCCCTACGGTCCTGATGTGGTCGATATTACGACCGCTCCCACGCGATCCAGTAACCCATTTCATGATCGCGATTTCCAATGATCAAAATGCACCGGGTACTGAATAAGAAGTCTAGTACTTCTTGTATTGACCTTGGTGTTGGGTACATGATGCTGCGGACATCGAGTTCTGTCTTGTTTCCTACATAGGTAAAAGATCATTGGAACTTGCGTCTAAGGGGCGTGGACGGAGTGTTGGCTGACCAGTATTACCTGATCGCACACGAGGACCGCACCGGGCGGTCCCGGCTGCATCCTCGTGCGACCGGCCTGGGGCTGGCTGCCGCATTACTCGCGGAGTTGGTCCTCGAAGGCCGTATCGGCGTCAATGACGGAGACCTGCTCGTCCTCGACCGGCGCCCGCCTCGCGACGCGCTGAACCACGACATCCTCGACCTTCTCAACGCCCAGCCACAGCACCGCGACATCCGTACCTGGCTCGCCTTCCTCTCGCAGGACTCGGCGTTGCGGGTGGCGGAGCGGCTGATGCGGGTCGGTGCCGTCGAGCTGGTGACCAAGCGCCGGATGCTCGGCACCACCCAGACGCTCTACATGCCCAACACCGCACGCCAGCGCAACGCCGCCGCCTGGGCCTCCACCCGGGTCGCCAACATGCTGGTCCGCGGGATGGAGCTGAACGTGACCGACCGGATGCTGGTCGGGCTGGTCGTCTCCACCGGACTGACCCGGCACGTGATGTACGGGTTCGAGAACTACCCGCACATCTACCACGCGCTGCCGAGCATGATCGCCTCGTTGCCCGGTGATCTCCGTGAGCTGGTCGAGTGCACCGAGGCCCTGGTCGGTTCCGCGCTGGCGGTCGGTCGCCGGTGAGCCCCGGACGCCATCAACGACGACGGGACAACGTCGACCGCTGGGCCGGCACGATGCTGAACGAGCTGAACCGTGAGGCGGCCGCCAAGCGCGGCGCCCCCGGTTCGGACATCATCAGCGCGGCCCTCGCCAACAACCGGCTCGGCGTCTCGTCGGTGGTCTTCTTCGGCGTCGCCGGAGCCGCCCCGCTCACGGTGATCATCGGAGCGATCACGACGGTCTACGCCGTGGTCGGCAACACCGCACTGCCACTGGTCTACATCGTCGTCGCGGCGATCCTGTCGATCTTCACGGTCGGGTTCGTGGCGATGAGCCGGCACATCGTCAACTCGGGAGCCTTCTACTCGTACATCAGCCATGGTCTCGGCCGTGAGCTCGGTGTCGCGGCGGCCTTCGTCGCCCTCCCGGCGTACGCGTTGATGCAGATCGGCCTCTTCGGTCTGTTCGGCGTCGTCGCGTCGAGCATTCTCGGCTCGCTCGGCCTGGCCGTCCCCTGGGTGGCCTGCGCACTGGTCGCGTGGGCGTTCATCGCGGTGCTCGGCATGCTCTGGGTCGACCTGAGCGGCAAGGTCCTCGGCATCCTGCTGATCGCCGAGATCGCCGTGGTCCTCGTTTACGACCTGGTGATGGTGGCCAACCCGCGCGACGGCGAGGTCAGCGTCGCGATGCTGAACCCGGCGCAGCTGCTGACACCCGAGGTCGTCGCGATGATGGTGCTCGCGATCGGTGGCTTCACCGGTTTCGAGGCGACGGTCGTGCTCTCCGAGGAGGCGAAGGACCCGAAACGGACCATCTCCCGTGCCACCCACCTCGCGGTGCTGCTCGCCGGCCTGATGTGCGCGGTCTCGGCCTGGGCGATGTCGGTGGGCGCCGGGCCGGGCCGGATCGTGGCCGACGCCCAGCGCGAGGAGACGAACCTCGTCTTCAGTCTGGTCAGTCCACATGTGCCGGACGTGATGATCACCATCGGCTATCTGCTCTTCATGACCAGTATCTTCGCGGCGCTGCTCGCCTTCCACGCGGCGGTGTCCCGTTACCAGTTCGCCCTCGGCCGTGAGCGGATGCTGCCGAGCCGGTGGGGTTACACCCACCCGAGGACCGGCGCGCCGGTGGTCGGCTCGATCACCCAGAGTGTGCTGTCGCTGATCGCGATCCTGGCCTACTGGTTCACCAAGGCCGACCCGCTGGTGCAGCTCTTCGGCTATCTGACGGTGGTCGGCGGCCTCGGCGTGCTGATCCTGATGTGGGGCACCTCGGCCGCGGTGATCGCGTTCTTCGTGCAGCACCCGCGCCTGGAGAACGTGTGGCGTGGCCGGGTCACTCCGGTGATCGCGTTCTTCCTGCTCAGCATCATCCTGTTCGCGACAGTGGTGGGTCTCGGCGACGTCCTGGGACTGGCCGAGGACTCCATGTTCAACTGGGCCTTCGCGGCCGGCTACGCGGTCCTGGCGGTCCTCGGTGCCGGTTGGGCGGCGATCATCCGGTACACCAAGCCGGACGTCTACGCGGTCATCGGCCGCGGGGTGGAACGCCGGACCCTCTTCGAGTTCCCCGAGCCGCCCCGGCCGCACTCGCACGCGATGGCCTTCCAAGAGCACTATCCGACGACGACTGGCTCAGGTAGGGAATCCCGATGACGTACGCCATCCAGGAACTCGTGATCCGGCATGTGTCGCCGTTCGACACCGAGGAGATCACCGACCTCGTGGCCGAAGCGATGTGGGACGGGCCGGTCGCCCGTTGGCTGCACCCGGACGCGTCCGAGCGCCGGCGTCTGTCACCCGGCTACTTCGAGATCTTCGTGGAGTACGCGCTCCAGTACGGCGAGGTCTACAGCACCGCCGACGCCGACGACGGCCGGATGTGCGGGGTGGCGCTCTGGTTCCCGCTCACCGCGATGATCCCGCCGCCGATCGACTACGAGCGCCGGGTCAAGGAGGCGTCCGACACCGCGTTCCATCGCGTGCAGCAACTGGACGCGGCGCTGGAGGGGGAACACCCCCTTGACCCGCACCACTATCTGGCGTTCCTCGCCGTCCGGCCCGGCCGGCAGAACGAGGGCATCGGCAGCGCCCTGCTCGACCGCCATCACTCCCGTCTGGACCGGGCCGGGCTCCCGGCCTATCTGGAGGCGAACGACCCGCGCAACCGCGATCTCTACCTCCGGCACGGATACCGGGTCCGGTCCGTGATCGAACTACCCGACGGGCCGCCGCTCTGGGCGATGTGGAGGGCGCCTATGGCTTGACCGACTGCACCGAGCGGAGCGAGGGCCGGGAGGGCATGCCCGACGAGCACAGCTCTCGGCTGGAGATCACGCTGCGGCCTGGAGACCGGAGGTGCCGGCGGCCGGCGGGAACTCGTAGACCCAGAACGACTGCTGGTCCAGGCACTCGGCGCGCATCGCGCCACCGGACAGGCGGCGCAGCATCAACCGGACCACCCGGCCGAAATTGCGCTCGTCGTCGTTGTACCGGCAGTAGTCGATCCCGATCATCCCGTTCCGGGCGGCGGCGGTCTGCTGCATGGCCGTCACGAGTTCGGAGAAGGCCCGGGTGTCACGGGCCTCGGTGCCGACCGCCGCGAAACCGACATACCAGATTCGCTTTTCGGCATACATCTCCGGCCATCGGCGCTCGAAGTACTCCGGAGCGATCAGCGGCACCGCATAGAGGTCGTTGGTGAACGTGGACAGTCCGCAGAGCTTGCCGTCGTCATTGAGGCAGAGGTACTTGTCGACCCTCGGGTCGCGCATGACCTCTTCGAACTCGGACCGATACATCAGGTGACGTTGCACGGCGAGGGAGCGGAGGTCGCGGAACGCGCCTTCATAGAGTTCCCAGGATGCCTTGTGCATCTCATCGTCGGTGATCTGGTCGATGATCTTGACAAGCATGGCTGCTCCCCGCGTTTCATCGTACTCAAGGCGATCGATGATGTTGAGCTTTAGAGTACGAAGCGTTTTGGCGCCGCGACAATACGTGGTCGCGGAAATTCTGTGCCAATCCTGATTGGAGGTACGCCGTTCGAAACAGCGAGTATGCAACTTGCGTAGTTGCAGGTAGACGGCCGCATCTCACCCGTTCGAACCCTTGTCGCAGTTTTCGCCGGAGTCAGGTTAATCGGTTTACTCGAAAGCGCATGATTCGGTGAGTCAGCCTTTTAGTGGAATGCACCGAGTGCTAGCCTCCGAGTGCAGAACGTCGTGCGTTCGCCTTTTTGCCGAATGGTCGGCGCGCGATGAGGGATCACCCTTCGACGACGCAAGGGTGATCGGTGCGGGCCGCACGGGACGGGTCGTCCGGGCGGGGAGAGCATCCCCCTCTCGCTCGGGCGGCCCGTTCATCTCTGTCGATCGATTGACATAGTTTGGGGTCCATACTTAGTCTGCCGAGGTCAGACCTCCACGCTTGTCCTCCTAGGAGCGTCATGTCGCGCCTGTTCGGCAGATTGCTCGTCCTCGCCCTGCTCGTCACCGGCCTGTCCGCGGCCGGCCCGGCGTCCGCGCGCGAACCCGTCCGCACCCCCGCCCAGGCCGTCGCCGCCATGCAGCCCGGCTGGAACCTGGGCAACACCTTCGACGCCACCGGCGACGACGAGACGTCGTGGGGTAACCCGCGCGTCACCCGTGAACTCCTCGCCGGCATCCGGAAGCAGGGCTTCCGCAGCATCCGCATCCCGGTCACCTGGGGGCAGCACCTGAGCCCCGACCTCGTCGTCGACCCGGCCTACCTGGCCCGTGTCCAGGAGGTCGTCGGCTGGGCGCTCGACGAGGGTCTCTACGTGATGATCAACATCCATCACGACTCGTGGCAGTGGATCGCCACCATGCCCACCGACCACGACAACGTCCTGAACCGCTACAACGCCATCTGGACCCAGGTCGCCGCCGCCTTCCGGGACGCGTCACCGCGCCTGGTCCTGGAGAGCGTCAACGAACCCCAGTTCTGGGGCAGCAGCGGTGACACCGAGAACTATGCGCTCCTGGCCGAGCTGAACACGTCCTTCCACCGGATCGTGCGCGGCACCGGCGGCGGCAACGGCACTCGACTTCTGGTACTACCCACGCTGCACACCAACGCCGATCAGGGCCGGCTGGACGCTCTGGCCGCCGAGTTCGCGACCCTGAACGATCCCTACCTGATCGCCACCGTGCACTACTACGGCTACTGGCCCTTCAGTGTCAACGTGGCTGGTGGCTACCGGTTCGACGCCACCGCGCAGGCCGATCTGCTCGGCACCTTCGATCGGCTGCGTACTTCATTCGTCAACAAGGGCATCCCGGTCATCCTTGGTGAATACGGACTGCTGGGTTTCGACCGGCACACCGGAACCATCGAACAGGGCGAGAAGCTCAAGTTCTTCGAACTCTTCGGGCACCAGGCCCGGACGAGCCGGATCACCACGATGCTCTGGGACAACGGGCAGCACTTCGACCGTACGGCCGGGGCGTGGCGTGACACCGAACTCTTCGGGCAGATCGCCTCCAGCTGGCACACCCGCTCCGGTACCGCGGCCGGCGACCTGCTCTTCGTCCGGCGCGGCGTGCCGGTCACCGCACAGACCATCACCCTCAACCCCAACGGCACCGGCTTCACCCACGTACGGCTCGGTAGGACCACGTTGCGCCGCGGTCCCGACTACCAGGTGTCCGGCGATCAACTCACCCTCAGCGCGGGGTTGCTGACCAGGCTTCAGGGGTACGGCCAACGAACCTCGCTGTCACTGCGGTTCTCCCGAGGCGTCCCGTGGCGGCTCGACGTAGTCAGCTTCGACACCCCGCTCGTGTCCGCCGCCACCGGAACCACAGCGGCGTTCGCGGTACCCACCGCGTTCAACGGTGACCAGCTCGCCACCATGACGGCCACCTACGCCGACGGCGGCAACGCCGGACCGCACGGCTGGACGCCGTACAAGGAGTTCGACCGTGCCTTCGCCCCCGACTACCCGGCCGGCGCGATCAAGCTGACCCCGGAGTTCTTCGCCGAGGTCACCGACGGCGTCCCGGTCACCCTGACGTTCGTCTTCTGGAGCGGCGAGAACGTCACCTACCAGGTCACCCGCACCGGCACGTCGGTCACCGGAACCCCGGCCTGACACAGCCACCGGGCGGCGGAGCCGGTTGGGCCACCGACTCCGCCGGCCGGTCCCGGCCGGCCCCGCTCAGCCCGGCAGCCGGGTCTCAGGAGGCGGCCAGGCGCAGGCCCAGGGCGACCAGGACGGCGCCGGTCACCGCGTCCAGCGAGCGGCGCACCGCCGGACGGGACAGCACCCGGCGCAGCGCCGCCACCAGGTTGGCGACCACCACGAACCAGGCGATCGTCACGGCCACCGCCACCAGCGACAGCAGCAGGACGTCGCCGGCCGAGCCGTCCACCGGGGCGAACTGCGGCAGCACCGCAACGAAGAAGACGCCACACTTCGGGTTCAGCACGTTCGTCAGCAGGCCGTCCCGGAACGACACCCACAGACGGACCTCGGTGCGCCCGGCGAGCGGCTGGTCCGGGCCCGTGCCGCCGCGGCGGGCGGCGAGCAGGGCACTGACACCGAGCCACATGAGGTACGCCGCACCGGCGAGCTTGACCACGGTGAAGGCGACAGCCGACGCCGCCAGCAGAGCGGCCACCCCGACAGCGGCCGCGATCGACCACACGAACACCCCGGCGGCCACCCCGGACGCGGCGACCATCCCGTGCAGTCGGCCGGCCGAGACCGAGCGCCGCACCACGACCGCGAAATCCGGCCCGGGCGACACCGCGGCCAGCCCGATCACGCCCGCGAACGCCAGCGCCTGCCCCACATCACTCATGCCCACGATCCTCACCCGGCCGGCCGCTGTCGGGCCACCCCGGCCGGGGCTGTCAACCTGTGAACGACAGCGACGTCACGGTGACCCCGGGGTGCTCGAAGAGGACGAACAGCGCGTGCCTGCCGGTGGCCGGAGCAACGGTGGCCGTCGCCTCTCCGGACGGTCCAGCCGGCAGCGTGGCCAGGACCGGGCCGGCGATCGGGTCGTCCAGGCGCAGCGTGATGGTCGCCCCGTCCGCGTCGCCGGCGAACCGGGCGCTCACACCGGAGACGCTCCGGTCGAAGTCGACGTCGTCGAAGACCGCCCACGCGCCGGCGTCGTCACTGCGGAGGGCCTCGCCGGGATCCGCCGTGATGGCCACGGGGGTCGTCCGGTCGTACCCGTCATTGTCGATCATCTTGAGCACCGGCCACGGTGACCGGGCCGGAATCCTCTCGCCGCGGACGCGCAGCGACGCGGTCCGGCGCCAATCGGTGCTGGAGGCGCCCACCGCGATGGTGTGGGTGGCGTCCTCGATCGCCCAGCGGGAGCGTGTCACGTCCCAGAACGCCAGGTCGGCGGCGGGCAGGAGCAGCTCCACGGTGGACCGTTCGCCGGGGGACAGGCGCACCTGCCGGTGACCGCGCAGGCGGCGCAGCGGCTGCTTGACCCGGGAACCCTGCTGACGGGTGTAGAGCTGGACGACCTCGACGCCGGGGCGGTCCCCGGCATTGATCACGTCGACGGTGACCGTGACCTCGCCGTCCGGGTCGATCGTGTCCGCGGAGAGGCGCAGGTTCTCGTAGGCGAACCGGGTGTAGGACAGCCCGTGCCCGAACGGGAAGAGCGGGGCGCCACGGAAGTACAGATAGGTGGCGTCAGCCGCGACGATGTCGTAGTCGAGCAGGTCCGGGAGGTCGCCGGCATCCGTGTACCACGTCTGGGTCAACCGGCCCGCCGGGTCCACCGGGGTGCCGGTCCGGTCCGCGCCGAACAGCACGTCGGCCAGACCGGTGCCGTGCTCCTGACCGCCGTGCGCCGACCACAGCAACGCCGGGAGATGCTCCTTCGCCCAGCCGATGGCGTAGGGGTAACTGCTGGTCAAGGCCAGTACGGTGCGCGGGTTGGCGGCGTGCACGGCGTGCAGCAGGGCATCCTGGGTGCCGGGCAGGTTCAGGTCGCGGCGGTCCTCGGTCTCACGGCCGGCCACCAGCGGATGGTTGCCGAGGGCCAGGATCACCACGTCGGCCTCCGCTGCCAGGGCGGCCGCCTCCGCCACGCCGTCCACCAGCAGGTCGACCGTGAAGACCGTCGCGTCGGCCGCCGACCCGGCCGCGGTCCGGACCAGCCCGTCGTCGCCGGCCTTCAGGTAGCGGCGGCTCTGCACGTGACGGACCACCACGCCGTCGTCCCGTTGTTCCAACTCGAACGTCTCGCGGACCTCCCAGCCGTTGGGGCCGGGGCGGTCGCTGACCAGGAGGTGATCCTCGGGGCCGAGGCCGTCGGCGCCGACGAAGCCGCTCGCGGTTCCAGCCGCGGTCGCTGTTGCCGACGCGGTCGCTGCTGCTGCCGCTGTGGTCGCTCTCAGGGAGATCTTCTCCTCGCCCCAGTCGAAGACGTCGAAGAGAGCCATGTCCGGGATGTCGTCGGCCGCGATCACCCGTAGCGGGCCGTCGCCGGCGGCGAGCAGGCCGGACGGGCAGCGCAGCGCCACCCGGTCGACACCCTCGTGGAAGACCACCGAATCGGCGCCGAGCCGGTCGGCGATCGCGGCACGAAGAGTGCGGCGGTACGGCGGAGTGCCGCTGTACCAGTCGTCGAACGTGGTGTCACCGAGCGGGCCGATCACCGCGACCCGGCCCGCGCCGGACGTCCCGAGCGGCAGGATGCCGTCGTTGGACAGCAGCACGACCGAGGCACGGGCCGCCTCCCGGGCCAGCGCACGATGCTCCGGGCAGTCGATCACTTCAGGACCGATGCTCCGGTACGGGTCCTCGTCCGGGTTGAACTCGCCGAGTCTGACCCGTACCGAAAGAATGTGCCGGACCGCGGCGTCCACGTCGGACTCGGTGATCAGCCCGCGCTCCAGTGCCGTGACGAACGACGCCTCGGACAGCGGCCCCGGCTCGGTCACACAGTCGATGCCGGCACGCAGAGCCGCGGCGAACCCCGCCGGGTGGTCGTCGGAGACCTTCTGGTCACCGGCCAGGTTCTGTACCGCGAAGGCGTCCCCGACCACCATCACGTCGTCCTCGGCCCAGCACCGCAACACCTCGTTGATCAGCGGACTGAGGTGGGTGGGCCGTCCGTTGATCAGGTTGTAGGAGGCCATCACCGCGACCGCGGCACCGGCCGCGATGGCCGGACGGAACGCGGGCAGTTCATATTCGTGCAGTACCCGTGGCGGCATGTTGCTGGACGTGAGACACCGGTCGGTCTCGTTGTTGTAGCCGAGGAAGTGCTTGAGGGTCGGCGCGGTGCGCAGCCAGCGGGGGTCGTCACCGCGCAACCCTTCCGAGTACGCCGTGCTCAGCACCCCGGTCAGCCACGGGTCCTCGGCGTAGCCCTCCTCGTTGCGGCCCCACCGTGGGTCGCGCAGCAGGTTGACGACCGGAGCCCAGACGTTGAGTCCCACGTTCTCCGGGTCACGGTGGTGCATGGCGCGTACCTCGGTGCCGACCGCCGTGCCGACCCGCCGCAACAGGTCCGGGTCCCAGCTGGAGGCGAGCCCGACGGCCTGGGGGAAAGCGCTTGCCGTGCCGAGCCAGGCGACGCCGTGGAGAGCTTCGGTGCCGGTGCGGAACGACCCGATGCCGAGTCGGGGTACGGCGGCCTGGTGCTGGTGCAGGAGGGCGATCTTCTCCGCCAGCTCGAGCCGGCCCAGGAGGTCGGACACCCGCGCGGCGAGCTTCTGCTGCGGGTCGCGAAAGACGATGCGAGAGGGGGATTCGGTCACAACGTGTTCCTTCGGGCCATGCCGTGTCGTCGAAGCGCTTCGACAGCGCGGCGAAAGAAGCCTCCGCGAGTGGTTTCGCGAATGTTTCGGACGGAGTTCCCTGAGGCTCGCACCACAGTTACGCCTCGGTCAAGGCGCTGCGGCCATGTTTGGTCATCGATTGTTACCCGGCGAGCGACCTGCACCCTGCGGGCCCACGTCCACTTCGCCCCCATTGACCCGCACCCATGCTTCACCCATGTCCACACCGGACGCCGCCCGGCCGCCGCAGCCCCGGCCTGTACCGGCCCCGGCTGCCGTTGCCCCGGCCTGCGTCGGGTGCGGCCCGGCCGCTGCTGCCCGGCCTGCGTCGGGTGCGGCCCGGCCGCTGCTGCCCGGCCTGCGTAGGGTGCGGCCCGGCCGCCGCGGCCCCAGGCCGTTTCGTTGGTTGGCTGGCCGATCGGCCCGCTGATGAGCCGCCTGGTCAACCGCCCTGCTGACCAGCGGGTTTCAACAGCCGGTGGGTGGTCGGCGGGGGATGGCCGGTCGGCTGGTGGACCAGTGGGTGGTCATGGGAGGCGGGCCCGAGGGGAGCCGGGGGAAGTCGGTCGGCTGGTGCCGGTGGGTGGTCGGCGGGCTGGCGGGTGCGGTCACGAGGGGTGCGCGGCCGGGGGCAGGGATCCGGTGTCTATGCGGTCCAAGTGGGTTACCGCTCCGCCCAGGGCGGCGGCGTGCAAGCCCAGTCTGGACGCGGTCAGGTGGGCGCCGCCGGCGGCGGGGGCCAGCGTGTTTCGGGCCAGTTCGGCTGAGGCTGCTGGGAGGATCCACTCGGCCAGGGCCGCATAGTGGTCACCGAGCACTATCACCTCGGGATTGACCAGGTTCGCCAGGAGGGCCAGGCCCTGGCCCAGGTGGCAGCCGGTGTCGCGGAGAGCGGCCAGCACCGCCGGGTCGCCGGCTCGGGCCAGGGTGGCCACCTGGTCGACGGCGGGGGTCAGGTCGGTCAGGGCCGCCGGGTCGAAGCCGGGAAGGGCGGTGCGGACCAGGGGCTCGATGCCGGCGAGGTCGGCCAGTGCCGGTGAGCCGGGCGGGCCGAGGCTGAACCGTCCGATCTGGCCGGTGAAACCCTGCGAGCCGTGCAGGAGACGGCCGTCGACGACGATGCCCGCCTCTACACCGGCCGCGCCTGTCACGTACGTCAGATCGTGCTCTGCCGGATGACCGCCGTGCCGCAGCTCGGCGACGGCGGCGAGGCCCGCATGGTTGGCGACCGCGACGTCGAGCCCGGGCTGCCGCAGCGAACCGGAGAGCAGGCCCCGCAGGTCGACGTCGGACCAGCCGAGCGACGGTGACAGGCGGACCGTGCCGCTGTCGGCGACCAGGCCGGGCACCGCGACGGTGAGGCCGAGGACCTGCCGGCCCTGCTGGCGGACCCGGGTCGCGGCGCGCTGGGCGAGGGCGGCGACCGCGCTGGCCGCCCG
>NZ_JBHSBL010000032.1:36454-136300 GCF_042650585.1 Actinoplanes subglobosus
GAGGGCGGCGACCGCGCTGACCGCCCGGCCGGGGCCGGTCGCGGCCAGGCCGCCGTCGAACTGCCGGTGCCAGAGCAGCAGCTGGTCGCCGGCGAAGTCGACGGCGAGGGCGGTGAGGCGGTCGGCGGCGACCTGGAGACCGATCGCCGCATACGCCGAACCGTCGAGCGCCAGTGCGGTGCCGGGCCGGCCGATCCGGTTGCCGCTGAGGCCGGTCTCGCGGAGCAGCCGCTGCTCGATGAGGGTGCCGGTCAGGCTGGAGACGGTGGCCTTGTTGAGTCCGGTCGAGGCGGCGATGGCGGCGCGTGAGCTGGGCCCGTTGGCGCGCAGGTGCCGCAGGACCACGGCCAGGTTGGTGGCGCGCACGTCGGTGAAGTCGGCCGGTTGTGGGTCGGCCCGGGTGGTCTTCACATCAAGCCCCGCTCTCGGCGCAACATCAAGCCCCGCTCTCGGCGCAACATCAAGCCCCGCTCTCGGCGCAACATCAAGCCCGGCTCTCGGCGCAACATCAGGCCCCGCTCTCGGCGCACACGCGTGCTGTCCGCCTGGTCATCTTGCCGCATCACCGCGGTTCGTCGTCTCCCCTGATCGGCGTCTGACGGTGGGTGCGCTCCCATTCGATGCTTGTCGGGTCGGCACCACGTCAGTTAGCTTGTCTTCGATGTACTTAGTTTAGACGCTAACCAAACTAAACCCATAACGGAAGGGTGGTGCGCCGTGGCTAGAGCGATGGAAGGCGCGTCGACGAACAGGCGGAACTTCCTCGGACTGGTCGGCCTCGGCGCCGCCTCCCTGGCCAGTGGCGGAGTTCTCGCCGGTTGCAGCAAGGACCCGAGCACCGGGGGCACGGCCACCAACGCCCAGCAGGCCGCCGGTCTGGTTCCGCAGTTCAAGGACTCCACCCTGGTCCAGCCGGACGTCAAGGGCATCCGGCCGATGGCGGACGGCTACGTGAAGTACCCGACGTCGCTCGTCGACGCCGTCACCGACAAGGTGATCACCAGTGGCAAGCCGGTCACCGCGACCACCCCGTGGTGGGGCCCGGCACCGCCGGCCGGCAACAAGCTCAACGAGGCGGTCAACGCCGACCTGGGCGGGGCGATCACCTTCAACATCCAGGACGGCAACACGTACGGCGACAAGCTCAACACCATGCTGGGCGCCCGGGACGTACCCGATCTGACCTGCATCCCGGGCTGGGAGGTGGCCAAGCTGGCCCGGTTCTCCGAGGGTGTGCACGCGCTCTTCGAGGACCTCACCCCCCACCTGTCCGGAGACAAGGTCAACGCGTACCCGCTGCTCGCCGGGCTGGACACGGCGGCCTGGCAGGACTCGGTGTGGGGCGGCAAGCTGATGGGCGTCCCGTTCCCCACCGACTCGCCGTACCCCTCGGTGCTCTTCATCCGTAAGGACGTCACCCAGGAGCGCGGTATCGCCGACCCGACCACCCTGGACGAGCTCTACGAGTTCGGCAAGAAGATGACCAACGCCGACAAGGGCGAGTGGGCGTTCGGCGACATCTGGCTCGAGGTGCAGCAGATCTGCGGCGCCGGCGGCTCGGAGGACGGCTGGCTGAAGGGCGCCGACGGCAAGGTCGTGCACCGGATGGAGCTGCCGCAGTACAAGCGGGCCGTCGAGTTCATGGCCCGGCTCTACGCCGAGAAGCTGGTCCACCCGGACATCGCGTCGAGCAAGGGCGGCGACACCCAGGCCCTCTTCAAGGGCGGCAAGTTGTTCATGTACGGCACCGGCGGCGGCTCCTGGAAGGAGACGTGGCGACCGGCCGTACAGATCAACCCGAAGTTCAACATGCAGGCCGTCAAGGTGTTCGGTGCCGACAAGGGTCAGGCGCCGGTTCGCTGGCGTACCCGCCCGTCGATCCTCTGGACGTTCGTCAAGAAGGGGCTCGGCCAGGAGCGTACCCAGGAGCTGCTGCGTGTCCTGAACTACACCGCGGCGCCGTTCGGCACCAAGGAGTGGGAGCTGCAGAATTACGGGGTCGAGGGCACCCACTTCAAGCGGGACGCCAACGGCGCGCCGGTCACCAACGACCTGTGGGTCAAGGAGTTCGCCAACCAGTTCATCTTCCTCGGCGGCCGTCCGCCCGTCGTCGTCGGCGGCCCGGACATCCCGACCTACGCCGCGGACTTCGTGAACTGGGGTAACGACGCCTCGAAGTACCTCGAGGTCAACCCGTGGGACGGCATCAAGGTGGAGAAGCCGACCCAGATGGCGGCCCTCGCGCAGCCCACCGAGGACAAGATCACCGACATCCTCAAGGGCCGCACCCCGGTCAGCGAGTTCGACAAGGTGGTCTCCGATTGGCGTGCCGCCGGCGGGGACGCGGGCCGTGACTTCTACGCCAAGGTTCTGGCTGACAACGGGCGATGAGCGCGCCACCCGTCGTCGAGCCGCAGGTCGCGGTCAAGGCGAAGAAGAAGGTCACGGCGGTCTCGCGGCAGCAGCTGTCCTTCGGGCAGCGGCTGCGGCGGGACTGGCCGCTGCTGCTCATGTGCTTCCCGGCGATGGCGCTGCTGCTGGTGTTCCACTACGTCCCGGCGCTCGGCAACGTCATCGCCTTCCAGGACTACAACCCGTTCGTCGGCGACAACCCCCTGGAGGCGTTCCTCTACAGCGAGTGGATCGGGTTCGGGAACTTCGAGTACCTGTTCAAGACGAGCGCGTTCTGGGACTCGGTGATCACCACGTTGTCGATCACGGCGTTCCAGCTGGTCTTCTACTTCCCGATCCCGATCGCCCTGGCCGTCCTGCTGAACAGCGTCCTGTCGCCGCGGATCCGGTCGCTGGTGCAGAGCGTCGTCTACCTGCCGCACTTCTTCAGCTGGGTGCTGGTGGTGTCGCTGTTCCAGATGATGCTCGGTGGGGCCGGCCTGCTCGCGCAGACGCTGCGGCAGGCCGGGTTCACGCCACCGGAGATCATGACCAACCCGGATACGTTCATGTTCCTGATCACCTCGCAGGCGATCTGGAAGGACGCCGGCTGGGGCATGATCGTCTTCCTGGCGGCGCTCGCGGCCATCGACCCCGCGCTGTACGAGGCGGCCGCCGCGGACGGGGCCGGCCGGTGGCGCCGGATGTGGCACATCACCCTGCCCGGCCTCCGGTCGGTCATCGTGCTGCTGCTGATCCTGCGGCTCGGTGACGCGCTGAACGTCGGCTTCGAGCAGTTCGTCCTGCAACGCGAGATGGTCGGCCGGGAGGCGGCCGAGGTGGTCGACACCTACGTCTACTACCAGGGCATCGCGATCCAGCAGTGGGGTGTCGGCGCGGCCGCGGGCCTGTTCAAGGCGGCGGTCGGGATCCTGCTGATCGTCGGGGCCAACAAGCTGGCGCACCGTTTCGGCGAGCAAGGGATCTATTCGAAGAGATGAGCGCAGACACCGTGGTCCGGCCGCGCCGCAACACGCTGCGGCCGGTGTGGGAGGAGCAGCCGTCGCTGCTCGGCCAGTTCGGCAAGGGCACGATCCTCACCCTGGTGGTGGCGGTCGTGGTGGTGCCGCTCTGGGTGGTCGTGGTGACCAGCCTGTCGTCCGAGAAGACGATCAACAGCGCCGGTGGGTACGTGTTCATCCCGCGCGAGTTCAACCCGTCGGCATACGTGGTGATCTTCTCGGGTGGGCAGATCACCGACGCGATCCTGGTGAGCACGATCGTCACGCTCGCCGGAACGGCGCTCAGCCTGGTCGTCACGGTGCTCGCCGCCTACGGCCTGTCCCGGCCGGGCACGCTCGGGCACCGGCCGATCCTGTTCTACTTCCTGCTGACGTTCCTGATCTACCCCGGCATGATCCCGAGCTACCTGGTGGTCACCGGCCTGGGGCTGAAGGACAACCTGCTCTCGCTGATCCTGCCGACCGCGATCAGCGCGTTCAACCTGGTCGTGCTGCGGGCGTTCTTCATGAGCATCCCCGGCGAGCTGTACGACAGCGCGCGCATGGACGGTGCCGGTGAACTGCGCATCCTGACCCGGATCGTGCTGCCGCTCTCCAAGGCGGTGACCGCGGTGGTCGGCCTGTTCTACGCGGTCGGTTACTGGAACGCGTTCTTCAACGCGATCCTCTACATCGACCGGAACGACCTGCAGCCGGTCCAGCGGGTCCTGCAGCAGTTCATCCTGGCCGGCCAGTCGCCGGCGTCGTCGGGTGCGACGGTCGCCATCCCGGGCCTGGGCTCGACGGTCCCGCCGAGCCTGGCGATCAAGATGGCGGTCGTGGTCGTGACGGTCGTCCCGGCCCTGATCATCTACCCGTTCGTCCAGCGCCACTTCACCAAGGGCGTGATCATCGGCGCGGTGAAGGGTTAGGCCGAATTCCGAAACGCGGCCTGGATCCGGTGCGCGATGTTCGCCCGCAAGGTGACCGTCTCGACCGCGCCGGACGGCAGTCCGATCTGTACGGTGCGATCGGTGGGGGAGGTCAGGACCGCCCGCACCGTGCCCGGGGACCAGGTCAGGTCCACCGTCACGGGGCCGCGGGCGATCAGGCCGCGGACCGAGCCGGTGGGCCAGGCCGACGGTAGGGCCGGGAGCAGGTCGATGCGGGCGACACCGTCGGCGGTGACGTCGCGACTGCGGAGCAGCATCGCCACCACCAGGGCCGGGAGGCCACCGGCCAGGTCCACGTTGAACATGTGGTCACGGTTGTGGGTGGGTGCCAGGTTGGGCCGCCAGTACGCCTCGGAGATCCTGGTCAGGGCCGCATGGGCCTCCTCGGCCAGCCCGAGATGGGCCGCCGCGACACCGAGGAGCGCGAGGCCGTACCCCATCTCGTCGGAGGCCTCGCTGAGCCACCACCGCAACCGGGCCCGCACCGCCCGCACCGCCGCGGAGCGCAGCGCCGGATCCTCGTCGAACGCCGGATCACCGCCGTAGTAGAGCGGGTAGAGCTGGCTGCAGTGCCGGTGCTCGTGGTTGTCCGGGAACCGCGGATCGACCCATTCGGCCAGCTCACCGGCGTCGTTGACACGCATCGGCGGTAGCGCCGCGAGCAGCGACTTCCAGCGCAGCGTGTCGGGGCCGGTGATCCCCAGGACATCGCAGACGGTCAGGAGGCCGCGCAGCAGCGCCCCGACCGCCTGGACGTCGAGGGTGGCGTCGACCGTCGCCTGATCGCCGGAGCCACCCGGGTCGTTCTCGGGGGAGTAGGACGGGCTGAATTGCGCGTGACCGTTCCTGATCGTGGCGAACGACAGGTGGAACTCAGCCGCCTCGCGCAGGAACGGAAGTGCGCGCTCCCGGAGGAATGCCAGGTCACCGGTGTGCTGCCAGTGCTCCAGGTAGAGGCGGGCCAGCCAGGCGGCCCCGGCGGTCCAGAACGTCAGGCACCAGATCGGTCCGAAATGGTTCTGCCGGCCGTGCGTGCCGAGATGGGCCGGCACGAACAGGCCGCGCACGCCGTAGAGGCGCCGCGCGTTCTCCCGGAAGTCGTCGCGCAGGTCGTCGAGCAGGTCGAACAGCGGCGGCATCAGCTCCGGCGTCCCGGTCGGATGCACCGCGAGCAGCGCCGCCTGCAGGTTGCCGTCGATGGTCCACCCGCTGCGCCACGGCGGCGAATACGTGCCGCTCCACACACCCTGCAACGTCGGCGGGCGCCGGCCGGTGCTGCTGATGATCGCGTACCGGCCGGCGTCGAACAGCTGCTCCGCGCGACTCCCGCCGAGATCGAGCCGGACCCGGCCGAACAGGTCGCCGTGCTCGGCCACGTGCTCTTCCAGCAGGTCGTCGAAGTCACCGGAGGGCAGATCGGCGAGGGTGTCGGCCGGTGCGGGCGTTCCGGTCACGGTTCGGGCAAAGATCAAGACCCCTTCTTCGGTACGCCGTACGCGCACCGCCAAGGCCCACCCCGGCAGGGCTCCCGCCCAGAGCGGCTGCTCGAATCGTCCGGTAAGGACGAGATCGTCCCCGAATCCGTCGACGGTGTAGTGGATCGGCCGCTCCGGGGTGCCCTCGATGGGCTCGACCCCGACCGTCCCGTCCGTGCCGGCGACCCGGATGACCAGCATGTCGGCCGGCCGGGACACGAACGCGTCGACGGTCACGCCGGCCCACTCCTGCCGGACCACACCGGTGCTGAAATCGGTGCCGCGCTGATAGCCGTCCCCCGGGTTCGCCGGAGTGAAAGTCAATGTTCCGGCGCCGATCAACGGATCTATCCAGCGCGTCTGCCCGTACCCCGCATGCTCCTGAACGGCGAGGTCACACACCGCGCGAGCCGCGTCGCGGAACCGGTCGGCCGCGAGGAGCTCGCGCACGCGCGGCAGCGCCGGGGCGGTCAGCGGCGCCGGAAGCGGCTCGGTGACCGGCTGGAAGAGGTCCTCGTGGGCCAGGGTGAACCGCAGCCGGGCGGGCGAGCCGTAGCAGAGCGCGCCCTGCCGGCCGTTGCCGCTGATCAGCGCGTGCTCCCAGTCCTCGGTGGACTCGGCGTCCCGGAACGACGGATTGACGTTGCTCTGCACGGCTCATATTTTGTTTAGAGTTCAAACTAATAGCAAGAGGTGGTCTGATTGCTCTTCTTCGGTGGCGACTACAACCCGGAGCAGTGGCCGGCAGAGGTGTGGGCGGAGGACGTCGCACTGATGCGGCAGGCCGGGGTGAACATCGCCACGGTCGGCGTCTTCGCCTGGTCCGACCTCGAACCCGAGCCCGGCCGCTACGAGTTCGGCTGGCTCGACCGGGTGCTCGACCTGCTGCACGACGGAGGGATCCGGGTCGCGCTGGCCACCCCGACCGCGTCGCCGCCACCCTGGTTCACCCTCGCCCATCCGGAGGCGCTGCCGGTCACCGCCGACGGGGTGCGGCTCACCCACGGCAGCCGGGACACCTACTGCGTGTCGGCGCCCGCCTATCGTGCCGCCGCCCGCGACATCGCCGGCCGGCTCGCCGAGCGGTACGCCCACCACCCGGCGCTCGCCATGTGGCACGTGCACAACGAGTACGGCACGGACTGCCGCTGCGACGTCACCGCCGCCGCGTTCCGGCACTGGCTGCAGAAGAAGCACGGCGATCTGAGCGTCCTCAACGAGGCGTGGACCACGTCGTTCTGGAGCCAGCGGTACTCCGACTGGGAACAGATCACCCCGCCGCGCGCCACCCAGTACATGCCGAATCCGGCACACGTGCTCGACTTCCGCCGGTTCCTCTCCGACGAACTCCTCGACGGCTTCATCGAGCAGCGTGACCTGCTGCGCGCCGCCAACCCCGACGTGCCGGTCACCACCAACTTCGTGCAGGGCGGCTGGGTCAGCGTCGACCACGCGCGCTGGGCCGCCGAGGTCGACGTCGTCGCCGTCGACCACTACCCGGACGACGCCGGCCCCGCCGCTGAGGAACAGACCGCCTTCGCCGCCGACCTGGCCCGCGGATGGGGCGGCGGATCCTGGCTGCTCATGGAGACCGGACCCAACCTCATCTACACGCGCGGACGGATGCACGCCAAGGAGCCGGGACGGCTCACCCGGCACAGCCTCGGATACGTGGCCCGGGGTTCCGGCGGGGCGATGTACTTCCAGTGGCGGCAGCCGCGCGGCGGGGCCGAACTGTTCCACTCGGCGCTCGTGCCGCACGCGGGACCCGACACCCCGGTCTTCCGTGAGGCGGTCGCGCTGGGGCGTACCCTCCGCAATCTCTCGCCGGAGGCGTCGGAAGCCCCACCGCCCGCCGCGAGTGTCGCGGTGACCTGGGACGCGCCCTCCTGGTGGGCCCTGCAAGGGGCCGGTCTCCCGGCCGAGGACATCGACTACCAGGCGGCGGTGCGGCAGGCACATCGCGCGCTGTACCGGGCCAAGCTGCAGGCCGACTTCGTCTTCCCCGGCGTCTCCACCGACCTCGGTGACTACCGGATGATCGTCGTGCCGCAGCTCTACCTCGTCTCCGACGAGGCGGCCGCGGCCTTCCGTGACTACGTCGCCGCCGGCGGGACGCTGGTGGTCACCTACCTGAGCGGCATCGCCGAGCCCGACACCCGCATCCGGCTGGGCGGTTACCCCGGCGCGTTCCGCGAGATCCTGGGGGTACGGGTGGTCGAATGGCACCCGCAAGCACCCGGAACCGTGATCAACCTGTCCGACGGGCCCGGTCTCTCCGCTGCCCCTTCCTCGACGGCCGATCTCGTCGCCGGGCGCTGGGTCGAGCGTGTGGAGACCGCCGGAGCCGAGACGATCAGCCTCTACGGCGACGGCCCGCTGGCCGGATCGCCGGCGATCACCCGCAACCGGTACGGCGACGGCTCCGCCTGGTACCTCTCGACCGGACTCACCGACGACTCGCTGCAGACGCTGCTGCACCGGGTGGCCTCCCTCGCCGGGATCCAGCCCGTGCTACCCGATCTGCCGTCCGAAGTGGAGGCGGTCCGCCGTGGTGAACTGCTGTTCCTCTTCAACCACGGCACCGCACCGGCCACCGTGGGAGACGTCGTCCTGCCGCCCGGCGGGGTGCGGATCCGGTCAGCCGACGTGGAAGGCGCGCCGGTAAGCCGAGGGTGACGTGCGCATCGCCTGCGTGAAATGGTGCCGGAAGGTGACCGGGCTCTCGAACCCGACAGCGGCCGCCACCTCCTCGATCGGCGTCCCGGTCGTCTCCAGCAGCGCCAGACTGGCGTGCACCCGCTGGCCGATCAGCCAGCGGATCGGCGTCGTCCCGGTCGCCCGGGCGAAATGCCGCAGGTAGGTGCGCTCCGACATGTGCGCGCGCCGGGCCAGTGTCTCGACGCTGATCGGCGTGGACAGGTTGCCGAGCGCCCACGCCATGCTGCTGGACAACCGGTCGTCGGCCGGGTCCTCCGGCATCGGCGCCTCGATGAACTGGGCCTGCCCGCCGTCCCGGTGCGGCTGCACGACGAGGCGGCGGGCCACCAGGTTCGCCGCCTTCGGGCCATGGTCGCGACGGATGACATGCAGGCAGAGATCCAGGCCTGCCGCGCTGCCCGCGCTGGTCAGCACGTCGCCGAGGTCGATGTAGAGCACGTCCGCGTCGACCTCGACAGCCGGATGGCGGCGACGCAGGATCTCCGCATAACGCCAATGGGTGGTGGCTCGGCGGCCGTCCAGCAGCCCGGCGCCGGCCAGCGCGAACGCCCCCGAGCAGATGGACATGATCCGTGCGCCCCGGGTGTGCGCCTTCCTGATCGCGGCCACCAGCGCCGGGGACGGCTCGGCCCGCACGTCCGGCACCCCCGGGACGATCAGCGTGTCCGCGGCGGCGAAGACGTCCAGGCCGTGCTCGGTGTGCAGGGTGGCGCCACCGACCAGCCGGACCGGGCCGGGGACCTCGGCGCAGATGGTCAGCTCATACCAGGGGAAGTCGAACTCGGGGCGGGGCAGCCCGAACACCTCGGTGACGATGCCGGTCTCGAAGACGGACATGCCCTGATAGGCGAGAACGGCCACGGTGTGCATGGCGGGATCTTAGCGGCAGGTGTCGCTGCCGCCACTGGGCCGACGCCCGGCCGGACGGCACGATCAACGGCATGACCAGCGCGATCGAACACTTCAGCAACCGGCTCCGCTTCGAGACCGACGTCAGCGACGTCCACCACGACCTGCACGCCGCCACCCCCGGGCTGGTGGTCGTCGACTCCCGCAGCACCGAGGCCTGGGACCAGGGACACCTTCCCGGCGCGATCCACCTGCCGACCCGGGAGATCGCCACCCGGGCCGCGGCTCTCGTTCCGGCCGGGAGTTCGGTGGTCACCTACTGCTGGGGGCCCGGCTGCAACGGGGCCACCCGGGCCGCCCTGGAGTTCGCCACGCTCGGATACCAGGTCAAGGAGATGATCGGTGGCTACGAGTACTGGGTGCGCGAGGGTTTCGCGGTCCACGACCTGAAGGGCGAGTGGTCCCGTCCGGCCGACGACCTGACCGCCCCGGCCGGCGCCGCCTGCGGCTGCTAACCCAGCAGTGCGTCCAGCCACGGGTTGCGGAAGGCGCCGGTGGGGTCGAAACGGGTGGTCAGCGCGGCGAAATCGGCGAAGCGGGGGTAGCCGGCCCGCAGCTCGGACGGGGCGGTGGTGAAGATCTTGCCCCAGTGCGGGCGGGCACCGAACGGGGCCAGCGCCTCCTCCAGGTCGGCGACCACCGGGAGCACCGCCTCGGTGTCGGCGATCCAGGTGAAGTGCAGGGCCAGGCTGTCGCGCCCATGGTGGGGGCTCAGCCACAGGGTGTCGGCGGCGATCGTGCGGATCTCGCAGACCTGCAGGACAGCGGCGACCCGCTCGCGGAGACCGGACACCGCCTCGATCGCGGCGAGCGCCGCCGACCGGGGCAGATGCCACTCGGACTGGAGCTCCTCGCCACTGCTCGGGGTGAACTCCATCCGGAAGTGCGGCAGCCGGGCATGCCACGGACCGGGTGCACCGCCCTGCTCGGTGCAGTTCTCCGTCGGCATGCCGGGCACCGGGTGGCGCGGGCCGGCGGCCGGGCGGGCGCCGAAGAAGTCGCCCTCCATCGGCTCGGTGCGCTTGAGCCACACCTGGTCGACACCCGGCCCGGTCCAGCGGGTGAACAGGCTGACGCTGTAACCGGCCGACAGGATCTCGTCGAGGTGCCCGTGCAGGGATGCTTCGGGCAGGTCCTCATATACGTACTGCCGCAGGTCGAAGGCGGGCCGCACGTCGAGCGTCAGAGCGGTGACGACGCCGAGCGCGCCCAGCCCGACGACCGCGCCGGCGAAATCGGGATCCGACCGGTCCAGCACCGCCATCGAGCCGTCGGCACGGAGGATCTCCAGGCCGGAGACGGCGGTGGCCAGATTGCCGTTGCCGACCCCGGAACCGTGGGTGGCGGTGGCGACCGCACCGGCCACCGAGATGTGCGGCAGCGAGGCCATGTTGTGCACGGCCAGTCCCTCGTCGGCCAGCCGGGTGGCCAGCTCGCCGTACCGCACGCCGCCGTCGATCCGGACCGTGGCCCGGTCGGCCGCGACCTCGACGGTACGTGGCAGGCCCGCGAGGGAGACCAGGTCGCCGTCGGTGTCGGCGAGACGGTTGAACGAGTGGCCGCTGCCGAGGACCCGCAGCCGCTCCGAGCCGGTCACCACCTCGCGCAACTCGTCGAGAGTGCGTGGGCGGACCAGCCGCCGTGCGCCGAAGCCGATGTTCCCCGCCCAGTTGGTCAACCGCTCCGACATCGCTCCACCCTACGTGTATCGCCTGTTCACGGCCATGACGCGGGTTATCCGGGTTATCGTCGGGCGACTCGCGGAACGAGCGTTGGGGGAACACGGGATGGCGTCGATCGTGGTCGCCGAGGACGACACCGACATCGCGCAGCTGCTCGCCACGGTGCTGAGCAACGCGGGGCACACCGTCCGGACCGCGCCGACCGGCCCGGCCGCGCTCGACATGATCAGCGAGACCGGCCCGGATCTGATCATTCTCGACCATCACATGCCCGGGATGAGCGGCCTGGACGTGGCCGGCCGGCTCCGGGAAGACGCGTCCACCGCCACGATCCCGGTGATCATGCTGTCCGCCGCGGCGCCGGCCGCCGCCCGCGGGCTGTGCGACGTGACGATCTCCAAGCCGGTACGGCCCAAGCACGTCGTCGACGCCACCAACGAACTGCTGGCCGCGCGGACCGCCGGTGAGCCGGCCGAACACCACGACGCCGCGACCCAGCTGGTCGACGTGGGGCGCCTGCTCGCCGTCTCCGACTACCTGACCCGGCCGGGTCACGCCGACGCCCTCGACGCCTTCGCCGAGAAGCTGACCGAGCTGACCGGTGTGCCGGCCGCGGCGATCACGCTGGTGCTCAACGACAGCGTGGTGGTGGCCGGGTCGCACGGCATGCCCCGCTGGGTGCGCGAGGCCGGTGGCGTGCCGGTCGAGTGGTCGCCGGACACCATCGTGGTCGCCGAGGACGTGCCGGTGCTGATCGGCGACAGTGCCGCCGACGAGGAGTACGCCGACTCGCCGCTCTTCTCGGTCAGCGGAGTGCGCTCCTACGCCAGTGTGCCGCTGAACTCGGCCGAGGGGCACGTGGTCGGGACCCTCTGCGTGCTGGACGAGAAGCCGGGCACCTGCACCGAGGACACCGTGCAGATCCTGCATTCCCAGCGTGCGCAGGCGTTGGTCCTGCTGTCCCGCGCCGGGTGATCCGTACCTTTGTGAAGTTTTCTCCGGTGTTACCGAATGTTATTTTAGGTGACACAATTCCCGAGTGATCGCTGTGTGACGGTCTGTGGTGTTATGTCACCCTTCATGCCTCTGACCGGGTCGTCTCACGTTTTGGCGTGATCCAAATCGAGATGCTGTGCACGTTCTCTCTTGACGAAACCTGCGTCACAATCAGTCACGCCCATGGCGGTGGTACGGGCAGGATGCAGCCCAGCGGATTCGCGAACGAGAGGAACGGCGCGAGATGGCGCAGATCCATCACTTCGAGTACGGGGCGTTGACCCCCACGGTCAGCTACATCCTTTCCGTGCTCGGGTCACTACTCGGACTCACCAGCGCTGTTCGGCTCCGGTCAGCGAAGACCGGCGGCGAGCGCGCCTGGTGGCTGACCCTGGCCGCGCTCGCGATCGGTGCGACCGGCATCTGGAGCATGCACTTCGTCGCCATGATGGGCTTCGACGTGGACGGCACCCCCATCCGTTACGACATCGGCCTGACCGTGGCGAGCGCGATCATCGCGCTGGTCTCGGTGGGTGTCGGCCTGGCCATCGCGCTGCTCGGCCGGAGCGCCTCCAAGGTGCGGATCCTGATCGGTGGCATCCTGGCCGGCCTCGGCGTCGCGGCGATGCACTACACCGGCATGGCGGCGATGGAGCTGCGTGGCCAGATCCACTACGCGGGCCGTGAGGTGATCGCCTCGGTCGCGATCGCGGTCGTCGCGGCCACCGTCGCGCTCTGGCTCACGCTGGTCGTCACCAAGCCGATCGCGATCTTCGTGTCCGCGCTGGTCATGGGTGTCGCGGTGAACGGCATGCACTTCACCGGCATGCTCGCGATGTCGGTCGTCCCGGAGAGCAACTTCGGCTCGGTCGAGGGCGCCACCGCCGCCGGCCTGCTCGTGCCGGTCGGTGCCGCCGTCGTCTTCGCGATCATCGGCATGGGCTACGCGCTGGTCTCCGCCCCCACGGAGGAGGACCGGGCCGCGGCCGACTACCTCAAGGCCCGCATCGACCACCGGCAGAACCAGGGCCAGGCGCCGGCGCAGGTCCCGTTCGGCGGACAGCCCGCACCCCAGCGGCAGTCCCAGCCGCAGGGCCGGGCCGGCCGCACTACTCTCGGTGATGGATCGTGGACGTACCGGGATCGCGGTCGCCAGTAGACACCACCCCGGGCCGATGGTGGCCTGCCGTCCGTCCGCTCTTGTCCAGCCGAACCGCCAGCTGATCGATCCGCACGTCACCGCCCTGCGGAACTACCTTTGCAGGGCGGTTGCGTGAAACGTGAAAACGTGCGGAGAGCTGGGAGAACAGGCGTGGCGGTAGGCATTCTGGGTACCGGGTCGTACCTCCCCGAGCGAGTCGTGACCAATGTGGATCTGCTCGCTCTCGTGCCGGACGCGGACCCCGAATGGGTGTCCCGGAAGACCATGATCGAGGCCCGCCGGTTCGCCGCCCCGGACGAGGCCGCCTCCGACCTGGCGGCCCGGGCGGCGCGGGCGGCACTGCGGCGGGCCGGGGTGTCCGCGGCCGAGATCGACTACATCATCGTGTCGACCTCGACCGGCGACTCCCCGCAGCCGCCGACCTCGAACCTGGTGCAGCACACGATCGGGGCCACCGGGGCCGCCTGCTTCGACGTCAACGCGGTCTGTGCCGGGTTCGTCTTCGCGCTCGGCGTGGCGAACGGCCTGCTCCGGACCCAGCCCGACGCTCTCGTTCTGGTGATCGCGTCGGATGTCTACTCGCGGATCCTCGATTTCGGCGACCGGCGTACGGCGGTGCTCTTCGGTGACGGCGCCGGTGCCGCGGTGGTCGGCCGGGTACCGGACGGGTACGGCATCATCGACCTGGAACTGTCGTCCCGTGGCGACGCGAACGACCTGATCCATGTGAAGGCGGGCGGCAGCCGGCTCCCGGCATCGGCGCAGACCGTGGCCGACGGCGACCACTACTTCCGGATGAACGGCCGCGGTGTCCGTGAGTTCGTGGCGACCGGGGTGCCCCCGGCGCTGGACGCGCTGCTGCGGCGCAACGAGTTCAAGGCCGACGACGTCGACCACTTCGTGCCGCACCAGGCCAACGGCATCATGCTCCAGGAGCTGGTGGACGCGGCCGGCCTGCAGAACGCGCACACCCACCTCACCCTGCCCTGGTACGGCAACGTGGGCAGCGCCTCGCTCCCGGTCACCCTGGACGATGCCAACCACAACGGGTCACTGCGCGACGGTCAGCTGGTGCTGCTGGCCGGGTTCGGTGGCGGGATGTCGCTGGGCGCCTGCCTGATGCGCTGGGGTCGTGACTGACCCGAGCCGGATCTTCCAGCGAGGCCGGACCCGTCACGGGTCCGGCCTCGCTTGTCATTTCGGCTGGATCAGCCACTCCCAGGCGCGCCGGAGACCGGTGGCGCGGCTCTCGGCCAGCTCGGCGGGGGCGTCAGCGCTCGGCGTGGCCAGGCGGTCGGCCGGTTCGGCGACGATCACGCCGCGCTCGAACAGTCCGTCCACCTGGTCTCCGGCGGCGTAGCGGTGCCCGTCGGCGGTCTTGATCAGAAGGCCGTGGAAGAGGTTCGCCGGCTCGTCGGCCAGCACGTGGTCCACCGTCCCGACCTCGCCGCCGGAGCGGTCGTAGACGGGGGTGCCGTCCTTCAGGACGAGGTATGACACGGGGTCGCCGAGATCCTCTGGTGCGGTGTGCTGCGTCATGTCGTCGCATTACCCCGTCTCCGGGGTGAATCAGCCGAGCTTGCCAACATCATCTTTTCGGCCGACCTGATCTAAACATTTTGTCCGGATTATCTTTTTCACGCCGAAACGCCGCCGAAAATAATGGCTAATGCCTGAAATCCGCATAGTGTCCGCTTTGTCAGGCCGGTCGAAGGTGACCGGCGGACTCGTAGGCACTGGAGGAATCTCGATGCAGAAGACACGGCGAATCGGCGCGATCATCGCTCTGGCGACAGCCGCTTTCGGCACGGCGGCGACGGTCACGGCCGCCCCCGCGACTGCGGCCCCCCTCGGTCCGCAGCCGGTGTCGAACTGGCTCCAGTCGGTCCGCTCCGGCACCGGCAGCTGGGTGTCCATCCAGTGGCGCACCGACCAGCGGATCTGCGATGCCGAGGTCCGGGTCCGCGGCGAACGGGTGCGGGTCGACTACCCCGGATTCGGCGGATCGGCGTCGTTCTCCCGCGGCGACTCGCTCCGGCCCGGTCGTGTCGACACCACCCGGATCCGGGTGACGCCCTATCTCTCCCGGCCCGGCGTGACCAGGCTCTGGGCGACCATCTCCTACGACGACTGCGGGTTCAAGGCCCGTACCCAGACGCGTACGGCGCTGCTCTCGCTGCCCGTGCTGCGCAAGACCGGCCCGGGTGGCCTGGACGGTCCGGGCGGTCCCGGACACGGCCAGCCGGGCGGACCGAACCATGACGGCCCCGGCGGTCCGGGGCACGGTGGTCCGGGAAAGGGCCCTGACGGTCCGCGTGGGCCCCAGGGTCCGGGGCAGGGCGGCCCTGGTCAGCACACCACCGGTGGTGGCCAGGGTGCGCCCGGCGGCCAGCAGTCCGCCGCCCAGCCGCCCGCCGACACCCAACAGCCGGCCACTCAGCCGCCCGCCGACACCCGGCCGCCCGCCGACACCCAGCAGCAGCCTGCCGGTCAGCAGCCTGCCGGTCAGCAGCCTGCCGGTCAGCAGCCGGGTGGCCAGCAGCCCAGCGCTCAGCAGGGCACTGGGCACCAGGGCGGTCACCAGAGCGGCGGCGGCCAGAACGGCGCTGGTCAGAACGGCGGCGGCCAGAATGGTGGCGGTCGGAATGGCGGCGGCCCGCGGGGTGGCGCGAACGGCCCGCGCAATTGATCACCATGGGCTGAATGCCGAATAAAGTGACGCCCGATCAGGAATTCCTGATCGGGCGTCACTTCGTGTGGCCGTACGATTGCTGATCGATCTTTAATGGTTTTGATTCATCGGCGGGCCATGATCAGTCCGGCCGGGTCGGTGCAGACCAGCTCCAGGGCCCGGGCGACGACCGCCGGGTTGTACGTGGTGGCGTGGAACGTCGCCTCCAGGTGCAGGACGCCGTTCATCTCGCTGGTGGTCAGCGTGATCCCCTCCGGGCCGTTGAGCGTCGGCACGCTCTGGTTGACCCGCCCGGCAGGCTCGACCGCCCACGGCAGGTCACCGAGCATGTCGTGCCGGCCCTGGTTGCTGAAGGTCAGCCGCGGCCGCGCGTCGGCGGCGATCTCGGACGGGAACGGGTCGGGCATGCCGGGCGCCCCGGTCAGCAGAATCTTGCCCTCGCGCAGCAGCATCATGGTCAGGATCCGGCCGGTGGCCAGTTCCGCCTTCAGTGTCCGGTGGATGGCGAGCGGGTCGGTCAGGCTCGGCGGCGTCAGGTAGGGGCCCATGCAGAAGTTGCTGTCGATGCTGACGCCCTTGCCCAGGTAACGACGGGCGTCGGCGAGGAACGTGCCGCCCCGCAGATCCGGGTCGAGACCGAGATCGATCAGCGCCGAGGTGAACGCGGCGAAGGTGATCGCCGAGGTGGTGACGCCCGGGGCGTACTGGTCGCGCCAGGTCCGCATCTCCCCGAGCACCTGGCCGGAACGGGCCGTCACCACGGTCAGGCCGGCCTCCCACGGGCGGGACGGGCCCTGCTCGGTGTGCGGCGGCCGCGCGAAGCTCAGCCCCTCCTTCCAGCGGGAGGGCTTGAGCCCGAACTGCTTCCACCAGGCCACCGGCAGGGCGCTCCGGTGCCGCTCGGACGGCGCGATCCGGGCCGCGCGCCCCTCCGCCGCCGCCTGGACCAGCTCGTGGACCAGCGTGTTCACCGGGCCGGCGTCACCGTAGGCGTGCGACACCTTGAGGGCGAAGTAGCCGCCGCCGACCAGGATCCGTACCGGGTGGTGGGCCCGCGGCTCGGACTGCAGCCGCCGGGTCATGGCGTCGAAGTCCACCGGGCCGTGTCCGAGATCGGTGACCGCGTCCTGGACGAAGGCGGCGAACGACACCGCGTCCATGTGCTGCCAGCGGGCGCCGGACCGGTCCAGGCGGGACACCGCCCGGTGGGTGGGGTCGGCGGCGTGCAGGCCGATCAGCGCGGTGCGGACCCGTTCCGCGTCGACGCCGGTGAGCGGGCCGACGGTGCGGATGTACTCCAGGGGCAGCCAGGCGCGTTCGTGCAGGGTCAGGCTGGTGGTGGACATGACGTTGACTCCCTCTGTTACCGCGGACATGTCGGCGACCGGTGCGAAGACGACCTTCAGCACGGTCGGGGCGACCAGTACCGTTTCGATCGCCATCACCACGGCCACCGCGGTGACCAGGTCGTTCAGATCGCCGTGAGTGCCGGCCCACCAGGCGGCCAGCAACTCGGCGACGCCCGCGAAGACCGAGAAGATCCCCGCGCCGCGCAGCCTGTTCTGCACCCGGGAGATGGCCAGGAAGAAGTGGTGGAAGACGAACGGGACGTAGGTCAGCGACAGGATGGCGAGCGCCGCACCGGCGGACTCGGCGTAACCGGCACCGAACAGGCCCATGATCTGCTCGGACAGCAGGTAGACCACGAGCGAGGCGGGAAGGCCACCGCCGAGGCAGATGAGCAGGCCCACCCGGACCTTGCTCCGCAGCGCGCTCCGGTCGCCGGCGGTCACCGCGAACAGCGTGAGGGCGACGTTGCCCGGCACCATGGCCATGAAAGACAGCACCATGAACGCGGTGTAGAAAGCGGCGTTGGCCTCGGCCGACAGGGTCGCGGTGACGATCAGCGGCAGCGCGGCCCGGGGCAGGTAGGTGGCCAGGTTGAGCAGGTTGTGGTCGAACGTGGCCCGGCCGCGGCCCCGCATCAGCGCCGGCCGGGGGCGCAGCGAGTCGATCATGCCGCGGCGGCGCAGCACCCGGAACAGGATCGCGGTCGACGCGACGATGCCGGCCACCCAGGTGAGCAGCAGCACCGGGCCGGTCAGCGCGAGACCCGGGATGACCGCCACCGCGCCGAGCAGCACCAGCTTGATGAGCGAGAACCAGGCGTTGCGCATCAACTGGAGCGGGCCCTGGAGCAGGCCGACCATCGCCTCGTCGAGGACCAGCGTCATGGCGTTCAGCGCGATGCCGACGACCAGCAGGACGGTGCCGGCGTTGCCACCGAGCGCGTCCTGGAGGCTCGGCGCCCACAGGTGGGCGGCCAGGACGTACGCCAGCCCGCCGGCGGTGGCCGCGGAGCCCGCGGTCAGCAGGCAGGTGGAGATCAGGTCCCACTTGCCGCGGGCGACCGTCGGCAGCTCGGAGATGAGCATGGTGCCCATGCCGAACATGCCGATCGTGCCGATCAGGGTCATCGCCGACACCGCGGCGGACGCCTGCCCGACGGCCGCCTGCGGGGCGAGGTGGGCCGCGACCCACCAGTAGGCGAACCCGAACGCGGACGTCACGAGGGTGGTCGCCATCAGTGAGCCGGCGTTGAGGAACAGGTCGACGTGGCCCTTGAGAGCGGTGAAGATGCCGTGCCTGGCGTGCTGTGGCAAAGCGTCGGTTGCCGTCACGCTGATTCCCCCCAATGATCGACTCAGTTACGAAACTTAGTAACTCGCCGTGTTCATCGGTAGGGCAGGACGCTCGGGTTCGGCCGTCCGTCTGGCCTGCAAAACGACCGAATCGGGGGACTTTGAGATAGTGACTCTCAGTAACTAGAGCCAGCCGGACTTCTTCAAGCGGTGATACAGGCCGCCTCCGATGAGTGACATCGCGGCGATCGAGGCATAGAAGCCGTACGGCGAATCCAGCCCCGGCATCTCCTCGAAGTTCATCCCGAAGATCCCGGCGATGACGGTCGGCACCGCGGCGATGGCCGCCCATGCCGCGATCTTGCGCATGTCGTGGTTCTGATCGACCGACACCTGCGCGAGCCGGGCCTGGAGGACCGAGTTGAGCAGGTCGTCGAAGCTGCCGACCCGGTCCACGGCCCGGGCCAGCCGCCCGCGGACGTCCTCCAGATAGGGCCGCAGCCCGGCCGGGAGACCCGGCGACTCGATCAGCCGGGCCAGCGGATCGGACAGCGGCAGCACCGCCCGCTTGAACTCCACCAGCTCCCGTTTGAGCTGGTAGATGTGGGCGAACTCGGAGCTCCGGACGGACGCGAAGGTCTCCTCCTCGATGCGTTCCAGGTCCCGCTCGACGTGGTCGGCAACATCCAGGTAGCTGTCCACCATCCGGCTGCCGACCGCGTACGCCACCGCCCACGGGCCCTGGCGCAGCACCTCGGGACGGTTCTGCAGCTCGTTGCGCACCGCCCAGAGCGGGCCGACCGGACCGTGCCGCACGCTGATCGCGAACCACGGGCCGATCAGCAGGGTGACGTCACCGGTCTCCACCACCTCGGAGGTGGCGGTCAGCCGATCGTGCTCGACGTAGCGGGCGGTCCGCAGCACCAGCCGGGTCACGTCGCCGAGCGTCTGCACGCCGGGCCGGTGCCCGCCCGCGACGGCCTGCTCGACGAGGAGCTCGTGCAGGCCGAACACCTCGGCGACGGGGGCCATCGTGGCCAGGTCGGGCTCGTGCAGGCCGAGCCAGACGAACGCGCCCCGCCGGCGCCGGGCCAGGCGGGCCGCCTCGGCGAACGGGACCTGCGCCGCGCCGCCGTGCCGCTGCCCGCCGGCGTAGACCGCGCAGTCGACGATCGCGTCCGGGTTGCCGGTGCGTGCCGCCGCCCCGCCGCCGGCCGGCCGGGTGAGAGAGCCCAGGAACTCCTGGAACGCCCCGCGAATCAGTCGGCGTCGCATCGGCCCGCCACCCTCCACCTCGCCATGAGTTGCGAAGGACAAGGTAGCGGGCCCGGCAAGGGATCAGTCGGAGCGCCGCATCACACGGACCCCGACCGTCAGATCGATGCCGTCGACGGCCCGGAGGTCTTTGGGCCGCTTCGACAGCTCCCGCGTCTCGATCATGCCTCGACGATAGGATTCGCTGCGGCCACTTTCTGACCGCAATAACGGAGAGTCTGGAGCCATGGCGAACACGAGTGCACGGATGCTGCGGTTGCTGTCGCTGCTCCAGACCCATCGCTACTGGCCCGGCTCCGAGCTCGCCGACCGGCTCGAGGTCAGCCCCCGGACACTGCGCCGCGATGTGGACCGGCTGCGCGAGCTGGGCTATCCGGTGGACGCGGCACGCGGCGTCGCGGGTGGCTACCAGCTCCAGGCCGGTGCGGCGATGCCGCCCCTGCTGCTCGACGACGAGGAGGCGGTGGCCATCGCGGTCGGTCTGCGCAGCGCCGCGGCGGGCGCGGTCGCCGGCTTCGAGGAGACCTCGGTACGGGCACTCGCGAAGGTGATCCAGCTGCTCCCGCCCCGGTTGCGCCGCCGCATCGACGCGCTCCAGGCGGTTACCACCCCGGGGGTGTTCGGCGGCGGCCCGGTCCTCGACGCGCTCACCCTGACCACCCTGGCCATGGCCTGCCGGGGTGAGGAGCGGCTGCGTTTCGATTACGCCCCGCGGGACGGTGACCCCGCCCGCCGGCACGTGGAGCCGCACCGGCTGGTCTCGCTGGGCCGCCGGTGGTATCTGGTGGCCTGGGACCTGGAGCGGGGTGACTGGCGCAGTTTCCGGGTGGACCGGCTCTCCGCCCCACAGCCGACCGGTGCTCGTTTCCGCCCGCGCGAGCTGCCCGGCGGCGACCCGGTCGAGTGGCTGCGCTCCCGGATGCGGACCATCCCCAACCGTTACGCCGTATCGGTGATGATCCAGGCCGACACCGCGACGGTCCGCGGTTTCGTCGGCGACTGGGGTCAGGTCGAGGAGCTGCCGGAGGGCGGCTGCCGCCTGCGGATGAACGTCGACGACCTGGGCTGGCCGGTCATGGCACTCGGGGTGATGGGCGCACCCTTCACTGTGGAGTCGCCCGATGAGCTGCGTGAACTCGCACGCCGCACCGGGGAGGCCCTGATGCGGCACGCGAGCTGACAGCGGGTTGCGGACCGGCGCCCCCGTGGTGCCGGTCCGCATCGAAGAACCTAGCGACGGGGTACGACAAAAAACCGGTCTAGCCGCGGCGCACCGACTCCGCGAGTTGCCGGACCTGCTCGGAGGTGAACGTCCGGGGCGTCGAGACCCGGACGGCCGAACCGTCCGCGAGCCTGGTCTGCACCATCCAGAAGTCGCGGCACTGGAACAGGTCGGCCTTCCGGCCGCCCACGGTCACCTTGGACGCCTTCTCGATGCCGTCCATCTCCGCGGCCCGGAAGAGCGGCTCCGACTTCGGTGCCCACTGCACCTGGAAGTCGACGGCCGGGTCGGCGGGATCGCGGTACATCAGGATGCTCTCGTCCTTGAAGGCCGCCAGCTCCCAGCCGTCCGGGATCAGGCCGACCGTCACCTCGAAATGCAGCCGCTGCGGTTCGTCCTCGACCCGCCCGGCCAGCTCGGTCAGGGCCTCCGTGGTGCCGTACCGCCCGTGGCCGGTCAGGCGCAGCCACACCCCGTCGTCGTGCTCCCACACCAGCGTGAGCGGTCGCGGGCCGTCGGACGCCCCGTTGAACTCCATTACACGGCCGGGGCGACCGTTGATCTCGACGTCGGCCGACTCGCCGCCGAAGCCCGGCGTGCGCTCGTCCGCGGTGGCGGCGGCCAGGTAGACGTCGCTGCGGTCGTCGGCCAGGTAGATCGCGATGACCGGGCCGTCCGGGTCGGCGGTGAAGGCCGCGTCACCCAGCCCGGGAAGCGTCCAGGGAAACGCGGGAGCGGTGGCCGCCACCAGACGGATCCCGCCGGCCGGCGAGGATGCCGAGGTGGGGGGAACGGCGATGGAGGGAACGGTGGTGGGCGTGGCATCCGGGCGCTGATCGGGCCGGGGTGCCGTCACCACGGCGGCGACGGCCACCGCGGCGGCCAGGCCGAGCCCGGCCAGCACCAGGCGGCGACGGATCGGGAGGAGACCCCGGCGCGGGGTGGCGGAGGTGTCCATGGCGGCGAGCAGCCGGGCCCGGGCCGCGGTCAGTGTCGCGTCCGAGGGGGGCGGGGCGTCCGGGCCGTACCGGTCGAGTAGTTCCAGGTCGTTCATCACTCCACCTCCGAGAGGCCGGACGCGGCCGAGGGCCCGAGGACGGCACGGGTCACCTTGCGGGCCCGGTTGATGCGGGAGCGGACGGTCCCCACCGGGATGTCCAGGGTCGCGGCGATCTCGGCGTACGACAGCTGGGCATAGGCCAGCAGCAACAGTGCGTCGCGGTCGCCCGGCTTGAGTCTCGCCAGCGCCGTGGCCAGATCGGCCCGCAGGGCCGCGGCGTCCACCCGGTCGTCGGCCCGGTCGTCGTCGTGCGCCGGAGTCTGTTCCCCGGCGGCCCGGGCCAGCGCCCGGTAGTGCCGTTCCTCCTGCCGGACGTGCCGGTGCAGGACGTTGGTGGCGATCCCGAACAGCCAGGGCCGCACCTCCAGCCCGAGTGGCTGATAGGAGGCGCGTCTGCGGAAGGCGATCAGGAACGTCTCGGCGAGCAGGTCGTCCGCGGGCGCTCCGATCCGGCGGGCCAGATAGCGGTGGATCGCCACCGCGTGCCGGTCGAAGAGCGGCGCGAACTGTTCCGGCTGCCGCACCGATTCCCGGATCAGCACGTCGTCGGCGAGGTGCATCGGTTGCGAGCGTAGGTCGTTCACACCCGTTGATGCCCGCAGCGGGCGATCCGGTTCACGCGAGCGTCAGATGGGCCGCGAGAACCGCCACGACCAGGCGTTGTCGGCCTCGGTGGAGCCGTAGGTGCGCCGCCGCTCCCGTTTGCGGAACCCGCGCGCCTCGTAGAACGGGATGCCCAGCTCGTTGCCGTCGAGCGCGGCCACCCACATCTCGGTGGCCGCCAGCTCCCGCAGCTGACCGGTGATCCGGTCCAGCAGCAGGGTGCCGAGTCCGCGGCCGCGCTCGTCCGGGTCGAGGTAGAGCACGAACAGCTCGCCGACACCGGGTGCGGTCAGACCGCCGCCGGCCGCGCCCAGGACGCGCCCGTCCTCCTCGACGACCTGGTAGCCGAGCCAGCCCGGCGGGGCCGCCGCGACCTCTTTGGACACCCGCTCCAGGTGGTAGAACTCGGCGATCATCCGCTCGATGAACTCGCTGCTCAGCAGGGCCGGATAGGTCCGCCGGTAGCCCCGTGTGCAGATGTCGGCGATCGCCGCCGCGTCCTCGTCACGAGCCGCTCGTACCACTGCCATTCGCCGAGGATAGGCCGCGTTGCCGGATGTGGTCGTCGTGCCACTCGGAGCCGACCAGGAACCGTTTCACCCCGACGATCGCGAAACCGTGCTTGGCGTAGAACCTCGCGGCCCGCTCATTGCGCTGGTTGACACCGAGCCAGCAGGTCTCGGCCCCGGTCCCGGAGGCGGCGGTGAGCGTCGCGGTCATCAGCGCGGCCGCGGCGCCGGTCCCGTGCCGCTCCGGCGCCAGATAGAACTTGCTCAGCTCGATGCTGGTGGCCTGATCGACCACTGCGGCCACGTCGGGGTCGGCGATCGGGCCGCCGACCAGCATCGAATAGCCGGTCGGCTCGCCGTCGACCGCGACGATCGCCAGGATGCGTGCCGGGTCGGCGAGATAGCCGCGGAAACTCGCGACCGACAGGTGCGCCGCGATGAACGCGTCGATGTCGGCCTGGGCGGTCCCCGGCGGGCAGGCCAGGCCGAATGTCCGGGCGGCCAGGTCGTGCAGGACCGCTTCGTCACCCGTGCGGGCGAGACGTGTGATGGTCGTCATAGCCTAACTGTTTACAATCTTCAGAGTGAGCGATCGGACGCAGCGACTCGGCGATGTTATCCCTCGACCGGCCTCGGTGCGGCCGGTCACGGCCGCATCGTTCACGATCATTCCCGGGGGTACGGCGGTGAGCGCCCCGCCCCCACTCGAAGGCGTCGCCGCGCACCTGGGCCTCCCGTCGGCCGCCGACGGCGCGATCGTCCTGGCGCTGGACGAGTCGCTCGGCGCCGAGGGGTACCGCCTGGAGATCACCGCCACCGGTGTGACCCTGACCGGCGGCTCCCCGCAGGGCGTCTTCTGGGGTGTCCAGACGCTGCGCCAGCTCGGCACGGAACTGCCCGGCGGCGTCATCGAGGACCATCCGCGGTACGCCTACCGCGGCGCGATGCTCGACCTGGCCCGGCACTTCTTCACCGCCGCCGAGATCAAGGCGCACGTCGACCTGCTGGTCCAATTCAAGATCAACTACCTGCATCTGCACCTCACCGACGACCAGGGCTGGCGTCTGGAGATCCCCGGCTGGCCCCGGCTCACGGAGGTCAGCGGCGGCCCGGGCACCGGCGTCGACGGGGCCGGGCCCGGCTTTCTCACCCTCGCCGAGTACAGCGACGTCGTCGACTACGCGGCCGAGCGGTTCGTCACGATCGTCCCCGAGATCGACATGCCCGGCCACGTCAACGCGGTGCACGTCGCCTACCCGGAGCTGACCGCCGACGGGCAGCCGGTCGCACCGCGGACCGACGCCGAGGTCGGCTACTCCTCGCTGGTCGCGGGCCGTGAGGAGACCTACGCCTTCGTCGAGACCGTCCTCAAGACGGTCGCCGGCCTGACCCCCGGCCCCTACCTGCACATCGGCGGCGACGAGTGCCTGTCCACGCCACCGGAGGACTACCGCACGTTCCTGGACCGGGTGCTGCCGATCCCCGGCCGGTTCGGCAAGAGCGTGATCGGCTGGCACGAGATCGCCGGAGTCGGCCTGCCCGAGGACGCGATCGTCCAGTACTGGCGGATCGAGGCCACCGACGACGCCGTGGCCCGGGCCGCCGCCGACGGCCGCCGGGTGATCGTCTCCCCGGCCGACCGCACCTACCTCGACATGAAGTACGACGCCGACACCCCGCTCGGGCTGGACTGGGCCGGGCACCTGAGCGTGGAGCGCGCCTACGACTGGGACCCGGCGCAGCGGCTGCCCGGCGTCGGCGAGGAGAACATCCTCGGCGTCGAGGCGCCGCTCTGGTCGGAGACCCTGCGCAGCGTCGACGACCTGCGCTACCTCACCTTTCCGCGGCTGCCGGCCGTCGCCGAGGTGGCCTGGTCACCGTGCGAGGGCCGGGACTGGCAGTCGTTCCGCGAGCGGCTGGCCGCCTTCGGTCCCCGGTGGGACGCCGCCGGGATCAGGTTCCACCGCTCACCGGAGATCGACTGGCACTGATCGCCGGCTCGACGGCCGGAACCGTCCGCCGGTGCTCCGGCACGACCAGGCGGATCCGATCACGGGGCAGCGCCGGGATCCGGGACAGGCCGATGCCGGTGCGCTGCGGCGGCAGATAGTGGTCCAGTTCGGCGAGCCGGCGCGACAGCGTGCCCAGCAGCGCGACAGTGATCCGCTCGCCCGGGCAGCGGTGGCCGGTCCGGGGATCGCCGCCACCCTGCGGGATCAGGGTGAACTCGCCGATCTCCCGGTGCAGGAAGCGGTCCGGGTCGAAGCGGTACGGGTCCGTCCACAGCTCCGGATCGTGGTTCTGGCCGTAGACGTCCAGCAGCACCAGTGTCCCGGCCGGGATCGGCTCACCCTGGAAGAACAGGTCACGGGTCGCCCGGCCACCCAGGAACGGGGCGAACGGGTAGAACCGCCGCACCTCGTGCGTGAACGCCAGCGTGAAGTCATCGTCGCCGGCCCGCATCCGGGACTGATGACGCGGCCACATGTCCATGGCGTGCGCGGCGAACGCGACGAACCACGCCACCGCGATCGTCGGGCGCAGGATGTTCAGCAACTCGACGGCCGCCACCCGCGGATCCAGGACCTGTCCGTCGTCGCTGTGGTGTGCCACGATCGACAACGGGCTCCGGGTGGGCGGCTTCGCCCGTACCCCCGCAATGATCTTGGAAAGGCGGCGCTCCTGCGCCAGACGTGCCGCGAGCGCCCGCACCGTCCGCGGCCCCACCGTCGCGAAACCGTCGACCATCGCGACGCAGTCCCGGGCGAGAGCCACCACCTCACGATCTTCCAGGGGTACGCCCACCCAGCGCGACACCGCCCGGGCGATGATCCGCGCCGACTCGTCGAACAACCGAACCGGCGGCCCGCCGCACCACTGGTCGGCCGCCGCGTCGAACTCCTCACCGGCCATCTTCGCCAGCCGGTCGATCCCGTCGTCCATCAGCAGCGAGGTGAACAGCGACTTCCGGCGCCGGTGCGCGGCACCGTCCAGGGTGTGCACCGCACCCTCGCCGAACAACGTGCGCACCACCAGACCCGGCAGCGCCGTATGCCTCTCCAGGTGCCCGTTCGTGTAGAAGAACCGTGCCGCGGCGTCTCCGCAGATCCCCACCGCGGGCTGGCCCAGCACCCGGGTCCGCACCGGCCCGCCGCCCGCCCGGCGACGGAGATCCGGCAGCCATGCGTACCCCTTCAGGGCGACGGCCAGTGTCTGATCGAGGTCAGCCATAGCGGTCCTATTACCCACAGCACGGGCACGAAACGGTTACGCACGGTTTTGGCCCTAGTCTGGGTGGCCCACCGGCAGAGGGAGCGCGGGTTGAGCAAGGGTGCACCAGGGGCGGGGCGGTCGGCCGCCGCACTGGCCGGGTTCCTCGTCGTCGCCGGAGCGCAGCTCGCGGCCGTGCTCCTCGCGCTCTGGGCGGTGCTGTCGCTGCTGCCCGGTTCGCTCGCGCTCCGGGTCGGCGTGCCGCTCAGCCTCGCCACGTTCGGCACCCTGTCGTACGCCACGTGGCACGCCCTGCACACCCGCCACCGCACCCCCGGTGGTGTGGCGGTCGGCCGTGAGCAGGCGCCACGCCTCTGGGCGATGATCGACGGCGCCGCGCAGGCCGCCGGAGTCGGCGCGCCGGCCGGCGTGACCGTCGTCGCCGACGCCACCGTGGCCCTCGGCGAACGTACCCGGCTGCTCGGCCTGATCGGCGGGCGCCGCGACCTCTACCTCGGCCTGCCGCTGCTCCAGGCACTCGAGCCGGACCGGCTCACCGCCGTCGTCACCCACGAACTGGCCCACGGGTCGGCGGCCCTCGGCCGGTGGGCGCCGCTCGCCCACCGCGGGCGGGTCGTGATCGGCCGGACCATGCCGCGGATCTCCCGGCGTGGGCCGGCCGGAATCGTGCTGCGGGCCTACGCCGGGTTCTACCGGCGGGTGGACGCGCCGTTCAGCCGCGCCCAGGAACTAGCCGCCGACCGTCTCGCCGCGCGGCACGCCGGGGTCGAGGCGACCATCGCCGCGCTGCGGGACCTGCCGGCGCTGGCCGGGATGCAGCGGCTGTTCCACGCCGAGTACGTCGGGCCCGGCTGGCAGGCCGGATTCGTGCCGGACGACGTGTTCGGCGGGCTGCTGCGGGTGCTGGCGGCCCGGAGCACCGAGATGGCCATGCTGCGGGCCCGGGATCCGGAGCTGTCTGGACCGTGGGACACGCATCCGCCGCTGGGTGAGCGGATCGCTGCCCTGCAGGCGCTCCTTCCCGCCGCGCCCGCCTCCGATCCCGCCGCCGGCGCTGCCGCTGATCCATCCGCGGCTTCTTCCCCTGCCGGCTCTTCCCTCTCCGACTCTCCTGCCGCCGCCTCTTCCGCCGCCGTTTCTTCCCCTGCCGCCGCCGCCCCTGCCGCCGCCCCTGCCGCCGCCGCTCCTTCCCCCGGCGCCGGCGCCGTTTCTTCCGCCAGCGCCGCTGGGTCCGGCTCTGATTCGGGCGAGCCGGTCGACGAACTCGTGCCCGATCTGCCGGCTCTCGGGCGGGCGCTCCAGGACGTCGCCTTCCCTCCTCGCGGACGATCCGTGGTGAGCTGGGACGAATGCCTCAGCGTGGCCCGTACCTCCGAGATGGAGCGGGAGGCCGAGGCCGCCCTCGCGTCGATCTCCCGGGCTGTCGGCAGCCCGGTCCACGACGCCGGCCAGCTGCTCTCGCTCGCCGCCGACGGGAGGTTGCGGACGGCCGCCGAGACACTCTTCCCGGAGGCGTCACCGGAGGAGACCATGTCCCGGATCGTCGAGCTGCTCGGCCTGATGCTGGCTCTCGCCGCACTGCGCAGCGGCGTGGCCCGCTGGCGGCACAGCTGGACCGGCGCGGCCGAGGTGGCCGCCGCCGACGGGACCAACCTCGACCTGGCCGAACTGGCGTCGGCGGCCGCCGACCCGGAGACCACCGAGGCGGTCCGGGTCTACCTGACCGAGGCGGGCGTGGATCTCGCCGCGGCGGCATCCCGGCCGGGTGCGGCGCGCGCCCAGGTCCTCGGTGGACTGATCAACCTCTCCGCGGACGGCGCCCGCACCGACGTGCTGATCACCGATCTCGGGTTGCTGCTGGTGCCGGGCCTGCCGCGCGGCCGTGGCCCGGAGTCGAAACGGCGGCTGACCAGAATAGCCGCGGACGGGGTGCCGGCCGGGGGAGCAGCGGCGTCGATCGGCGCCGCAGCGGCACCGGCGGGTGAACCGGCCATGATTCCCGCGAGTGATGCTCTTGTAATGCCCGATGGGGGACGGTTCGTCCCGTTCGCCGATGTTGCCGGAGTGGCCACATTGCCCGGTCGGCGCAAGGGCTGGACGCTCGGTATGCGGGCGGGCGGCGAGTTGAGTCTGCGACCGGCGCTCGACACCGACGAACTGCCGGGTGGATGGGCGGCCTGGGAGGAGGCGGTGGCGTTCCTCGCCGGCACCCGATGAGGTGATCGACTGAACCCGTCGGAGCCCACTCCCGTACCCGAAAGTGAACGCAGTCGCGTGTGCGACGGATGAGCAACCGCCTTGTCACTTTGGGTCACAATAGCTCCAGCGATTGTTCGCTTCGCCTCCGTCCGAAATGGGTAGCAGGTCCCCGGGGTGAGGCGAGACGATCGTCGGGCGAAGCGGGGGAGGGGCCGTCATGGAACGAGGGCCGTTGGCGCTCTTCGGAGCCATACTCGCGGTCGGTCTCGGGCCGGCCCTGTGGCTCGGCGCCCAGCTCGGCGCGGTCAATCTCGCCCCCGGTCAGCGTCCCGGGCCGGTGGACGAGCAGTTTCCCGGCGCCGGTATGGACCTCGGTGGTGCCGGAGCGGGCGAGTTCCCGGACGACGAGCCACTCAGCACGTACACGTACACGCCGCTCACCTCGACCGCCACGCCGACCTCGGTGAAGCCGTCCCCGGTGGCGACCAGCATCTCCAGCCCGACGCCCAGCGCCTCGCCGTCGCCCGTGCCACCTTCGCCGCCGCCACCCCCGCCGTCGTCGCCTTCGGTCTCGGCGTCGGTCTCGGCCTCCGTGTCGGCTTCGGTGACACCGTCCACAAGTGAGTCCCCGGCGCCGTCGGTCTCACCGTCGGCATGACAGAGGGGGAGCCACCGGCTCCCCCTCTGTCATGCCCCGGTCGCTGCTACAGACCGAGCAGGCGGTCCAGGATGTCGCGGTAACTGCGCAGCTCGACCCGCAGCGCCTCGGTGTCGTCGGTGCCCTTGGAGAAGGAGCCCCGGTGCTCGCGCAGAGCCGTCGACAGCTTGTCCACAGCCTCGTCCACCAGGCTCGATGCCTCGCCGGTGGCGCCCTTCGGGTCGTCGACGAAACGGAGCTGCACCTCGCGCCAGCGGTCGCGCAGCGGCTGGGTGTCGGCGGCCGG
The DNA here is from genome assembly GCF_042650585.1 of Actinoplanes subglobosus. Lineage (NCBI taxonomy): Bacteria > Bacillati > Actinomycetota > Actinomycetes > Micromonosporales > Micromonosporaceae > Actinoplanes > Actinoplanes subglobosus. The sequence goes on from NZ_JBHSBL010000032.1 coordinate 66,122, forward strand.
GAAGAACGGCAGCGGGCCGGACGCGGTCGTCGCCGCCACCGGCTCGACCACGGGTTCGGTCACCGGTTCGGTGTCCACCACCGGGTCCTCGTCCGGTTCCACGGTCACCGGCGTGGTGTCGGTGGGCAGCTCGTGGTGGGGCTTGGTGTCCTCCGGAAGCGAGTGCTTCGGCGCCGCGAACTCGTCGCGGTCCCCATCCCCGTCCTTGAACCCCTCCTTGACCTCGGCGGTGTCGTCGACCCCGTCGTTGTCGTTGTCCTTGTCCTTGTCCTTGTACTGGTCCTTGTGCTGGTCCTTGTCGCTGGGCAGGAAGCCGTCCTGGGCCTTGTCGCCACTCGTGACGCCGTCCTTGTCGCCGGTCGCGACGCCGTCCTTGTCACGGGTCACGCCGTCGCTGAACGCCACCGTCCGGTCCGCGCTGTCCGGCAGCCGGTCGGTGCGGTCCGGGTCGTCGTCCGGGCGGACGGTGTCCGCGTCACCCGCGGTGGACGTGCCCACGGCGGACGTTCCCACGGCCGTGGGTTCCGGGTCGGTGTCGTTCTGCCACGGCGATCCGGCCCGCTGCTGCGGAACGGTGTCGGTGGGGCGGTCGGTCTTCTCGTCGACGTTGTCCTGGGCCTCGTTGGAGAAGAAGCGCATCGTCGGTGCTCCTCAGCGGCTGTGTTCGGTGGGGGTGTCGGCGGTGGGGGTGGTGGTGTGCGCGACCGGGTTCTCGCCGAGCAGGTCGGCGAAGAGGGCGCGGTAGTGGACGAGCGCCTGGCGCAGGTCCTCGGTCTCGGCCTGTCCGTCACGGCTGCGCGTGCTGATGTCGTGCGCGGAGCGGTAGTGCTCCAGGGTGGCGGCGTGCTCCACGGAGAGGTCGGCGAGTCGCTCGTCGTAGTCGCCGGTCGGGTAGCCCCGCTCGGCGATCAGGCGCGTGACCAGTTCGTCGGCGGTCGTGACCGCCTCCTGCGGGTCGTCGACGAAGCGGATCTGAACCTCTTCCCAGGCGGCGGAGTAGCGGGCTCGGGATTCGGGGGAGAGGGGCTTGAGCTCGAGCTGCGCGTGCCGCTTGGTGCGTTCGAGCAGTTCCTTCTCCGCCTCGGTGCGGTTGCCGGTGTCGGCGACCACACGGTCGTACTCGGGGCCGAAGGTCTGCCGGAGCCGGCGACGACGCGCCGCCTGGACACCGACCACGATCGCGGCCAGCACCAGTAGGACGACGACGATCAGGACGATGGTGGCGGTGGTGGACATCAGGTTCCTCCTTCTTCCACCCCTGTATTCCCACCACGTACCTCGCGCCAATCCCGTCCGCGCGAATAACGCGCACCAGGGTCGTAATCGGGCAGTGTGCGGGCGCACAGTGTCGTAACACCGACGATCGATGAGAAAAAGATCGTGTGCCGTTCTGGCTGGACAAACAGGAGAGACAGCGGGGATCCGGCGGGTCCGGGAGCTAGCTGAGACGGACGTCATTACGTATTCTTTGCCAGCGCTCGCCACGGGCGTACCGGACGTTCCCCCCGTTCTCCAACGGCCGGTGCCACGGGCGGTCCGCTGATCGTTCCCTGCCGAACCCCTCTGGCGGAGCTTGATGAGAAGCCGCAACTGGTCGATCCGTTCGAAGATCATCGCGATGGTCGCGGTGCCGCTGTCCGCGTTGCTCGCGATCTGGATCTTCGCGACCGTGGTGACCGCCGGCCCGGCATTCACGCTGCTCAATGCACGTGACGCGGTGCAGAAGCTCGGTGACCCCGGCATGCGACTGATCGCCCAGTTGCAGCGGGAACGCCATTTCTCGGCCATCTACCAGGCCACCACCCGCCCGGCGAAGACCGAGCTGGGCCGTGAGCGTGACACCACCGACCAGATCGTCGCCGAGTTCCGCAGTGCCGCGGCCGACGCCGAGATGACCGAGGACCTGCGTGTCGAGGTCGACGAGTTCCTCATCAAGATCGATGAACTGGTCCCGCTGCGCCAGGAGGTCGACGAGCGGCGCACCAGCTTCCTCTACCTGGCGCAGAAGTACGACTCGATCATCGAGTTGGCGTTCGACGTCTCCCGTACCGCTGCGGTCTTCTTCCATGAGCGAGTGGACCGTGAGGTCCGTGGCGTCATCGCCACCTTCCGTGGCCTGGAGTATCTGAGCCGTATCGACGCGCTGCTGGCCGGCGCGAACGCGGGCGGCCGGATCGACAACAAGACGCGCGAGACCCTCATCGAGTACATCGGCGTCGAGCGTTACCTGCTCCGTGCCGGTGTGGCCGACCTGCCGGAGAGCTCGCAGGACGACTACGCCCGGCTGGTCATCCACCCGACCTTCATCGACCTCGACATCCTGCAGAACAAGCTGCTGGCGCAGAACTACGCGGGCGGCGCGCCGCCGGTCTCCGGCACCGAGTGGCAGCACGCGTACGACTACGCCGCCCAGGAGCTGCGGCTCTTCGGCGAGCGCACGATCTCGCAGGTGTCCAAGGACGCCACCCCGTTCGCCGTCGACATCCTCGGCAAGCTCGGTTTGGCCGCCCTGCTCGGCCTGATCGCGCTGGGCGCCTCGGTCTACGTCTCGGTGCGCCTCGGCCGCTCGCTGGTGGGCCGCCTGATCCGCCTGCGGCGCGACGCGATCGAGCTGGCCTCCGAGCGGCTGCCCTCGGTGGTGCGGCGACTCCAGCGCGGCGAGATGGTCGACGTCGACGCGGAGACGCCGCCGCTGGAGTACGGCCAGGACGAGATCGGCCAGCTCGGCGGTGCGTTCACCGAGGTGCAGCGTACGGCCGTGCAGTCAGCGGTCGATGAGGCGAACGTCCGGCGCGGCATCAACGAGGTCTTCCTCAACATCGCCCGCCGCAGCCAGACGCTGCTGCACCGCCAGCTGTCCCTGCTGGACAAGATGGAGCGCCGCGAGACCGACCCGCGGGAGCTGGAGGACCTGTACCGCGTCGACCACCTCGCCACCCGGATGCGGCGCCACGCCGAGGACCTGGTCATCCTGGCCGGTGCGGCCCCCGGTCGTGGCTGGCGCAACCCGGTCCCGGTGATCGACGTCGTCCGCGGTGCGATCAGTGAGGTCGAGGACTACAAGCGGGTCGACATCCGTACGATCGCCGCCTCCTCCCTGGTCGGCCGGTCCGTCGGTGACGTGATCCACCTGCTGGCCGAGCTGATCGAGAACGCGGCGTCCTATTCGCCGCCGCACACCCGGGTCCAGGTCACCGGCCAGGCCCTGCCGAACGGCTACGCCGTCGAGATCGAGGACCGCGGGCTGGGCATGGCCCCGGACGCGATCGTGGAGGCGAACCGCCGCCTGGTGGAGCCGCCCGACTTCGACCCGGCCGACAGTGCCCGGCTCGGTCTGTTCGTGGTGGCTCAGCTCGCTCAGCGGCACAACATCAAGGTCTCGTTGCGTGCTTCGGCGTACGGCGGCATCACCGCTGTCGTGCTCGTTCCCGGTGAGCTGGTCGCCGGCTTCGGCGGCCGGGCAGAGACCCCCAGCGAACCGTCGGGTGACCCGCTGGGTGCCCTCCAGTGGCCGAGCAGCGGCGAGCTCCAGCAGATCTCGCCGCCCGGCCGCCGGACCGCCCCGGACGACGTCCTGCCGCCGGCCGCACCGGTCGAGGCGCCCGCACTGAACGGTCAGCACCGCACCGCCCCGGAGATCACCGGCCCGGCGCCGAGCACTGTCGCGACCGAGTTGAGCGCCGAGGGCCTGGTGCAGCGGCGGCGGACCCGCAAGCCGACGCTGCCGACAGTCAACGGTTCCGCCGAGGTGGACAAGACGATCGACCTGTCCGTGCTGGACGAGCTGGCCGCGGGCCTGCCGGTGGCGCCCCGCGCGGTGCCGCGCAACTCGGTGCCGGCCGCTGAGCCCGAGGCCGCTGAGGTCACCCAGGTGATCCCGCTGCGGGAGGTCTCGCCTCAGGAGATTTCGCCTCAGGAGGTCTCGCCTCAGGAGATCGAGGCCAAGCCGGCTGACGAGCGTGTCGTCGGCGAGACAACGGGTGAGATCATCGGTGAGGACGGCCTGCCCCGGCGGGTCCGGCAGGCGAACCTGGCCCCGCAACTGCGCAAGCCGGTCGTGGACCCCGAACCCACGACCCCGGCTCGCAGCCCCGACCAGGCGCGTTCGCTGATGAGCGCCCTGCAGCTCGGCACCAACCGCGGTCGCGCGGACGCGGCCCGTACGGACCCGGCCGCCGATGCGGCCACTGTCAGTCTCCCGGCCTCCGCGGCTCCCGCGGTGGACGGGGAGAAAGCACCATCCGGGCCGGAGGCCGGCGTGAACGGCGATCACGCCGATGGTCCCGGGGAGAACCTCATGCTGGAGAAGGACTCTTAAGTGGCACAGACGAAGCAGAGCGCGAATCTCACCTGGCTCCTCGACGACCTGGTCGAACGTGTGCCAACCGCGCAGCAGGCGGTGGTCCTCTCGGCCGACGGCCTGATGCTCGGCGCCTCGGCGGCGATGAACCGGGAGGACGCGGAGCATCTGTCGGCGATGGCAGCGGGTTTCCAGAGCCTGGCCAAGGGCGCGAGCCGGCACTTCGACGCCGGGCAGGTCCGCCAGACGGTGGTGGAGATGGAGGATGCCTTCCTCTTCGTCACCGCCGCCGGGCAGGGTGCCTGCCTGGCCGTGCTGGCCTCCGCCGACGCCGACCTGGGCCTCATCGCCTACGAGATGGCGATGCTGGTCACCCGGGTCGGCCAGACCATGGCCGCCCCCGAACGGACGGTGCTGACACCGTCCGACGTCTACTGAGCAGCCGCGTGTGACTCACGACTGGCTGGACAACGACGCGGGCCCGGTGGTGCGTCCCTATGCGATGACCGGCGGACGTGTCGCCCCGGTGGACTGCGACTTCGACCTGGTCGCGTTCGTCGTGGCGACGGTGCCCGATCTCACCTCCGGACAGCAGTTGCAGCCGGAGCACCATGCCATCGTGGCGGCGGCCTGGGAGCCGATCTCCGTGGTCGAGCTGGCTTCTCAGCTCGACCTGGCGGTCGGCGTGGTGCGTGTCTTCCTCGGTGATCTACGCTCAGCGGGTTTGATCTCGCTGTACGAACCCCCGGCTGCCACGCAGCCGCATGACGTCGACGTACTCAAGGCGGTTGTCAATGGACTCCGTGCGCTCTGACCGCACCGGCGGATCGTCGCGCATTCCGGTCGCCCTCAAGATCCTCATCGCGGGTGGCTTCGGGGCGGGCAAGACCACGATGGTCGGGTCGGTGAGTGAGATCCGGCCGCTCCAGACCGAGGAGATCCTCACCGGCGCCGAGGGGGCGGACGACGTCTCCGGCGTGGAGACGAAGACCACCACCACGGTGACGATGGACTTCGGCCGGATCACCATCACCGAGGACCTCCAGCTCTACCTGTTCGGCACGCCCGGCCAGGACCGGTTCTGGTTCCTGTGGGACGAGCTGTCGCAGGGCGCGCTCGGTGCCGTCGTGCTCGCCGACACCCGCCGGCTCGCCGACTGCTTCCCGTCGATCGACTACTTCGAGCAGCGCGGCACCCCGTTCGTGGTGGCGGTGAACTGCTTCGACAGCCAGCACCAGTACGCGCCGGAGGCGGTGGCCCGCGCGCTCGACCTGGACCCGGGCGTCCCGGTCGTCCTCTTCGACGCCCGTGACCAGGGCGCCGCCCGCAACGTGCTGATCGAGCTGGTGGAGTACGTGGCCCGGCGCCAGCTGGCTGCCGCGGCCGCCCGCTGACCTCTTGTCCCGCCGGATTCTGCGGCCACGATCTCCCGCGTGCTGGGTGGACGGATTGACAAGCGGCTCCATGGCTCGCTGAGGGACAAGAGCGGGCGTACGCCGCCGAGGTGGAGCCGTGGGCGGATCCGAGCCGTCGCCGGCGGTATGGCGGGCGTGCTCGCCGCCGGTCTGCTGGCCTGGGCGCTGTGGCCGTCGCCGGAGGTGGAGCCGCGGTCTGGTGACCGACGCGCAAGGCGTGGCGGGTGAGAGGGCCGACCTGACGGTCGACGACATCCACACGTGCTACGTACTGGCCGGCGCTGAGCCGGTCCTGGTCCACAACAACTCCAAACGCTGCGATCCCTTAGCGGGGGATACTCGTCCGCTCCATTCCATCCGAGAGACCCGTACAGCCCGGAAGATGTGACAAATCGAGTGGCGGATAACGCGAAGGTCTATCCTGATGCCGTTCGGAGTGCGCCATCTTGCGGGTGTCAAAAAGGGTCTGGACTGGCTGGGGGAGGGAAGAGTTGATCGAGATCAACGATCTGATGCGGGAAATGGCTGCCGGATTCACCGCTGGCCCTCGCGCGATGGAGCGCGCTGCCCGAGGGGGTTCAGAGGGTCGTCGATGAGGGTTGGTTCGTGGATGAAACCGGCTCGTGGGATCGAGGGCTCGCGGAGCCTGGTGACAGTTCTCTCCTTTTCTGAATCGTTGTCGGGTCGGACTGACATGACGGCGAAGGTCACCTTCGTTTGTGCACGTTCAGATGAGCCGCCGTTCCTTCGTGAGGTGAATTCTTATCAGAATGAATCTCTGATGACTTTCAACGAAGGTGACTTGCTCGATGTTCTGGGGTAATAGCCTGGTGTTTATGGATTGATGTCACTGCCGGATTGCCGCCGGTGCCGATCCGCGTTGGCTGCGGGAACTCATTGGTGTGGGGCCTGCCGGGTGGTCAGTTCGGTGGGGAGGCAGATCAGCCATGGGCGGAGGCCTCGCAAGGTTCTCGCCGGGAGCAGGCCGCGCTGTGACAGGTCTTCGTAGTCCTGGTAGGGGCCGTTGGTGAACCTGTCCATGCTGATCTGGTGTGCCTGGTAGGGCGTGATGCCCCGCAACCGGGCGATCTCCTGCGGTGGCGCGTGGTTGAGGTCGACCAGGCCGCCGTCGTCGAAGGGGCGTAGCAGGTCGGGACGGCCGATACCGGCCATGCGGGCGCCTGCCGGGTCGACCAGGGCGAACTGGCGGGCCAGGTCGCGGCGGGCCCGGTCCTGGCGGTTGTCGCCGGGATGAGAGGCCAGGATCGCGCCGTGCACCGTGGCCGCCACGACGATGAACAGGCCCAGCAGGATGCCGGCCTCCTCCTGGCCGCTGAAGTTCTCACTGTCCAGGCCGCTCGGGTTGATCGCCATGAGCGTGATCATCGTGAGAACGGCGGCGAAGTAGCCGATGGCGGTGATCGTCTCCCGCCTGGCGCGGCGCTGGGCCGCGGCGTAGACGAAGTAGATCCAGCTGCCCACCGAGCACGTCATGATCGGCAGCAGGGTGGCGGCGACCACCTCGGCCCAGGGGAATCCTCGGCGGCGCGGCCCGAACAGACGTTCCGGCACGGCGGTCGCCTGCCATGGCTGCGGAGGCGAAGGAACCTGCCGCGGGACGAAGGCGGGAACGTCGGGCGGAACGAACGCGGGGGAAGACGGCGACAGCGCCGAGACGGCGGAAGGCTCCCCGCCGACCGGCTCGTTACGCAGGATCCGCTGGTGCGTCTCCTGTAGACGCTCGCCCGGCTCGGCGCCGAGTTCGTCCAGGAAGTACTCCCGTGCATCACGGAACGCCGCGAGCGCCTCGGCCTGCCGTCCACTGCGATACAGCGCGATCATCAACTGCGCCCGCAGCCCTTCCCGCAGCGGGAACTCCTGGACCAGACGCGACAGCTCCGAGACGAGCCCGGCGAAAGCGCCGCGGGACAGCTCGATGGCCGCCCAGGCCTCCCAGGCGGTGGCCCGTTCCTCGGTGAGCCGGGTCCGGGCCGACTCGAACACCGCCCCGCCGAGCCCGGCGAGTGCCTCGCCGTACCAGATGTCGAGGGCTGCCCGGGCGATCCGCGCGGCCTCCTCGACATGTCCGGCCCGGTGTTCGGCGGCGGCGCGGGCGACGCCGTTGCGGAAGTCCTCGGTGTCGAGGGAGGTGACGCGGAGCACATATCCGCCGTCGGTGAGGGCCAGCAACTCGCCGGGGGTGCGCGGGGAGCGGTCGGGATCGAGCACCCGCCGCAGCCCGGCCACGTACTTCTGGACGACGTTCGTCCCGTTCTCCGGGGGATCGTCGCCCCAGACCGCGTCGACGATGCGGTGGGTGGGGACCGGTTTTCCGGGGTGCAGCAGCAGCACGGCGAGGACGGCCCGCTGTTTGGCGGGGCCGAGGTCGAGCTGCCGGCCGTCCCGGAAGGCCCGGATCGGGCCCAGGATCTCGAACCGCAGCGGGTCGGTGGCCACCATCTCGCTCATTGGCCCACCCCTTCTGACCTGCCGGTTCTCCTTTTCGGCAGCGGAACGGCAGCCGGCAGCAGCATAGCCGCAGCGCATCGGCAGTCGTCTCCAGGAGCCTGTGTCCATCAACGCACTGCGGACCCCGTGAGGAAAGACAAGACGATGAACGTTCTCACCAAGCGCCTGGCCCTGACCGGCGTCCTGCTGATCGCCGGCGCCGGGTTGGGCGCGTGTGGCGTGACCGACACCGTGGAGGAGACCGTGGAACAGGTCTCCGCCGCCACCACCCTGGCGAAGGGGGTACCGGGGAGGACCACCCCGGCGTTCCACTACTCCGTCAAGGGCGGGCAGCAGTCGTTCAGCGGCGTGCTGGACGCCCCCAACAAGTCGGTCACCAGTGACTTCTTCGAGAAGATCCCGGACTCCGACATGACCCTGACGATGAAGTTCCTGGTCATCGAGAAGCAGGCCTGGGCGAAGATCGCATTCGACGACGCGCCGGCCGACGCCGGCCTGCCGAAGTTCCCGAAGAAGTGGATGAAGCTCGACCAGGGCAAACTCTCCAAGGACTCGGCCGAGGACCTCACCTATGCCGGTGAGACCGACCCGGGTTATGTGAGCACGCTGCTCACCGCCGCCACCGACCTCAAGGAGACCGGCAGCGGCACGTACGCCGGCACCACCGACCTGACCAGGTCGACCGAGGCCGAGATCGTCGACGCGGACACCCTCAAGGCGCTCGGCGAGAAGGCGAAGGCCGTACCGCTGGAGGTGACCCTCGACGGTGAGGGACGGATCACCAGGGCGGTCGTGAAGATCCCGGCGGCCGGCAAAGCGAAGGCGGCGACCTATGAGGTCGTCTACGACCGGTACGGCAAGGCGTCCCCGATCCAGGCGCCGTCCGACGCGGTCGCCGCCACGGCGGACGCCTACGAGTTCCTGAACGGCTGACGGGGAGCACCGGCGGCACCGCCGTCGGCAGCGCGGGCGATCAACGGGGGCCCGCGCCGCCGGCGGTGGTGTCCTGCCGTGCGTTTCCCGGGTTCTGTGGTGGGATTCGACGTATGGGTTCGAGCCATGAGTACGTCTTCGTCGGCTGCTACACCGGTGACAAGGGAGGTGAGGGGGACGGCATCACGCTGGTGCGGCGTGATCCGGTGACCGGGGACCTGACCCGGCTCGGGCTGGCGGCCCGCACCCCGTCGCCGTCCTTCCTGGCGCAGCACCCGTCGCTTCCGGTCCTGTACGCGGTGAACGAGCTGGACCAGGGCACGGTCTCCGCCTTCTCGGTGGCGTCGGACTGCTCGCTGATCCCGCTGACGGTCCGGTCGGCCGGCGGCTCGGATCCGTGCCACCTGGCGGTCAGCTCCGACGGCCGGCACCTGGTGGTGGCGAACTACGCGAGCGGCTCGGTCTCGGTGCACCCGCTCGACGCCGAGGGCGTGCCCGGCGAGCGCAGTGACCTGCTGACCCTGACCGGCTCCGGCCCCGACACCGAACGTCAGGCCGGCCCGCACGCGCACCAGGTGGTCCCGGACGGCAACAGCGCCGACGTGCTGATCTCCGATCTCGGTTCGGATCGGGTGTGGCGGTCCCGGCTGGACCCGAACTCGGGGCGCCTGAGCCTTCCGGAGGTCGCCGTCGAGGCGAAGCCGGGCACCGGCCCGCGGCACCTGCTGCGGTCGGCGGACGGCGCGCTCCTGGTCGTCGGCGAGCTGACCGGCACTCTCGGGTGGTACCGCCCGGCCGGCGCGCCCACGCTCGAGCAGCGTGGTGAGATCGCCACCAGCACGTCCTCGGGGCCGGTCTACCCGTCGGAGATCACGATGGGCCGTGATGGCCGGTTCGTCTACGTGGCGAACCGCGGACCGGACACCGTGTCGACCTTCTCCTGGGACGGCCACGACGCGACGCTGGTGGCCGAGGTGCCGGTGGACGGGGTCTGGCCGAGGCACATGGTGCTGCTCGGGGATCACCTCTACGTAACCAATCAACGTTCACACAACGTGACCGTTTTCCGCATCGACCCGGAGACCGGAATTCCCGGTCTCCAAGGTGAACCGACCGGTGAACCGACCCCGACCTGCCTGCTCCGGTGGAATCCGCCGATGATCAGATCATAGGGAAGTTCGGACATTGCGGCGTGTCGGTAGCGAAAAGGGTTCAAAACCGGCATGTCGCAGGTCAACTTTGATACGGATCGAGATGGCGTACTCACGCTGGGTGTTTTCTAGATCGGGAAGCGCCAATCTGAGTAATTTTCGTCCGAACGTATATGGCATTCAGCTTCGGACATGCGCACTATGGAGCGCGTGTCTGGCCGCCATCGTAGAAACTTCAACTCAAAGGGAGCGGGCGTCGTCGGAGGTGCGATGGCGATAGTCGTCGTAATTGCGGGGACGTACCTCGGCTATCAGCAGTTCGCCGACTCCGGGTGTTCCGGGTCCGTGAGACTGACCGTAGCCGCCGCTCCGGAGATCGTGCCCGCCGTGCAGTCGGTCGCCGATCAGTGGACCAAGGCAGGCGCCGCCGTCGACGGCACCTGCGTCGCGATCGACGTCTCCGACGAGCTCCCGGCGACGATCGCGAGCGCGGTCACCCGCGACCACTCGGTCGCCCTCATCGGCCTGAACCCGGCGCCCGACGCCATTCAGGTCCCCGACGTCTGGATCCCGGACTCGTCCACCTGGCTGCTGCGCATCCAGACCGAGGCCGCCGGCTTCCTGCCGGGCGAGGTCACCTCGGTCGCGCAGAGCCCGCTCGTGCTGGCGATGCCCGAGCCGATCGCGAAGACCTTCGGCTGGCCGAACAAGTCGATCGGCTGGGGCGACCTGCTGACGAACTTCACGGCCGACGAGCCGCTCCAGGTCGGCATCATGGACCCGACGCAGGACGCGTCCGGTCTGACCAGCCTCCTGGCCCTCAGCCAGGCGTCCAGCGCGGGCGGCGGCGACCCGATCGAGGCCCTCAAGGCCAAGTCGCGTGCCCTCACCGCGCTCGACACCAACAAGGCGCTCCTGCGTGAGGAGCTGCTGGCGAAGTTCCCGAAGTCGGAGGCCGACATCGGGAGCAGCAACACGGTGAGTGCGGCCCCGCTGTCCGAGGAGGACGTGGTCGCCTACAACGCCGACCGCCCCGCCATCGCGCTCAGCGCCATCTACATGGAGCCGAGCCCGGCGCCGCTGGACTACCCCTACACGGTCATGCCGCAGGTGGTGGACAAGCAGAAGACGGACGCCGCCGACGGCCTGCTCCGCGAGCTGCAGAGCGCCGCCGCCAAGAACGCGCTGGCCGCAGCCGGTCTCCGGTCCCCGGACGGCACCTATGGCGCCAACTTCCCGGCCCCCATGGGCGCCCCCAAGGCGTCCCCGGCGGTCACCCCGGCGTCCACGAAGTCGGCCGAGGGCAAAGCGGCCTCGGCGGCTCTCAGCGGCGGTGACCTGAGCGCCGTGGTCGGCGGCTGGATCGCCACCACGAAGCCCGGTCAGGCGCTGACCGTGTTCGACACCTCCGGCTCGATGAACGAGGCGGTGCCGACCGCGGGCGGCAAGACCCGGGCGCAGGTGACCCAGGCGGCCGCGAGCGTGGGACTCTCGCTCTTCAGTAACAAGTGGTCCGTCGGCGTCTGGCGGTTCTCCACCAACGAGAACGGGACGAAGCCCTGGAAGTCGCTGGTCGGCATCACATCGCTGACCACCGGCCGGGAGAAGCTGCAGAACTCGATCGCGCAGCTCGACCCGAACAAGAACGGTGGCACCGGTCTCTACGACACGGTTCTCGACGCGTACAACCACGTGAAGAGGAACTACTCGCCGCAGAAGATCAACTCCGTCATCCTCTTCACCGACGGCGCCAACGAGAACCAGGCCGGCCTCACCAAGGAGCAGGTCGTCGCCGGGCTCAAGAAGGCCCAGGACCCGAAGAAGCCGATCCGTCTGGTGCTCATCGGCATCGGCGACAAGGTGAGCGTCGACGAGCTGAAGATGCTGCGGGACGCGCTCCCCGGCAGCAACAGCGGCGTCTTCCTCGCCCCCGACCCCACGCTGATCACCAGCATCTTCGCGCAGGCCATCGGCTCGCGGACCGGCGTCATCTAACAACAAGAAGCGACACAGGCACCGAAGCGGCCGCCGAACCTCACCCGAGGTCCGGCGGCCGCCGCCGTTTCTCATCCGGTACGGCTACGCGCCCCACCAAGCGAAAGAGGCGGACACAACTCCTCGGATCAGGAGATGCGGCGCAGCCAGGATGCCGGGTCCTCGTGGACCGACCTGATGACGGTGTCGGCAGCGCCCCGCATCGCCGCGTCCGGGCCGAGAGCCGCCGGTCGCAAGATCACCGGAGCGAGGCCCGCGGTCAGGACGCGCCGTCGCAACTCGGTCTCGATGCCCTCACGCAGGGTTTCGAAGATCGGTGCGTAGGCGCCGCCGAGAACGATGACCGGTACATCGAGCAGGTTGACCACAGCCGACAGTGCGATGCCGAGTGCCGCCGCGGCGAGTTGCTCGTCGCGGGCCAGCGCCTCCTGTCCGGCGTACTGCTCGAGGCAGCCGCGGGCGCCGCACCTGCAGGGCCGACCATCCGGATAAACCGTGACATGCCCGATCTCTCCGCTCCAGCCGCGCACCCCCCGGTAGAGCTCACCTTCGAGAACGAGCCCCGCGCCGATGCCGATCTCCCCGGAGACGTAGAGAAACGAGTTCCCCGCCGTTCCGTAGGAGAGCCCAGCGGAGGGGGAGGAGGTCGCGGAGGGGGAGGAGGTCGCGGAAGGGGAGGTGGCCGCGGAAGGGGAGGTGGTCGCGGAAGGGGAGGTGGCCGCGGAGGATGGCGTCGCGGCGGACGAGGACGTTGCGGAGAGGGTGGAGGCGGCGCTGTTCGGTGGGTGGCGGGTGGCGGTGACCCTCAGTTCGCCGAGGGCGGCCAGATTGGCCTCGTTGTCGACGGTGATCGGGAGGTCGGCCAGTTCGGGGACGGCCTGTAGTGCGGCCGCGGCGTCGACGTCCTGCCAGCCGAGGTTGGGGGCGACGCGGACCAGGCCGCCGGCGACCAGGCCGGGGACGGCGAGGGCAGCTCCGGCGACGGTCAGGCCGTCGGCTTCGGCGGCGAGCCGGGCGGTGGCGGCGAGCCGGCCGAGTGCGGCCAGGGCCTGGGCCGGATCGGCGGGCCGTTGGTCGGCGTGTTCCACGTGGCGGTGGCGGACGGTGCCGGTGAGGTCGACGACGCAGGCCGCCAGGTAGTCGACGTTGATCTCGAGGCCGAGGCCGGCCGGCCCGGTGGAGGTGAGGGTGAGGCCGACCGCGGGGCGTCCGGCGCCGGTGCGCGGCGGCGGATCGACCTCGACCAGTAGGCCTCCGTCAACTAGGTCGTCGACAAGGGCGGAAACGGTCGCGCGGGTCAATCCGGTGGCCGTCGCGACCGCTGCCCGAGATGGCGGATCTGTGCTGTTTGCCACGGTGTGCAGCACCAGCGCGAGATTATGGGCGCGCACGCTGGCCTGGCGTACCGGAGTTGTGGAGGCGGCCAACACGCCCTTGACAGTGCCATACCCCGGTCAAATAATTCAACCACTAAACAATTTCCGGGAGGTTACCCGTGTCCGTCCAGCCCACACGCGACGACAAGTTCTCCTTCGGCCTCTGGACCGTCGGCTGGCAGGCCCGCGACCCGTTCGGTGACGCCACCCGTCCGGCTCTCGACCCGGTCGAGGCCGTCCACAAGCTCGCCGAGGTCGGCGCCTACGGCATCACGTTCCACGACGACGACCTGGTCCCGTTCGGCGCCGACGCGCAGACCCGGGACGGCATCGTCGCCGGCTTCAAGAAGGCGCTCGACGAGACCGGCCTGATCGTGCCGATGATCACCACCAACCTGTTCACCCACCCGGTGTTCAAGGACGGCGGCTTCACCAGCAACGACCGCAACGTCCGCCGTTACGCGCTGCGCAAGGTGCTGCGCCAGATGGACCTCGGCGCCGAGCTGGGCGCCAAGACCCTGGTGCTCTGGGGTGGCCGGGAGGGCGCTGAGTACGACTCGGCCAAGGACGTGCAGGCCGCCCTCGACCGCTACCGTGAGGCGCTCAACCTCCTCGCGCAGTACTCCGAGGACCGTGGTTACGGCTTCCGCTTCGCCATCGAGCCGAAGCCGAACGAGCCCCGCGGCGACATCCTGCTCCCGACCGCCGGTCATGCCATCGCGTTCACCCAGGAGCTGGACCGCCCCGAGCTGTTCGGCATCAACCCCGAGGTCGGCCACGAGCAGATGGCCGGGCTCAACTTCACCCAGGGCATCGCCCAGGCGCTGTGGCACGGCAAGCTGTTCCACATCGACCTGAACGGTCAGCACGGCCCGAAGTACGACCAGGACCTGGTGTTCGGCCACGGTGACCTGCTCAGCGCGTTCTCCCTGGTCGACCTGCTGGAGAACGGCGGCGTCGACGGCGCACCGGCCTACGAGGGCCCGCGGCACTTCGACTACAAGCCGTCACGCACCGAGGACTTCGACGGTGTCTGGGAGTCGGCCCGCGCCAACATCAAGATGTACCTGCTGCTCAAGGAGCGTGCCAAGGCGTTCCGCGCCGACCCCGAGGTGCAGGCCGCGCTGGCCGCCGCGAAGGTCGCCGAGCTGGGCGTGCCGACGCTGAACGCGGGGGAGAGCTACACCGAGCTGCTCGCCGACCGCAGCGCGTTCGAGGACTTCGACGCCGACGCCGCGGGCGCGCAGGGATACCACTTCGTCAAGCTCAACCAGCTGGCGATCGAGCACCTGCTCGGGGCCCGCTAATCATGGCGCTCGTTGCCGGGATCGACAGCTCGACGCAGTCGTGCAAGGTCGTGATCCGCGATGCCGAGACCGGCAAGCTGGTCCGGCAGGGCCGGGCCGTGCATCCGGACGGCACCGAGGTGCACCCGGACGCCTGGTGGACCGCGCTCCAGCAGGCGATCGAGGAGGCCGGCGGCCTGGACGACGTGGCCGCCGCCTCGGTTGCCGGGCAGCAGCACGGGATGGTCGCGCTCGACGAGAACGGTGAGGTGGTCCGCCCGGCGCTGCTGTGGAACGACACCCGCAGCGCCGGTGCGGCCGCCGACCTGATCGCCGAGCTGGGCGGCGGCGCGGCCTGGGCGGACGCGGTCGGCATCGTGCCGGTCGCCAGCTTCACCCTGACCAAGCTGCGCTGGCTGGCCCGCAACGAGCCGGAGAACGCGGCACGGGTGGCCGCGGTCTGCCTGCCGCACGACTGGCTGACCTGGAAACTGTCCGGTTCCACGTCGATCGGCGATCTGAGGACCGACCGCAGCGACGCCAGCGGGACGCTCTACTGGTCGGCCAAGACCAATGAGTACCGTCACGATCTGCTGGAACTCGGGTTCGGCCGATCACTGATCGTGCCCGAGGTGCTCGGCCCGACCGGGGCCGCCGGTCACCTGCCCAACGGGGCTCCGCTGGGCCCGGGTGCCGGGGACAACGCGGCGGCGGCCCTCGGCACGGGTGCCGCTCCGGGCGACGTGATCGTCTCGATCGGCACGTCCGGCACGGTCTTCGCCTCGTCGGAGGTCTCGCCGAACGACCCGACCGGCACGGTCGCCGGATTCGCCGACACCACCGGCCGGTTCCTGCCGATCGTGGTGACGCTCAACGCGGCCCGGGTCCTGGACGCGGCGGCCAAGCTTCTCGGCGTCGGCCATGAGGAGCTGTCGAAACTGGCGTTGAGCGAGAAGGCCGGCGCCGGCGGTCTGGTGCTGGTGCCCTATCTGGAGGGGGAGCGGACCCCGAACCGGCCGGACGCCACCGGCTCGATCCACGGGCTCACCCTCCGCACGTCGACACCGGCCCACCTGGCCCGGGCCGCCGTCGAGGGCATGCTCTGCGCTCTCGCCGACGGCCTCGACGCGCTCACCGCCTCCGGGGCGGTCGCCGACCGGATCGTCCTGGTCGGGGGCGGGGCGCGCAGTGAGGCGGTCCGCCGGATCGCGCCGGCGCTCTTCGGCAGGCCGGTGGTCGTCCCGCCGGCCGGTGAATACGTCGCCGACGGCGCCGCACGGCAGGCCGCGTGGGTCACCGTGGGCGGCGATCTTCCGCCGGTCTGGTCGGCGGACACCCCTGAGGTGTACGAGGCGGACAGCGTCCCGTCGATCCGGGAGCAGTACGCCGCGGCCCGAGGCTGAACGACCGGCCGGCCACACCTCAGGGTCTGGCCGGCCGGAACCTCCGCAACGGGTCGAGGCCTCTTGCGTCCCGTGGGGGCGCGTGGCCGTATCCCCGCGAAAAGTTTTTGATTTTCTTGTTGTCCCCGCTCTGTTGCGGCATCTACGTGCACAGGAACACCGGCCGTCCCCCGCGGCCGTCATCCCCGCACGTGAGGAAGATCGCAGTGGCAGAGAGAAAATCCCGGAACCGGGTGGTACTCGGCGTCGCCGCCGCAATGGTCGTGCCGGCCGGGCTCATCGGCTGGTCGATCATGCCGTCGAACGCGGCGACCGCTCCCACCGCCGGCACGACGTATCAGTTGATCGTGAAGAAGAGCGGTAAGTGCATCGACGTGCCGTCGGCGTCGACGGCGAACAGTGCCCTGCTGCAGCAGTGGGGTTGTACCGCGAACTCGACGTGGCAGCAGTTCAAGCTGGTCGCGTCGGGTAGCAACTTCCTGATCCAGAACGTCAACAGCGGTAAGTGCATCGATGTGCCGTCGGCGTCCACCACGTCGGGTCAGCAGTTGCAGCAGTACACCTGCGTCGGCTCGCAGACCAACCAGCAGTGGCGTCTGGCGGCGTCGGGTACCGACACGTTCCAGATCATCAACGTCGGTAACGGCCTGTGCATCTCCGACCAGGGCGCCTCGACGGCCAACGGTGCGGCGATCATCCAGGAGACGTGCACCGCCAACTCGAACAAGCAGTGGGCGTTCACCGCCGTCTCGTCGTCGGTGTCGTACACGGTCGCGGCCGACGGCACCGGCACCTACAAGACGGTGCAGGCCGCCGTCGACGCGGTCGGCACCGGCAACACCAGTCGTAAGACGATCACCATCAAGCCGGGCACCTACCGGGAGATCGTGACGATTCCG
Organism: Actinoplanes subglobosus; assembly: GCF_042650585.1. Classification (NCBI taxonomy): domain Bacteria; kingdom Bacillati; phylum Actinomycetota; class Actinomycetes; order Micromonosporales; family Micromonosporaceae; genus Actinoplanes; species Actinoplanes subglobosus. The sequence continues at coordinate 83,349 of NZ_JBHSBL010000032.1, forward strand.
TCGAACAAGCCGTTCATCACGCTCCAGGGCGGCGGCGACTCCAACGACGACGTGGTGATCGTCAACAACCGCAGCAACGCCGGCGGTTACGGCACCTCGGGCAGCGCCACGCTCTTCGCCAACGGCAAGGAGTTCAACGCCGTCAACCTGACGATCTCGAACGACTACGGCGAAGGGTCGCAGGCGGTCGCCGCGAACCTGAACGCCGACCGGCTCGTCTTCGACAACGTCCGGTTCCTCGGCGCGCAGGACACCCTGCTGGTCAACAGCGGCCGGGCGTATGTCAAGGGCGGTTACGTCGAGGGGACCGTCGACTTCATCTTCGGCTCCGGCACCGCGGTCTTCAACGGCACGAAGATCTACCAGAAGCGCAGCACCGGTGGCCCGATCACGGCGGCCCGGACCGACGCGGCGAACGCCTACGGCTTCCTCATCTACAAGAGCACCATCACCGGCGCGACGAACAACACCACCCAGCTCGGCCGGCCGTGGGGCCCGAACGCGCAGGTGCTGTTCCGCGAGTCGAGCCTGAGCGCGACGATCAAGACCGCACAGCCCTGGATCGACATGTCCGGAAATGTCTGGCAGAACGCGCGTTTCCTGGAGTACAAGAACACCGGGTCCGGCGCTACCACCAACAGCAACCGGCCGCAGCTGAGTGACTCGCAGGCCGCGAACTACACCCCGCAGAAGTATCTCGCGGGCACCGACTCCTGGAACCCGGTGGGATGATCATGAAGAAGCGCGTCATTCTCTCGGCGATCGTCCTCGCCGTCCCGGCCGCCTTCGTGGGCTGGTCGATCATGCCGTCGAACGCGGCGACCGCTCCCACCGCCGGCACGACGTATCAGTTGATCGTGAAGAAGAGCGGTAAGTGCATCGACGTGCCGTCGGCGTCGACGGCGAACAGTGCCCTGCTGCAGCAGTGGGGTTGTACCGCGAACTCGACGTGGCAGCAGTTCAAGCTGGTCGCGTCGGGTAGCAACTTCCTGATCCAGAACGTCAACAGCGGCAAGTGCATCGACGTGCCGTCGGCGTCGACGACCTCAGGCGCCCGGTTGCAGCAGTACACGTGTGTCGGCTCGCAGACCAACCAGCAGTGGAAGGTGGCCGCGTCCGGCACCGACACGTTCCAGATCATCAACGTCGGTAACGGGTTGTGCATCTCCGACGAGGGTGCCTCGACGGCGAACGGCGCGTCGATCATCCAGGAGACGTGCACCGCCAACTCGAACAAGCAGTGGGCGTTCACGCCGGTGACCGCCGGCACGGGTCGCTCCTGGCCGTCCACCCCGGACGGTTTCGCCTCGACCGGCGGCGGCACCACGGGCGGTGCGGCCGGGACGACGGTCACCGTCTCCACCCTGGCCGACCTCACGAAGTACGTCACCGCGGCCGAGCCCTACGTGATCAAGGTGGCGAAGGCCATCACGATCACGCCGAAGGGCACCGAACTCAAGGTGCAGTCGAACAAGACCATCGTCGGTGTCGGCACGTCCGGCGAGATCGTCGGCGGCGGCTTCTTCCTCGGCGCCGGCGTCAAGAACGTCATCATCCGCAACCTCACCATTCGCGACACGCAGATGACCGAGGACGACCCGGACGACAAGACGTACGACTACGACGGTATCCAGATGGACACCGCCGACCACATCTGGATCGATCACAACAAGATCACCCGGATGAACGACGGCATGATCGACAGCCGTAAGGACACCACGTATCTCACCGTGTCCTGGAACGTGCTGGACACCGGGAACAAGGCGTTCGGCATCGGCTGGACCGAGAACGTCACCTCGCGCATGACGATCCACCACAACTGGATCAAGAACACCGTGCAGCGGAACCCGAGCACCGACAACGTGGCGCTCGCCCACCTCTACAACAACTACCTGCAGAACATCACGTCGTACGGCAACCTGTCCCGCGGCGGCACGAAGATGGTCCTGGAGAACAGCTACTTCGACAACGTCGTGAACCCGTTCTACAACGACACGTCGGCCGCCCAGCTCAAGCAGAGCGGCAGCATCGTCAAGAACTCCTCGGGCAAGCAGCAGACGAACGGCTCGGCCTTCGACCCGAAGGCCTACTACTCGTACACGCTGGACGCGGCCGCCGACGTCCCGGCGCTGCTGGCCACCTACGCCGGCCCGCAGGCGAACATCGGTAACTGATCACCGGGCGGCGCTGCCTCCGGGTAGCGCCGCCACCCCGGCGTGCACGGCCAGGAAGCCGTTCACCGCGTTCGACCAGGGAAAACATTCAGCCTGGGTACGGGCGGCCGCGCGCCGTTGCGCAGCCGGGCGGGCCAGCAGGTCCCGTACCGCCGCGGCGAAGCCGTCCGGTGTGGCGGCCACCCCGGCCGGGCCGACGACCTCGGGCAGGGCACTGCCGGCCCGGACCACCGCCGGGGTCCCGCTGGCCAGCGCCTCCAGGGCGGACAGGCCGAAGGTCTCGATCGGGCCGGGCGCCAGCACCACGTCGGCGGTGGCCAGCAGCCCGCGCGGGTCGCTCACGTGACCGAGGAACCGCACGGGCAGCCGCCGCCGTTCCGCCTCGGCCGACAGTTCGGCGCGCAGCGGCCCGTCACCGGCCACCACGAGGACCGCGTCCAGGCCATCGGCCCGCAGTGCGGCCAGGGTCTCCAGCGACACTCCGGGTTCCTTCTCGGCCGACAGCCGGCCGCAGTGCAACAGCATCACCGAGGCGGTCCCGGCCAGGCCGGTCCGCAATCCGGCATCCCGTCCCGCCGGGGAGAAACGGCCAAGATCAACGCCGAGGGGTACGCGAACCGGGGCGGCCCCGACACGCAGGAACTCCCGCTGCGCCCACTCGGTCGTGCAGACCACCGTGCCGAACGCCGCGGCGGTCCGCGCGTTGAGCCGGTCGGCGGCCCACGGGGCGACCGGGCCACCCGGGCCGAAGAGCCGCAGCAGCCCGTCCAGGCTCTCGTGCGAGACCATCATCGATGGCACGCCGCTCTCCCGAGCCCAGCTCCCGAGCCAGCGCAGCGTGCTCCGGTCGTGCACCTCGATCCGGTCCGGCCCCAGCCGCCGCAGGACCGTCTTCACCGCCCCGCGGTTCAGCAGCACCCGGTAGCCGCCCAGCCCCGGCACGGCCGGCCCGGGAACGGTGATCACCCGGCCCTGCGGGGTCTGCTCCTCGCCGGCCTCGGCGCCCGGCAGTATCAGCACCGCCTCGTGCCCGGCCGCCTGATAGCCCCGGCCGAGCTCGCGCAGCGCGGTGCGCAGGCCGCCGGACGTGGCGTGGACGAAGTTGGCGACCCGGACGATCAGCATGCCCCACGGTGACGAAGATCGTGGTCGCCGGGGCAACGCGGCCCTGACCGGCCGCCGAACGATCGACGACAGTCCCGTGCGGACGCCCACCGGCGGCCCTCTGGCGCTAACCTTCACCGGTGATGGGCAGGGGTGGCACGGCGCACCGCGTGTACAGCGTGGTGGTCTTCGTCGTCCTCGCCGCCCTGGACAACATCGCCATCGGCATCGTCCCGCCGCTCTACGGCAGCATCGGCGCCGAGCTCGGCGTGACCGAGGCGCACATCGCGCTGTCCACCACGATCATGTTCCTGATCAGCGCGGTCGCCGCGATCGGGTTCGCCTACCTCGGCGACCGCACCGACCGTAAACCGGTGCTGGTCGCCGGCACGATCATCTGGGTGCTCGGCACCGCCTGGTCCGGTCTGGCCGGCGGCTACGGCACGTTCCTGGCCGGGCAGGTGCTCGCCGCCTTCGGGCTGGGCGGGGTGGCGTCGGTCAGTTTCTCGGTGGTCAGCGACCTGATCTCGCCGCGCCGCCGGGGCCTGGTGATGAGCTTCTGGGGCCTGTCGCAGGGTGTCGGCACACTGGCCGGGACCCTGGTCGGCGGCATCCTGGGCCACGAGGACTGGCGGCGGCCGTTCCTCGTGACGGCGGTGGCCGGGCTGGTCGCCACCGGCGCCTACCTGTTCACCTTCAACGTGCCGCGCGGTGACAGCCAGCCCGAGCTGGTCGGCATCGACTACGAGGAGCGCATCCAGCACGAGGATCTGCCGGTCATCCTGAAACGGCGGACCAACATCTGGCTCATCCTCCAGGGGGGTACGGCGCAGATCGCCTTCGGCTCGATGGTGTGGCTGCCGGTGCTGTTCCGGGCCCGCGCCGAGGACCAGGGCTACACCAGCGGCACGGCGGTGCTGATCGGCAGCGTGTTCGCCACGATCTTCCAGCTGGGCGCGGCGCTGTCGATCCTCGGCGGCCTGGTCGGTGACCGGCTGCAACGGCGTACGCCGCGTGGGCGTGCCCTCGTCGCGTCGATCGGGGTGCTGTCGGCCGTACCCCTCTATGTGGTGTTGTTCTTCGTCCCGATGAAGATCACCGTGCCGGACGGTGAGGGGACCGGGACGGTGATCCGGGGTGTGCTGGCCAATGTGGTGACCGAGCCGACCGTCGGGTTCTGCCTGGTCGTGGCCGTGTTCGCGCTGATGCTGACGTCGGCGAACTCGCCGAACTGGTTCGCCATGATCGCCGACGTGAACCCGCCGCAGCACCGCGGCACCGTCTACAGCCTCGGCAACCTGGTCAACGGCGCCGGGCGGGCCGGCGGGAACGTGCTGGTCGCGGTGGCCTTCCGGAGCCTGGCCGGATCGTTCCCGCCGCCGCTGAACTACGCGGTCGGGCTGGCCGCCTTCCAGATCTTCTTCATCCCGACCGGCATCATGTACTGGCTGGCCAGCAGAACGGTGGCGAAGGACATGGCCGACACGCACACCGCCCTGCTGGCCGCCGCCTCAGAACACCGCCCAGACCGTGACGTCGCCGGGGACCCGCCCGTCGCCGTCCAGGGGCTCGCTGGTCAGCAGGACCCGGGCGCCGGGCGGTAAGGTCACCGGCTCGTCGCCGAAGTTGGTCACCACCGTCACGTCGCCGTTGCGGAACGCCAGCGCGCCCTCGTCGCCGGCCAGCCAGACCAGCTCGCCCGACCCCAGCTCGTGCTCCCGCCGGACGGCCAGCGCCGACCGGTACAGCTCCCAGGTGGAGCCGGGCACGTCCACCTGACGGTCCAGCGCGTACTCCGCCCAGATCGCCGGCTGCGGCAGCCAGCTCGCGTCGGCCGGCCCGAAACCGTAGGACGGGGCGTCGGCCTCCCACGGGATCGGCACCCGGCAACCGTCGCGGCCCCGCTCGGTGTGCCCGGACCGCTCCCAGGCCGGGTCCTGCCGGACGTCGTCGGGCAGCGTGGTGTGCTCCGGCAGCCCCAGCTCCTCGCCCTGGTAGAGGTAGGCCGAACCGGGCAGGGCCAGCATCAGCAGGGTCGCCGCCCGGGCCCGGCGCAGCCCGAGGGCGCTGTCCGGCTGCGGGTCGCCGACGCCGATGCCGGGCTTGCGGCCCTCGCCGGGCGGGAAACCGAGCCGGGAGGCGTGCCGCACCACGTCGTGGTTGGAGAGCACCCATGTGGTCGTCGCGCCGACCGCGTCGTTCGCCGCCAGCGACGAGTCGATGATCTCCCGCAGCGGGGCCGGCGACCAGGGCGCCTCCAGGTAGGGGAAGTTGAACGCCTGGTGCATCTCGTCCGGCCGCACGTAGCGGGCCAGCCGTTCCTCCGGCTGCACCCAGGCCTCGGCGACCAGGATGCGGCCGCCCGGGTACCCGTCGAGGACGGCACGCCACTGCCGGTAGATCTCGTGCACGCCCTCCTGGTCCCACATCGGCGGCGGCGGGCCGACCGGGTCCAGGCCGCCCAGGATCACCGACGGTGCCGTCCAGTCGGTCAGGTCGGCGTCCTTGATCAGGCCGTGCGCCACGTCCACCCGGAAGCCGTCGACCCCCCGGTCCAGCCAGAACCGCAGGATGTCGAGGAACTCGGCGCGGACCTCCGGGTGGTCCCAGTTGAGGTCCGGCTGGGAGACGTCGAACAGATGCAGGTACCACTGGCCGTCGGGCAGCCGCTCCCAGGCCGAGCCGCCGAAGACGCTCTGCCACGAGTTCGGCGGCTCGTCACCGTCCCGGAAGATGTAACGCTCCCGCTCCGGGCTGCCCGGACCGGCCTCGACGGCGGCCCGGAACCACTCGTGCTCGTTCGACGTGTGATTGGGCACCAGGTCCACGATGATCTTCAGGCCGAGGTCGTGGGCCGTGGCGATCAGCTTGTCGGCATCGCCGAGCGAGCCGAAACGTGAGTCGACGCCACGGTAGTCGGCGACGTCGTACCCCGCGTCGTGCTGCGGGCTGGGGTAGAACGGCGACAGCCAGACCGCGTCGACGCCGAGCCGCCTCAGCAGCGGCAGCCGCGCGGTGATGCCGGGCAGGTCGCCCATGCCGTCGCCGTCCCCGTCGGCGAACGACCGGGGATAGATCTGGTAGATGACCGCGTCCCGCCACCAGGCGTCAGTAGGCATGGCCCCACGGTAGTTCGGGCCGGACCGTCACTCGTCGAGGATCGCGGCGAAACGCTCCTCGGCCAGGTCCAGCTGGTCCAGGATGTGCTCCTTGGCCTGCGTGGACAGCGGCGTGTCGGGCCGGCCGACGAGTTCCCGCAGTTTGGGCACGAGCGGCCGGTACTTGCGGGCCGAGCTGGTCGCCTTCTCCAGCGTCGTGTGGATGACACCGACCCCGTTGTCGGTGAAGTCGGAGATCTTGATCACTCGCGCCCACGGATCGCGCTCCAGGTTCTCCGCGACGTGGATCCGGTACTGCTCGTGCTTGTCACGGGCCGGGTCGTACTCCGGGTTGGTCACCGACCGGACCAGGTCGGCGACCCGCTGATTGAAGCGGCGGGCCAGCTCGGCCAGTGCGGCCTCGGTCAACTCGGCGTGCGAGGCGTCCCCGGCCAGCCCGGCCAGCCCGGCCAGCTCGGCCGGGTGGTCCTCGACCGCGTCGTGCAGCAGCGCGGCCACCAGCACGTCCACGTCCCGCACCTGGTAGTACCGGAGGATCCGGATCGCGACCCGGAGCAGGTGGTTGAGATAGGGCTCGCGGACCCGGCGGTCGGCCGCGTGCAACTCGGAGGCGAGATCGAGGGCCTCGACGAGCAGTTTGCGCTCGTCGTCGGGGAAGGACTCCAGTTCCAGGGCGAATCGGTCACGTAGGCCGGCTTCGCCGTACACCTCGGTGATGGCGTGCAGTGGCATCGAGAGCAGCATCCTTGGCGCCATGTCGATCAGGTATACCGGATGTCGGGCGGGGATGGGTTTCGATCAGCTGCCGGAAGGGGCCGGTGGCGCCGCCTGTGCCGGTGAGGGTGACGGCCGGGGTGACGGACGTGGCCCGGGAGAGGGACGGCTCCCGGTGGCGGCCCGGCCCGCGGCGACCGCCCGGGCGGCCGGGGTGAGCCGCATCGCGCCCATCGACGCGTGCTTCACCGTCCACGGCTGCGGGGTCTCGGCGTGCACACCCCGTTTCGGGCTGCCGGCCCCGTCGGTGAACTCCTCCTCGGTCATCGCCTGCAGCGCGCTCAGCGCCACCCCGACGATGGTGGCCGTGATGATCAGGATGATCGGGACCAGCATGGTGAGCGGCCGGATGCCGCCCGCGTTCGGGGCGCCGGGGGCCAGCTCGACCGACATGGCCGCCATGCCGGTGTAGTGCATGCCGCAGACCGCGACGGCCATCACCGCGGCGGCGCCGGTGACCCGCGCCCAGCCCCGCACCGAGACGGCGAACCAGAGGGCGATCGTGCTGGCCGCGATGGCGATCAGGCCGGACGCGACGACGAGCACGGGGGAGTAGTGGATCGTCCCCGGAAGGCGGATGCCCTCCATGCCGGTGTAGTGCATGGCGATCACGCCGGTGCCGGTGAGCAGACCGGCCGCCACCACCCGGGTGACGCTGCGCTCGCCATGGCCGACGATCATCAGGCCGATGCCCACCGTCGCCACCGCGAACGCCAGGCTGAGCAGGGTCAGGGGGAGGTCGTACCGGACCGGGCTGACCGGCACGTCGAAGCCGAGCATCGCCGAGAAGTGCATCAGCCAGATCCCGCCGCCGCCGATCGCGAACGCGGCGATCGCCAGCCACCGGTTACGCCGGCTGCGGTTGTGCGCGTCGCGGGCCCGTCCGGCGCAGAGGAGCCCCAGGAACGAGCCGAGAAAAGCCAGCAGGTACGCGGCTATCGGGTTGTAAGCACCATAGGTGAAGTGATGGACGTCAGCCACGCCGGGATTGAGTCAGATATCAGCGGGTGTACATCGCACCTTGTGTGCGGCGGTGCACGAAAGAGAGAACCGGAGTCACCGAGGTCTTGTCCGTTAAGGACCAAACCGCGGCGACCCCGGTTCAGGATCGATGATGCAGGTAGGCGGGGGGAATTGGGTCGATCAGGTGAAGATGCTGACGCCGCCGGGCCCCACCAAGAGGCCGACAATGATCAGCACGACACCCCACAGGATCTGCCGCCGGAACAGGGCGAGAACACCGGCGACCACGAGGATTACGGCGAGAATCCAGAGCAGTAGGTCCATGTCTCATCGATTACCCGGACCCTCGAAATCGGAAACCTGGGTTCAGGCCGGTACGAGATCGGAATCCACGGATTCGGAGAGCAACTGGTACACGTTGTACGCCTGCTTGATCACCGGGTGCGCGACGTTGCGGACGGGGACCCCGCCGGGCGTACGGCCACGCTCCGATCCATGGTGCGCGTGCCCGTGCAGGGCCAGCGCGGTCGGCGCCGAGTCGACGGCGTTGCCGAGCTGGTAGCACCCGAGGAACGGGTAGATCTCCAGCGGCTCACCGACCAGGGTGTCCGGCACCGGGGCGTAGTGGGTGAGCGCGACCAGGGCGTCACAGTGCAGCGCCCGCAGCGCCTCGCCGAGCCGGGCCGAGATGTCCTCGGTGACACCGACGAACGTCTTCATCTCGCGTTCGCCGAAATTGCTGGCGCACGCCCCGGCGAACCCGCCGCCGAACCCCTTGGCGCCGGCGATGCCGAGCCGGTGCCCGCGGATCTCCAGCACCGTCGACGAGCACTCCAGCACGGTGATCCCGGCGTCCGTGAGGACCTGCGTGACCTGCTGCTCCTGGTCGCTCTGGTGGTCGTGGTTGCCCAGCACCACCACGACCGGGACGCCCAGCCCGCCGAACTCGGTCGCGAAGCACTTCGCCTCCTCGACCGTCCCGTGCCGGGTCAGATCGCCGGCGACCAGGAGGGCGTCGGCGCGGTCCGGCAGCTGTTCGAGGGCGGGCCGGTAACGGCCCACCACGTCCTTGTCCACGTGGACGTCGCCCACGGCGGCGATCCGGATCATGAAATCTCCTCAACCTCGCTCGGGGCCTGCGCCCGGGTGATGCCGATGTCGCAGGTGATCTCGATCTCGGGGAAGTGACTGCTGATCTGCCGGCAGATCTCGTCGCGTCGCTGAACGCTCTCCACCTCCCCGCCGAGCACCACCACGTTGTCCCGGCGGTGCACGGTGATGCCCTGCTCGGCGACACGGTCGTGTTCGGTGAGCAGACGCTGGATCTCGGCCTCGAGATCGATCTGGTTGGTCATCTCATCCCCCTACCCGCTCCTTTGAGAAGGGCACCACGTCCAGACGGTCGAGCAGGACCAGGAACGCCTCGGCGTACGGGGAACCGGTGGTCTCCCGGCGGACCCGTTCCCAGTCGATCTGCTCCCGCAGCGAGCGGGCGACCGGCAGCCCGGTGGCGAAGTCGCAGTAGTGCTGGCTGTAGCTGAGCAGCTTGTGGACCATCAGCCGGGAAGCGGAGATCACCGGCATGTAGATCGCCTCGACCGAGATCTGCTCGGTGTCCCGCAGCGTCTCCTCGTCGACCGGCGACTCGACCGGGCGGTAGATCAGGTCCGCCATCCGGCCCTCGTCGTAGACCTTGACCAGCCAGTCCTCCGGCGGCTGCTCGGTCTCGAACCCGACACCGGCCAACTCCTGCAACGCCCGATCCTTGTCCTGTTCCCGGATCAGGAAGTCGACGTCGTGATCACTGGAGTAGCCGCCGCGGGCGTACACCGCGAAGCTCCCGCCGAGGGCGAAGGGAATCTCCGCGCTCTTCAGCGTCGAGGCGACCCGCTTCAAGGTGATGGCCAGACCTTCGTCCACACGGTGTGGCATGCCGTCCTCCTGTCCGGTGTCCGGTTCGTGAACGACTACCCGGAGTCGTGACTCCTTGAACCCACACGATCATTCTGGAGGACCGTCAGTGCCGGCCGGTGCGGAACGGAATGTGCCATCGGGCGCTACCGTCGGTTGGTATGGCTCTCGTCGCGCAGTCCCGTCCGGGTCCCGTCCCCTCCGGCGTGCCCCGCCGGATGCCGCGCACCATCGCCCTGGTCGGTATCGACGGCTCCGGCAAGACCACCCAGGCGCGCGTCGTCGCGGCCGAGCTGGCCGCCGCCGGGCACCCGGCCGCGTACCGGCAGAACGCCGGCGGCCGGCACTGGTTCGGCCGGATCGCGGTGATGGTCGGCCGGGCCGACGCCGAGGATCTGTTCGGCCGCCGGGGCACGCTCGTCGTCGAGTCCGTGCTCCGCTGGCTCGCGATCGCCCGGACCCTGCTGCGGCGGGCGGTCCGGCGGGAGATCGCGGTGATGGACCGGTACGCGGTGTGTCAGTACGCGAGCCTCCGCGCCCACGGTGCCCGCCCGATCGCCGAGCGCCTGGCCCGTCTGGCCTACCGGTTGTTCCCGCGCCCGGACGTGACGTTCTTCCTGGCAGTCGACCCGGAGGTGGCGCAGGAGCGGATCGAGCGGCGTGGCTACGACACCGAGACCATGGACTACCTGCGGAGCGCGGACGGCGCCTACCGGTCGTTGCGGGAGTACCCCACGTTCGTGGTGATCGACGCCAACGGCGCCCCCGAGCAGGTCACCAAGGCGATCCTGGCCGAACTGGACACCTTCTCCCAGTCCGTCGCCCAGGCCTTGCCGTAAACCGGGATCAGGCCTGCTGTAACCGGGATCAGGCCTGCTGTGACCGGGATCAGGCCTTGCCGTAAACCGGGATCTGGGCGCCGCTGATCGGGGCGGACTCGTCGGAAGCCAGGAAGAGCACGGTCCCGGCGATCTCGGACGGGGTGACCCACCGGCCGTGGTCGGCGTCCGGCATGGCGACCCGGTTCGCCGGGGTGTCGATGACGCTGGGCAGGACGGTGTTGCAGCGCACACCCTTCTTGCGGTACTCGACGTCGACCGCGGCCGCGAAAGCCAGCACGGCCGCCTTGGCGGTCACGTAACCGGCCGCGCCGGGGAACGGGGCGACCGCCGCGCGCGACGAGACGCAGATCACCGAGCCGCCGCCGGCCTCCACCAGGTACGGCAGTGCCGCCGCCGTGACCAGGTAGGTGGGCCGCAGGTTGATCGCGAGCATCGCCTCGAAGTCGGCGACCGGGGTGTCCGCGATCAGGCCGGCCCCCGCGTAGCCGCCGACCAGGTTGACCACCGCCCGCAGCGGCGCCCCCGTGTCGCTCGCGGCCCGCTCGGCGGCGGCCCGCACGTCGGCCTCGACGGTCAGATCCGCCTCCACGGCGACGGCACCGGCGGGCAGCCGATCGGTCGTCCCGGGGCGCACCGGCGCCACCACTCGCCAGCCCGCGGCCAGGAAAGCGCTGATCGTGGCGGTGCCGAGTCCGCCGTTGCCGCCGGTGACCAGAGCCGTACGCGTCGAGATCATGGAGGCAGCTTGTCACACGGTGGTGAATGTGCTGTTCCTCACTTCGCCGGGAAACCTGTCTCCCACCTGGGAATGTTTCGCGCTTGCCGAGCGTCACCCGTGCGGGCGATCCAGATGTGGCGTGGTGAGGCGCATTGTGACCGATGGTCCCGTTCAGCCCCCCGGACGCGGGATCTTCGCTGAGGCGTTTGTTTCAGGCTTGTCGAAGCCCGGCCGATGCTGCACATGAACCCCAGGAGCACGAAACCCGTACTCGGGGGTGACGAGCATCGCGTAGCGCAGGGTGATGCCCGTCGCTGTGACGATGAGAGGCCGATGGTGTTATGAAGCGCGTAGAGGGTATCCGATCGTCTGCACGACGATCACCGAGATCCCGTATTCAGCTGACGCGCACTGGGTTCTCAGCTACCACCCAGACATTCGTGACACTTTCGACCCACCAGCCGGAATCAGCGCGGCCAGCAATTTGTTGTGTAGATGTCAGCAACCGCAATGCACGAGCTGCGGACGTTACGGGAGAGGGCTGATGGACGCAGGTAATGCCCGTAACAGGGTTAGCGATGGCAATGAGGGGACCGTGGGCAACGTGGAGAAGAACACCGTGATGCGTACCGACCAGGTCGCCGAGGAGCGCGACCTCGTTGGAGTCTACCTGCACGAGATCTCCCGGACGCCGTTGTTGGACGCCGCGCGGGAGGTCGAACTCTCCAAGGCAATCGAGGCGGGCCTCTACGCCGAGCACCTGCTCGAGACGGGCGAGGTCCGACGCGGCATCAGCAGGGAAGAGCTGGAGCGTGTGGTCACCGAGGGCCAGCGCGCGAAGGACCTGTTCATCCGGGCAAACCTTCGTCTGGTCGTCTCCATCGCACGCCGCTACGTCCGGTCCGGCATGCCGATGCTGGACCTCATCCAAGAGGGCAACACCGGCCTGGTCCGCGCGGTCGAGAAGTTCGACTACGAGCGCGGCTACAAGTTCTCGACCTACGCCACCTGGTGGGTGCGCCAGGCGATCAGCCGGGCCATCGCCCAGCAGGAGCGCACCGTCCGGCTCCCCGTCCACCTGGTCGAGGACGTCAACCGGATGCGCAACGTGACCCGTCAGCTGGTCCGTGAGCTGGGCGCCGACCCGGAGCCCGACCAGATCGCGGCGGCGCTCGGCGTCACCGTCGAGCGGGTCAACGAGCTCACCCGCTGGGCGCAGGACACCGTCTCGCTGGACACCCCTGTCGGCGATGACGGCGACACCAACCTCGGTGACCTGGTCGCCGACAGCGACGCCCCGAGCCCGGAGGAGATCGTCCTCAACGCGCTCGAGCGGCAGCGCATCGAGGGTCTGCTCAACCACCTCGACGACCGGTCGGCCGGCATCATGCGGGCGCGGTACGGGTTGGAGGACGGCCGGGAGCACTCGCTGACCGAGGTGGCGTCCCGCTTCTCGCTGAGCCGGGAGCGGATCCGCCAGCTGGAGATCCAGGCGCTCGGCCGGCTTCGCGAGCTGGCCCGGGCCGAGGGGCTCCAGGCCGCCTGACCAGCGGTTCACTGAAACGATCAAGGCCGGCGCCCCCGCGGAGGGGCGCCGGCCTTCTTGTTGTCTAGCCGCCGATCGGGCTACTTGACCCGGCCGTAGCCGTTCGGGGTCATGATGTCGATCGTTCGATGCAGCACGTCCCGGCCGGCCGACGGCGCGTCGATGATCTTGCCGCCTCCGACGTAGATCGCGACGTGGCCGTTGCTCCGGTAGAACACGAGGTCGCCCGGTTGCAGATCGGCACGGCTGATCCGGGCGGTGGCACTGTACTGCGCGGCGGCGTTGTGCGGCAGGGACTTGCCCGCCGCCGCCCAGGCCGCCGAGGTGAGACCGGAGCAGTCGTACGAGTTCGGGCCGGCGTCGCCGTAGCCGTACGGCTTGCCGATCTGGTTGAACGCGAACGTGACCGCCTTGCCGGCCGAACCCGGGATGTCGGGGATCGTGCCGGTGTAGGAGCCGCTGTTCTCGGTGGCGCTGCCGTAGGCGGCCTCGCGCATGTCGTACAGCTTCTCGAGGTCGCCCTCGATCTTCTTCTTGCGGTTGGCCAGCTCGGTGACCTGGGCGGACTGCTTGTCCTGGGTCACCTTGAGCGCGGCCTTGCGCTCGGCGAAGGTCGTGGTGGTCTCGGTGAACGTGTCGATGTCCTGCTGATTCGACTTGGTGATCTGGTCGAGCACCGCGAGGCGCTCCAGCAGGGTCTCCGAGTCGCCGCTCACCAGAACCGTCATCGCGCCGGTCCGGCCCTGCATGTAGGTGGTGGTGGCGATGGTCTGCACCTTGGCCGTGGCGTCGGCCAGCGCGGCCTGGGCCGGCTTGAGGGAGGCCTCCAGCTTGGCGGCGTCGGCCTTGGTGGCCTTCACGTCGAGCCGGAGCTTGTTGTACTGCTCGGTGACGTCCTCGAGCTTTTCCGAGGCCGCGTCGATCTTCTTCTTGATCTCACTCGCGGACGGCGCCGCATGGGCGGCCGTCCCTCCCGACGTGGTGATCGCGAACGCCGTCAGCGCGACCACGAGCGCCCGGAACCGGGTACGGGGGTGTGGCACTGGTCAGGGGCCTTTCTTCCGCTTGGCCGCCTACCGGGTCGGCGGGACCGTCGGGCTGGAAGAGAGACCCTGTCCGCGTATGTATCCGGTCCGGTTGCGACGTCCCCGCGCCCCTGGGGGTGGGAGCCGGATCGTCACGCGTGATGTGGCGGCGTTGGCCGGCGCCACCCGAGGGTTTGTGGCTGCGGACCGGACCAACCGCATTAACCTATCGGCGGAAGAAAAGAAATCAAGACCTGGGCGAGTGATTTCCACCAATGGCCGGACTTGCGAGAATAATCCCGATAACGGACCGTTATTTGATCGCCGCTCAGCGTTAATCCGGCCCGATAATCGGACTATTCGCTCAGCGCCGGCTCGGCGACGGGAACCCAATGGCGGGTCACGTGGCGCTCGGCCCAGAACGAGAAGAACGGGACCGTCCCGGCCAGCATCACGAGCAGCATCCGCTTGAACGGCCACGGCACCCGCCGGGACAGGTCGAAGGTGCAGACCAGGTAGACCATGTAGAGGAAGCCGTGGACCTGGCCCACCGTCTCGACCAGCGTGGCGTCGTCGGCCGGGCCGTATTTCAGCACCATGCCGACGGTCAGCGCGAGCAGGACCACGCCGACGATCCAGGCGATGATCCGGTAACGGGTGAGGGCTCCCTGCACGACGGGTGACTCCTTGCTTTATGTGGTGATGCGGCCGGGGTAGTCGGACGGGCGCGCGCCGGGGTGGGCGGCCAGCCAGGCCAGATAGTCGTTGTAGGCGTCCAGCTCCGGGTCGGGTGTGGCGCCCTCGGCCGGCTCGACCGTGACACGGACCGGGCGGCCCAGGGTGACCGGCGCGCCCGGGACGGCGGGGGACGGCGGGGCTGGGCGCTCCGCCGCGGTCAGCGGCTCGCCCGCGGCCTTGCGCTTGGCCAGCTGGACCTCACGCCACCAGATGAAGACGACGAAGCCACCGAAGACCGGCCACTGGAACATGTAGCCCCAGCTGATCGAATTGCCGTCGGCGGCCCGGCTGTATTGCCACCAGCCCAGGGCCAGGCACCCGGCGGCCAGGACGAGCGCCAGGAGATGACGGGCCATCCACGCCGGAGTCCACAGCCCTTTCATGCCCCTGAGCCTACCGGCGGGTTTGGCGGCGGCCCGCACGGGCAAGCGGTGCAATCGAGTGGAGCCGACACAGACGGGAGGCGCACGACGATGAACGCGCGGAACGACGAGGGGGCTTCGGTGATCTTCGACACCGGAATCGACCCGGCCGGCCTGACCGACGACGACCTCTTCCGGGAACTGGCCAGCCTCTACCGGACCCGGCTGCACACCCTCCGGCACGGCCCCGACGCGGCACTGGAGAACCACTTCCGGCGGACCGCCGAGCTGGAGACCGAGTACATGGCGCGCAACCCGGGCCGCGAGGTCGACCCGGACCGGCTCACCCGGGACTTCTGAGCCGCCGGTGTTTCGCCGAACCCGATGTGTAATCCAGGTCACACCTGCTCATGGAATCGCCGGGTGGTGCCGACGGTTGTGAACGGATGCCGGTGTGCCCAGTGTCCCCGGGCCTCACCCAACGCCTGCACGGAATACCGCGGCGGTCTGCTCCTCGCGTCAGCGGGGTGATCCGACCGCACGGCTGGAGCCGTGTTGAGCCACTCGCCGCGAGGCGACCTGCACACCGGCATCCGCGCCGCCTCCCGGACACCCGGGGGGCGGCGCAGTACTTTGCGGCCCGCGAAAAATTTCCAGCCGGTCTATCCAGGCAACACCCCCCGATCGTGGCACTTGATCGCGCACGTTTCCGGATAGACGTGGCAATATCCGTCGGGTGTCTGCCCCGAAACGTCGTGTCCCGGCCGCGCAGCGTGGCGCCCGGCTGACCCGGCGCACCCCCAAGAACGGCACGCCATCGCTGTCCTCGCCGCGTCGTGCCGCCCTGCACCCGGCTCCCGTCATCGACGTCGCGGCCGGCGGGCCACACCCGGTGGAACTGGCCGGTCTCCTGCACGAACTCACCGTCCGCCTGCTCTCGGCCGATTCCCTCGACCAGGCTCTCGACCGGCTCGCCACGATCGCGACGGCCGCCCTGCCGGGCGTCATCCGCTGCTCGGTGGTCCTGATCACCGAAGGCGGTCCGCTCACGGCCGCGGCGTCGGGCACCGCGGGCGAGACCTTCGACCATCTGCAGTACGCCGGAAGCACCGGCCCGGGCCTGGAGGCGGCCCGCACACGCACCCTGGTGACCGCCGACGACCTGCCCGCCGACGACCGCTGGCCCGATCTGAGGGACGCGGCCCGCGCCGACGGCCTGCGGGCGGTCGCCTCGATCCCGCTCGACGTGCGGCGGACGGCGGTGGGCGCGGTGAGCGTCTACCCCGACCACGCCGGAGACCTGAACCCGGAGGCCCTGGTCACCGCCATGGCGCTGGCCGGTCAGGCCGAGGTCCTGCTGGGCGAACTGCACCGCCGGGAGGCCCTGACCGAGGGCGCCGAGGTGGACCGGGCGGTGGGCGTGATAATCGCCCAGCGGGGCTGCGGGGTCCAGGAGGCCTACGCCGTCCTCCAGGAGAGCGCCCAGCGCCTGGGCCTGGACCGGGGCACCGTGGCCACCCGCCTGGTGGCGGCAGCGGCCAGAAACGCGATCTGACCGCCGTCACACCCGCATGCAGGACGCCGCCGTGTCACCGGCGGCGTCCCTGCCGCGAACCAGCCGGCTCACTCAGGCCGTCTGGATGACCTCGAACTCCAGAAGGCTGGCCCCGGAAGCCACCGGCTTGGCGCGCTCCCCGGCGTGCGCCTCCTTGGCGCTGCCGTTGGCCCAGTTCTGAAAGTCCTCCTCCGTCTCCCACCGCGTATACACGAAGTAGCGGGTCTCGCCGGCCACCGGCCGCAGGAGCTCGAACCCGAGGAATCCCGGAGAGTTCTCCACGGCGCCGTGACGCGCGGCGAACCGCTTCTCCAGCTCGGGCCCGGCCCCCTCGGGAACCTCAATCGCGTTGATCTTCACAACAGCCATGCGCTCACGCTACTGCCCGTTCCTGAAAGGACGTCGCGGGAAGCGCGGGGATTCTCAGCCCTTGGCCGCCGCCTCCTCGGCCCGGGCCTGTTGCGCTGAGCGCTGCGACAGGGGGATCTCCGGGAGGAAGAAGACCACGATGAGACCGAGGATCATCACGAAGAACGCGATCAGGTAGACCACGTGCACGCTGTCGGCGAAGCCGACCTTGAACGGGTGCGAGATCGGGTCGGCGAGCTTGCCGAGGAACGACGTGTCGGTGAGACCGGCGCCGCTCATCGCCACCTTCAGCGTCTCGGCCTGGGACGGGTCGGCGGCGAGCGCCTGCTGGAACCCGGCGGTGGGCTGTGCCGCGGTGTACGCCTTCTCGATGTTGCCGGGCAGCACGTTGAACAGCACCGACAGGAAGACGGCGGTGCCGAGGGTGCCACCCATCGAGCGGAAGAACGTGACCGCGCCGGTGGCCGTACCGATCTCGCGGGGGGAGACCGCGTTCTGCACGGCGGTGATCATCGGCTGCATGTTGCTGCCGAGGCCGAGGCCCATCAGGACCATCACCAGCATGACCCGCCACAGCGGGGTGTCCGCGCCGACCAGGGAGAACAGGTAGAGCGCCGTGACCATGAAGACGCTGCCGACGATCGGGAAGATGCGGTAGCGGCCGGTCCGGGAGATCAGCTGGCCGGAGATGATCGAGCCGGCCATGATGCCGACCACGAACGGGATCATCTGCAGGCCGGCCATGGTGGCCGAGGAGCCCTTGACGATCTGCAGGTACAGCGGGACGGTCATCAGGCCACCGAACATGGCCATGCCGAGGATGGTGCTGGCGGTGACGCCGACGGCGACGGTGCGCTTGCCGAGCAGGGCCAGCGGCAGCAGGGCCTCGTTCTTGTAGGCGCGTTCGGCCAGGATGAAGCCGATCAGGCCGAGCCCGCCGATCACGTAGCAGGCGATCGAGCGGCCGGAACCCCAGCCCCAGTCGCGGCCCTGCTCGGCGACGGTCAGCAGGGGCACCAGGGCGAGGATCAGGGTGACCGCGCCGGGCCAGTCGATGCGGTGGTCGACGCGGTGGTGCGGCAGGTGCAGAACGCGGGCGACGACGGCCATCGCGGCCAGGCCGATCGGCACGTTGAGGTAGAACACCCAGCGCCAGCCGTCGGTGCCGAGGATGGTGTCGGCGCCGGCGAAGAAGCCGCCCAGGATCGGGCCGAGGACGCTCGCGGTGCCGAAGACGGCGAGGAAGAAGCCCTGGTACTTGGCGCGCTCGCGGGGCGGGACGATGTCGCCGATGATGGCCAGTGCGAGTGACATCAGGCCGCCGGCGCCGAGGCCCTGGATGGCCCGGAACGCGGCGAGCTGCCACATGTTGTCGGAGAGGCCGCACAGGAACGAGCCGACGATGAAGATGCCGATGGCCAGCAGGAAGAACGGGCGCCGGCCGTAGATGTCGGACAACTTGCCGTACAGCGGGGTGGAGATCGTCGAGGTGATCAGGAAGGCCGTGGTGGCCCAGGCCTGCAGGTCGAAACCCTGCAGGTCGTCGGCGATGGTCCGGGTCGCGGTGGCCATGATCGTCTGATCCAGCGCGGCGAGGAACATGCCCATCATCAGGCCGCCGAGGATCGTCAGGATCTGGCGGTGGGTGAATTCCACCGGCGCCGGCGCCGATGGGGCTGGGTGGCTCACGCAGTCTCCCGTGGGGGTGATGCCGGGTCGGAGCGCAGGTGCGCCTCGACCGCGTTGTTGAACTCTTCGAAAAGATCCGTGAAGGCGGCGACCCGGTCGGCGGGCCAGTCGGCCAGGACCTGGGCGAGCATGTCCACCCGGGCCTGGCGCACCCGCTCGCAGGCGGCCGCGCCGGCGTCGGTGACGGCCAGGCGGGAGGCACGGCCGTCCGCCGGATCCGCCTCACGACGGGCCAGGCCCGCCTTGACCAGCTGGGCGGCCTGGCGGCTGACCGTCGACGGATCGGCTCCCTTGACCTCGGCGAGGTCGGTGACCCGCATCGGGCCCATCGCGCGCAACGGTGGCAGCAGCATCAGTGCGGAGAACTCGGCGCCGAGATCTCCGGTCTTGAGCATGCCCCGGAATCGCGCGCCCATCCGGACCAACCGCGTGATTTCGTCGGCCAGCCGGGTGGATTCCTGTTCGTGCACGGGCGTCGTTCCTCCGGATCAAGATTTGCGTGTAGCCTACAACTAGTTGCGTGATGAACGCATCCGCCATACGCCTGTGGTGAGCGTCTCGGTGTCCTCCAGCGCGGCGGGGACCGGGACGACGTATTCCGCCACCAGGTCGAAGAGCCGCTCCGGGAAGAAGCCGCGCCCCGGGTCACCGACCAGCACCTCGGCACCCCGGTTCCGGGCCGCGCGCATCAGGGTGACCATCTTCGGGGCGACCACGGGGCTGTAGAAGACGTCGCCGGCCAGGAGCACCTCGGGATCGTCCAGATGACCCACCAGGGACAGGCCGTTCGCCGACGCGTTGCGGTGCGCCGCCTCGACCGCCGCCGGATCGATGTCGGAACACGCCACGGCGGCCGCACCGGCGTAGGCGGCGGCGATCGCGGCCACCCCGGAACCGGTCGCCACGTCCAGCACGCGGCGCCCGGCGACCTCGATCGGGTGATCCAGCAGAAAACGTGCGAGAGCCTGACCGCCCGCCCAGGCGAACGCCCAGAACGGTGGCGGCTGGTCACTGCGGAACTCGCCGCCGGTCAGGTCGAAGAGGCCGACCGGCTGGGTGACGAGGTGCAGGGAGAGTTCCGGGGCCAGAGGCACCGGCGACAGGGTGGTGGGCAGCACCCCGTGATTGAACCCGACTCAGCCGATCGGCTGCGGGTCGCTCGCCATGATCAGTTTGGCGCGGTACTCGGCGCGGGCCTCGGCGGCCCACGGGGCGTCCTCGTCCTCCAGCAGCGGGCGCGACGCCAGGAAGGCGGCGGCCGCCAGCGGGCGGGCCGCACGGGCCGGCGGACGGTCCGCGGCCAGGGCCACGAGCTGGTCGAACGTGGCGGTGTCGACATGCACGCGATCGGGGGCCAGACTGACACGACCGCGGTGCGACGTGATCACCGAGTCGCGGTGACGCACCCCCGGCTCCAGCCTGTCGCGCAGGATCCCGAGGTCGTCCTTGACCGTCGAGAGGGGGACGCCCAGCGTGTCGGCCAGCTCCACAAGCGACCACTCGCCCCGCAACGCCAGCAGGGCGAGGAGGTGACGCGGGCGGGCGCCGCCGAAGTCTTCCCCGGAAAGGCGGATGCCACGGGTACGGACCTCGAGAACGCCGAAGAGCTGGATGTCGTGCATGATCGAGAACTCTGCTGTTTCAGCGGTCCACGCGGCAAGCCCCAAAGCGAGGGGGTCGGGTTGACCGAAAGACTGGCCATCGGGTCCGCTCGGAGGCATCCGGGCGTCGGGCGTACGGGTGGGCAGCCTGTTGGTAGGGAAGGCAGTCCGTCGGGTAATCCTTAGACTGCGCGGAGCCCGTCGGGGGCACATCGAGGAAGGTGACGTATGGACAGCGGCGACACGATCACTGTGCTCGTCGTCGACGGTCACCAGACCTTCGCCGAGCTTCTGGGACATGCTCTTGCAGGTCAGGCCGACCTTCAATGGGTCGGGCACGCGCGCACGGGCGCGGAGGCGTTACGTCTCGCGGCCGAGTTGCTGCCCGATGTGATCGTGATGGACCCGGAACTGTCCGATGCCGACGGCATCGCCATCGCCGAACTCATTCGGGTAAGACAGCCCGCCTCACGTGTGGTGATCCTCACTGCCAGCGAGGACCAGGCGCTCGTGCGACGGGCCACCACCGCGGGCGCCGCCGGCTTCCTGTCGAAGAACGGTGCGCTCGGTGACGTGCTGAACGCGTTGCGCACCGCCCACCGCGGCAGCATGACCGTCTCCACCGACATCCTCGCCCGCCTGCTGCGCAGCACCACCCCGGCCGTCGCCGGCCCGCGCGGCAATGGCCTCACCGCCGGTGGGCTCACCCAGCGCGAGGACGAGGTGCTGCAGCTGATGGCGGCCGGTCTCGACGCCCGCGCGGTGGCCCGGCGACTCGGTATCAGCGTGCACACCTGCCGCGGATATCAGAAGGCGGTGCTCGCCAAACTGGGCGCCCACAGCCAGCTGGAGGCGGTCGCGATCGCCACCCGGCGCGGACTTGTTCGACCTGACCCGCGGTAAACATTCCGGTCACTCATCCGGAAGAGCGGTTCCTTACGTACTGCTTACGGGGGACATCGTGGGTGCGCTGCGCAGGGAGGAATCGTGGACCGTACCGCTCCGGCCGGAGTGCCGGGGGAGGGGAACTCGGCCGAGCGCCTGCCGTCTCGACGGCGGCAGCCGGTTCGAGATCCGGAGGCCGAGGGCAACGACAAGCCGCTCGGATGGTTCGGGGATCCCAAACCGTCCGAATCAGGGTCGATCTCATCGCCGGTAACCGCTCCGGGCTCGCCGGCCGTTCCGTCGCCGAGGCGTTCGCCGGGGTCCTCCGACGAGGGCACACCGTCGCCGCCGGAGTTCGGGCCGGCATCACCCGGTGGGCCGGGCCGGGTCTCGTTCGGGTTCAGTGACGGGCCGATCGGCGGGGTGCGGCCCTCGCGGGGCCGTGTGTCGGACGACACCGGTGGTCTGCGGCGCGTCTCCGATGACACCGGTGGTCTGCGGCGCGTCTCGGACGACACGGGTGGTCTGCGGCGCGTCTCGGACGACACGGGTGGTCTGCGCCGTGTGTCGGACGACACCGGTGGCCTGCGACGGGTCTCCGACGATGACGACGGTGGTCTGCCGCAGCGCAAGCGGGGCGATGTCGCCGACCTGTCGCGCCGTGGCCGGTCCGCCCGGGACGCCGCCGAAGACCTGCCGATCATCCGGACGACGGGCAACGGGACCGAAACGCCGTCGTGGAGCGATCCCGACCCGTTCAGCGTCGGGATCGGCTCGCTGCCGGCCGACGCCGGGAACGCCCCGTGGCCGGAGTCGTTCGACGCCGGGCCCGCCGCCCCCGACACCAAGCCCCTGTGGTCCGACAGCGCCGCCACGACACCCGCCGGCGGTGGCTGGGAGCGCCGTGACGAGCCCGTCATGTGGGCCGGGGCCGCACAGGCGCCGTCCGCCCCGTCGACGCTGTCCAACGGGCCCGTGTCGGCGCCTCCGGCGATGCGGCCGCCCCGCCGGCCGTCGCGGTTCGTCACCGCCGGCATGACGCTGCTCGGCCTCGTGGCACTGGCGGCCGTCGCGCTCACCGGGGTCGTCTACTACTCAGGCGACAGCAACCAGATCACCGACATCATCGGCGGTGGCAGCGACCAGCGGGTCGTCAGCGGGCCGCTGGAGGACCGGACCATCGCGACGTTCGAGTTGCTCGCCGCGACCGACCGGGTGCAGTTGCGGCTCGCCGACCTGGGCGACGACCTCTACCGGATCAGCGCGCCCGAGGGCGCCGGCATCAAACCCAGCGCGGAGGTCCGCGACGACCGGCTGCGGGTCGACGTGACCCGCGACGACGCCGCGGTCGGCGGTGAGGTGGAGGTGGTACTGGCCGCGAAGGTGCGGTGGATCATCCGCTTCTCCGGCTACTCGGCCGAACGGATCGTCGACCTGAGCGCCGGACGGGTCCGGGGCATCGAGATCGTCGGCGGCACCCGGCGGGCCGAACTGACCCTGGCGCAGGCGGCCGGCACGGTGCCCATGAAGATCACCGGCGGGATGGAGGAGCTGATCCTGCGGGCGCCCAACGGCAGCCCGGTACGGATCAAGGTCGGTGGTGGTGCCGGCTCGGTGACGGCCGGCTCGCGGACACTGCGGGACGTGGCGCCCGGCTCGACGCTCACCCCGAAGGACTGGACCACCGGCAACCGTTACGACGTCGACGCGGTCGCCCCGGTGACCCTCCTCACGGTCGAGACCACCTGACCTTCCCGGTCAGGTGGTCCCGGCCGCCACCACCTCGGTTCAGGGCACCTCAGTTCAGGACACGCAGCCGGACCGTCTGCTCCATGTCACGCAGCTGGTCCAGCACCTCGTCGGGGTAGCCGCGGGCGATGTCGGTGATCAGGTAGCCGTACTCCCCGCGGGTGCTC
Organism: Actinoplanes subglobosus; assembly: GCF_042650585.1. Classification (NCBI taxonomy): domain Bacteria; kingdom Bacillati; phylum Actinomycetota; class Actinomycetes; order Micromonosporales; family Micromonosporaceae; genus Actinoplanes; species Actinoplanes subglobosus. Next base: position 106,640 of record NZ_JBHSBL010000032.1, read on the forward strand.
AGCATCTGGCCCTCGACGTTGACGTGGTGGTCGGCGAGGATCCGGTTGACCTGCGCCAGCACACCTGGCGTGTTCTTGTGCATGTGCACGATCCGGTGCATGCCGGGCAGCTCGGGCAGCGTGACACCGGGCAGGTTGACGCTGAGCGACGTGTTGCCCTCGGTCACGAACTTGGCCAGCTTGTTCGCCACGAAGCCGCCGATGTCGGACTGGGCCTCCTCGGTCGAACCGCCGATGTGCGGGGTGAGGATCACGTTCGGCAGGCCGCGCAGCTCGGACAGGAACTCGTCGCCGCGGCCCTTCGGCTCGGTCGGGAACACGTCGACGGCGGCACCGGCCAGGCGGCCGCTCTTCAGCGCGTCACGCAGCGCCAGGTGGTCGACGACGATGCCGCGCGACAGGTTGAGGAACAGGCTGCCGGGACGCATCTTGGCGAACTGCTCGGCACCGAAGAAGCCGGCGTTACCGGGACGGCCGTCGACGTGCATGGTGACGATGTCGCTGGACTCCAGCAGCTCGTCGAGGCTCGCACAGCGGTGGGCGTTGCTCAGCGCCAGCTTGTCCGACGTGTCGTAGAACGACACTGACATACCCAGGTTCTCCGCCAGGACCGACAGCTGGGTGCCGATGTTGCCGTAGCCGATGATGCCGAGCCGGCGGCCGCGGATCTCGTGGGCGCCGTCGGCCGACTTGTCCCACACGCCGGCGTGCATCAGCGTGTTCTTCTCGGTCAGGCGGCGGGTCAGCGAGATGATCTCGGCGATCGCCAGCTCCACCACCGAACGGGTGTTGGAGAACGGGGCGTTGAACACCGCGACACCACCGGCCGACGCGGCGGCCAGGTCGATCTGGTCGGTGCCGATGCAGAACGCGCCGATGCCGACGAGCTTGTCGGCGGCCTCCAGCACCTTCGCCGTCACCTGCGTCTTGGACCGGATGCCGAGCAGGTTGACTCCGGAGATGCGCTCGATCAGCTCGACCTCGTCGAGGGCGTTGCGCAGGGACTCGACCTGGAAGCCGTCCTCCTCGAGGCGGGAAACCGCGTCGGGGTGGATGCTCTCCAGAAGCAGGACTCGCACCTTGGGCTGCTCGGTCATCGTTTTCCGTTCCATGATTCGGTTGGGCGCCCGGGCCGCCACGCCGAAGCCCAGTTCACGGGCGTCAAGCCTAGTCTCCCGGCGTACCGGGCCCGGTGCGGTGTGCTGGAGGTCCCACCTACCGGTCAACCCCGTAACTGTTACGAGTCGGCAGCGGGTGTGGTTCAGCCCCGTTTCGGTGATTACGGCCGGTCAGTCCCCGAGCGCGTCGCGCAGCCACGGCAGCAGGCCGTCACCCTGGAAACGCTGGAACTCCCGGAGCGTCGGGAGCCCCGGCGGCGCCGGATGGCGGGCACGGTTCAGGAAGTAGCCGGCGGCTCCGGCGATGACACCGGCCGCGGCCCGCGGGTCGGCACCGGCCAGCAGCGGGCCGGGATCGCCGCCGTGCACCACCACGTTGATCGCCAGCAGGACGGCGTCCAGCCAGGCCGGGCCGGTGCAGCCCCACGGCCAGTCGATGAACACGAACCGGCCGTCCGGGCGGATCAGGATGTTGTCGGCCCGCAGGTCGGTGTGCACGACGGTGTCGCCGGTGGAGACGGCGGCGATGCCCCGGCCCGCGGCCGCGCACAGCACGTCCAGCCGCTGGGCGGCCCACGGATCGAGGTCGCCCGGCGGGTCGGCGGCGATGTCCGCCCAGCCGCCGAACGCGGGCGCGAGGCGGTCGGCCGCCCGGGGCAGGCCGGGGATCGGCGCCGGCGTGAGCGCCGCGGCCAGGTCCCTCAGCGCGGCCGCGGCGCCGCGGATCTCACCCTCGACCCAGGGGGTACGCGGATGCGCGCCCTCGACGTCCTCGAGGACCAGCACCACCCACTCGCCGTCGTCGAAACCACCGAGGACACCGGGCACCGGCGCGCCCACCGGCATCGCGGCGCTGATCCGCAGCTCGGCCCGGGCCATCGCGGCCGAGTCGGCGTTGAGGGCCGGGCTGACCGCCTTCACGAACGCCCGCCGCCCGTCGGCGGTGCAGACCCGGTCGGCGGTGCCGGGGGAGAAACCACCGGCCTGGGACTCGGCCGTCACCACGGGCCCGCCGACGATCCGCTCGATCTCGTGCCGGACCGGGACGGGCAGGTCCGCCCAGCCGATCCGGATGCCGCTCGCCGCCACCATGCCGGTGATCGTGGCAGGGAGCGGACGTGGCGCCCAAACGGATTTCCGGCGCACCGGGCTCGGTATCGTCGATTGCAGGGGCCGGATCTTTCAGGTGGGGGCGATGGGATCGCTGGGGTGGGCAGTCGTGCTCTCCCTGCTGTCGGTCGCCGCCTACGCGGCCGCCGCCGTCGCCCAGGAGCGGCTCGCCGGGCGCGGGCACCGCGGCTGGTCCCGCTGGGCGGCGGCGCTGCTGCTCACCGGCACCGGTGCCGGCCTGCACGTGCTGGCGCTCAACTTCGGGACGGTCGCCGTCGTGCAGTCACTCGGCACGCTCACGCTGCTGTTCGCGTTGCCCATCGAGGTGGTGCGGTACCGGACACCGATCAGTGCGGCGTCGTGGCGGGACGCGGTGGCGACGGTGGCCGGTCTCGCGCTGATCCTGTCGCTGTCGGTGGAACCGGACACCCCGGCACTGCTGACCGGGCCGGTCACCCGGCGGCTGGGGCTGATCACCGCCGGTGCGGTGTTCCTCTGTTCGCTGGGTGCCTGGCGCGCCGGGCCACGGGTCCGGGCGGTACTGCTGGCCGCCGGCGCCGGTACCGCGTTCGGAATGTCGTCGGTCCTGTCGAAAGCGGTGCTGACCTCGTTCACGACCGGCGGGCCGGGCGCGGTGTCGATGTCGGCGGCGACGCTGGTGGCGGCGTTCGCGGTGTGCGGCTACCTGCTCGGGCAGCTGTCCTACCGAGGTGCCGGGCTGGCCGCGCCGCTGGCCACGGTCAGTGTCACGAACCCGCTGGTCGCCGGCGTCGCGGGAGTGGTCCTGTTCGACGAGGGCGTCCGCTTCGGGGCGGCCGGGATCACGGTGGTCGCGGTGGCGGCGCTGGTCATGGCTTGGGGCGTGGTGGGGCTGGCACGGCGCAGCGCGGCCTCGTCGACTACGGAGGCCCTGGCACGGTGACCAGCGGCTCCAGCCCGGTGGACGCGTTTCGGCCGGGACTGTCGCCTGCGTCGCGGGGGAGCCACGGGACCCTGCGTGGCCGTACCAGAAAAGGGTCTTTCAGGGCGCCCGGGGCAGGAGAACGGTGACCGTCAGGCCTCCCTCGTCGCGGGCGTCGGCCCGCAGCCGTCCCTGATGGGCGCCGACGACGGCCCGCACGATGGACAGGCCGAGGCCGGCGCCGGAAGCGGCCAGACGGTCCCGGTGGTAGCGGCGGAACGGCTCGAACAGGCCGGCGACCTCGTAGCGGGGAACGACCGGCCCGGAGTTGCTGACCTGCAGCTCCACCCAGCCGTCGGGGCGGGTCCGGGTGGTGACCCGCACCCAGGCGCCGTCCGGCACGTTGTGGCGGACACCGTTCTCCACCAGGTTCTGCACCAGCCGTTCCAGCAGCACCGGATCACCGAGGACGGCGGCCTCCTCCGGCTCGGCGATGACCTTGACGGTGTCCGACTCCGCGACGTGATCGACGATGTCGGCCAGATCGACGTAGGACCGCTCGGTCACCTCCCGCTCCGACCGGGCCAGCAGCAGCAGACCGTCGATCAGCCGGCCGTGCCGGTCGTTGATGGCCAGCAGCGTCGCGCCGAGCTGCCGCACCTCGGGGGAGGTCGTCTCCGGTTCGAGCGCCACCTCCAGCAGCGTCCGGTTGAGGGTGAGCGGCGTCCGCAGCTCGTGCGACGCGTTCGCGATGAACCGGCGCTGCGAGTCCAGCGACTGGTCCAGCCGCGCCAGCATCAGGTCGAACGTGTCGGCCAGCTGTTTGAGCTCGTCGTTCGGACCGTCCAGGGCGATCCGCTCGGGCAGCCCGCGATCGGCCAGCGGCGACTCGGCGATACGCCGGGCCGTGTCGGTGATCCGGTGCAGCGGCTGCAGCATCCGCCCGGCGATCAGCCAGCCCAGCGCGATCGTCGCCGCACTCACCACCACCAGCGCGATCGCACCCTGGGTGAGCATGCTGTGCAGGGCGTCGGCCAGCGTGTTGTCGGCCACCTTCTGGATGAACATCGCCCCCTCGGCCTCCTGCGGCGGCGGCTCGGCGCTCAGGCCCGCCACACCGGCCGTCATCGGCCCGTTGCGTTCCACCAGCACGTAGATGGCGCCCAGCAGCACCAGGCCGGCCGACACGAACAGGCCGCCGTAGACGGCGGTGAGCCGGGCACGCACGGTCAGCCTCATAGGATCCGGTACCCCACTCCCGGTTCGGTCAGCACCACCGGCGGATCACCGAGCTTGCGCCGCAGTTTCAGGATCGTCATCCGCACCGCATGGGTGAACGGGTCGGCGTTCTCGTCCCACGCCTTCTCCAGCAGGGTCTCCGCCGACACCGCGGTCCCGTCGGCACGCAGCAGCTCGGCCAGCACCGCGAACTCCTTGCGTGACAGTGGCACGTAACGGCCGTCGCGGTGCACCTCCCGCCGGTACGGGTCGAGGCTGATCCCGGCCCGCCGCAGCACCGGCGGGGCGGCCGGACGAGCCCGGCGGCCGAGGGCGGCGACCCGGGCCGACAGCTCCCGGAACGCGAACGGCTTCGGCAGATAGTCGTCGGCGCCCAGAGCCAGACCGGTGACCCGGTCGTCGATCCCGGCGGCCGCCGTCAGCATCAGCACCCGGATGCCGGCCTTGCGCTCGGCCAGCACCTGGCACACCTTGTCGCCGTGCACCACCGGCACATCCCGGTCCAGCACCACCACGTCGTAGTCGTTGACGTCGATGCGCTCCAGCGCCGACCCGCCGTCGTAGACGACGTCGACCGCGTGCGCCTCGTGCCGCAACCCCTGCGCCACCGCATCGGCGAGCAGCGGCTCGTCCTCCACCACCAGGATCCGCATGCCTCCATCTTGAACCCGGCCGGTGTCAACCCGGCGTCACCGTTTTCCGTGACGCCGGGGATACACCGCTGTCGCTCTACTTCGGTGCGTGGCGGCCGTCCGGCCGCCCCCGGAGGAGCCGAGATGAGAAAACTGATGATCACCGGCCTGCTGCTGCTCAGTGTCACCGCCTGCGCCCGGACCACGACCAGCGAGCCGACCGTCGCCAGCGCCCAGAAGGGGACCGCGGCACCCTCGGCGTCGGCGTCGGCGTCCTTCGACCCGGACGCCCCCCTCAAACACGCCAAATGCATGCGCGAGCACGGGATGACCTGGTTCCCCGACCCGCCGCCGCCCGGACAGGGACAGGCCCTGGAGATCCCCGCCGGCACCGACCACGAGGACTTCGACGCCGCCATGAAGGCCTGCGAGCAGTACCTGGGCAACGCCGTCGACAAGGGCGGGCCGGACGCCGAGGACATCGAACGGCTCCGCGACTTCGCCAAATGCATGCGCGACAACGGCGTGCCCGACTTCCCTGACCCGAAACCCGACGGCACCTCGCAGATCCAGCTCGACCCGGAGGACCCGAACTTCGCCAAGGCCGAAAAGGCCTGTGAGCAGTACCAACCCGAAGGCACGCGCCGGCACGTCGCCGGCGGGCCGCAACAGGCTGGAGGCAACTAGATGAGACGCCGATGGACGACCGCCGCCGTGGCGGTGGCCCTGACCGCCGGCGGCGTGGCCGCGTTCCTGCTCACCGGTGGCCTCCCCGAAACCGAAGGCACCGGCGCCCAGGCCGCCGGAACCCAGCCCGCCGCGACCGCCGACATCACCCGGCAGACCCTCATCGACAAGGAGAGCCACGGCGGCTCCCTCGGATTCGGCGACACCGCCGCTCTCACCACCCGGCTGTCCGGCACCGTCACCGCCCTGCCCGCCGTCGACGCCACCGTCAAACGCGGCGGCGCCCTCTACCGGGTCGACAACGACCCGGTCGTGCTGCTCTACGGCTCGCTGCCCGCCTACCGGGCACTGACACCCGGCGACGAGGGCGCCGACGTCACCCAGTTCGAGAAGAACCTGTGGGCGCTCGGCTACCGCGGCTTCACCGTCGACGACGAATACACCTCCGCCACCGCCGACGCCGTCGAGGACTGGCAGGACGACCTCGGCCTCACCGAGACCGGCACCGTCGAACTGGGCCGCGTCGTCTACGCCACCGGGCCCGTCCGCGTCGCCTCCCGCAGCGTCGAACCCGGCGCCGCCGTCCAGCCCGGCGCCGAACTGCTCACCACCAGCGCCACCGGCCGCGTCGCCACCGTCGAACTCGACATCGACGACCAGCGGCTCGCGAAAAAAGGCGCCAAGGTCGACGTGACCCTGCCCGACGGCACCACCGTCGACGGAAAGATCACCGCGGTGGTGACGACCGTCGAACAGGCCGAGAACCCCGGACAGCAGGACACCACCACCATCCAGGTGACGGTCGGATTCGACAAGGCGCCCCAGGGCCTCGACGACGCCGCCGTGGACGTCGCCTTCGTCTCCTCGCGGCGGGAGAACGTGCTGACCGTACCCGTGAACGCCCTCCTCGCCCTCGCCGAAGGCGGATACGGACTCCAGGTCGTCGACGGCACGGCCACCCGCATCGTCGCCGTCGAGACCGGGCTCTTCGCCTCCGGACGGGTCGAGGTCACCGGCGACGGGCTCGCCGCCGGCCAGAAAGTGGGCATCCCGACATGACCGCCGTCATCGAACTCCACCAGGTCACCAAGAGCTACCCCGGCGGCGTCACCGCGCTGCGCGACGTCGACCTGAACGTCGAACCCGGCGAACTGATCGCCATCGTCGGCCCGTCCGGCTCCGGCAAGTCGACGATGCTCAACCTGATCGGCACCCTCGACCGGCCCACCTCCGGCCGGGTCCGCATCGACGGCCACGACATCGCCACCCTGACCGACCGGCAGCTGTCCGCCCTCCGGGCCCGCCGGATCGGATTCGTCTTCCAGTCGTTCCACCTCGCCCCCGGCCGCGACGCCCTCGCCAACGTCGCCGACGGCCTGCTCTACACCGGGCTGCCCAGACGCGAACGCGAACGCCGGGCCGGACAGGCACTCACCCGGGTCGGCCTCGGCGACCGGCTCGGACACCGGCCCCACCAGCTGTCCGGCGGCGAACGCCAGCGCGTCGCCGTCGCCCGCGCCGTCGCCGGCGACCCGGCCGTGCTCCTCGCCGACGAACCCACCGGCAACCTCGACTCGGCCTCCGGCACCGGCGTCATGGACCTGCTCCGCGAACTCAACACCGCCGGAACCACCGTCCTCGTGATCACCCACGACCACGAGATCGCCGGGTCCCTGCCACGGCAGGTGCCGATGCTCGACGGGCAGGTGATCTGACATGGCCTCCCTCAGCCCGGCGAGGCTGCGCCTCTCCGACCTACTGCGCCTCGGTGGGTACGGCCTCCGCTCCCGCCCGCTGCGAGCCGTCCTGTCCGCCCTCGGGATAGCCATCGGCATCGCCGCCATGGTCGCCGTCGTCGGCATCTCCACCAGCGGACAGGCCGACCTCGACGAGCAACTCGACGCCCTCGGCACCAACATGCTCACCGTCGCGCCCGGCCGCACCATGTTCGGCGACGACGCCACCCTGCCCGACGACGCCCTCTCCATGATCAAACGGATCGGGCCGGTCACCGCGGCGACCGCCGTCGGCACCGTCGGCGACACCTCCGTCTACCGCACCGACCGGATCCCCGAAGGCGAGACCGGCGGCCTCGCCGTCGTCGCCGCCCAACTCGACCTGCCCGGCACCGTCAACGCCCGGCTCGCCGGCGGCACCTGGCTCAACGCCGCCACCGCCCGCTACCCCGCCGTCGTCCTCGGCGCCGCCGCCGCACGCCGGCTCGGTGACGTACCCGCCGTCTGGATCGGCGGACGCCACTACTCCGTCATCGGCGTCCTCGACAGCGTCGCGCTCGCCCCCGAACTCGACACCGCCGTCCTCATCGGCTGGGACGCCGCGAAGTCCTACCTCGACTTCGACGGACACGCCACCCGCGTCTACACCCGGTCCGTCGAAACCCAGGTCGAAGCCGTCCGCGGAGTCCTCGCCGCCACCGCCAACCCGCAGAACCCCGACCAGGTCGACGTCTCCAACCCGTCCGACGCCCTCATCGCCCAGCGTGCCGCCAGCCAGACCTTCAACTCACTGCTCCTCGGGCTCGGCGCCGTCGCCCTGCTCGTCGGCGGCATCGGCGTCGCCAACACCATGGTCATCTCGGTCCTCGAACGCCGCGCCGAAATCGGGCTGCGCCGCTCCCTCGGCGCCACCCGCGGCCAGGTCCGCACCCAGTTCGTCGCCGAATCCCTGCTGCTGTCACTGCTCGGCGGGCTCGGCGGCGTACTCGGCGGATACACCGTCACCGTCATCTACGCCGGCACACAGCAGTGGCCGCCGGTCGTACCCCTGTGGGCGGTCGCCGGTGGACTCGGCGCCACCCTGCTCATCGGCGCTGTCGCCGGCCTGTACCCGGCCATCCGCGCGGCACGCCTCGCACCCACCGAAGCCCTCGGCGCCGCCTGACCCAATCTTCTTCCCCGCCGCATTGATCCAACCTGGGAGCGTTCCCGTATCGATCGTCGTAGGGTTCCATCGGGATCGGGAAAGCAGCAGGCCAATGCACCGGAAACTCGTCATCACCGTCGGGCTCGCCGTGACCATGGCGGGTGCCGGGATCGGCATCGCGTCGGCCGCACAGGCGGCCGTGCCCACCGTCAACTGCCCGCAGGTCTACATCACCGTCAACGTGCCCGCCCAGGCACAGGCGGAGGTCGACAGCAACCTGCGGCAGATCGACCAGCAGATCAACGAGGCCAACAACCGCATCGCCGCCACCCAGGGCCAGGGCGGCAACAACTTCATCCAGAACGCGATCCTCGGCCCGCTGAAGGACAAGCGGTTCGCCGCGATCAACCGGATCGAGACCGCGATCTCCCGGTTCGCGGCCCGGCCCAACCTCAACGCCGAGCGCATCGCCACCTGCACCCTCAACCAGAACGGCGGCGCACCCGCGGTCACCACCCCGGCCGCCGCCCAGCCCGGCAACAACCTCGGCATCCTCACCAACAGCTGCGACACCAGCCAGCTCGAGGACCACGACGGTTTCCAGAAGGGCAACCGGTGCGTCTCCACCGAATTCGGTGAAGTCGGCAACGCAGCCAACAACCCGACCCTGCTGATCACCAACGCGCCCCGGCAGGTCAACCGGAACCAGCCGTTCACGATCCAGGTCAGCACCCGCAACCTGATCCGCGACCGGTTCCTCGCGGCCGGCCAGGGCGGCTACTACGTGGAATCCAGCGTCCTGCAGGGCGGCCTGGTCCGCGGCCACTTCCACACCGCCTGCCGGATCCTCGACAGCCAGCAGCAGGCCCCCGCGCCCGACCCGGTCCCCGGCTTCTTCGTCGCCACCGAGGACAGCCGCGGCAACGCCACCCCCGACACCATCGCCATCCAGGTCCCCGGCCTCGCCCAGTCCGGCACCTTCCAGTGCTCTGCCTGGGCCGGCGACGGCTCCCACCGCATCCCGATGATGGAACGCGCCAACCAGACGCCCGCCCTCGACTCCGTCCGGGTCCGCGTCCGCTAGCGACGGCCCCCTGGCCCGCTCAGTCCGCCTGGACCGGGCGGGTCAGGGACACCGCACCACCCATGCACAGACCCGGCTCCTTGCCCAGCTTCTCCGCGATCTGCAGGCAACGGGCCACCTGATCGACACTCGCGTCGGTCCGGGTGATCTCCGCCCGGGTCTTCGCGTTCGCCTTGTCGATCTCCAGGTTGCGGGCCTCCAGGATCTTCTGGCCGTACGCGGCGATCGCCTGCGTCGTCGGCTCGTCGTACCGCGGCGACTCGAACGCCACCGACTTCACCACGATCTCGTCACCCAGCTCCGCGTTCAGCGCCGTGACCAGCGTGTCCTTGAACGACTTGTTCAGATCCGGCGCCGGCGCGTCACCACTCGCCGGATCCACCGCACCCAGCGGATCAAACGACGCAAAGATCGACGTCATCGCACCGTTGATCTGCGGATTCACCCGGCGCTCCACGAACACCTCGAACCGGGACTTGTCACCCACCTCCCGGTAGGCCGCCCAGTTCTCCGGCGCCTTCTCCGCCTGCGCCGACCACTCGATCTGCACCGGGATACACGCCCGCCGCTGCGCCGCGATCGTCACCCACACACACTGGTCACCCAGATGGGCGTACGTCTGACCCGACGCGTCCCACTCGTCGATCCCCTGCCACGGCAACGTCCACTGAAGGCCCGCGCCCGTGGTCCGGCCGGTCGGCTTGTTCCAGCTTGTGACGATGCCGACATTCCGCGTCGGCACCACCGTGATCGACGCCGTCACGATCGACGCCACCGCCAGGAACAGGCTGATCGAGAACGTCGCCAACGCCGGGCGGCGCACCTTGTCGGTCTTGCCGAGAACACCCGCCAGCAGCGCGAACAACGCCACACCGGCGAGAAGAATGCCGAAGACGAACAACGAAATCAGAACTCCTGACAACGACCCGATGGCACATCGACGGTCACCACCAGAACGGTGATCACGCTGTGACGATAAGCCAACAGATCAACTGAACAGGGTTTGCGCGCCCGGCAGGATTCGAACCTGCGACCGACGGATTAGAAGTCCGTTGCTCTATCCGCTGAGCTACGAGCGCTGGCCTAGCCAGCACATACTAGGCGGTCGTGCCGGACTTGTCGTCCGCCTCGTCCGCGGCGGCACGTTCCACCGCCGCCTCGGCCTCCTCGACAACGGCGGCTATGCCCGGTTGATCCTCCGGTGCGGGCGGAATCTCCGCCTCCGGAACACCCGGCGCCGGCATGAAACCGTCCACCCAGCGTCCCAACTCGCGGAACACCTCGACCCGCACATCCTTGCCCGACAGCGTCAGATCGTGCATGCCGCCGTCGAACTGCGAGATCGTCACCTGCGGACCCAGTCCCGGCGCCCAGCGGACGATGTGCTCGACATCCAGCACCGTGTCGGTCACCCGGACATCCTCGTGCCAGTCACGGCCCCGGAACGTCCGCGTCGAACACGCCACCAGCACCGGAACATCGATCGCCAGCCCCGAACGCAGCTTGCTCTGCCCCCGGCGGATCGCCCCCAGCCAGCCCATCGTCACCGGAAAACCGAGAATCGGCTTCCACGCCAGGTCGTAACTCCACTCACCGCGATGGTCACTGTGCAGACTCTGGCCATACAGACCGAGAGAGGCGACAGGCATCTTCTTGTACGGCGACCGGCCGCTCAACGACAGCACCAGCGACATCAGCGGCCGGCGCATCAGCCACGGCAGATTGAAGTCGAAGAACGGGCTGTTCAGGAACAGACCGTCGACCTTGCCCTGGCCACGACGCGAATGCGACCACAACGCGGTGATCAGGCCGCCCGTCGAGTGACCCGTCACCAGCAACTGGTCATGACCGTCCTGCTCGCGGATGATCCGGACCGCCTCGTCCAGCTCCGGGAAGTAGTCGGCCAGGCTGCGAGCGAAGTTCGGCGTCTGATGCGGCAGCAGGCTCCGCCCGTACTTCCGCAGATCGAGCGCGTAGAAATCCCAGCCCCGCTCGGCGAAGAAGTCGGCCATGTGGGTCTGGAAGAAGTAGTCCACGAAGCCGTGGACATGCAGCACGGCCCGCCGCGACGGCGTCTCCGCCCGGCGGCGCACCAGCGTCGCCACCACCGGGCCCTCGTCGTCACTGCCCAGCTCGATGGTGTGCCGCTCGTACGGCCATCCGAGGACGTCGGTCTCCACGCCCACAGGTTACCCATGGGTATGGCACCTCGCGCTATATCAGATCTGTGATCGCCCGTACCCGTCATCCACAATCCGGCGCCGTCCACAATCCGTCACCGCAAGATCATCGCCGGTGACGCAATCTCGAACCCGACCGCAGCACCCACCCCTCAGAAGGGCAGCAACGTCGTGTTCGAAACCAACCTCGTAGTCGTCGGCAACGTCCTCACCACCCCCGAATGGCGGCGCACCAACACCGGCAACGCCCTCGTCGCCAACTTCCGCATCGCCTCCACCGCCCGGCGCTTCGACCGCGAGACCGGCCGCTGGACCGACGGCAACAGCCTCCGCGTCCGCGTCACCGCCTGGCGCCGCCTCGCCGAAGGCGTCGCCTCCTCCATCGCCGTCGGCGACCCGATCGTCGCCTACGGGCGCATCTACACCCGCGACTGGGTCGACGACGACAACAACAACCGCGTCTCCTACGAGATGGAAGCCTTCGCCATCGGCCACGACCTCGCCCGCGGCCGCGCCCGCTTCTACCGCAACAAACCCGCCGCCAACAGCATGATCGAAAGCCCCGACGCCGACGCCATGGTCCGCGGCGAGGCCACCGTCGCCCTCGTCGGCGACGAGATCCCGGTCGTCTTCGGCGACGGCCTCCCCGAGCGCAACCCCGACGAGGAGGGTCCCACCTTCCTCGAAGTCGTCGCCGGCCTCACCGACGAGGTCGCCCTCACTCTCCCCGGGGCCGCCATCCCCGAGACCGAGACCGAGTCCGAGACCGAACCCGACGGCGACCAGACGCCCACCGACGAGGAGCCGCCGGTGGACACCCGCCGGACCCGTCGCGCCGGACGCCGCGAGCCCATCGCCGCCTGAGACCTTCCCGGGAACCGCCGACGCCGGACACCGAATCCCTGCGGATGACCGGCACGGCGGCACCCGGCGGCCCGGCCGGCACCCGGGGTCACGGTCCCCCCACCCCCGCCCGGTGACGGGGACCACCGGCCGGGCCGCCGCGGTGACGCGGTACCCCGAACGAGGGAAAAGACAAGGTCCACTCGAAACCATGGATTCCATCTATCGGGATAGGCCGATCGGACCGACCGAAACGGCCACCAGTCGGAGCGGCCCGGCTGGGCTTCCCGCAACACCAACCGGCAGACTGAACCCGTGCTGCTGAAGGACATCCGCGCCATCGCGACCGAGACGATGGTGCTATCGCCGGAGGACCAGTCGGCCGAGGACGCCAACACCAGCTGGTTCGGCGCCCCGCCGCACGAGCGCATGGGCCTGTCCGCGGACGAGGTCGTCACCGCGTTCGAGGAGACCGCGGTCGGCCTCCGTAAACAGATCGCCGACCTCGGCCACCGGGGCACCGCCACCTTCTACGTCTGGCACGACGCCGTCGCCGGGCAGATCCGCTGCTCCGCCGGCACGTGCAAACCCAGCGACCTGCCGTTCACCAGCGCCTACCAGGTGACCGACGACCTGCGAGCCATCGTCGTCGAATTCCTCGAGGACCGGGCACCCGGCTCCATCGTCTGGGGCGAGCTCGAACCCGTGCCCTACCCCGACGACACCGAGGACGAACCCCACGCCCTGGCCGTCTGGGCGTTCGACCTCACCCCGTTCGGCCGCTGACGTGCCACCACGCTGGGCCGCCGACGCGGCCGGCCTCCTCGCCGGATACCTGCTCGACGCCGCCGTCGGAGACCCACGACGACTGCACCCGGTCGCCGGCTACGGCACCGCCGCCGGCGCCCTCGAACGGCGCATCCACCGGCCGCACCGCACCGCCGGAACACTCTTCACCGCCATCGCCGTCGGCGCGCCCGTCCTCGCCGGGCTCGCCGCCGGACGAGCCACCCGCAACCACCCGGCCGCACGATTCGCCCTCACCGCCGCCGCCACCTGGACCGTCCTCGGCGGGCGCACCCTGCGCCGCGAAGCCCGCACCATGGCCCGCCACCTCGACGCCGGCGACCTCCCGGCCGCCCGAGGCCGGCTCAACCACCTGTGCGGCCGCGACCCGTCCGCACTCGACGAACCCGAACTAGCCCGCGCCACCGTCGAATCCGTCGCCGAGAACACCTCCGACGCGGTCGTCGCCCCGCTCCTCTGGGGCGCGCTGCTCGGACCGGCCGGCCTCCTCGGATATCGGGCCGCCAACACGCTCGACGCCATGGTCGGGCACCGGTCGCCGCGGTACGCCAGATTCGGGACACCGTCGGCCCGGCTCGACGACCTGCTCAACCTCGGGCCGTCACGGCTCACCGGGCTGATCACCGTGGCGGTCTCGCCGATCGCCGGCGGCACACCGCGGGAGACGCTGCGGGTCTGGCGGCGTGACCGCAACGATCATCCGTCGCCCAACGCCGGACAGTGCGAGAGCGCCATGGCCGGGGCACTGGGGGTGCGGCTGGGCGGGCGGAACGTGTATTTCGGGCGCAGTGAGACGCGGGCGTTTCTCGGGGACGGGCCGCGGCCGTCCGCGGTGCACCTGCGGCGGGCGGCCCGGGTATCGGGGGCGGTGGGTGCTGTTGCTGTGGTGCTGGCGGCCGGGGTCGCCGCGGTGCGAGGTTTGATCACGGCCGGTGGAGGCGGCGGGGGCGGGGCGGGGCCCGAAGGGCCGACAAGACACCGCGTGTGGCGTCGATCATGATCGGCGGCCTCCTGATCGCCGGCACCACCTCCGACGCCGGCAAGAGCGTCCTGACCGCCGGCATCTGCCGCTGGCTGCACCGCCGGCACGTCCGGGTGGCCCCCTACAAGGCCCAGAACATGTCCAACAACTCGGTCGTCGTGGTCACCCCCGACGGCCGGGGCGGCGAGATCGGCCGGGCCCAGGCCATGCAGGCGGCGGCGTGTGGCATCGCCCCCGACCTCCGGTTCAACCCGGTGCTGCTCAAGCCCGGCAGCGATCGCTCCAGCCAGGTCGTCCTGCTGGGCGAGGCCGTCGACACGGTGACCGCCGGTAACTACCGCACGTTGCGGCCCCGGCTGGCTGAGACCGCGCACGCCGCACTGGAGGATCTGCGCACCGACTACGACGTCGTGATCTGTGAGGGTGCCGGCAGCCCCACCGAGATCAACCTGCGTGACGGTGACTTCGTCAACATGGGCCTGGCCCGGCGGTTCGGCCTGCCGACGGTGGTGGTCGGCGACATCGACCGGGGCGGTGTGTTCGCCGCGTTCTTCGGCACGCTGGCGCTGCTGTCGCGGGAGGACCAGGACCTGGTGTCCGCGTTCGTGATCAACAAGTTCCGTGGTGACCTGGGGATTCTCCGCCCAGGGCTGGACATGATCACCGCGGCGACCGGGCGGCCGGTGCACGGCGTACTCCCGTTCGATCTCGATGTCTGGCTCGACGCGGAGGACTCGCTCGCGTACGGCAGAGTCCTCGGTCGTCCGGGACCGCCTCGCGGGACCGCCTGGTTGCGCGTCGCGGTGATCCGGGTGCCGCGGATCTCGAATGCCACCGACGCCGAGGCGCTGGCTGCCGAACCGGGTGTGCAGGTGCGGCTGACTGTCGAGCCGGCCGAGATCGCCGACGCCGACCTGGTGGTTATCCCCGGCTCGAAGGCTACCGTGAGTGACCTCGCCTGGCTGCGGGAGACGGGCCTGGCCGAGGCGATCAGCGTGCACGCGGCGGCGGGCAAGCCGCTGCTGGGCATCTGCGGTGGTTTTCAGATGCTCGCCGGGAGCATTCACGACGAGGTGGAGAGCGGCCGCGGGACGGTGCCCGGTCTGGGACTGCTGCCGGTCGAGATCACCTTCGCGGCACGCAAGACGCTGGCCAGGTCGTCCGGCTCGGCGATGGGCGCTCCGGCGCACGGCTACGAGATCCATCACGGGTACGTGTCAGCCGGCACCCCCGAGCCGTTGTTGCGCTACGACGATGGCCGCCCGGAGGGTGCCGTGGCCGGGAACGTCTTCGGCACGCACTGGCACGGGGCGTTCGAGTCCGACGAGTTCCGCCGCCGGTTCCTGACCGAGGCGGCCCGCCTGGCCGGGCGGCACGGTTTCGAGGTGGCGCCGGACACCCGGTATGCGCAGGTCCGCGAGCGTGCCCTGGATGTGCTCGGCGATCTCGTCGAGGAGCATCTGGACACCGGCGCCCTGTTGCGGCTGATCGAGAAAGGCCCCACCCCCGGCCTCCCGTTTCTGCCCCCAGGCGCCCCGTAGGGGTCTTCTCCGGGTCGCTGCCAGGGGACATACGTTGCGTCGTCGGCGTACGTTGGGCGCGGAAGCGCGGCCCGGCGCCGCGGTGGCGGCGAGAACGGGGTGAGGCAGATGACGACCGAGGATGACAACCGGCCGGCACGCCGTCGCGTGACCCTGACCGGGATCAGTTCGCGGGCGTGGGAGCACCCGGCCGACCGTGGCGCGCTGTCGGCGCTGCGCGAGCTGCGGGGCTTCGACGACGTGGTGAAGACCTTTTTCGGCATGTGGAACGAGCGCGGGTTCCGGCTCATGTTCCTGGCCGGCGCGATCCGCGTCGACCACCGGCAGTATCCGAGGGTCTACCAGCTGTTCGCCGAGGCGGCCAGCACGCTGGACGTGGCGGAGCTCCCGGAGCTCTACGTGACGCAGGACCCGCGGATCAACGGGCAGGCGATCGGCCTGGACCGGCCGTTCATCGTGATCACCACGGGTGCGGTCGACAAGCTCGACGACGAGGAGCTGCGCGCCCTGCTCGGGCACGAGATCGGGCATGTGCGCAGCGGGCACGCCGTCTACAAGACGATCATGCAGATCCTGACCGGCTGGATCGCCAACGTCAGCTGGCTGCCGGTGGGTGTGTTCGCGCTGCGGGCGATCATCGCGGCGATGCTGGAGTGGTGGCGCAAGGCCGAGCTCTCCGCCGACCGGGCCGGCCTGCTCGCCGGCCAGGACCCGGCCGCGTCGCTGCGCCTGCTGATGAAACTGGCCGGTGGCGGCGACCTGTCACAGATCGACACGGCGGCGTTCCTGGAGCAGGCCGCGGAGTATGAGAGCGGCGGCGACCTGCGCGACAGCATCCACAAGATCGGCCTGACCGCGTGGAGCAGCCACCCGGTTCCGGTCGCCCGGGCCGCCGAGCTGCGCAAATGGATCGACTCGGGGGAGTACGGGCAGATCCTCGCCGGGGAGTACCCGCGTCGTGACTCCGACGGTGACGCGTCGGTCAGTGAGGATGTGAAGGCGGCGGCCAAGGCGTACCGCGAAGACTTCGCCAACTCGCAGGATCCGCTGGTCGGGCTGGTGCGGCGGTTCGGCGGCGGCGCCGCCGACCTCGCCGGGGCGGCCGCGGGCAAGGCATATGGCTGGGCCAGTGACGCGGCCCGGCGTGGGCGCCGCGACGACAGCGGAGAGGGTACGCCACCGGCGTGATCCACCGGTCGGGCCGGAAACCTGTCACATCTCCGGCCTACGATCGGCGGCATGAGCCTGAGTGAATCCGATCTGCGCGCCGCGATCCGGCGTGAGATGCCCGGTGTCCGTGCCGACCTGGAACGGTTGGTGCGGATCCCGGGTGTCGCCTTCGAGGGTTTCGACCACTCGCACGTGGAGCGGTCCGCGGAGGCGGTCGCCGAGCTGTTGCGAGGGTGCGGGCTCGACACCGAGATCGTCCGTCACGGCGGCCAGCCTGCGGTGATCGGCCGCCGAGCCGCCCCGGCCGGCGCACCGACCGTCCTGCTCTACGCGCACCACGACGTGCAGCCGGCCGGCGACCCCGCCCTGTGGACGAGTGATCCGTTCGAGCCGGTCGAGCGTGACGGCCGCCTCTACGGGCGCGGCGCGGCCGACGACAAGGCAGGTGTGATGGCGCACGTCGCGGCGTTGCGCGCGTTCGGCGACCAGCTCCCGGTCGGCGTCGTCGTGTTCGTCGAGGGCGAGGAGGAGTATGGCTCCGACTCCCTCGACACGATCATCCAGGAGCACCTGGAGGAGCTGCGTTCCGACGTGATCGTGATCGCCGACTCTGGTAACTGGGACATCGGCCAGCCCGCGCTGACCACCTCTCTGCGCGGTCTGGTCAACCTGTTCGCCGAGGTCAAGGTGCTGAAGAATGCTGTGCACAGTGGCATGTTCGGTGGTCCGGTGCCGGATGCGCTGATCACCCTGGCGCGGCTGCTGGCGACCCTGCACGACGATGACGGCGAGGTCGCGGTGGCCGGTCTGGTCGGCCGTGAGGGCGCCAGCGTCGACTATCCGGCCGACCGGTTCCGGCACGAGGCCGGCATCCTCGACGGCGTCGAGCTGATCGGCAAGGGCACGATCACCGACCGCATCTGGACCAAGCCGTCGGTCTCGGTGCTGGGCATCGACGCGCCGCGCACCCTGGAGGCGGCGAACGCGTTGCAGCCCAGCGCCAAGGCGAAGATCAGCGTACGGCTGGCGCCCGGTGAGGACCCGAAATCGGCGTTCGAGGCGATTCGTGCCCACTTGGAGAAGAATGTTCCGTGGGGAGCGAGCCTGGAGGTCACGCTCGAGAGCGACGGTTCGCCGTGCGTGATCGACGCGACCGGTCCGGTGTATGACGCGGCCCGCGCCGCCTTCCGCGACGCGTGGGACGGCACCGAGCCGGTGGACATGGGTGTGGGCGGGTCGATCCCGTTCATCGCCACCTTCCAGGAGCTGTTCCCCGGCGCCGCGATCCTGGTGACCGGTGTCGAGGACCCCCACGCGGGGGCCCACGGGCCGGACGAGAGCCTGCACCTGGGCGAGTTCGAGCGGGTCTGTGTCGCCGAGGCCCTGCTGTTGAAGAACGTTGCGGAGACGCTGACGACGTAGGAGACGGGGTGGCCGATGGCCGAGCTGACGTGTGAGGTCCTCGTGGTGGGCGCCGGCCCGACCGGGCTGATGCTCGCCAACTGGCTGACCAGGCTCGGGGTGCACGTGATGGTCGCGGACGGCAAGGACGGTCCGACGGCCGAGTCCCGTGCGCTCGTCGTCCAGGCGCGCAGTCTGGAGATCTACGACCAGCTCGGCATCGGCGACCAGGTTCTGGAGGCCGCGCACCGGGCCGAGGCGCTAGCGCCCGGTTTCGGTGCGCGGGCCTTCGGGCGCATCCCGCTCGGCCCGCTCGGTGCGCGCCTGACGCCCTACCCGTTCATCGAGGTGCTGGAGCAGAGTCGCAACGAGGAGATCCTCTACGACAACCTGCGGAAACTCGGCGGCGACGTGTTCTGGGAGGCGCCGGTGACCGCGGTCTCGCAGACCGACGACGGCGTCGAGGCGAAAGTCGGCAATCACACCGTGCGGGCCCGGTTCTGCGTCGGCTGCGACGGGGCGAACTCGGTGGTCCGCCGGGCCCGCCGGATCGACTTCGAGGGCGTCACCAACCCGCACCGTTTCTTCGTGCTGGACGCGGCGGGCGTGCGCGGCCTGGTGCCGGGCGCGGTGAACGTGCGGCCCGAGCGCGCCGATTTCCTGCTCGGCTTCCCGATGCGCGGCGACGGCAACTGGCGCTTGATCGGCCTCGTCCGTGAGGCGACCGGGGCCGGGGAGCTGGACGAGGAGGACGCCCGCGAGCGGATGCTCCGCACCTACGGCGTCACCTACGACCGGTCCCGCTGGTTCGCCACCTACCGGGTGCATCACCGGGTCGCCGCCGCCTTCCGGGACGGCCCGTTCTTCCTGGCCGGCGACGCCGCCCACGTGCATTCGCCGGTCGGCGGGCAGGGTATGAACACGGGCCTCCAGGACGCCCACAACCTGGCCTTCAAACTCGCCGATGTGCTGCGCGGCACCCGCCGGGACGGCTGGCTGGACCGGTACGAGGCGGAACGCCGGCCGGTCGCCCGCAAGCTCGTCGTCACCACCGACCGGGTGTTCGGGCTGATCACCTCGACCCGGTTTCCGATCAGGGTGCTGCGGCGGGTCGCGATCCCGCTGATCGCGCCGATCGCGGTGCGCCTGCTCCCCGGTTCGTCCGGCGGTTCCCGCCTGTTCCAGTACGTGTCGCAGATCCGCATCCACTACCGCCTCGACCCGGACGCGCGGCCGATGAGCCTCCGCGATCCGGTGATCGGCCGCCGCCTGCCCTGGTCCGGCGACAACCACGCGGCACTGCGCGCCGCCTGCTGGCAGATCCATGGGTACGGCGATGTCACCGCGGCCGGCGCGCCCGACCTCGGGATCCCGGTGCACGTCTTCCCGGCGGCACCCGGGACGACCCTGCGTCCCGGCCTGTTCTACCTGGTCCGGCCGGATGGATTCGTCGCTGCGACCGCCGCGCCGGCCGAGGCCGACACGCTGTTCCGGCATGCCATGGCCCGGTGACATCGGGGCGTCCACAGGGTGGATCAGCCCTGGCGGAGGCGATCATTCCTGTTAGGATTCGAACATGCGTTCGATTGCCTCGCCTGCACCGAACATGCCGATGACCACCATGCCGGTGACCACCGCGCCTGCCACCAACAGGCCGGCCTCTCCCAGGCCCGCCACGCAGCTCTCCGCTGCGCTGGCCGGTCGCGCGGCCCGGGTGACCCCCGCCGGCCCACGCGACTCGCTCGACCGCCTCCGCACCCGCGAGCGGATCGAGTCGATCGCCCGGCTCCGTGCCGCGGCCCGTGCCCTCGGCGCCGTCGACGTCTCCGGGTGGGACGACGCGACCCTCACCGATCACCTGGACGATCTGTCCAAGGCCCTCTGCACCTTCGACGCCGAGCTGGCCCGCATCGCCGACGCGGTCCGCGCCCGGGGTTTCCGCATTTCGGAGCCAAGAGCAACAGACAACTTCCCGGGGGGTACGGGGTGAGCGAGCCACACCAGAGCATTAGCAGGCCACGGGGCACCGGATGACGTGATCGGCTGCCAGGATGGAGAGCGTGCGGTTCCTCGACATTGCAGCCACCTCGGCAGCCGTCGCCGCGACCTCGGGCCGTAAGGCCAAGATCGAGCTGCTCGCCGAGGCGTTGCGACGCCTCGGCCCCGGCGAGATCGTTGCCGGGGCCGCCTACCTGGCCGGTGAGCTGCGCCAGCGCCAGACAGGTGTCGGCTATGCCTCGCTGCGGGAGCGGCCCGCCCCCGCAGTCGAGGCGACCCTGAGCGTGGCCGCTGTCGACACGGCGATCGCGGAAATCTCCACAGTCTCCGGGGCCGGTTCGCAGGCCCGGCGTAAGCAGCTACTCGGCGCCCTGTTCGGCGCGGCCACCGAGGCGGAGCAGGCGCTGCTCATCGGCCTGTTCAGCGGCGAGCTGCGGCAGGGCGCACAGGCCGGCCTGCTGGCCGAGGCGATCGCGGCCGCCGCCGCGGTGCCGGCCGCCACGGTCCGGCGGGCCCTGCTGCTCGCCGGCGATCTGAAACTGGTCGCCGAGGCCGCCCTGACCGGTGGCGCACCCGCGCTGGCCCAGATCCACCTGCGCGTCGGTACCCCGTTGAGCCCGATGCTGGCTAGCAGCGCCCCCGACGTCGCGGCCGCCCTCCTCGCCACCGGTTCACCGGCGGTCGTCGACACGAAACTCGACGGCATCCGCATCCAGGTGCACCGTTCCGGCGACGACGTGGCCGTCTACACCCGCAGCCTCGACGACATCACCGCCCGCCTACCGGAGGTGGTCGCCCAGGTCCGCGCGCTGCCCGTGCGGGAGGCGATCCTCGACGGCGAGGCGATGCTGCTCGACGAGTCCGGCCGTCCCCGCCCGTTCCAGGAGACCTCGAGCCGGGCCGCGACCCGGGTCGCCGCCAGGCCCCGGGCCAAACCCTGGGCCGCGGCCGGCGCCGACGTTCCTGCTGCGGCCGGCCGGGCCGCGGCTGCTGCTGAGGGTCCTGCTGGGGTGGATCGGGCCTCGGCCGGTGCCGACGGTCTTACTGGGGTGGATCGGGCCCCGGCCGGTGCCGACGGTCTTACTGGGGTGGGCCGGGCCGCGGCTGGTGCTGATGGTCCTGCTGCGGCCGGCCGGGTCGCGCCTGCTGCTGAGGGTCCTGCTGGGGTGGATCGGGCTGCGGCCGGCGCTGACGGTCTTGCTGGGGTGGGCCGGGCTGCGGCTGGTGCTGAGGGTCTTGCTGGGGTGGGCCGGGCTGCGGCTGGCGCTGACGGTCTTGCTGGGGTGGGCCGGGCCGTGGCTGGTGCGGATGGTTCTGTTGGGGTGGATCGGGGCGCGGCTGGTGCTGGCGGTCCTGATGCCGCGGACCGGGGCGCGGCTCTTGCGGAGGGCGACGGTGTCTCCGCGACGGGTCCGGGCGCGCCCGCCGTTGACGCTGGTGCCGCGGACGCCCATGACGTTACCGCCGGTGGAGGCGTCTCACGGGGCGGCCGTGAGGGTGGGGGCTCGGCGAGTGGCCTCCGGCCGTACTTCTTCGATCTGTTGCATCTCGATGGTGTCGACCTGCTCGACGAGCCCGGCCGGATCCGGTGGGACGCGCTTGCCCAGGCCGTTCCCGCGGATCTCCTGGTCGGCCGGTCCGTCGCCGAGACGGAGGAGCAGGCGGCGGCCGCCTTCGCCGCGGCTCTGGCGGCCGGCCAGGAAGGCGTCGTGATCAAGAACCCGGAGGCGCCCTACGACGTCGGCCGTCGTGGCGCCGCCTGGGTGAAAGTGAAACCCCGGCACACCCTCGACCTGGTCGTACTGGCCGTCGAGTGGGGTCACGGCCGCCGCCGAGGCTGGTTGTCCAACCTGCACCTCGGCGCCCGCGACCCGCAGACCGGCGGCTTCGTCATGCTCGGCAAGACCTTCAAAGGCCTCACCGACGAACTGTTACGCTGGCAGACCGAGCGATTCCAGCAGCTGGCCCTGGCCGACAACGGCTGGGTGGTGACGGTGCGGCCCGAGCAGGTGGTGGAGATCGCCTTCGACGGCGTCCAGACCTCACCGCGCTATCCGGGCGGTGTGGCGCTGCGTTTCGCCCGGGTCCTGCGCTACCGGGACGACAAGTCGGCCGACGAGGCCGACACCATCGACACTGTCCGTTCCATCGGCGGCGGCCACCCATCCCCACCACCGGCCTGAACCGGCGTCACCTGCCCGGCTTTAGCGACCCGCTTGCTTCAGCACCGGCCTGGACCGGCGTCGCCTGCCCGGCTTTAGCGACCCGCTTGCTTCAGCACCGGCCTGGACCGGCGTCACCTGCCCGGCTTTAGCGACCCGCCTGTTTCAGCACCGGCCTGGACCGGCGTCGCCTGCCCGGCTTTAGCGACCCGCCTGTTTCAGCACCGGCCTGGACCGGCGTCGCCTGCCCGGCTTTAGCGACCCCTCTGTTTCAGCACCGGCCTGGCCTTCGCTTGGCCGCTGGCGGTGCGGCGCTACCGCCGTAAGCGCCGAGGCTCGTGGTTGGCGACGATGGGTGCATACGATCGGCGCTCGTGTGTACTGGCCGTACCTATCGCGCAATGCCGCGCGGTTGATCCTTTGCGTGTCCTGTCATTCCGCCTGGCGACGTCCCTTCGGGTGGTGGCCTGTGGTCCGATCTGAACCCTTGCTGTCCACGCGGATCGCCGCCGTCGGCACTGTGGTCACTTGTGGCTCGATGCGAGCCGTATCTGTCCACGCAGGTTGTCGTCGGCGGCAGTGTGGTCACTTGTGGCTTGATGCGAGCCGTGGCCGTGCAGGCGAATGCCGGGCTCGACGGCGTGGGGACCTTCGGCTCTGAGTCTTCACCACCGGGGGTTGATTGCGCGGGGCGGTGAAACCTGCGGTCCGGTCGCGGTTGTCGCTGGTCGAGACGAGCGGTTGTCGCTGGTCGGGGCGAGGAGGGTGGCCTGGTGTGCGAACGACTTCTCGGTGGGGGTGTCCTGTCGGCACCCGGAGCCGGATGCGGGTGCCGTCACCGCCCTCCTGGGGGCGGTGATCGCACCCAGACCCGATGACGGGTACATCCGACGCCCTGTCGAAGGACGGCACGCGCACCCGACCCGGCGATGGGTGCGCTTGGCGTCCTGTCGGAGGGCTGTCCGGGTGCTCGGTGCGGTGTTGGGTGTGTCTGGCGTTCTGTCGGAGGGCTGTCCGGGTGCTCGGTGCGGTGTTGGGTGCGCTTGGCGTTCTGTCGGAGGGCTGTCCGGGTGCTCGGTGCGGTGTTGGGTGCGCTTGGCGTTCTGTCGGAGGGCTGTCCGTGTGCCCGGTGCGGTGTTGGGTGCGCTTGGCGTCCTGTCGAAGGGCCGCCCGGGTGCCCGGTCTGGCGTTGGGTGCGCCTGGCGTCTGGTCGAAGGACGGCACGCGCACCCGACCCGGCAACGGGCGCTTCAGACGGTCCTCGTCACGGGGGCGATCCTTGACGAGTCGACACGAACAGACAGGATGCGAAGTTCACCGGTGAACGCCCGCCCCGGCCTCTGAGTCTTCACCACCCGGAGTTGATCACGCGGGGCATGGAACCCGCGTCATGGCCGCGGTTGCCGCCGGTCGGCGTGACGAGGATGGCCGGGCATGTCACGACGCCTCCCCATCGGGGATGGCGAGTGCGGCTGCCGGGACGCCCCCCTTCCCGACGACCCATCCGCAGTATCGCCGCCCCGACCCGGATCCGGTCCGCCGGGCAGTTCCCTGTGTCCACAGTTGGGGTCGGTTTCCGGTCAGGACTGGTGCACCGTCGTGAAGCCTCAACCGCGTGGCCTTGCCCTGTCGCGGTGGTGAGGTCGCAGGATTCGGGTGCTGTGAACGTCAATCGTCGCCTCGGCGGCGGGAAACTCCGCTGACAGCCATGCCCCCGTCTGACCGCGTGTTACAGGGCGGCGAGGCTCCGCACGTAGTTGACCTGCTGGTTGATAGCGGTCACGTCGTCCTCGGTCCGGACCGGGACGCGTGACACGTACTGATGCTGGCCGCTCGTCACCGTCACGTTCACGGTTCCCTGCGCGACCGGCTCCTTGAACAGCAGGAAGAACAGGCTCAGGCCGCCGGTGAAGCAGATGCCGGCGAACGCGACGATCTTCGCCCACGTCGGGGTGCGCCGCTGACTGAGCCATTGGTCGGTGACCAGCCAGCGCGAGCCGGCGAGCGGCAGGTCACCGACCGGCGTACGCACCAGTGTGGAGGTGATCTGCATCTCTGCGATCTCCACGATCACCGGCCCGGACGGCTCCGGCGAACCCGGGGTGTCGGGCACGGATGCGGGCGGGGGCGGTGCGCCCCACGGATCACCCGACGGGAAGGTCATGCCGCGACACTAATCGGCGTCGCCCTCTGTCGCGAGGCGACGCTCGCTTCCCTCCACACGCTCTGTGGTGACGGTCGCCGGCGCGCCCGTCTCCGAAGCCCGCCGATCCGCCTCCGCAACCCGATCCCGAGCATCGGCCGACGCCACCCGGTCGCGGGCAGGACGGGTGTCGGCATCCGCCACCCGGTCGCGGGCAAGACGGGCGTCAGCGGCCGCCACCCGGTCGCCGGAAAGACGAGCGTCAGCGTCAGCGACCCGATCCCGGGGCCGGGCCGCGGGCTTGGCGGGCCGGACACCACCGGACGCCTCCTGCGCCTCCTTCCGCGCCTGCCAGCCGAACAGGACGTAGACCATGCCCGCGAAGATCCACCATTGGACGGCGTAGCCCCCGTTCTGCCAGGAGTCCTCGTGCGGAATGGGGATCGTCACGAACGCCGGATCGGCGACCGGAGTCTGCTCGGTCAAGAGGACGTATGCCCCGTACACCGGGAAAGGCAACTCGGTCGCCAGGCGCGGCAGGCTGATCCGCCGGGTGTCCAGGCGGCCGTCACGACGTTCCACCGGAGCGGGTCGGCTTTCCGACAGGTGTACCTGACCGACGACCGTGACCCGGCCGGTCGGGGCGGGTGGAACCACGGGTGATTCGAGTGCCCCGCCGTCCGGCGCGGGCACCCAGCCTCGGTCCACGAGAACGGCGGTCCCGTCGTCGAGGATCAGCGGGGTGAGAATCTCGAAACCGACCTTGCTGCCGACCGTCCGGCCGCGGGCCTGGATCTCGTTGGTCGGGTCGTAGCGACCGCTGACGGTCACCTTTGTCCAGGCCACGCCCTCGCCGGGGTCGGGACCGGGCGTGCCGGCCGCGGTCGGGGCCGCGAGTTTCGAGGTCAGCGGAACGGCGTCGACGATACTCGCGTCGTCGATCCGGGTATTGATGCCGGTCCGTTCCCTATAACGATCCAGCTGCCAATTACCGAGCATGACCATGACCACTGAGGCGACGATCGTGAGCGCGGCGGCACCCAGCCAGCGCGGGGTCAGCAGGAACCGGTACACCCCCTGAGGCTACCTGGCGAAGCGGTGGCTCCCTCCGCAGCCAGGTAGTCTGCGACATCCGGCAGTCGATAGAACACGTGGCGGCCGCCTGCGGAAACCTCGGGGGACCCATTGATCACCGCCCAGCCTCGTCTGGTCGTGAGCGCGCCGTCATCGGGCCACGGCAAGACGGCCATCGCCGTGGGGCTGCTCGCCGCCCTCAGCGGCCGGGGCATCCCGACCGCGGGTTTCAAGGTCGGCCCGGATCACACCGACGCCGCGTACCTGGGACTTGCCGCCGGCCGGCCCGGCCGCAACCTGGACCCACGCCTGGTCGGCGCGCAGCGTGTCGCGCCGCTCTTCGCCCACGGCGCCTCCGGCTCCCAGCTCGCCGTCATCGAGGGCGCGATGGGCCTGTTCGACAGCCTGACCGGCCAGCCGGAGATCGACGGCACCGCCTCGGTCGCCGCCGCCCTGCGCGCACCCGTCGTCCTGGTCGTCGACGTCGCCGCGATGGGCCACTCGCTGGCCGCGCTGGTGCACGGCTTCCGGATGTTCGACGAGATGGTCCACCTCGGCGGCGTGATCCTGAACCGGGTCGCCTCCGACCGGCACGAGCAGATGCTGCGCAGCGCCATGGACGACATCGGCATGCCGGTCCTCGGCGCCCTGCACCGTGGTGACCTGCCCAACACCCTCCCGGCCCGCACGCACGGCCTGGTCCCGGTGGCGCACCGGACCGTCGAGGCCGGGCGCGCGGTGCGGCGGCTCGGCGAGGCGGTCGCCGGTTCCCTCGACGTCGAGCGCCTGATGGCGCTGGCCTCCTCGGCGCCGCCGATCCCTGGCCCGATCTGGACACCGGCCGAAGCCGCCGGGGACGTGCAGTTCGATCACCGGCCGGTGATCGCCCTGGCCGGCGGCCAGGGCGCCCCCTACACCTATGTGGAGACCGCGGAGCTGCTCACCGCCGCGGGTGCGGACGTCGCGGTCGTCGATCCGCTCCGCGACGAGGCACTGCCGCCGGGCACGCGCGGGTTGGTGGTGGGCGCGGGACTTCCCGAGGGGTACGCGGAGGAGCTCTCCGCCAACCGCCGGCTCTGCGCGGCCGTCGCCCAGTTCGCTCGGGACGGCTGGCCGGTGATCGCCGAGGGTGTCGCCCTGCCCTGGCTCGGTCACGAACTGGACGGCCGGCCGATGTGCGGTGTCCTCGACGCGACCGCGACCACCGCCGAGCAGACCGTCGCCGGCTACCGCGAGGCCACCGCCCCCGGCACGTCGGTGCTGGCCCCGGCCGGTGCCCGGATCACCGGCTACAAGCAGCATCGTGCCGTCGTCACCCCGCGTGCCGGCGCCAACCCGGCGTGGACGTGGTCGGGCGGCAACCCGGAGGGTTTCGTGTGGCGCCAGGTGCACGCCTCACAGCTGGGCCTGCACTGGGCCGCCGCTCCGGAGATAGCCCGCCGGCTGGTCGCCGCGGCCCACGCCGGCCCGCACGGTGCCGCCGGCTCCGGTTCGCAGGGCGGCCCGCACAGCGGTTCCGGCTCCCAGAACGCCCCACACGGCGGCTCCGGTTCGCCGGGTCAGTCCGGCCCGCACGGGGGACCGGGTTCGCAGGGGCAGCCCGGTTCGCCGAGCGGACCCGGCCAGCCGCAGGGCATGCCGCCGTCCCAGCCGATGGGCGCTCCGTCCCAGCCGATGGGTATGCCGCCGGTGCCGCCTCCCGGTATGCCGTCCGGCCCTCCGCCGGGCGGGCCGTCCGGCCAGCCCGCCGGCATGCCGCCGCAGGGTGTCCCGGTCGGCCAGGGAATGGCCCCCGGCCAGGGTTCCCCCGGCGTCCCGCTGAACCCGCAGTCCGGCCTGAACCCGCAGTCCGGGATGCTGCCCGAGCCGGGCGCCATGCCCCCGGGCCAGCCGATGCCGGGCTCGGGAATTCCAGGCTCCGGGGTCCCCGGCGGAGGCGGTCCGGGTTCGGGCATCCCCGCATCCGGTTCCTCCCATTCCGGGTACGGTCCTCCCGCCCAGCCGACGCCCCAGGGCATGGCCGCCGGCCCCGGCAGTGGCATGCCGGATCAGCAGGCCGCAGCGGGCCAGCCGTTGTCGGGTCAGGTGCTGCCCCCGCTCCCGGGCTATCACGGCCATGCGTCGACGGACAGCCAGCCACCGTTGACCGGTCAGGTGCTGCCGCCTCTGCCGGACTACCACCCGCACGCTGACTTCCGCGCCCAGCCGGATTTCCAGGACTCCCAGGACTTCCGTGGTCGGCAGGACTTCCCGGACGATCAGGATTTCCAGGGCCGGCCGGACTTCCGCGGGCGCCAGGACCTCCCCGGCCATCAGGACTTCCCGGGCCAGGATTTCCCGGCCCCGCAGGATTTCCGTGACCAGCAGGATTTCCGTGGTCAGCAGGATTTCCCTGGTCAGCCCGGCGGCCCCGGCCAGCCCGATTACCCCGGTCCCGCCGACTTCCACGGTCAGGACTTCGCCGGCCAGCAGGACTTCGCGACTCACCAGGACCAGCGCGGCCAGCAGGATCCGCGCGGTCCGCAAGATTTCCGTGGCCAGCAGGATTTCCGCGGTCCGCAGGATTTCCGCGGTCCGCAGGATTTCCACGGTCAGCAGGATTTCCACGGTCAGCAGGATTTCCACGGTCAGCAGGATTTCCACGGCCAGCCCGGTAATCACGGTCCGGCCGGCAGCCATGGACCATCGGGGATCCACGGTTCGGCCGGTAACCAGGGACACTCGGATTTCCAGGGTCAGCCCGGTAACCACGGCCCCGGAATGCCGCCCGGTCAGCACCCCGCCCCGGGTTCGCACGGTGGCCCGGATGGTCACACGGCGGACCTCTCCGTGCACACCTGACCGATCCTGGTCGCCGGAAGCGGCCCAGCGTGCGAAAGGTCGTTTCGGCTCCTGCGAAAGTGTCGTACCCCCCTCGTACCGTGAGGTCTACGACAACCGAAGGAGGAGACCGTGGCCGACCGAGTGCCGCTGGATTTCGACCCGCCGGTTCGTCAGATCAGAGCGTTGCTGCTGGGCGTCGACGACCGTGATTTCGTCGCGCCGACCCCCTGCCCGGGCTGGACGGTCGCGGCCTTGCTCGATCATCTGATGGGCCTGTCCGTCGCCTTCACGATGGCCGCCCGCAAGCGCGCGGGGGTGCCCGGCACCGACGGCCCACCACCGCAGCCCTCAGCCGAGCACCTGTCACCACACTGGCGCAGCAGGCTCCCGGTGCTGCTGGCCGACCTCAGCATCGCCTGGCGAGATCCGGCCGCCTGGACGGGCACGGCGCAGGCCGGTGGCGTCACGCTCCCGGCCACGGCGATGGGCGCCGTCGCGATGAACGAGTTGGTGATGCACGGGTGGGATCTCGCGCGCGCCACCGAGCAGGACTACGCGGCCGATCCCCGGGCTTTGGAGGTCCTGGTCGAATTCCTCGGTCAGGGTCCCGCCGACGGCACTCCGGGCCTGTTCGGCCCACGGGTCCCGGTCGATCCCGAGGAGGATCTCCTGGCCAGAGCCGTCGGCCTGGCCGGCCGGGACCCATCGTGGCGACCACCCCGTCGCCGCCCGGTCCCGACCCACGCCGCAACCAGCGACTGAAGCACCGCCGACACCCGCTCACCGAGGCCGCCGCGCGCGGGCCTGGTTGGTGGCGGGCTGTCACGAAGCGTTGGTCGCGTGTGAGGGGGCTGGTGGGTGGCGGGTCCGGAGCGGTGGTCGC
>NZ_JBHSBL010000033.1:0-23602 GCF_042650585.1 Actinoplanes subglobosus
GCTTCTTGGTCGACACCGCCGAGGGTCGCTTGAGCAGCTAGATCCTCGGTCGGTCATTCGTACGGCGAGGCGTAGCTACTCTCATGCCGCGATCAGATGCTCCGCACCATTGAGGCCCTGGACGCTGGTCATAGACTAGTGATCCCACTTAAACAGCTCCGGGTGTTTGGCCTGCTCGGCCTGAAGACTCGCAAGGTCTGCCACGTGAAACGTGACGAGGCCGCACCCGGCGCAGGCAAGCGCTCGGACAGTCGTCACATCTCGAATGCCCCAGCCTCGCCGCGTCTTCCTCCATAGCTTGACTTCCTGGCGGTCTGCGTCGGTACGCACGCCTACTTCGACGCGGGTGCCGTCACATGCAGGACATGGCGGATGCGCCACGAGTGGGGCCTCGGTCATGGTCGTAGATCTACCACAGCGCCAACCCCGGAGCCGGGCGCCAAGATGGTGTCTGCGATTCGCGGGGCTGCCGAGGACGCTCGAACAACGCGCAAGCATCCGGGTCTGAGTCATGGTGGACCTTGCGGTCGGTCCCTGCCCGGTCGCCGGAGGCAACCGGGTGCGGAGACGTCAGCCTCGTCCGCCCCGTCGCCGTTGGCGACGGGGCGGATTCGCGAACAGAGTGCCGTGCAGGTACGGCCCTCGGCCTTTCGAAAGTGTGCGGAGGTCAGTCCACGCACCCGGGAGAGCTGCTGCTGGGTGACGGCGTGCTGGACGGCGGCGGCGTCACGGACAGCTGTGGGCGGGGGCTGTACGTTCCACGAAGTGCCGCTGTGGTCGTGGCGGACGGTTCCGAGGCGGGCGACGTGACGGTTCCGGGAACGGGAGTGCCGTCACAGATGACCGGCGAGCTGGGCGTCGGCGAGCACGGCGAGGTGCTCGGCGGAGGGCTGGTCGGCGGCTCGCTACTGGGCCATGTAGTGGGCGGTCCCGACGCCGGAGTGGTCGTCACCGACGGCCGGGGCCGAGGGCTGTACGTTCCACGCAGCGCCGCGACGGTACTGCTGGGTGCCGGTGTCGGCTCGGCGCTAGGCGATTCCGAGGCAGGCGTGGTGACGCTGCCGGAGCCCGGTGTGGTGTTGCAGGTCTCCGGCGGCGAGCTGGGCGTCGGCGGACACGGCCAGGTACTCGACGGAGGGCTGGTCGGCGGCTCGGAACTGGGCCAAGTAATGGGCGGTCCCGACGCCGGAGTGGTCGTCACCGACGGCCGCGGCCGAGGGCTGTACGTTCCACGCAGCGCCGCGACGGTACTGCTGGGTGCCGGTGTCGGCTCAGTGCTAGGCGATTCCGAGGCAGGCGTGGTGACGCTGCCGGAGCCCGGTGTGGTGTTGCAGGTCTCCGGCGGCGAACTGGGCGTCGGCGGACACGGCCAGGTGCTCGACGGAGGGCTGGTCGGCGGGCCGGAATAGGGCGACGACGAGCTGGGCACCGCAGACGGACTGGGCGACGGTGAGGTGGGTGGAGTCGGCGTCGGCGGCGACGTGCGCGGCCTTCTGCCCCTAGCCGTGGGGGTGCCCGTCCCGGCGTCCTCGCTCGGCCGGAGACTCGGCGCCGTGGTGCAAGCCACCGGCGGTTCCGGACTCGACGTGACGGGTGGGGTCGGCCACGAGCTCGTGGGCGTGGCCGACGGGCTGGCGGGCGCCGGTGCGAAACTGCTGGCGAGAACCGGTACGGCAGCAGCGGTCCCGCCCACCAGGAACATGCCGGCTAGCAGGATGGTGTACACGTTGCGGCGCAACAGACTGATCTCCTTGTGTGGTTGCCCGACGGGGCAAGGCCAGGCTTCGAAAGCTGCCGCGAAGAATGATGGCGGCCGACCTTTGGGTGAGCTGTGTGTCGCCGAAAACGAGCCGAGCCGCGTACGGTGTGACAGCGCCGGAATGAGGCGAAGACCACGCGGAGCGTTGATGCTCGGAATACGCGGAAGCCGTCCAGGGATGAAGAGCTTTCTGACGTCCTCAAGTGGCCGCCGACGGTGCGCTGCTCCAATCCGTGGAGCGGGCAGTCAAGCGGCGCATGGCGGACGCACGTCAAGGTGCTCGACAGCCGGGCTGGATCACAGATTTGCGAGGACCGAGGTGATCAAGTGGCGCGCTTCCTGGCCGTAGATCGCCTCGGTACGCAACCTCTCGAACATCGCCACATACCTGCCGATCTCCTGCGGTCGCGTGACCTTGATGGCCGCAGTCGGCGTTTCGAGAGCAACCGCGTTCTGGTCGAAGATCCAGAATCCCACCGTGGCGATCGCGAACCGCTGTGTGTCCGCGGGGATGATGCCTACCGACACGAACGGCAGTCTCATCAACGCCAGGAGGTGACGGAGCTGATCGGCATGCTCTGCCGTGGAGCCGCGGCGGGTGTGCAGCACCTGCTCGCCGAGTACGGCGACGATCCGTTTGGCCGGCGTCAGCGCGACTGCGGTCCGCTCCGCTTTCATCGTCACGGTCGCGTCCGAGTCGTCCGGCGAGTCGAGGAAGTCGTACCAGAATCTGAGCATCTGCCTGATGTAGGCCTCGGTCTGGAAGATACCGGGCATGACGAGCGGCTCATGGATCCGGAACGTCGTAGTGGCCTGATAGGTGGCGATGGAATGCAGGTCACCCAGGCGCCGCCTGCCGGCCCTCGCCTGCCGTGACCATTCCAGATAGGCGGATTCGATCGACTGGGCCGTGGCCAGCAGGTCCGGAAGTTCGTCCTCGGCACCGCAGGTGACGCACCAAGCCCGGATGTTGAGCTCGGTCGGGGGCTGGCCGCCGTTCTCGATGCGGCTGATACGGGTGAAGTGCTGCCCTGTGGCGGCGGCCAGCTCCTTCCCGGTGAGGCCGGCCGCCTTCCGCAGGTTCCGTAGGCGCGCACCAAGTTCCTTGCGTGCCTGTTGAACAGAACTATTCGGATCGGTTGTCATCAGGTTTCGTCAGGTCCCAAACGTTCTCGAACGCCGTGATGCAAGTTTGAACGGTCCGAGGATCCTCAGTGATCTCGAATGAAGCGTTCATGCCGGTGCCCGCATAGTGAAGGAACAGGGCAGTCTTGTCGTCGAACACGTAGAAGTCGCCACTTCCGGGCAGTAGGACATCGACGAGCCGGGGCCGGCTGACGTACCTGATCTCCTCACCGGCCTCGGTGAAGAGACCGACATGGCTCCGGGTCCACTGTTGGTAGGTGCTCAGCGGCTCGGACACGATCCTGGCACGGCGGCATGTTCGGCCGGCTGCCCGGTGACTGCGCAGCATGTCGAGCCACCAACCCAGCCAGGCGTAGTCATCTGGCTCGCCTCGAGCCCACTTCGCCATGTGCGGCAGCTCTACTTCCGTGCCATAGGCGTCGCGCGTCTCCAGGTGCACGAAAGACTTCCGGATGCCACGGCAGAGGCCGTTGAGGTCTTCGTATGTGGCGATCCGCATCACGGCTGAGACTGGAAGAACGGCACCAGGCGGTCGGGGATCTCAACGCAGGATTCGCCTTCCGGGATGCCCATGGCAGTGAGCGCATCCGGGTCGGTCACCACCCAACCCTGCACGGCCCAGGAGCCACGGTCGGTGCGGTAGAGCGTCGGCGAGCCTGACGGTTCTGAGCCGGGATCCTTGGCGATGAACTCGAGTTTCATCCTGCCTCCTTTAAGGTTCCGCATCTGCCGTGACCCATGGTTGCGGATCGAATTCACTAGGTCAATCTGCAAATTTCTGCAAATTCATAGACGATGATCTTGTTGACTCCGTAATTTTCGGACGCCGGGGCAAATCCTGGCCGGTGGTTGACCCCCGGTTGTCCAGCACGTGGAGGCGACAATGGGACTACGAGTGAGAGAGCGCCACGCGAAGCGATGGTGGTGGACGGCACGGCGCTGCGCCAACTGCCGCGAGCCTTGGCCCTGCCCTCTCTCCAACGAGGCCAACGAAGCCGCGCGCATCATCGCTGTCGTGGCGCGTGAGGGCCAGCTTGATCCCGAGTCACGTCCCGTCAATGCCTTCCTTGCCCTGCCGGCGCCGGAGGGTCGACCGTGACCAACCTTCGCCACTATCCGCCGATCGCGGTCTTCCACATCCCGCAGTGCCCGACTCTCGGTGGCAACGGCACCGCCCGCCACCATGACGTGGCCCGCGACGACCGGCCACACCACGTGGACTGCTCCTGCTTCCGGCTGGCCATGACGACGGTGGCGCCGTTCGTGATAGTGGAGGAGGGTGACGACGCCGACCATCTGTACGCACCGTCGCAAGACAGGCCAGCCGACGCCGCCCGGTCGCTGTGCCGGACCTGCAAAGGCACCCATGGCAGCGTCGACGAGGAACGCGAGCGCATCGAGGTCCGGCTGGTCCCGGCAAGGCCGCCGGAGAAAGCGTCATGAACAGCGGGAAGCCGCCAGCCCCGGTAGCCGCGCCGGAGGACTTCTGGAGACAGCCGGCCTCGGCGCGGGTCTGGGACTACCTGGGCGGCGGCAAGGACAACTTCGCCGTTGACCGCGCCGCAGGCGACGCCCTGGTGGCGGCGTTTCCGAACCTGGCGAACACGCCACGGACAACGCGCTGGTTCGCCCATCGCGCGGTCCGCCTGCTCGCCTCCGACGGCATCGATCAGTTCCTCGACATTGGCTCCGGCTTCCCCGCCCTGGAAACCACCCACGAGACCGCACAAAAGATCAACATCCATGCACGCACGGTGTACGTCGACCGCGAGCCGCTGGTGGCGGTGCATACCCGCGCGCTGCTCGCGGAGAGCACCCCCGAGGGCCGCTGGGAGTTCCTGCCCGCCGACCTACGCGACCCCGACACGATCCTGAACAGCCCGATCGTCCACGACACCCTCGACCTCGATCGGCCCATCGGCCTGCTGCCTTCCGCAGTGCTGCACGACCTACCCGACACCGACGAGCCACACCAGGCCGTCAAGCACCTGGTACGCGCACTCCCGCCAGGAAGCCACATCGTGCTGTCACACCTCACCACCGACCAACTCAGCCACGGCGACGACGACTCCTAGCCCGGCTCGCTTCGATGACCGGCTACGGACCCTTGCGGCCTCGCAGCCATCACGAGGTGGCCCGCTTCCTGGACGGTCTCGACCTCCTCAAGCCGGGACTGGTCCGGGCTGAACTGTGGAGACCCGATCCGATGCGGTTCGGCGAGCCACCACCCTCGATGTGTTACGCCACCGTCGGGCGACTGCCGTGAGCGCCGACACAGAGCACCAGCCGAGCCGGAGCACCTACGGCTGCCGAGCCTGCCTCGATCCGTGGCCGTGCGAACGAGTACGTCAACGCCTGATCACCACCACACCGGACCGGCTTCAACTCCTCTGGCGCATGGCTTCGGAGTTGGAGTCCGCGTCCCTGGTGCTCGACGAGCCGCATCTGTGGGAGAGAGTCGTCGACTGGGCGAGACACGCCCGCCGGTAAGGGAAAAACAGCAATGCTGATGACGCGAAGGCATGCAGGTCGACGTGGCCGCTCTGGCCAGTGCCGACTTCCGCAAAAGCGCGAAGAGCGGCCACATTTGCGACAAACTGCGTGGAGGCAGGTCGCGGTGGCGGTCAGCACGTGGTCTGGGCCGAGCGCGTGCGGGCTATCTGGGTCAACGGGTTGTTCAGCAGGGCGGCGAAGCCCTTTTCGGCGGCGCCGATCAAGGTGGCGTCGTCGCCGAGGCCGGAGGGCAGCAGGCGGGCCCGTTCGCGGGACACCGGCATGCCGTGTTGCCTGATGCGGGCGCCTACCTGCGGCGCGGCGACCGCGTAGAGCTCGCGCAACGTGCCGCCGAACACGACCACGCCCGGGTTGAACAGGTTGATCAGGTTGGCGACCCCGATGCCGAGCCAGTCACCGATCGCGGCGACCGCTGCCGCTGCGGTCGGCTCGCCCTCGGCAGCCGCGCGCACCACGGAACGGACCGCTTCCCGGCCGAACTCGCCGGCCCGGCCGACCGCTTCCAACAGGGCGTACTCCCCCGTCTCGGCTTCCAGGCAACCCCGCGAACCGCACAGGCACTCGCGACCGTCGTGTGGGTTGACCAGC
This sequence comes from Actinoplanes subglobosus, assembly GCF_042650585.1. NCBI lineage: Bacteria > Bacillati > Actinomycetota > Actinomycetes > Micromonosporales > Micromonosporaceae > Actinoplanes > Actinoplanes subglobosus. Next base: position 6,008 of record NZ_JBHSBL010000033.1, read on the forward strand.
ATGTGGCCGACCTCGCAGCCGTAGCCGCTCTCGCCGCCCAGCAAACGGCCGCCGACCAGGATGCCGCCACCGACCCCGACGTCGCCGTGCAGGTAGATCAGGTCGGGTGAACCGATCCCGGCACCCCGGGCGAACTCGGCGTGCGCGCCCAGATGTGCCTCGTTACCCACGGCGACCGGCAGGCCGATCCCCAGCGCCGACTCCAGCTCGGTCCCGAAGGCCTGGTCGACCCAGCCGAGCTCCGGACCGTAACGCACCATGCCGTCGCCCGGCCGGATCATCCCGCAGTAGGACGCCCCGACTCCCGCGCAGACGGTGCCCGGCGGCGCGGCGTCATACAGTTCGCGCCCGAGTTCGGCCAGGCCGGTGACCACGGTGTCGAGGTCGACGCCGGTGCGTGGCCGGGTCGTCTCCCGCCGGTCCAGGACCGTGCCGCCCAGGCCGACCCGGGCCACGACCAGCCTGTCCACCGCCACGTCGAATGCGAGCACAAACACCCGGTCGGTCTCCGGCCGCACCACGAACGACGGCCGACCGGCGCCGAGTGCAGCCTCGGGGCTCTCCTCACGGACCAGGCCCACCGCAGCGAGCTCGCTGGTCAGCGCGAGGATCGTGCTGCGGTTGACACCCATCCGCTCGGCCAGGGCGGCACGCGACATCGGCCCATTGAGGTGCACGTGACGCAACAGCGTGCCCAGGCTCGCACGGTGTCTGCTCACTGCGGGTGTGTCCTTGCGGGTGGCGCGGTCGGGCCCTCAACTCTCTCACACTCACCCGCCCGCGCCCGGGAACGCGATCACCCACCCAGCCGCGCCCGGGAACGCGATCACCCAGCCAACTGGGCCAGGAACTCGATCACCAACCCGGACGCCGGCGGGGTCGGGGTCAGGCGATCATCGGCTGCTCCTCCGACTCGGTGAGGTGGACGGTGCAGAGGCCGCCACGCTCGGCCTTGACCGCGGTCACCTCCAGCTGCGTGCCGGGCGTGAGAATGAACTCCTCCTCGCCGGTGAACGCGGAGAACGCCTTGATGCCGACGGCGCGCTTCGGGTGGACCTCGAAAAGGGTTCGTTTGCCTCGGCCGCCGAGGAAACCCTGCGCAACGCTGAGTTTGGACGTGCAGGAGGAGACGCCCCACCAGGTCACGGTCCGGCCCAGCGGGTATTGCGCACGCAGGTCGAGGTTGACACCCCGCCACAACGGCTCGGTGCGGACCGGGAGGCGGCCGACGGCCGAGAAGAGCAGACGCAGATACGGAAGATACGGCTCCAGGCGCGACCGGTCAGGGTGTCGCAGCGTCGCGTTGATCTGCCGGTAGAACGCGGACTCGCAGGTGTAGAGGTAGAGCGCGGCGATCTCGTCGGCGCTCAGCTCGCCGGCGACTCGGCCCTCGCCGAACTCGTGTGAACGGGCCACATCCCAATCCAGGCCGCTGAGCAGTTTCGCCACCGGGGCGACGGCGGTACGGAAATCCTGGAGCGGGGTGTCGAAGACGCCGCTGATCGCGGGCAGGGCGAGGCCCTCGTCCTTGACGCTGGCGAGCCGCTCCAGATAGAGCTGGTGCAGCTCCATCGTGGAGGCGATGAACGCACCCATCCGCTCGGCGTGCTCGCCGCCGGCATTCCACCCGCGGCTGGGCAGCCAGTCGATCGGGCTCTGGCCGAGTGACGCCAGTGCGTCGTTGACCACCGTGAAGTGCTCGTTGTCGCAGAAGATGTCGCCCTGTGCCGCCGGGTTCGGATGGTCGATGTGCCGGACCTCGACGTCGGGATACTTGCGCTCCAGCCGCTGGACGACGCTCTTGAGCGACCGGGCGTGTGCGCCCCACCAGGCGAAGACGACTCCGCGGTCCTCCGGCTCGGCCTGCTGTTTGGCCGCGAGGATCTGCTCGGCGATCGTCTCGACGGTGGGCCGCCAGAACGCGGTGTGCTGATCGGTGGCGCGGGCGCCGTCCGCGCTGGCGGTGAGGGCCGCGTTGAGCAGCAGCACACCCTGGGTGAGCATGGCCTGGAACCACTCCGGCGGCTGCACGGTGTCGTTCTTCTTCAGCAGCGCGCGGATGTCGGCGATCGGGGTCTTCTTGGGGATCCCGTATTTCCACATGGCGGCGGCCTTGATGATGCAGCGGATGCTGACCACCCGGCCGAACTGGCTGTCGGACCAGTCGTGGAAGGTGTTGTCGAACATGGCGATGCCGGTGGCACTCTCCGGGCGGGGATAAGGGTTCTGCCCGAAGACGACGACCTTCCACTTGTGCGGCGGGTTCGGCTTGAGTGCCTGGAAGGTCAGCTCCCGCACGGGGACGGTCTGTGGGCTGCGGCCGGGGCCGATGAACGTCTCGGCGCCGGGCTGTGCCTCGATGACCGGCTTGAGCAGCGGCAGCCAGGGCTCACCGCCGCCGGCGAACAGCTCGGTGAGTGACAGCGGATCGTTGGCGTCGGTCATCGGGGCTCCCCTCGGTCTGGTGCGCCGAATCATGGCACCCGTCCCGGGCCGGATTTTTTGTCGGACCCCCGCGATATGGTCGCCGCCTTCCCTCGGCAATGGAGTGCACAGTGACCGATCTTCCGCAGCTCGAAGTGGTTCTCACCGACGTCAACGCCCGGGTCGTCGAGGCTTGGCGCTCGGCGTTCGCCGACACCCCTGGAGTCGAGATCACGAAGGGCTCGATCCTGTCCCAGCGGGTCGACGCGTGGGTCAGTCCCACCAATTCGTATGGGGCGATGACCGGTGGCGTCGACGGCGTGATCAAGCGGCACCTCGGGCCCGGCATCCAGTTGCGGGTGCAGCGGGCGATCCAGGAGGAGTTCGGTGGGAGTCTGCCGGTCGGCGCCGCGGTCTGTGTGCCGGCCGGTGCGGCCTTTCCGAAATTCGTGATCTCCACGCCGACGATGCACGAGGTCGCCGAGAACGTGCGGGAGACGCTCAACGTGGCGCTGGCCTGTTCGGCGGCGTTCCAGGCGATCCACCGGCAGAATGCGCGGCAGCCCGGCAGCATCACGTCGGTGGCGCTGGTCGGGATGGGCGCGGCGACCGGCAAGGTGCCACCGCAGGTGTGCGCCAACCTGATGTGGGCGGGTTACACGCTGTTCCAGGAGCACGCGTTCGACGACTGGGCCGAGCTGCGCACCACGATCAGCGATCAACTCGGTGACATCGAGGCCCGGCCGGCGCAGGAGCGGGTGCGGATCACGCCACCCCAGCGGCGGCGCTGACCGTCAGGCGGCGACCGCGAAAGCGCCCTTGCCCCGGTTCTTCGCCTGATACATCGCCTGGTCGGCCCGCTTGAGCAGGAGCGAGGCGTCGTTGAGTGAACGTGCCGCACCGCCGGGCAGATGGGAGGCCGCATCGAACGAATGGGCGGCGTCGCCAGGCAGGTGCGAGGCGCCGTTGGGCAGGTGCGAGGCGCCGTTGGGCAGGTGTGCGGCCTCGGCGATCGCCAGCCCCACGCTTGCCCGGACGGTGGCGGTGCCGCCGCCGGGCAGCCTGCAGGGCGCGCCGAGCGTCGTGACGATCCGTTGCGCCACGCCGGTGAAACCGTCGGGTGGCGGCCGGTCGAGCAGGACGGCGAATTCATCGCCACCGAGCCGGGCGACCAGTCCGGCGGGGCCGACACAGGCTTCGAGCCGGCTGGCCGCCTCCATCAGGACGGCGTCGCCGGCGGCGTGTCCATGGAGGTCGTTGACCGGTTTGAAGTCGTCGAGGTCGATGAGCAGCACCCCGGCCGGGCCGCCGCCGGCCAGTGTCTCGCCGACCCGGTCGAGGAATCGGGCACGGTTGGCCAGGCCGGTGAGACTGTCGGTGAAGGCCATGGCGTGCAGCCGCTGGGTGAGGCTGTCGCGTTCGGCGAGCAGCTGGGCGTTGTCGATGAAGGCGGTGAGCTGGCGGGCCACCACGATGCCGGTGCACAGGACCGCGCCGACCTGGGCGATCCAGGCCCGCAGGTCGAGTCCGCCGACCAGCAGGGTGGTGATCAGGAGGAGGTAGATCCCGGCGAGCGCGAGGTAGGGCATGAGGCTGTAGGGGCGTCGGCGTGGTGCCGTTGGCGCGGCCTGTCCGGACAGGTAGCGGCGGTGCTGGAGCCAGGCCGAGATGAGCAGGAGGGCGTGACATCCCAGGCTGAGGGCGAAGACCGGTCCGGGACGTCCGGTGCGGGCCATCTCCGGGCCGAGTGCGCGGGCCAGGGCTTCCAGTGCGGCGGCCGCCGGGCCCATCACTCCGATGTGCCAGCGGAACGGGGTGGCACCGCTGAGGTACACGCGGCCGACGGCGAAGGCCACGAGCATCGCGACCACCGGTCCGGCGGCGACTCCGACCACGTGGCCGGCGGCGAACGAGCCGGTCACCGCCCAGTAGAGGCCGAAGGAGCCGACAGCGGTGACGACGGTGGCCAGGTCGAGGTGGTAACAGAGTCGTTCCCGGGCGGAGCGGTGCGGTAGCGGGAAGGTCGCCATCACACCGATCACGGCGGCGCCACCACAGCCGAGGGCCACGGTCCGGGCGATGCCGGTGCCGGTGAGCGCGGTGATCGAGTTCGGGTCGGCGAGTGTGGTGGCGACCTGGATCCAGTCGGCGATGCTGAACATCGTTCCGGCGACGACGAAGACCTTCCAGAACCGGCGTTCCGGGGTGGGGTCGGGCATGAGCCGGGTGGCGCGATGGGCATACCAGGTCATCAGTGAGGCGAAGATCGCGATGGTCAGCCAGCAGATGACCGCGAGGGCCGCCGTGCTGCCCCACGGCACGACGAAGACGGCGCTGAGCACGCCGGTCAGCGTGATGACGGCCACGGGTAGGACCGGCATGGGGGCTCCTGTCCGTGTCGCGACGACGTTCCGGCCAGACTTTGATCGGCCGCAGAACGGCCATCTTGAGAAAGCCAGAGACGGCCATCTTGAGAATGCCGCCGAAGCAAGAAAGCGAGCGGCAGAAGAAACAGAGGAAGCAGAAGGAACAGGACCAGAAGGAACAGAAACAGCACAGAAGCAAGGCGGAAGCCGAAGCGGAAGCGGAAGCCGAAGCCGAAGCCGAAGCCGAAGCCGAAGCCGAAGCCGAAGCCGAAGCCGAAGCCGAGGCGGAAGCGGAAGCGGAAGCGGAAGCGGAGGCGGAGGCGGAGGCGGAGGCGGAGGCGGAGGCGGCCAAGCAGAAGAGGCAGGAGACAGGGGAAGCAGGAGATAGGAGCGGTGGATGTGGCAGGACCTCAGGCCGGCATGACGGTGACCGGCAGGCTCAGCGTGAAGATGCTGCCGGACGGATGCCCGGGGAGATGCCCGACCGTACCGTCGTTGGCCTCCGCGAGCCCTTTGACGATGTACAACCCGAGCCCGGTCCCCTGAATGGTGACGTCAGCCCCGGTGGCCCGGGTGAACCGATCGAACAGATAGGGCCGCAGTTGCTCGGGAATCCCCGGCCCACCGTCGTGGACGCTGATCAGAGCTTTCCCGTCCTGCAGTTCCACCGTGATGGCGGTGACGCCTCCCCCGTACTTGTCGGCGTTGGTGCAGAAGTTGGTGACGATCTGCTGGAGATGGCTGGGATGCACGAGCACCACCAGATCCCCCGGACAGGTCACCTCGGTGGTGATGTGCAGCCCGGCCAGCACATCGTGCAGGGCGGCGGCGAGTTCCACCGGTTCCGGTTCGGCATGGAGCTGACCGGCGTCGATGGTGCACATGGTGAGGATCTCGGCGCGCAGCAGGTTGAGGCGTCGGGTGGACCGGGCGATGACCTCGAGGGCCTTGCGGTGTGACGGCACGAGCTGGCCGGTGTCGGAGAGCAGCATCTCGGCATAGCCGCCGATGGTGTTGAGCGGGGTGCCGATCTCGTGGGACAGCATGCCCATCAGGTCGAGTTTGAGCGCGTTGGCTTCGGCGAGCCGCCCGTTGGTGTCCTGGAGTTCGTCGTTGCGGACGCTCAGGAGTGCGGCGGCGGCGTCGCGTTCGCGTTCGGCGGCCAGGCGCGCGGTGACGTCCTGGACGACGGCGATGAAGCTGGCCGGCTGCCCGTCGACGTCGCGGACCAGGGACATGCCGACTTCGGCGTCGACGATCCGCCCGTCGGCGTGCAGCAGCCGCAGGTGGCGGCCGGCCGGCAGGTTCTCGGTGAACAGGATGGCCGCGGCCCGGTGGTTGGCGGGCCGGTCGTCGGGGTGGGTGATGTCGTCGAGGGTGAGTTCTTCGAGCTGGGCGACGGGCCGTCCGAGGATGTCGGCGAGTGCCGGGTTGACGTGCTGGAACCGCCCGTCGAGCCGGATGGTGGCCTGGCCGACGGTGGCGAGGGAGAACTGGGTGCGCAGTCGTTCCTCGCTGTCGGCGAGCCGTCGTTCGGCTTCCTTGCGGGCGGTGACGTCGACGTTGACCTCGAGGATCGCCAGCGGTTTGCCGTCCTCGTCGTATTGGACGCTCTGGTAGGAGAGCACGATGATGCGGTTGCCGTCGCTGCGCAGGTGGTCGAGTTCGCCGTGCCAGCGGCCGACGTCGGCGAGCGCGTCCTCGACGAGGGTGCGCAGCACGGAGAAGCGGGTGTCGAGCAGCCGGTGCAGGTTGCAGCCGATCACGGCGTCGGGTTTCCAGCCGTAGACGCTCTCGGCGCCCCGGTTCCAGTAGGTGACCTTTCCGGTGAGGTCGCGCACGATGACGGCGGTGGGTGCCAGGTCGAGCAGTTCGGCCTGCTGGCGCAGTCGCGCGTTGTCGCGGTGGCGTTCGGTGACGTCGCTGCACACGCCGTCGACGAAGAGGACTCCGTTCTCCCGGCGGGGCACTCCCCGCGTCCACACCCAGCGGGTCACGCCGTCGCCGCCGATGAGCCGGCAGACGGTCTCGGCGGCCTGCCCGGTGGTCAGGGTGTGCCGGAAGGCGAGGAACGCCTCCCGGTCGCCGGGGTGCATCATGGCGGCCATCGCGTTGCCCAGGTCGCCGCCGGACGGGGCGGGTCCGCCGAAGATGCCGGTGTTGTTGGGGCTGGCGTAGACCATCCGGACGGTGTCGTCGGAGGAGATCCGGACGGTCCACAGGAAGTCGCTGAGGTTGGCGACGATCTGGTCGAAGCCCCGCTGGGCCCGGCTGAGTTCGAGTTCCAGGTCGAGGGCACGACGCCGGTGGACGTACTGGCCGATGTGCGCGGCGACGGTGTCGAGGGCGGCCATCACCTCGGGGTCGGCCTCGGTGAGGCGCCGGTCGTAGACGGCGAGGACCCCGACGACCTCGACACCGTTGCGGACCGGTACGGCCACCACGCTCTGCAGCCCCGCGGCCTTGGCCGCGACGACCCGTGGCCCGTCGGACGCCGACAGGTCGGTGGACCAGCACACGGCCGCGGTCTCCCACACCTGCCCGATCACGCCGCGGCCACGGGTGACCTCCCGGACGGCGCGCATCGGCTCGGTCATGGCGACGTCACGGGACCAGGCGGCCAGCCGGACCAGGCGTTTGGCCCGGCCGTTGTCCAGGTGCCAGTATTCGACGTACGGCCAGCGCAGCCCCTCCCCCACGGCGGCCAGCACCGAGTCGGTGGCCTGTTCGACGTTCTGTGCCGCGGCGAGAGCCCCCGCGACGGCGTATTCGAGGCGCCGCAGCCGTTCGCTGTGCTGGCGGGCGGTGATGTCGCGGATGAACGCACCCATGGCGGTCGACGACAGCTCGATCGGGAACTGCCGGCCGCCCCGGTGCACGGCACGGAACTCGGCCCGCTGCCCGCCTCCGGTGTCCCGACCCACCTCGTCGAACCAGCGGCGGAAGCCAGCACGCTGGTCGGGCACGATGACGAGTTCGTCGATCGGGCGGCCGAGCGCGTCGAGTTCGCTCCAGCCGAACATCCGCTCGGCGGACTGGTTCCAGGTGGTGACCTGGCCGTCGGCGTCGGCGGCGACGAAGGCGTCCAGGGTGCTGTCGAGGATCTGCCGGACGCGTTCGGCGCTGCGGGCCGCGTCGGCGACTGCCGTCCGTGCGGCGATCTCCCCGGCGGCCGCGACGGCCAGGCCTTCCAGCACGGTGACGTCGGTGTCGGTCCACTCGTGCGGCTGGTCGTCGACGACGCACAGGACTCCGGCGGTCAGGCCGTCGGGTGAGCGCAGCGGTACGCCGAGGTAGGTGCCCGGCACCACCAGGGGTGCTCCGGTCTCGGCCACCTGGAGGCAGTGTTCGGTCTGGAGGTCCGCCTCGTCGCCGGCGATCACGGAGAACTCCCGTGCGGCGGTGAGCAGCATCGCCAGTGACGCCCGCCCACCGGTGAGGCGGGTGGCCAGCGAGATGATCTGCTCGAGAACCGGAGAGGCCGGGGCGTCGAGCCGGGCGTCGTCGGCCATTGCGATGCTGTTCATCACAGGGCCAATCGTCAGCGGCGGAGGCCAATTGAGCGCTGTGCGGTAGGGTTTGCCGAACGCTTCTCCACCTACAGACGAATATTGCCGCGACGCCGCCGCGGGAGAGTCCTCGCAGCTCAGTGAGGGCGCCGAAGGAGCAACTTCTCCCTCAGAATCTCTCAGGCCCCAGTACCGCGACGGTCAGGCGACTCTGGAAAGTCAGCTCTTTTCACGGGGCTGCGCCCACGGTGCAAGCCGCCTTCCGGCGGTGAACCTCTCAGGCAGAGATGACAGAGCGAGGGAGGCCCGACCCCGACAAGGAGCCTCCGTTGCGTCATACCGCACTGCACGCCGTCCACCAGCGTCTCGGCGCCGCCATGACCGGTTTCGCCGGCTGGTCCATGCCGCTGCGTTACGGCAGCGACATCGGCGAGCACCACACCGTCCGCAAGGGTGCCGGACTGTTCGATCTCGGTCACATGGGTCAGATCGAGGTGACCGGCCGGGAGGCGGCGGCGTTCCTCGACCACGCCCTGGTCGGCCGGCTGTCGAAGGTCGCGGTGGGCCGGGCGAAGTACACGATGCTGTGCCACACCACCGGCGGGGTCCTCGACGACCTGGTCGTCTACCGGCTCGGCGAGGACCGGTTCCTGGTCGTGGCGAACGCGTCCAACGCGGCGGTGGTGCGGGCGATGCTCGGCGAGCACTCCGGCGGCTACACGGTGACGATCACTGATGTGAACCGGTCACTGATCGCCGTGCAGGGCCCGGAGGCCGTCGGGGTGGTCGGTGCGCATCCGGATCTGCGCTACTACGGCATCAAGGCGGAGCGTCTGGCCGGGCGGGACGTGCTGCTGGCCCGGACCGGTTACACCGGTGAGGACGGTTTCGAGATCTACTGCGCGAACGAGGACGCCGAGGCCGTCTGGGAGTGGGCCGCCGGCAACGGTGCCGTCCCGTGCGGTCTGGCCTGCCGGGACACCCTGCGTCTGGAGGCCGGGATGCCGCTGTACGGCCACGAGCTGACGCTGCACACCACCCCGTTCCACGCCGGTCTGGGCCGTGTCGTGGCCCTCGACAAGCCGGACTTCGTCGGCGCCGCCGCGCTGCGCACCGCCGAGCCCGGGCACCTGCTGGCGGGCCTGGTCACGTCGGGCCGCCGTTCGCCGCGGGCCGGTCACGCGATCCTCGATCCGGCCACCGGCGACCGGATCGGTGAGGTGACCAGTGGCGCGCCGTCGCCGACGCTCGGTCACCCGATCGCCATGGCCTACCTTCCGGCCGACCGTGTCACGCCCGGGACCAGGGTGCTCGTCGACATCCGTGGCACCCGTGAGGAAGCCGAGGTCGTCGCGCTGCCCTTCTACCGCAGGCAGGGCTGAGCCGTGACGGTCTCCGTCTTCGACCTGTTCTCGATCGGGATCGGCCCGTCCAGCTCGCACACGGTGGGTCCGATGCGTGCCGCGCGGCTGTTCACCGCCCACCTGGCCACGCTCGGTGAGGTGGCGACGGTACGGGCCGAGTTGTTCGGTTCGCTCGGCGCGACCGGTCACGGCCACGGCACTCCGCGCGCGGTGCTGCTGGGCTTGCAGGGTGAGGATCCGGAGACGGTCGACACCTCGCTGGAGCCGTCCGCCGGCGCGACCGGTTTCGAGGTCGACCTGGTGCTGCACCGGCGTCGCGCGCTGCCGGGGCATCCCAACGGCATGCGCTTCGCCGCGCTGCGCGCGGACGGCACCGAGTTGCTGGCCAAGACCTATTTCTCGGTCGGCGGCGGGTTCGTGATCGATGAGACGACCTCGGGGGTACGCCCGGAGCACGCGCCCGTCACGTACCCCTTCTCCTCCGGCGCCGACCTGTTGTCGCTGACCCGGGCGACCGGCCTGTCGGTGTCGCGTCTGATGCTGGCCAACGAGACCGGCCGGCGGACCGAGGCAGAGGTGCACGCCGGTCTGTTGAACATCTGGCGGGTGATGAACGACTGCATCGACGCGGGTCTGGATGCCGAGGGTGTGCTCCCGGGCGGGTTGAAGGTGCGCCGCCGGGCCGGGGCGACGGCCCGTCAGCTGCGTGCCGCGGGTGATCCGGCCGCGCACGCCATGGAGTGGCTGACCGTCTACGCGATGGCGGTCAACGAGCAGAACGCGTCGGGCGGGCGGATCGTCACCGCCCCCACCAACGGCGCGGCCGGCATCATTCCCGCGGTGCTGCGCTACTACCTGGACTTCGTGCCCGGCGCCTCGCCGGACGGGGTGGTCCGGTTCCTGTTGACGGCGGCCGCGATCGGCCTGTTGTTCAAGGAGAACGCGAGCATCTCCGGTGCCGAGGTCGGCTGTCAGGGCGAGGTCGGTTCGGCGTGCGCGATGGCTGCGGCCGGGCTGGCCGAGGTCCTCGGCGGCACCCCCGAGCAGGTGGAGAACGCCGCCGAGATCGGCATGGAACACAACCTCGGCCTCACCTGTGACCCGGTCGGCGGCCTGGTCCAGATCCCCTGCATCGAACGCAACGGCATGGCCGCCGTCAAAGCCGTCACCGCCGCGAAGATGGCCCTGCGCGGCGACGGCCGCCACCACGTCTCCCTCGACAAGGTCATCAAGACCATGAAGGAGACCGGCGCCGACATGAAGATCAAGTACAAGGAGACGTCGCGCGGCGGGCTGGCCGTCAACGTCATCGAGTGTTGACCGGGGTCAGCGCCGCTTCTCTCCCCGCGCCTCGGTGACCGCCTCGCAGAGGTCGGTCAGCGGGTCGCGGGCCTGAGCGCTGCACGCGACGGCCTGCAGCATGCCCCGGAAGGACTCGGCGTCGGCGGCCGGCAGCGCGCCGAGCACGTGCGCCTCGACGTGGCGCAGTGCCTCCCGCCGGGACTGCCAGGTCTCGCGGCCCTTGGTGGTCGCGACCACGAGCCGGCTGCGGCGGTCGGCCGGGTCGGGACGCCGGGCGACCAGCTCCGCCTTCTCCAGGTCGTCGATCAGGTAGGTCAGGATGGTCCGGTCGATGCCCAGGTCGGCGCCGATCGCGCCCTGGTTGCGGGCCGGCTCGCCGATGGCGGCGGCGAGCACCTGATAGCCGCGTGGCCCGCCGGGCAGATCGCCGAGGGCGTGGTCGGCGGCCTTGGCGTAGGCACGGAACACCACTCCCAGCATCCAGCCGAGATCACCTTCGAGGGGCGTCGTCACACGACCACCCTAGCTCAACTTCACAGAAGTTCTGCAAACCAAATGTTCTGTTTGACAGAACATCTTTTCCGCGTCACAGTTGCGGCATGTCCGACTACGGCCACCCACTCGAGTTCGGGTCCTTCATCACCCCGGCCGCCGCCGACCCCACCGGCGTCGTCGCGCTAGCCGCGCTCACCGAGCAGACCGGCCTGGACCTGGTCACCTTCCAGGACCATCCTTACCAGCCCGGCTTCCTCGACACCTGGACTCTGCTCAGTTACGCCGCCGCCCGTACGACGAAGGTCCGCCTTGCGGCGAATGTCACCAACCTCCCGCTGCGCCCGCCCGCCGTCCTGGCCCGCAGCGTCGCGGCCCTTGATCTGCTCAGCGGCGGCCGCATCGAGCTGGGCCTCGGCTCGGGCGCGTTCTGGGAAGCGATCGAGGCGATGGGCTCGCCGCGGCTCACCCCGGGCCAGGCCGTGCAGGCCCTGGAGGAGGGCATCGACGTCATCCGCCAGCTCTGGGACACCGGGGCCCGCGGCGTGGTCCGCGTCGACGGCGAGTTCCACCGGGTCGTCGGCGCCAAACGCGGGCCCGCGCCGGCTCACGACGTCGGCATCTGGCTCGGCGCCTACAAGCCGCGCATGCTGGCCCTGACCGGCCGCCGCGCCGACGGATGGCTGCCGTCGCTCGCCTACCTCAAGGACGGCGACCTCGCCGCCGGTAACAAGATCATCGACGATGCGGCGCTCGCCGCCGGCCGCAGGCCCGCCGACATCCGGCGCCTGCTCAACATCGGCGGCCGCTTCGACATCCCGGCCGCGCGGTGGGCCGAGCAGCTCACCGAACTCGCCGTGACCGACGGCGTCAGCACGTTCATCCTGGCCACCGACGACCCCGACGAGCTGCGCCGGTTCGCCGCCGAGGTGGTCCCCGCGGTCCGCGAGGCGGTCGCCGCGGAGCGTTCCGGCTCGCGTCCGGCCCCCGCCCCGCCCGAGCCGGTCACCGTCGCCGGCCGGTCACCGTTCACGATCAAACCCACCACCGACGATGGGGTACGACGCAGCGGCACCGTGGTCTGGGACGAGCAGACCCGCCCGACCGGCCCGGCACCGGACCCGGATCGCACCTACACGGCCCACGACCTGGCCACCGGACGACACCTGATCCAGGTCCACGACGGCCTGCGCGGCGAGCTGGCCCAGATCCACGACCTGATCGACCAGGTCGAGGCCGGCACCATCGACGTCGGCACGGCCCGCTCGCACATCAACACGATGACCATGCGGCAGAACAACTGGACGCTGGGCACCTACTGCGAGTCGTACTGCCGCGTCGTCACCACCCACCACACCATCGAGGACCGTTCGCTCTTCCCGCACCTGCGCGACGCCGACCCCCGCCTGGCACCCGTTGTCGACCGCCTCGAACAGGAGCACCACGTGATCCACGAGGTCCTGGAGGGAGTCGACAAGGCCCTGGTCGCCCTGGTCTCCGCGCCCGGCGGCATCGCCGCCCTGCGTGAGGCGGTCAACCTGCTCAGCGACACTCTGCTGTCGCATCTGGCCTACGAGGAACGCGAACTGATCGAGCCCCTGTCCCGCCTGGGCATGCGGTAGCCGCCCCCGCCATCAGGCGGGGGCGGTCCCGCCGGTCGACGGGTGGCCCCCGGCCGGGCGCCCACGCTGAAATGACTGAGCCGGGACGAGCCCGGCCGTGCCGCACGGGGTGATCACGCGTCCGCAGATCCGGACGACGACGTCACTGGTCGTGTTGTCACCACACGAGGTGGCCGCCGGTAGCCTTGGACCGGCGGAACCCTCCGGAGACCAGTGGCGCACCCCGCTGCGCGCGCGTCGGACTGACCGCTGCTCGGGGCGCTCGCGGCAGTCGCCGGCCGGCGGGGTGGGGGGAACATCCCCTGACCGGCCGCCGCGATCACGGCCAGGCTCGTCCCAGGCCCACCATCGCTCCGGCACCACGCCGTGAGCCGGTCGCCGCTGGAGTCAGGCGACCGCCGGGCCGGCCAGCTGGGTGAGGACCCGGGTGGCCTGGGCTATCACCGGGGAGTCCTCGCCGGCCCGGACCGCGAGGGCCAGGTCTATCCGGGCTGTCGGGTCGGTCAGCGGACGATAGGTGGCTCCCGGGACGCCGAGCTGCGCGACCGGCTCCGGGACGATGGCCAGGCCCAGGTCGGCGGCGACGAAGGTGACCAGGGTGGACGTCTCGACCACCTCGTGGCGGATGCGGGGTTCGAAGCCTGCGCGGTCGCACAGGCGGCGGACCGCGCCGTACATGGCGGAGTCGCGTTCGGCGTGGATGACGAAGTCCTCGTCGCGCAGGTCGGTGACGTCGAGGCGGGTGCGGGTGGTCAGCGGGTGGCCGTCGGGCAGGGCCACGATCAGGGCGTCGCTGCGCAACGTGCGGACGGTGATGCCGGGGTCGTCGACGGGCGGGCGGAGCAGGGCCACGTCGATGTCGCGGCGCTGGAGTGCGGCGACCTGCTGGGCGCCGAGCATCTCGCCGCGGAACGCGACCTCGACGCCGGGCAGTTCCTCCCGCAGCCGGCGGGCGACGGCGGGCAGCAGGCTGTAGGTGGCCGACCCGACGCAGCCGACCGACAGCCGGCCCTGGAGGCCCGCGGCGACCCGGCGGGCGACCTCGCCGGCGTCGTCGACGGCCGACAGGACGGCGCGGACCCGGTCGAGATAGGCGGCGCCGGCCTCGGTCAGCTCGACGCGGCGGGTGTTGCGGTTGAGCAGTTGTACGCCCAACTCGCTCTCCAGCTGACGGATCTGCTGGGACAGCGGCGGCTGCGCCATGTGCAGGCGGGCGGCCGCACGACCGAACTGACGCTCCTCGGCGACGGCCAGGAAGTAGCGCAGGTGACGCAGCTCCATCGTTTGATACTTGCAGAGTCTCAGTTCTGGCAGAACAGGTATTTCTGAATATCAGAGCTGGTTACTAGCGTGGGACTCATGGCTGACTCATTTGTGTACGCCGCCGTTCGTACCCCGTTCGGCCGTTACGCCGGGGCGCTCGCCGACGTCCGCCCGGACGATCTGGCCGCGACCGCCCTGACCGGGCTGCTCGCGAAGGCCCCCGGGCTGGATCCGGCCCGGATCGACGACGTGTACTGGGGTAACGCCAACGGCGCCGGCGAGGACAACCGCAACGTCGGCCGGATGGCGGTGCTGCTCGCGGGCCTGCCGACCTCGGTTCCGGCGGCCACCGTGAACCGGCTCTGCGGTTCCAGCCTGGACGCGGCGATCATCGGCTCCCGGGCGATCGCCTCCGGTGACGCCGACATCGTCGTGGCCGGTGGGGTCGAGTCGATGACCCGGGCCCCGTGGGTGCTGCCGAAACCGTCGCGCGCCTTCCCGGCCGGCAACATGGAGGCCGTCTCGACGACGCTGGGCTGGCGGCTGACGAACCCGAAGATGCCGGCCGAGTGGACCGCCTCACTGGGTGAGTGCAACGAGCAGCTCGGTGACAAGTACGGCATCTCCCGCGAGCGGCAGGACGCGTTCGCCGCCCGGTCGCACGTGCTGGCCGACCGGGCGTGGAACGACGGGTTCTACTCCGACCTGGTGATCCCGGCCGGCGATCTGGACCGGGACGAGGGGATCCGCCCGGACAGCAGCCCCGAGAAGCTGGCCCGGTTGAAACCGTCGTTCCGCAAGGACGGGACGATCACGGCCGGTAACGCCTCGCCGCTCAATGACGGTGCGGCGGCAGTCCTGCTGGGTTCGGAGCGGGTGGCCGTACAACTCGGGGATCCGTTGGCGCGCATCGCCGGACGTGCCGCACACGCTGTTGATCCGCAAGCCTTCGGGTTCGCGCCGGTGGAGGCGGCGGAGAAGGCGCTGCGTCAGGCCGGGATCGGCTGGTCGGACGTGGGCGCGGTGGAGCTGAACGAGGCGTTCGCGGTGCAGTCGCTGGCGTGCGTGGACGCGTGGGGTGTCGATCCGGAGATCGTGAACACCCGCGGCGGGGCGATCGCGATCGGTCATCCGCTGGGGGCGTCGGGGGCGCGGATCCTCGGCACGCTCGCCCACGTGCTGCGCGAACGCAACCAGCGCTGGGGTGTCGCGGCGATCTGTATCGGTGTCGGCCAGGCCCTGGCCGTGGTCCTGGAGAACACGGGGAACGCATGAGGACGCAGACGGTCGACGCGCTGACCGCGGTCAAGGAGGTCAGGGACGGCGACACCGTGCTGGTCGGCGGGTTCGGCATGGCCGGGATGCCGGTCGAGCTGATCGACGCGCTGATCGAGCACGGCGCCGGCGATCTGACGATCGTCAGCAACAACGCCGGCAACGGTGACACCGGGCTGGCGGCGCTGCTGGCGGCGGGTCGCGTACGCAAGATGGTCTGCTCCTTCCCCCGGCAGGCCGATTCGTGGGTCTTCGACGGTCTCTACCGGGCCGGGAAGATCGAGTTGGAGCTGGTGCCGCAGGGCAACCTGGCCGAGCGGATGCGCGCCGCGGGCGCGGGGATCGGCGCGTTCTACTGCCCGACCGGGGTCGGCACGCCGATCGCCGAGGGCCGCGAGACGCGGGTGATCGACGGCCGGGAGTATGTCCTGGAGTATCCGATCCGCGGTGACGTCGCCCTGATCAGGGCCCATGTGGCGGACCGGCTGGGCAATCTGGTCTACCGCAAGACGGCCCGCAACTTCGGCCCGGTGATGGCGACCGCCGCCACCGTCACGATCGCGCAGGTGTCGAGGATCGTCGAGGTCGGCGAGCTGGACCCGGAGTCGGTCGTGACCCCGTCGATCTACGTGAACCGCCTGGTGGAGGTGGCCTGATGGCTCTCGGTAAGAACGAGCTGGCCGAGCTGGTCGCCGGTGACATCCCGGACGGCGCGTATGTGAATCTCGGCATCGGGCAGCCGACGTCGATCGCCCGCTATCTGAGCCCGGACAGCGGTGTCATCCTGCACACCGAGAACGGCATGCTCGGCATGGGCGAGGTCGTCCCGGACGAGCAGGCCGACTGGGACCTGACGAACGCCGGGAAGCAGCCGGTCACCGAGTTGCCGGGGGCCGCCTACTTCCACCACGCCGACAGTTTCGCGATGATGCGCGGCGGTCACCTGGACGTGTGCGTGATGGGCGCGTTCCAGGTGTCGGCCGGCGGCGACCTGGCGAACTGGCACACCGGCGCGGCGGACGCGATCCCGGCGGTCGGCGGGGCGATGGATCTGGCCGCCGGCGCCAAGCAGGTCTGGGTGATGATGACGCTGTTCACCAAGTCCGGTGAGCCGAAACTGGTCCCGGCCTGCACCTATCCTCTGACCGGCAAGGCGTGCGTGACCCGGATCTACACCGAGGTCGCGACATTCCACATCACACCCGAGGGGGTACGGGTGACCGCGACCTACGGCATCGAGGCGGACGAACTGGCCGCCAAGCTCGACGTGAAGCTGCTCTTCTAGGCGCTGTCCTCCTGTCGCGTCACCCGCTCGTCCCCGCGGGCGGCCAGCCCGTGCACCGCCTCGGCACGGGTGTCGGGGTCCTCGTCGTCGAGCCGGGCGGCGAGCGCGTCGCGCAGCCGGGGGAAGTCGGCGTCGGTCTGGCGGGCGAGGCCGAACGTGGCCCAGTCGCGGACCTCGGCGTCCTCGTCGGCGGAGAGCGTGATGAGGGTGTCGAGGGCCGCCGGCTCCGGACGGCCGAGCAGCCCGAACGCCACACCGTGCCGCACGTCGGCATCGGGGTGCCTGTGCAGCCTGATCAGAGGTTCGACGGCGCGCTCGTCGCCGATGTGCCCGAATCCGACGGTGATCGCGTAGAGCACGTCCGGATCGGTCTCGGCCCGCACCATGCTCAGCAGCACGGCCAGGGACTCCTGCCGGAACGGGCTGCCGGCGGCGGGCCGGCCCGGTGCCACCCCGAGCTGGGCGAGCACGTCGGCGGCCAGGCACCGGTGCGCGGGATCGGGATGGGCCGCCCACCGGGTGGCGAGTTCGAGGGCTTCGCGGCCGCCGTGGCGGTGCAGGTGCCGGACCAGCTCCCAGCGCCGATCCTCGTCCTGGGTGTGCAACGCCTCGGCGAAGGCCTCGCTGGGAGCGGATTCCATGGCGGTCATCGTGTCCGGCGTGGATGCGGCAGGCAACCGGTTTGAACGGTGG
>NZ_JBHSBL010000033.1:23619-52144 GCF_042650585.1 Actinoplanes subglobosus
CCCCGCCGGGTTCATGCCGGGTCAGGGACTACCCATGACTCACGGGTAGGCGACGACCTTGCGCGGGGTGGTGTTGCCGGCCGGGTTGGGGACGGCGCCACCGGTGTCGTTGACGACGTTGGCGATCGTGCCGACGTCACCGAGCGAGACGGTCAGGACACTGCGGAGCTGCACACCGGCCCGGTTGGGCACCTCGAAGGCGCGGTCCACCCGGACGCTGGGGTTGACGTTGAAGTAGCAGTACGAGCCACCACCCCAGAGCTGGTGGTCGGTGACGGCGTCGGCGACCTTGTAGGCGGCGTACCCGTTGCCACGCGGGCCGATCCAGGCCGCCTGGTTCGGAACGTCGTACGGCTTCTCGTTCTGGAAGAAGATCGTCTTGCCGCGGTTGCCGTTCCAGATGACCTCGTACTTCTGGTAGTGCTCGACGAACAGGCCGGTGGCCAGCACGTCGTCACCGTTCACGATCAGGCCGGTGTCACCGGTGTTGACCGCCCAGCCGGTCGGTGCGCCACCGTGGTCGGCACGCCAGGCCCAGATGTGGTCGATGATCGTGTCGTCGGCGTGCACCGCGAGGGTGGTGGTCGCCTTGCCCTGGACGCTGCTGCCGATGCGGAAGAAGACGTCCTGCAGGCTGATCGGGTTCGCGGCGTGGTCGGTGTGGACACCGGCCCGGCCGACGCTCATCAGGGTCGGGCTGTTGGTCGTACCCGCGTCGAAGGTCAGACCGCTGACCTTGACACCGTCGACGTCGGCGACGTTGAGGGCCTCGACCCCGCCGGACGGGATCAGGGTCGGGAAGCCGATACCGGTGACCACGGTGTTGGCGCGGGTGACCCGGATGGTGTCGTTGAGGGTGTACGTGCCCGGGGTGAAGAACAGGTTCAGGCCCTGGGCGAGCGCCTGGTTGATCCGGGCGGCGGTGTCACCGGGCTTGGCGACGTAGAACTCGCGCATCGGGATCGAGGTGCCGGCCGTGTTCGGCCAGGTGGCGCCGGCCGAGTTGCGCCGGATGGCCGGGACGAAGACGCGGTAGAGACCGGCGCTGTCGACGTAGAGGTACGGCTTCTCCCGGGTGACCGGCGTGGTGGCCAGGGTGGTGTGCGGCGGGTTCGGGAACGCGTTCGCCGGAGCGCCCTGCACACCGGAGTAGACCATGTTCCAGACGCCGCCGTCCCAGCGCGCGATCCGGCTGTCCCGGGTGTACCACTGCTGCTGGGAGCCGGAGGAGACGACACCGTCGACCACCGAGTCGGCGAGGTAGCCGCCGCTGGAGTAGCCCTGACCGTTGTCCTGGTTCGACGGCGCGAGGGTCAGGTTGCCCTTGATGTGCACGCGGCGCATCGGGGCGGCCTGCGAGACGGCCCACCGGTTGGTGCCACCCTCGGGCACGATCGACAGGTTCTCCATGCTGCGCCAGAAGTTCTGGGTCGCGTTGGACTCGTCGCCGTAGTTCCAGCCGGAGTCGACGTTGACCGCACCGTTGATCGTCACGTCGTCGGGGTTGATGCCCAGACCGGCGATCGTCGTGTAGAAACCGACGTTGGCCCAGACCCGCCCGTAGGTGCCGGGCTTGAACAGGAACACGTGGCGCTGGCCGCCGAACTGCGCGGTGGGGCTGCGCAGCTGCGCGTTGAACGCCGAGTCCACCGCCGACTGGATGGTCGACGCCGCGGTGCCCGGCTCGAAGATCCGCACGTTCGACCCGAAGTCCGGGGTGTCGGAGGTGGGGATCGTCGGCGTGGTGCTGGTGCCGAAGACCTGGAACTCCCAGAGCGAGTAGCCGTACGGGGTGGCCCGGGTGGTGCCGTTCATCCGCACGTACCGGCCGCTGCCGGTGACATTCAGGGTCTGCACACCGGACTGGCCCGTGGTGACCGGGCTGATGTTCGTCCAGCTGGTGCCGTTGGCCGAGGTCTGGATGGTGAACGCGGAGGCGTATGCGGCCTCCCAGTTCAGCACGACCTGGCTGATCGTCTGGGTGCTGCCCAGGTCGACCTGCAGCCACTGCGGGTCGGCGAACGTGCTGGACCAGCGCGTGCCGGCGTTGCCGTCGACCGCGTTGGACGCCGGGAAGGCGGCGCTCTCGACGGAGGAGGCGGTGGCCGGCTTGCCCTGTGACAGCGGGATGTCCGCGGCGCTTGCGCTGGTGGTGACCGAGGCGACGGTGATGCCCAGGGCCGCGGCGAGGGCGGCGCTGAGCACGATCCGCCCGCGGCGCCGGAGTCCCGGCCGTGGGGAAATCGATGTCGGGGGTGTCATGTTCCTGCCAATCGGACGGGTGCCACACGCCCGGGGGACGGACGTACGGCAGGGCGAGGGTGACTGTGCAGCGCCGACCAGAGAGCGCTCTCCGGGCAATTGTTACCTCGCCGTCGTGACCCGTCAATATATCGGCAACAAACCGCCGGTTCCGGAACTCGCATCGATCAACGACCCCCGGCAAGGGTCAATAAACATTGGGAGAAGTCTCTTCGAGAAACTGTTATGCGGATGCCGGTTCGCCCGTCACAGGTGCTGATATGCCTACAAATCAGGCAATTCGGGCGACAGAATGGTCGGTTAATCGCTTCGAAATATCACCGGCGTTGCTGCTACACCTTCGGTAGAGTCGGCACCGATGCGATATTGGGCGACGGTTTTCCAGGAGCGGCTGACCGCACTGGACAAGTACTTGTGCGGAGAGTGCCGGCACGGCTGGGTCATCAAATGCGTTCTCCTCGAAACCGGCATGACCCTGTGGGTGTGCGAGGAGTGCGACGTCGTGTGGCTCGACGACGACCACGTCGAGCAGCGGACGCCTCCCGCCGACCCGGCGCTGACCCTCCCGCAGATCATGCAGCCGGCGGCCGGGGCGTTACGGGACTACGTCCGGCCGTACGACGGGACCGAGGCGACGCTCGACTGGGAGCAGATCAGGCTGGCCGACGACGTGTGAGCCGGCCCGGCACGGGGAGTGGCACGATGACATGCATCGTCGGGATCACGGACGGGCGTACCGTCACCATCGGCGGGGATTCCGCGGGCAGCGACGGATGGCATGTCGCCGTCCGGTCCGATTCCAAGGTCTTCCAGGTGGGGCCGTACCTGATGGGTTTCACCACCAGCTACCGGATGGGGCAGCTCCTGCGCTACTCCCTGGACGTCGGTGAGCCCGACTCGTGGGACGTCGACCGGTTCATGGTGACCACATTCATCGAGGCCGTTCGCGAGTGCCTTTCCACCGGCGGTTACGCGAGGACCGAGAACGGCCAGGAACAGGGCGGCCAATTTCTCGTCGGCATTCACGGCCGCCTCTATGTGGTCGGCGACGACTATCAGATCGGGCACACGATCTCGGGTTACGCGGCGGTGGGTTCCGGCTATCTGGTCGCGCTGGGATCCCTGCATTCGACGGCCAGGACGCCGGATGTCAGCAGCGAGCAGCGTGCGGTGATGGCACTGGAGGCGGCGGCCGAACTCACCGAGGGCGTGCGGCCACCCTTCACCGTCGTGCAGGCGCAGTGAACGCACTGATTCGCCGGCAGGGCCCGGACGTGCGTCCGGGCCCTGCCGGCGGTCAGGGCAGCGGCGGGAACCGCAGGATCCGGTCATCGGTGGCAGCCGGAGTGCCGCGCCCGTCGCGGTTACTCGTGGTGACCCACAGAGCGCCGTCCGGCGCCCGCTCGACCGTGCGCAACCGCCCGTACCGACCTTGAAGAAACGCGGACGGCGTCCCCGCACCACCAGAACCGTTCAGCGGTACGGACCACAGGCGCTGCCCACGCAGAGCGGCGACGAACAGCGTCTGCCCGTCGATGGTGGCCCCACTCGGTGAGGCCTCAGCCGTGCTCCACACCACGATCGGGTTCCGGAAACGGGTGTCGGTGCTGTTGCCCTCGACCGTGGGCCAGCCGTAGTTGCCGCCGGCCACGATCTGATTGACCTCGTCCCAGGTGTTCTGGCCGAACTCAGCCGCGTACAGCCGGCCCTGCGCGTCCCACGCCAGGCCCTGCGGGTTGCGGTGGCCGAGGCTGTAGACGAGCGAGTTCGGGAACGGGTTGCCGGACGCGGGCACCCCGCCGTCCGGCCGCATCCGCAGGATCTTGCCGTTGCGGCTCTGCTGGTTCTGCGCGTTCGACGTCACTCCGGCGTCACCGACCGTGGCATACAGCATGCCGTCCGGCCCGAAGGCGATGCGGCCGCCGTCGTGGATGCTCGCCTTGGCCAGGCCACTGAGGACGACCTGCTGGGTGGCGGGCGCGTCCAGGCGGAACCGGGCGATCCGGTTGTCGGTGGCCGAGGTGAAGTAGACGTACACCAGATTGTCCTGACCGAACGTCGGCGACACGGCCAGGCCGAGCAGACCCGCCTCGCCGGTCGGAGCGACCCCGGCGATCGTGGTGACGGTGGCCGGGGCGCTGCCGGGTGTCACCCGCAGTACACGAGCACTGTTGCGCTCGGTGACGAGAGCACTGCCGTCGGGCAGGAAGCCGAGCCCCCACGGAACCGTCAGGCCGCTGGCCACCACCTGGGGATTGCCGAGGTCGGGCTCCATGGCGGAGGCGGTGTGCGGGGCGGCCACCACCAGCACGGCTCCGAGGCCCAGCGCGATCATCGTGCGGTGCATGAGCACCTCCCAATAGATAGACAAACGCCAATCTATGCCGCCTCCAGCGAGATCGCGACTCGACAGCGTCAGCCGTGGGCGATTCCGCGTTCCGGTCCGACTCGGATCACCGACTCAGCCGAGGATCGCCGCGGCCAGGGTGGGCAGGTCTTCCGGTTCGTCCGGCGTGTATTGCCTGTCGTCCGTTCCGCTTTCGAAGTGGCGTCGTAGCGCCGTGTACTGTCCAGGGCTGAGCCGATCACGATGGTCACGCAGGGTGCGAAGCAGAATGGTCCGGAAGTTTCGCCGCGCCTCGATACCGCTCGGAGGGAAACCACGCCGGGCGATCTCGATGGCCACGCCGAAGGCGTCGACCAGTTCCTCGACCCGGGACTCAGTGGAAAGCAGCAGCCAGAGCGTGATCAGTGACTGCGCCGCCGAGACCGCGCGATCCTCCCAGTAGCCGTGCACCATGACGACAGCTTCCTCGACCGCTGTGGTCAGCGGTTCCAGTGCATGCTTGGCCAGATCGTCGAGCGGATCGCAATGGAAGTTGGCCTGCCACTGCCGCAGGCGGTCGTTCTCCCTGTTCCAGCAGAACTGTCCGCGGACGAACTCCGGGAAGTTCTTGTCCGCCGTCAGCACATCGCGGGACCAGTACAGATCCGACTGCGGGGCGGTCGCATGAGGCCACGCCCGGTCCCGGGAGAACACGAGCACACGCTGCTCACCGACCCACGACCGGTGCACACCGATGGTGCCGACCAAACGGCTCCAGGCATCGGCCCGTAACTGCGATCGCCAGAGCAGCGTCACCCGCCGCCACTCGTCGATCCGGTCGTCGGCCTCCGGGAACAGGTCGTCGCTGGTCACCGGTAAGCCGATCGCCAACAGGAGCAGCACGAGATTGGCCGAGTAGACCGCGTAGCGCGCCGGAGCAGAGAGCGGAGCCGGCACATAGTCGGCGAAGCGGCCGCGTTCCCGCGGCTCGAGCGCATGCCGGAACAGGAACAGCACGATGTCCCGGAGCACGCCCCGCCGGGAATCGTCCCAGCCGGCGAGTCTGCCGGTGAGGAAGTCCAGGGTGGTCTGCCTCTGACTGATCGTGGCGAACGACAGCAACGCGTACAGGAAATCGTCGTCGGTCCGTGCCGCACGGCTTCGGCGACTCTGCCGGAGGACGTCGTCGACCAGGTCGGCCAACTCCTTTTCCAGCGCACGCGCCCCGAGATACTCGCCGAATGTGGCGTGCAGGAACTCGTACGTCTGCAATGCCTGTCCTTCGCGCCGCGCGCGAGCCTCGTGAATGAAGAAGAACCGGCCCAGGACGGTCTCACCGACCGTCAGCGTCCGCCGCACGTTCGTCCCCGGTCCGTCGGCACCCAACCCGAGAAGAACCGGCAGGTCGGCATTGAGGTCGGCCTCGGTGACCCACTGACGTCCGCGATTGAGGCTGGCGAAAGCGACGAGTGACAACCGCAGCAGTTCCTCCTCCACCATGGCCTCGACGTCGTTCTCCGCACTGCCGGCGGCTGCCTTCATCACCTCCCGCAGGGCGAACCGGCTCAGCAGTCGTTCGTACAGATCACCCTCGTCGAGGCCGGTGTCGGCGCCGGCGGTAAGCGCGTTCTCGTGGGCGTCGTAGATCGCGAGCATCAGCAGGAGCAGCGGCTGAGACGCGAGTTCCGGCTGGCGGACAGCCGCGGCGAGCGTGAGCGGCCGCAGACCCCGGACCTGGAAATACGACTCGTTCGTGCTGTTCCAGACGGTCAGCCACCGCGAGATCTGATCCTCAGTGAACGGCTCCAGCCGCAGCGCTACCGTGCCCACCACCGCACGCGCCCGTTCCGCGACCGCGGTGCGTGTCGTGACCACGACCGAGACCGGCCGGCCCGCTGCGGCCTCTCGGCGCTGGAACCGTTCGACATTCTGCAGGTAGTCCCACTGGCTCACCCCGGTCGCCTGCAGCAGTTCGTCGAAGCCGTCCAGCAGCACCACCGGCAACGCGCCCGGGATCGCACCCACCACCTCCGGCCACGTCGCCCGCTCGCCCGTGGCGTCGAAGATCGCGTGCTCGATCTGCACCTGCAGGCTCGCGTCGGCCGGCACGTCGCGCAGCGGCACCCGTACCACCGCGAAGTCCTCGGGCGGCAGGGCCGCCGCGAGCATCCGGGTGAGCAGCGACTTGCCCGAACCGGGTTGCCCGAGCAGCAGCAACGGCCCGGTCGTGGCCGGCGGTGAGGTCAGATGGCCCACCATGTAGCGCATGAGATCGTCCTGAACGGGCTGCTGCTCCCACCATTCCTCGCTGGCGAGCGGATCCTGCGGGCTGACGCCCGCGACCCGAAAAGCCGGATTGATGTACGACGAAGCGATGTCCGGGATGTCGGGAACGGCATCGTCGCCATCGGCATCCAGCACCGGGTCCTGGAGTACCGCCTGATACGCCCGGGACAATGCCGTCCGCTTCTCGACGGCGGCCCGCTGCGGGCTGAGCGAATCGAGTGAGTCCCGGAGCGCGGTCACGCCGATCGTGAGTTCGTCCATCCGGGCACGGGTCGCCTGGTGGTCCACCAGGTTCACCCAGAACCCGAACTCCGGCACGTCCCCGGCCATCCGCCGGAACCCGGTCTCGTAGTCGGCAAGCGCCCGTTCGACGGCGGCACCATCCAGCGCCCCGGTCACCGCCGTGCGCTGCGCCTCGCTGAGCCGATCCCAGAAGGCGAGGCCGGTGAGGAAACGCGCCACCGAGTCGGACAACCGCCGGTAGAAGCGCTCCAGTTCAACGACGAGCTGCTCGTACGGCTGGTGCGGCGCCGGCATCGGCACCTCGCTGTGCAGCAGCGCGTGGGCCAGGTCGCCCAGCCGTTCCCCGTCCGGCCGCTGCCCGGCGATCAGATGCACCAGCTCGACCCCGGTGACCTGGCCCTTCGGCAGTGCCCCGAAGTAGCTGCCCACCACCAGCGCGGCATGCCCGGCCGCGAGCCTCCGCGTCCGGTCGATCCGGTTCAGTCCCGCGACCCGGTCACCGAGGTCGCTGACCAGGGCCTGCGTCGCCCGGAACAGCTCGGCCTTC
The DNA here is from genome assembly GCF_042650585.1 of Actinoplanes subglobosus. Lineage (NCBI taxonomy): Bacteria > Bacillati > Actinomycetota > Actinomycetes > Micromonosporales > Micromonosporaceae > Actinoplanes > Actinoplanes subglobosus. The sequence goes on from NZ_JBHSBL010000033.1 coordinate 31,284, forward strand.
GCATCGAACAGACTGATGGCGAGTTCGCTGCCGCCACCCGTCGCTGCCAGCAGAAACCCGCCGGCCGCGCGGTCCAGTACCGCCAATGCCGCAGTCTGCCCACTCAAGATGCGTACCGCGTCCGCGTACGACAACGCTCGGCTCATACCGCCAGCCTGCCCGCCAACCCGCTCACCGGAAAGCAAACCGCGACCGGAGTCCGGCACCGTGACATGTGCGGGCGTCAGTCGCGGTGCTGCATCGGGCGGACGTCGGCCGGTGCGCCCGGCAGGCCGCCCGGCGTGGAGCGGTAATCCGGCACCCCCACGCAGGTGAAGATCATCGCGTCCAGCGGCTGTCCGAGCAGGGCCGGGATCTCGCTGTCGAGGAAGGTCATCCCGGTCGCGCTCGCCCCCATCGCGTACGCCAGCAGGTGCAACCGTCCCTCGACCAGCCCGGCGGCCAGCTGCGCGGCCCGGTACCCGCGGTCGTCCAGGCTCGCCACCTCGGCCGCGGTGATCACCACGAAGGCCGCGTCCCGGCTCAGCCCCTGTTCCAGGCTCACCCGGTAGAGCTCCTCGCGCTGATTCCCGGCATGAACCGCCGTGCCGAGATCGGGCCACCGGTACACGCCCGGCGCCACACCGTCGACGTCGTGCACCGCCACGAAATGCGGCAGATCGATTCCGCGTACGGCCACCCGCATCCCGATGTCGAGCACACCCTCCGGCACCCCACGGGTCGGGTCCATCCGCCGCTGCGAACCCCGGGTGAGCACCACCGTCTCGACCGGCGCACCCCCGGAATCCGGCACCTCGACCGGCTCCCCCTCGGGCCACGGCGCACCCAGCCCGGTCCGGTCACCGGCCCGCTGCGCCGCCGTCTCCAGCGGAAACTCCAGCGGATCCGTGTCCACCTCGCCGGCGGCCGCGACGCCGCCCGACGTCAGCGCGGGCTCCTGCGTTCCGAGGGCGACGACCGCGACAGGCCATTCGTGTACGCCGTCCGCGCCGACCAACTCGGTGACCTCCCGATCGGGGAACGTGGTGTACAGCCACGCCGGGATCCCCGCGGACCGTGCCAGCGCGAGGGTCTGCGCCAGCATGGTGCCGGCATCCCAGTACACGTGCCGGTAGCCGCGCTCGCGGTACCGCCAGCCGGTCCGCCACGGCACACCGGTGACCACGATCGCGACGCCACCACCGGCCGGCGCGGGCGCGACCCGCACCAGGGCGTGACCGGCGGGGTCGTACCAGTGCACGCCCGCCGGAAGCCCCTGGTGCCCCTCCGGGACGAGCACGTAGAGCTCGAGCGGGAAACGTCCACCGGCCGAGCCGGCCGCCCGGAACAGGTGGGTGATCCCGTTGCTGCGCCTGGAGGTACGCACGACGCCCGCCGACAGGTGCAGCAGGCGGGCCAGGTGCGGCAGGTCGAGGTCGCCGGCCGGGATCTTCGCGGTCCCGGCCAGCACAGGGACGGCCGGCGCCTCGGTCGGCGGCAGGTCACGGGGCAGTTCGACGCGCGGTAGGTCGCCGGCGTATCGCTTGTGGAACAGCGGGAAACGGTCGAAGTCGTTGGGCTTCAGATCGAGGACCAGCCGAGGGTCGGCGATGACGTCGTCCCACTCCCGTCCCGGCTCGTAGGAGGTCAGCCTGTGCAGGATCTGGGTCACGGTCTCCACTGAGCCAACTGTAGATGTGCCGCACGCCGGCCGCGGCCCCGCAGCGACTTGAGCGGTCGCTCAAAAACGCCTACCCTTGAGCGACCGCTCAACACCGAGGCAGGCAGGCATGAAGGCATATACGTGGGGCATGTTCGGCCGATGGTTCCTCGTCTGGATCTCGATCTACGAGGGCGCCCAGCTTCTCGGCCTGACCCTCGTCCTGCTGCACCGCGCCGGAACGGAACACCTCGCCGAGGCATTCGACTACGTGGGTTACCTGCTTCTTCTCGTCTACCTCGTCCAGGGCCTCATCGCCGTACCCCTGATCTGGGTCTTCGGCCGGCGCCGGAGGCGAACGGGTTTCCGGGTGCTCAGCATCCTGCTGCTCATCGTGCTGTGGATGCCGCTGACGGTCTACAGCGCGCCGCCGCTGGTGGCCGCCTGGCTCTGCGCCACCCTCGCGGTCGCCGTGGCGATCCGGCAGCCGGTTCCGGCCTACTACGGCCCGACCCGTCTGCATTCATCGCAGCTACCGGCGCAACGTCGTGCAGCTTAAATCAGAACGGCACCCACCCGATCTTCGTGCGGACCTGAAGCTGCAGATAGCCCAGCGCGCAGGCACACGGCCCGTTGCTCTCATGACGTTGCTGCTCGTTCACGCCTGGCGCAGGCTGCCACCCCGTTGGCTCACTGCGTCAATCTATCCAATGTGGACGAGACAGTGCGCTATACCTACCGCCTGCGGCCAGGCCACCAGGCGGAGGACGCGCTGCTTGCCGAGTGGGGTCGTGGCCGCTGGCTGTGGAACGAAGCGGTGCACCAGCAGAGGTCCGGCCATAAGCCGACTTTCGGCAAGCTGTCGAAACTGCTGACCGAAACCCGGTCCCGGCTGGCCTGGTTGCGTGAGGGCTCCCAGGTCGCCCAGCAGCAGACCCTGCGCACCTACAGCGCCGCCCTGGACAAGTCATTCGCCGTGAAGGGCCGCAGCCGACCGAAGGCCAAGCGCCGGAAGGACACGCGGCCGACTCTCCGGGTATCGGCGTGGACTGGGGTGTGAAGACCACCGCCACCACCACCGACCCCGACTTCGACCTGCCGCACCTCGGCCACCGGCGCCGCTCGCCACGGCTGAACGCGACCGTGCCAGCGCCGACGACGTGAGACATCTGATCGCCTCTTTCCGAGACGGTGGTCAGGTGCGGTCCGAGCTGGGAATCCCGGGCCAACTCGGGAGGAAAGTCCCGCCGGACTCATCCGTAGGGATCGTTAAGAGCGCGCATTAATCTTGCGGGCGTGCCTCGATCATCGCTGACTGCCGTCGTCCGTCCCGCCGCCGCCACCGACGTGGCCGCCATCGCCCGGATCTGCTCCACGGCCTACCGAGACGCCTATCGCGATCTTCTGCCCGAGGGGTACATCAATCGCAGCGTGGCCGAGTTCTACAGCGAGACGCGGATCGCCCGGGACATCGGCCCGGCTCTGCCGGACTGGTTCGGCTACCAGGTGGTCGAGGAGGACGGCCGGATTCTCGGCGCGGCCGGCGGCGGCATGACCGACCCGGCGACCGGCGAGTTGTCGCTGGTCTATCTGGAGGCGGACGAGCGGGGCCGCGGGCTGGGCAGCCTGCTGCTGGACCGGGTGACCGAGCAGATCCGCGACGCCGGCGGCACCGAGATGTGGGTGTCGGTCTTCCTCGGCGACTCCCGGGGCATCGGTTTCTACCGGGCGAAAGGCTTTCAACCCATGGATACGGTACGGGCCACCCTGTCCCGCGAGGACGACCACATCCGGAGCCTGCGCATGCGCCGGTTGACGGCGGACGCCGTGAAACGTTAGAAAAGGCACGCTCAAGATCTGTCCGCAGGCGAGTCGGGGGACCTCCGCCATGTCGTTGCCGCAACCGCCGGCCCGGGCGGCGGAGTTCGGGCGTGACGCGCAGATCGTCTGCGACAACCTGGTCCGCATCTATCAGACCGGGTCGATCGAGGTGCAGGCCCTGCAGGGGCTGGACCTGCTGGTCAACGCGGGTGAGATGGTGGCCGTCGTGGGCGCCTCCGGGTCGGGCAAGTCGACGCTGCTGTCGATCCTCGCCGGGATCGACGCGCCGACCGCCGGCCGTGCCCGGGTCGGTGAGGCCGATCTGCTCACCATGTCCCGCGCCGACCGGGTCCGCTATCGGCGCCACACCGTCGGGTTCGTGCGGCAGCAGACCGCGTCGAACCTGATTCCCTACCTCACCTCCCGTGAGGTGATCGAGATGCCGATGGCCGCCGCCCGCCGGCCGGCCCGGGAGCGCCGGGCCCGCGCCGACGAGCTGCTCGCCGCCCTCGACGTCACCGACTGCGCCGACCGCCGGCCGGGGCAGATGTCCGGTGGTCAGCAGCAGCGGGTCGCGATCGCGGTGGCGATGGCCAACGAGCCGCGGGTGTTGTTCGCCGACGAGCCGACCGGTGAGCTCGACACCGCCACCTCGGCCGGGGTGTTCGAGGCGTTGCGGCACGTCAACCGGGAGTTCGGGGTGACCGTCGTGGTGGTCACCCACGATCCGGAGGTGAGCGGTCAGGTCGAGCGGACCGTCGCGATCCGGGACGGCCGGACCAGCAGTGAGGTGCTGCGCCGCACCGAGACGTCGTCGAACGGCGACACCCATGTGATCGCCGAGGAGTATGCGGTGATGGACCGGGCCGGGCGGGTGCAGATCCCCCGCGAGTACCGGGAGGCGCTGGACCTGACCCGGCGGGTGCGGCTGGCGCTGGAGGCCGACCACGTGACGATCCACCCGGACCCGTCGTGAGCGCGCTGGTGTCGGTGCGTGACGTGCACCGCCGGTTCGGCAGTGGTCCGTCCATCGTGCACGCGCTGCGCGGGGTGTCGTTCGACGTCGAGGCGGGCAGCATGGTGGCGCTCGTCGGGCGGTCCGGTTCGGGCAAGACGACTCTGCTCAACGTGGTCGGCGGGCTGGATCGGCCGGACGAGGGCTCGGTCGTGGTCGACGGCGACGAGGTGACCGGGCTCGGCGAGGACGGGCTGTCCCGGTTGCGGCGCGAGAAGGTGTCGTACGTGTTCCAGACGTTCGGCCTGATCCCGGTGCTGTCGGCCGCTGAGAACGTGGGTGCGCCGCTGCGCCTGGCCCGGACGCCGGCCGCCGACCGGGAGAAGCGGGTGGCGTTGCTGCTGGACCTGGTCGGCCTGTCCGGTCATGCCGAGCAGCGGCCCGGTGAGATGTCCGGCGGCCAGCAGCAGCGGGTCGCGATCGCGCGGGCGCTGGCCGCGTCGCCACGGCTGTTGATCGCCGACGAGCCGACCGGTCAGCTCGACGCCGAGACCGGCCGGTCGGTGATGGCGCTGCTGCGGGCGGTCGTCGAGTCGGAGGGTGTGACGGCGCTGGTGTCGACGCACGACCCGGTGATGATGGCGCTGGCCGACCGGGTGATCCGGATCAGCGACGGACAGGTCGACGCGTAGCCGTGCGGACCCTGATCTCCCGGCGGGCCCGGGCGCAGTGGCCGTTGCTGGCCGCGGTACTGATCGTGGTGACGGTCGGTGCGACGCTGCTCGGGGTGTGTGCGCTGCTGGTGACGCGTACGTCGGATCGCGCCCTGGAGGTGGCGGCGTCACGGGCGGTTCCGGCCGAGACCGAGGTGACCGCCTACACGGTGACGATCGCGCGCGGTGATGTGGCGTCGGTGGACGCCGACACCCGGTCGGTGCTGCGGGAGGCGGTGGCGCCGTTCGGCAGTGTGATGGCGGGACGGATGTCGTCGGTGATGCGGTCACTGTCGACCGGGTCCGATCGGTCGCCGGCTCTGGCGTACCTCTCCGGGGTCGAGGAACTGACGGATCGCGCGAGTCTGGTGTCCGGGCGATGGCCGCGCCCCGGCGCGGGCGAGGCGGTGCTGCTGGAACCGACCGCGCGGGCGCTGGGCGCGCGACCCGGGACTCGGGTGGCGCTCGGGCCGGAGCTGGTCCGTGAACCGGCCGCGGGGATGACGGTGACGGTCGTCGGTGTCGTCCGGGCGCGGGCCGGCGGCGGCTGGGACCGTGATCCGCTCGAAGGCGCGGGCTATGTGCCGGACTTCCGTGACGGGTCGGCGCTGCGTACGGCGCGGGCCTACGGGCCGTTCCTGATGGACTACCGGGATCTGCTGGCCGGCGGCTCGACGATGGGCCGGCTGGAGATCATCGCGCGACCGGATCTGTCCGCGCCGAACCCGCGTGACCTGGACCGGCTCGCCGAGGGTGTGCGCGGAGCCGACCGGCGGCTGTCAGCGGTGCTCGGCGAGCGGGTGCAGATCGAGCGCATCTCGTCACGCCTGCCGTACGTGCTGGCCGCCACCGACCGGCAGCAGCGGGTCACGTCGTCGGCCGTACTCGCGGTCGCGGTGCTCGGCGCGGTGCTGACCGCGGCGGCGTTGCGGCTGGCCGGTCGGCTCACCGCGGACGTGCGGTCGGCGGAGACGGCGCTGCTGTCGGCGGCCGGGACCAGCCGCGTCCAGCTGGCCGGGATCGCCGCGGCCGAGTCGGCGCTGCTCGCGGTCCTGGCGATCGCCGTCGCGACGCCGCTGTCGTCGCTGGCCCACGCCGCGCTCACCCACCTGGCGCCGATGGCCGACGCCGGCCTGGCCGCGACACCGGCGGTGACCGGCGTGCAGTTGCTCGCCGTCACGATCGGTGCCCTGCTGCTGTTCCTGCCGACCCCGGCCGGTTCCGGGCTGGCCCGTTCCGGCGCCGACGTCGTCATCGTGGCGCTGGCCGCGGGCGCCTGGTTCTCGGCCCGGTCCGCGGGTGCCGACGCCCGCGTGGACGCGGTGCGGGTGCTCGCGCCGGCCCTGCTGCTGGCCGCCGGATGCGTGATCGTGCTGCGGCTGGTCCCGCCCGCGCTGCGGGCCGCCGACCGGTGGGCGTCCCGCGCACCCGGGCTGGCGGTGCCGCTGGCGATGTCGGAGGCGGCCCGGCGGCCCCGCGCGGTCGCCGCCGGTCTGCTGATCACGCTCGGGTGCGGGGCGGCGACGTTCGCGGTGGCGTTCGACGCGACCTGGCACCGCTCGCAGCTCGACCAGGCGAGCCTCGCCGTCGGCTCGGATCTGGTGCTCACCCTCGGCGCTCCGGCGGTGCCCGGGCAGGGCGCCGAGGTCGCCCGCGCCACCGGCGGCCTGGCCCGGCCGGCCGCCGACCGCGGTGTGGCGATCGGGCAGTGGATCGGTGGCGGCGACGAACCGCCCCGGCTGGTGGCGGTCCGCGGAACGGCTGAGGTGCCCGGGATCCCGGTCGCGACCGGGGCCCCACTCACCGTCACCGGTACGGCCGGCGGTGACGATCCGCTGTCGGTGGCACCGCAGCTGGTCCTGGAGGACACCTCCGGGCTGCGCACCACCTGTACCTCCGCGGCGATCCCGCTGGACGGGCGCGCCCACCGTCTGCCGGACTGCGCGCCGGTCGACGGGATGCGGCTGGTCGCCGTGATGCTGCCGGTCGTCGCCGACGAGTTCGCCTACGACAGCGTGCGGACCAGCACCGTCACCGTCGACCTGTCGGTGCCCGGCGGCGACGGCTGGACCGCGACGTCCGCCGAGCCGTACTCCGGGCAGCTCACCGACCCCGCGGTCGCCGCGCACGGCTCGTCGATGCGGCTGACCGCCGAGGTCGCGCTGGGCGGCCCGCCGGACGCCGCCCGCCGGCTGGTCGCGACCGCGTTCGGTGATCCCGGGCCGGTGCCGGTCACCGTCTCGGAACCGCTCGCCACGCAACTGTCGGTCGGCCCGGGAGATCAACTGGACATCCTGGTCGGCCTCGCCACGGTTCCGGTGACGATCCGTGACGTGACCCAGACGGTTGCGGCGGCGCCCGGAGCGGCCGCGATCGCCGCCGATCTGGACGCCCTCTCCCGCGCGCTGCTCACCCACGGTGAGGCGGAGTTCCCGATCGACGCGTGGTGGGTCACCGGGGCCACCGACGCTTCCGCGGCGGCGGGGCTCCATCTCGGCGACATCCGCACGCGTACGGGCGAAGCCGCGCGACTGACCACCGGCCCGGTTCCGGCCTCCCTGCCCGGGGCCCTGCGCCTGCTGATTCCGGCCGCGATCCTGCTGCTGCTCGCCGGCCTGATCCTGCACGTGACGTGTGACCTCCAGTCCCGGGCGGTCGAGGTGGCCCGGCTGCGTGGCCTCGGCATGACCCGCCGCGAGATCCGCGCCACCCTCCTGGGTCAGCACACTGTCGTCCTGTTGCCGCTGCTGCTGGCCGGCACAGCCGTCGGGGCCGCCGCGACGTGGCTGGTCAGCCCGTTGCTGGTGCGGTCGGAGACGGGCGGCGTCCCGGTGCCGGCGGTCGCGCCGGTGTGGCCGTGGCCCGCCGAGTCGGCACTGCTGGCGCTGGTCGTCGCCGGCACGGCACTGGCCGTCACGGCGGTCGTCGTGATCCAGTCGCGCCGCGCCGACGCCGCCCACCTGCGGGTCGCGTCGTGATCGCCGGACCGCATTGGGCCTCGGTCCGCGGCCGGGCTCGCGCCGACGCCGGGCCGCTGGTGCTGTCCGCGCTGGTGGTGGCCCTGGTCAGCCTGCTCGCCGGAGCGGTACCCGGACTGATGGAACGCACCGCCGACGCCGCCGTCCGCGACGCCGTGAGCCGCGCCGGCGACAGCGCCAAGATCACCGTCAGCGCCCGCTGGGAACCCGACGAGACCCAGACCGGCCGCCTCCGCGCACCCCGGCTCGCCGACGACGTCGACGCCCTGCGCATCCGGGCCCTCGACGAACTCGGCTCCGACCTGCAGACCGTGCTGCGCCCACCGGTTGCCGCCGTCACCAGCCCCAGCCTGAAAGTCACCGACGGTAGCGTGCTGCGGACGTTCCGGATGGCCTACCTCTCCGGCGGCACGGGGCCCCAGGTGGAATGGGTCGCCGGCGCGGCACCGGCGCCGACGATGGACGGCACGGCCGAGATCGAGTGGTTCGGGCCGCCATGGCGCGTCCAGGTCGGCGTCTCCGAGGCGGCGGCAAACCTCTTCGGCGTACGGCCGAACGCGCTCCTGAAACTCGCCGACGACAAGGGCGCCGCCAAGAACGTCCAGGTCAGTGGCATATTCCGGCCCGTCGATCCGGCCGACCCGGCATGGGCCGAAGCCCCGTGGCTCCTCAACCCGGCCGCCGGCGCCGACGGCATCGGCACCACCCGGTTCGGTGGTCTGCTGACCGCGGACTCACTGCCCGACGCGCGGCTCGCGTTCGCTCCCGACGAACTCCAGCGCACCGTCTCGTTCACCCCCGACCCGGCCGTCCTGACCTGGGCCGCCGCCCGCGGCGTCACCGCGACGGTGATCACCCTCCAGGCGAAGTCCGCGTCGTCGAGCATGGTCGATACGTCATCGACCTGGCGTACCGGCCTGGACAGCGTCCTGGACGAGGTCACCGCCCAGATCGAGACCGCGAAGGTGCAGGCGGCGGTGCTTCTGACCGCGATCCTGGCCGGGGCCGTGCTGGTACTGCTGCTCGCCGCCGACCTGCTGGTCCGGCGCCGGTCGGCGGCCCTGATCCTGGCCCGGCAGCGAGGTGCGGCGCTGACCGTCCTCGGTGCGGAACTGCTCCTCGAGTCCACCCTGGTGGCATTCGCCACGGCCGGGGCCGGATGTGCGGTGGCGCTGCTGGCCACGGGTGGCGTGGCCGCGGTGTGGGTGGCGCCGGTCCTGGTCACGGCGGTCGCGGCCGTTCCGGCGTACGGCATCGTCATGGCCTCCTCGGCCACCAGGGACCGGAAGGTGCCCGCCAACCGGTCCGCCCGCCGGTGGGCCCGGCACACCGGTGCGCTGCGCCGGGCCGCCGCCGAAGCCGCCGTCGTGGTCGCCGCGGCCGCCGCGATCGTGGCGTTGCACCAGCGCGGACTCGGTGCGGGCCTGCCGGTGCCGGCACTGGCCCTCGCGGTGATCGCCGCGGCGATCCTGCTGGTCCGCGTGCTTCCGCCGGCCACCGCACTCGTGCTGCGGCAGGCGCTGCGGTCCCGGCGGCCACTCGCCGTCTTCGCGACGGCGCAGGCCTCAGCGGTCTCCGGGCGGGCGCTGCCGGTGATCGCGCTCGTGACGTCGGCGGCGCTGGCCTCGTTCGCGCTGGTCACCGCTTCGACCGTGGATCACGGGCTGGCCGGTGGCGCGCAGGAGACGGTCGGCGCGGACGTGCGGGTCGACCTCGCTGACGACGCCGCCGCCACGACCGGCGAGACGGCCCGCCGGATCGCCGCGGCACCCGGGGTGACATCGGTCGTGACCGGGCAGGTCACCGACACGGCGCGGATCGTCGCCGACGGCCGCCTCACCCCGGCCCGGCTGGTGATCGTGGACAGCCGCGCGTTCACCGGCACGCCGCTCACCGGGCAGCAGGCCCTGGTCCGCTCCGCGGGCGGCGACCTGCGCGCCGGGATGACCATCGAGATTCTTCAACAGGGCAGACCGGCGGTACGGCTGACCGCGTCCGGTGCCGCGCCGGCGGTCGGTGGGGCGGCCGAGGTGGTGATCGTGGACCTGGCGGCCGGGCTGCCCGACACCCCGAACACCGTGTGGGTCAGCGGACCCGGCGCGCACCAGGCCACCGACGGCCTGGTCGTGGTGTCGAAGGAGGAGGTGGCCCGGTCCCGGCGGGCCGCTCCCCTGGTCTCCGGGCTGCTGCGGCTGACCTGGGCGACAGCCGCGTTCCTGCTGGTGGCCGGCCTGCTCGGGTTCGCGTTGACGGCGGCGGCCGGAGCACCGGCACGGTGGCTGACGGTCAGCCGGTTGCGGACGCTCGGGCTGACGCCACGACAGGCACGGCTCGTGGCCGCCGGTGAACTGGTCCCGGTGGCGATCCTCGCGGCTCTCGGGGGCCCGCTGCTGGGTGTGCTGGTGGCGGTGGTGACGACCGGGCCGCTCGGGTTGCGGTTGCTGACCGGTCAGGTCGCCGACCCCGCGACGGTGCTGCCCTGGGTCGCGCTCGCCGTGGTGGCGGCGTTGTTCCTGGTCGCGGTACCGCTGCTGGTCCGGGCCGAGTCAGCGGTACGACGCCGCCTGCGGCTGGCCGAGGTCCTCCGCGTCGGCGGCCCCACCTGATCCCGGCCGGATCTCACTTGATCCGGCGGGTCGAGCGGGCGACGATCCTGTCGTATTCCTGGTGTTTCTCCAGCCACTCGGCCAGGAAGGGGCACATCGGCACCACGGTCCGGCCGCGGCCCTTGGCGTCCTCCATGACGGCGCGGGCCAGCAGCGACCCGACGCCCTGCCCCTCGAAGGCGGGATCGACCTCGGTGTGCGTATAGACGATGATGGGTCCGGTCACCTGATAGGTGACCACACCGGCCAGCTCACCGGCGTCGTCCCGCGCTTCAAACCGGCCTTTTTCGGGCACCTCGCCCACCGTGATCGTCACTCCGCCATCCAACCACGCCCGCCAGGATCACTGCCGGCTGCCGCCGGGGATCGGCTCGAGCTCCGGCGGAAGGATTCGAACCTTCACCTGTACGCATCAACAGTGCGGTGCCCTGCCGTTGGGCGACGCCGGATCGTGCAGCGCGGACGGGATTCGAACCCGCACATGTCCCGGGTGAAAGCCGGGCGACTCTACCTTTCGTCCACCGCGCCGAAAATGTTGCGTGTCGCCGGGTGGGTTCGAACCACCGGCCTCCGACTTATCAGGTCGGCGCTCCGACCAGCTGAGCTACGGCGACGTGTGCTGCGCGCCCCGTGCCGGGATCGAACCGGCGGCCTCCCGCTCGACAGGCGGGCGCTCTTCCATTGAGCCAACGGGGCTGGATACAGAAAACCGCCCTATTCCACTGGGGAATGGGCGGCGACCGAACGCTGGAGCGATCTATCGGCGCCACCGAAGAATATCTTCGTTAATCGCGTTCATCTCGGGCTCCCGGTTCGGTCGGTGCGGAACTGAGGGCAACGATAAGCGGCTCGCCGAACCCGGGCAACGCATTTACCGTGACCCCCGTGCCCCCTCAATTCGTGCCCGGTCTGCGCCTGTGCCGGACCTTCTACGACCAGGCCGTCCGCCCGCTGCTCGACGACACCCACCCCGGGCTGCCCCATGCGGCCGCCCGGATCGGGCCGGGTTCGGAGGTGCTCGGCTTCGACACCCCGCGCTCGGCCGATCACGACTGGGGGCCCCGGCTGGAACTGTTCCTGCGGCCCGAGGACGTGGCCCGGCACGGCGACGACCTGTCGGCGATGCTGACGGCCCGGCTGCCCAAGCACATCGGCGGCTGGCCGACGAACTTCGAACCGGCCGACGCCCGGGTGCGCGTCATGACCGCCACGGACGGGCCGGTCGCCCATCGCGTGCACATCACCGACGTCGCCACCTGGTCCACCGGGCTGCTCGGCTTCGACGCCCGCAGCGAGCCCACCACCCTGGACTGGCTGGCCACGCCCACACAGCGGCTGGCCGAGACGGTCGGTGGCGCGGTGTTCCACGACGGGATCGGTGACCTCACGGCGCTGCGCGAGCGGCTGCGGTGGTATCCGGACGACGTGTGGCGGCAGGTGCTGGCCGCACAGTGGGCACGGATCGGGCAGGAGGAGGCGTTCGTCGGGCGCGCCGCCGAGACCGGGGACGACCTGGGCAGCCGGATCGTCGCGGCCCGGCTGGCCCGGGACGTGATGCGGCTGGTCCTGCTGCTGGCGCGACGCTTCCCGCCGTACAGCAAATGGTTGGGAAAGGCCTTCACCGCATTGCCGGAAGCGGCCGGAATCGCCGCCGCCCTGCACGACGCCCTCGCCGCCGGAGATGCGGGGCGCCGCCAGGCGTCGTTGTGCGCCGCCTACGAGATGGCCGGCGACTGGCAGAACAGGCTCGGCATCGCCGAATCGGTGGACGCCACGCGGCGCCCGTATTTCGACCGACCGTTCCCGGTCATCGACGCGGGACGATTCGTTAGGGCGCTGACCGGCGGCGGACCGGCCGGAATCGGTGGCATCGATCAGTTCTCGGACTGCACCGACGTTCTGGAGCACCCCGATCTGACCCGGAAAATCATGCGGACGGTCGTCCACAGCGACGCGCGGCGGCCGTAGGGTTGTCGACGGTTGCCCGCCCTTTCCGCAAAAGGAACATGCCGATGAGCATTTTGCAGGCCCTCATGTCCGGAGTCGGTGGCGGCACGATCCAGGTCGTCGACCTGACCGCGCCGCTGTCGTCGGGAACGCCGATCCTCCAGTTGCCGCCGCCGTTCGCGAACACGATCCCTTTCGGACTGGAAGAGATCAGCCGCTACGACGATCGTGGCCCGGCGTGGTACTGGAACAACATCCACACCGGCGAGCACACCGGCACCCACTTCGACGCGCCGATCCACTGGGTGACCGGCCGTGACGGTGACGACGTGTCACAGGTCCCGGTCCAGCGGCTGCTCGCACCGGCCGTGGTCATCGACGTCGCCGACCGTGTCGCGAAGGACCCCGACTTCCTGCTGGAGGTTGACGACATCCGCGCGTGGGAGGCCGAGCACGGGCCTCTTCCGGACGGCGGGTGGCTGCTCGTGCGTACCGGATGGGATGCCCGCTCGGGTGATCAGGAAGCGTTCCTGAACGCGAACGAGACCGGCCCGCACACGCCGGGCCTGTCCGCGGAGGCCGCGAAATGGCTGGCCGAGGAGTCACCGGTGATCGGCATCGGGGTGGAGACCGTCGGCACCGACGCGGGTGCCGCACATTCGTTCGACCCGCCGTTCCCGTGCCATTCCTACCTGCTCGGCGCCGACAAATACGGGCTCACCCAGTTGCGGAACCTGGACCGGCTGCCGCCGACCGGCGCCGTCGTCATCGCTCCCCCGCTGCCGATCGTCGGCGGCTCGGGCAGCCCCGTCCGCGTGCTGGCCCTCGTCGAGAAGTGAGCGACCGGACCGTTGCCGACATCGTCGGCGAGACCCTCGCGAAACTCGGTGCCGACCTGGTGTTCGGCGTCGTCGGCAGCGGCAACTTCCATGTCACGAACGCGCTGATCGCGCACGGCGCCCGGTTCGTCGCCACCCGCCACGAGGGCGGGGCGGCGACCGCCGCCGACGCGTATGCGCGGGTCAGCGGCCGGCCCGGGGTGATCACGGTGCATCAGGGCTGCGGGCTGACGAACGCGATGACCGGGATCGCGGAGGCGGCGAAGAGCCGCACCCCGATGATCGTTCTGGCGGCCGAGCCGGCGGCGTCGGCGCTGCGGTCGAACTTCCGCGTCGACCAGGACGCGCTCGCGCACGCGGTCGGTGCGGTCAGCGATCGGGTGCACGGTCCGGCGTCGGCCGTCGCCGACGCGACCCGGGCCTGGCGGACCGCGGTGCGGGAGCGGCGGACGGTGGTGCTCAACCTGCCGCTGGACGTGCAGGCCGCAGCCGCCGAACCGGGTGAGGTCCCGCCCGCGCCGGCGGCCGAGCCACCCCGGGCATCCGATGACGCGGTGACCGCTCTTGCCCATCTGTTGCGGGGTGCTGAGCGGCCGGTGTTCATCGCCGGGCGCGGGGCGGTCGGTGCACGGGCCGAGTTGGAGGAGCTGGCGGCGGCATCGGGGGCGCTGCTGGCGACGTCGGCCGCAGCCAAAGGGCTGTTCGCCGGCAACGACTGGGATCTTGATGTATCGGGTGGTTTCGCCACACCGCTCGCGGCCGAGCTGATCCGGGCGGCGGACGTCGTCGTCGCCTGGGGCGCGTCGCTGAACATGTGGACCAGCCGGCACGGTTCGCTGATCGGACCGGACACCACCGTCGCGCAAGTGGATCTCGAAGCGGCCGCCTTCGGCGCCCATCACCGGCTTGACCTCGGTGTTTTCGGGGACGCACGGTTGACGGCGGTCGCCGTGGCCGCAGCGCTCCCCGCGCGGCGGCAGGCCTATCGGACCGATGCGGTACGAGCGGAGCTGCGCGACCGGGCACGCTGGCGTGACGTCGCCTACGACGACACCGGCGACGAATCCCACATCGATCCGCGAAGCCTGGCGATCGCTCTCGACGATCTGCTCCCCACCGAACGGGTCGTGGCCGTCGACTCGGGTAACTTCATGGGCTACCCGTCGATGTTCCTGTCCGTTCCGGATCACCAAGGATTCGTGTTCACGCAGTCGTTCCAGTCGATCGGGCTCGGGCTGGCCAGTGCGCTCGGTGCGGCCTGCGCCAGTCCCGGCCGGTTGCCGGTAGCCGCCTGCGGGGACGGCGGTTTCCTGATGGGCATCGCCGAACTCGACACGATCCGGCGACTCGGTCTCGGCATGCTGATCGTGGTGTGGAACGACGAGGCTTACGGGGCTGAGGTGCACCATTTCGGGCCGGCCGGTCACGTGCTGTCCACGGTGGTGTTCCCGGAGACGGATCTCGCTGCTGTTGCCCGCGGTCACGGATGCGAGGCGGTGACGGTACGCGGACCGGAAGACCTCGAACCGGTCCGCGAGTGGTTGGCCGGCCCCCGCGACGTGCCGATGGTCGTCGACGCAAAGGTCACAGCCGAACACCCGTCGTGGTGGTTGGAGGAGGCGTTCCGAGGCCACTGACACCAGGCCCGTTCCCACCACCGCACGCCCGGCAGCCGGCTCCCGACCGCCACCGTCCGGACCTCCAACACCGCCCGGCAGCCAACTCCCGACCACCACCCTCCGGACCTCCAACACCGCCCGGCAGCCAACTCCCGACCACCACCCTCCGGACCTCCAACACCGCCCGGCAGCCAACTCCCGACCACCACCCTCCCGTATGCCGGGGGCGCGCCAGCTTCGGCGGCTGGTTCAGAGGTTGATGGGCTGGGTGATGCGCCGGGCCACCTCGTCGAGGGCGCCGGACTCCTGCCACGACACCTGTGGCTGGTGGCCCTCGGTCGCCAGACGGCGGGCCCGGGCGAGCACCTCCCGCTGCTGGGCCCGCACCTTGCCGACCAGGCCGTCGATGCTGGTGAGGCCGTAAGCCGAGGCGAACAGCTCCAACCGGCGCCGACGTTGTGGTGGCCCGGGATAGCGAAGCGAGCGGACCGCGAAGTCGTCGTCGCGGAACGGTGTCACGTATTCGAGTGCGTAAGCGACGTCGAAGACCGGGCGGGCCGGCAACGCGTAGTCCCAGTCGAGGATGCCGACCGGGCGGTTGCAGTGCCACACCAGGTTCCACGGGCCGAAATCGCCGTGACCGATCAACTCCCCGGCACCGAACACACCGTCGTGGGCGGCCCAGCCGGCCATCGCAGTGGGGCGAAAACCGCGGATCGCGTCGTGGTAGTCGCGCAGCAGCCGGGCCATCGCGACCAGGCCCTCGTCGGTGACGACCTTCGCCCAGGCGTCGCCGCCGGACTCGCCGTCCAGCCACGTGAGGACCTCCCGGCCCTCCTCGTCGATGCCGAGGACGCGGGGTGCGTACTCGAAGCCGGTTTTCTCCAGGTGTTGAAGGATCTCGTGGATCGTCGGTGACCAAGGGTGCATCGGGCGGCGGACCGTGTCGCCGATCCGCACCACCCGCCGGTGTGGGTCGTCCTGCAACACTTCGCCGGTCATCGGCACACCGCATCACACGCCGGCGCCCGTGGGGAAGGATGAGGGTATGTCCGCAGAGGTGTCCCGCACGCGTCGCGTCGGTCGTCCGCCGCGCCTGACCCTGGACGCGATCGTCGATGCCGCCGAACGGCTCCTGGCCGCCGAAGGAGTCGACAAGATGTCGATGCGCCGGCTGGCGACCGAGTTGAGCAGCACGCCGATGGCGCTCTACCACCACGTACGCGACAAGGACGCCCTGCTCGTGCGGGTACTGGAATCGCAGGCCCGGGCCATGCCCCGACCAGAGCTCCCCGACGAGCCCAGGGAACGGCTGGTGGCCGCATCGGTGCTGCTCTACGAGCTGCTGGCGGAACGGCCATGGATCGTCGAGGTGCTGACCGGTGACGATCTGATCGGACCGTCGGCGCTGTGGATCGTCGAGGTGATGGTCGGCGCGGCCGCTGATTGCGGGCTCGATGAGGAAGAAGCGTTCTTCGCCTACCGGACGATCTGGTTCTACATCGTCGGCGATCTGATCATCCGGGTCACCGGGGCTCGACGGCGCGCGCGGACCGAGACGGTCCACCAGGACGAGGTCGTCGCCGGACTCACGGTCGAGACCCATCCGCGGCTGGCGTCGCTGGCCGACCGCTGGTCCGAACTCAACGGCCGTGACACCCACCGGCAGGCGCTGGAGGCGATAATCCACGGGCTACTTCTCCCGCGGTCCTGAGTCGTCGGGCAGCACCCTCTGCCCAGTGAGCCGGCCACCGTGCTCAGCGACCCGGCCACCCTGCTCAGCGACCCGGCCACCGTGCTCAATGACCCGGCCACCCTGCTCAGTGACCCGGCCACTCTGCTCAGCGACCCGGCCGCCGTGCTCAGTGACCCGGCCGTTGGCGAGAAAGACCACGCGGTCGGCTCTGCGGACGGTCTGCTCACGGTGCGCGACCATGATCACGGTGCGGTCGGCCATCAGCCGTTCGATGCCGTCGTGCACAGCCGACTCGTTGTCGATGTCGAGCGCCGACGTCACCTCATCCAGCAGCACGATCGGCGCATCCTTGAGCAGGGCACGGGCAATTGAGACGCGCTGACGCTCGCCGCCGGAAAGCAGCGCGCCGCCCTCTCCGACGATCGTGGACCAGCCTGCGGGCAGCCGGTCGACGACCTCGTCCAGCCTCGCGGCGGTGGCGGCGGACCGTAGCTCGTCGTCGGTCGCGGCCGGTCGGCCCAGCCGCACGTTCTCCTCGATCGTGCCGTCGAAGAGATAGACGTCCTGGAAGACGAACGCGATGCGGGCCATGAGGTCGGTCGTGGCGATGTCACGGACATCGACGCCGCCGATCCGGATCGCACCGGAGTCGACGTCAGCGAAACGGGCGAGCAGCCGAAGCAGGGTGCTCTTGCCCGCGCCGGACGGGCCGACGATCGCGAGTCGCTGACCCTGCGGCACCGTCAACGACAGGCTGTCCAGAACGATTCGGCGGCCGTCGACCGCGGTTACCGTGTCGAACTCCACGTCGTGACGCGCAGGCCGGATGGGATGGGCCGGCTCGGCCAGGAGCGGAGTGTGCAGGAGATTGTCGAGGCGGTCGAGCTCGTTACGGGCTGCTCGAAGCTTGCCTCCGATGTCTGTTAGCGAAAGCAGCGGGTCGGCCGCACGAGCGGTGAGAATCAGGATCGCCAGCAACTCGGCGACGGTCCCGGCGCCCACGAACCCACCAGCCTCGTCTCCCCCACTGCCGTCGGCAGCACCGGAACCGATAGCGCCGAGCGGCCCGAGACCGATACCGAAGTCGCCGCTCACCGCGACGTAGGCGGCAAGCGCGAGCACCGCGGTGAACACGATCTGCACGGTCACCGTCAGGCCGACCGAACCCGGCAGGACTGAGAGGGTTCGCCGGCGTGACGCTCGTTCAACGGCCCGTAGAGCCTGGTCGAGCGGTGCGGAGCCATCCCGGCCGGCCGCTCGCAATACCGGCTGATCATGGAGGTACTCGATGGTGCGGGCGGCCGCCTCGTCCGCACGTGCCGCATGGGCGGCATCGGCAGCGGCGGCCGACCGCGCGGTCACCAGATGGACGGCCATCACCATAGGCGCCGCCAGCAGGGCGACCAGCCCCAATCGCCAGTCGTAGACAATGATCACCAGGACGATCGTCATCGGAGTCACGCACGCGGCCACGAACGGCGCCATCAGGTGCGCGGCCACCCCCATGGCGGCGAGCAACCCCCGCCCCGCCATCGCGGAGACCTCGCCGACCCGTGCGCCGGTGAACCAGCCGATCGGCAGCCGGGCCATATGACGGCCGAGCCGGTGATACATGCCGCGGAGCATCGTGGTGCCGACCCGCATGCCGGCGAGATCACTGCGGTAACGGAGCAGCCCATATACGACGACCGCGGCCGCGAACCCGGCCAACCACGGCAGCGCCTCGGCCGGTGAACCACTGAGCAGCGCACTCAGCAGCGGCACGAGAAGGGCGTATAGCAAACCCTCGCTGACGGCCGTGACCATCATCAGGAGAACGGTGGTCCGCATCGGCGCGGCGTAGGCACTCCCCAGCACTCGAAGCAGCGTCCGGATCATCGGACAATCACCCCGTCACGCAACGTCACGACGGTGTCGGCCCCGGCGATCGTCTCCGGACGGTGCGCGATCACGAGAATCGTCCGGTCGCTCAGCGCCCTGAGCGTCTCCCGGACTGCACGGTCGGTCTGCGGATCCGCGAACGCCGTCGCCTCGTCGAGCACCAGCACCGGCGTTTCCGCGGCCAAGGCCCGGGCCAGTGCGATCCGTTGCCTCTCACCACCCGACAACTCGGCGTCCTCACCGAGGACCGTGTCGTAGCCGCGTGGCAGCTCGAGGATGCGGTCGTGGATGTGCGCGAGCCGTGCCGCGCGGATCACGGCGGCGCGCACCGACGCCGATTCCGGCGCGGGCTCCGCCATGCCGACCGCGATCTTGTCAGCCGCCATGCCGACCGCGATCTTGTCAGCCGCCATGCCGACCGCCATGTTGTCAGCCACCATGCCGACCGCCATGTTGTCAGCCACCATGCCGACCGCGATGTTGTCAGCCACCGAGAGCCGGAGCAGGCGCACGTCCTGGAAGACGAAGGAGATGCGTCGCCGCAACTCTTGACTGCCGATGTCGCGCAGATCGACACCGCCGAGCCTGATCGAACCGGCATCCGGGTCGAAGAACCTCGGCAGCAACCGCACCAGCGTGGACTTGCCACTGCCGGACGGCCCGGTCAGCGCCGTAGTCGTGCCCGGCTCGACGGTCAGGTCGACGCCGCGCAACACCTCATTGCCGTCGTAGGCGAACCGCACTCCTCGCAACTCGATCCGGTTGCCGTGCGGCTCGACCGGGTGAGCCGGCTCGGGAAGCGGCTCGACGGCGAGCACGTCCCGGATCCGCCCGACCGCGCGACCCGCCGCCTGGAGGTCGTCGAACCCGTGCCCGAGCGCCGCGACCGGGGCCGTCAGGCCGAGCCCCAGCAACAGAAAGGGCAACAAATCCGCCGGAGCGAGATGCCCGGAAGTGATCAGCACGGTGCCACCAGTCAGCACGGCGAGTAACACGAACGGCGGCGACAGGGCCAGCTGCATCGCCGCCGCCACGACGGAAACGCCACGCACCCAGCGGGTGAAGATGTCGACGAACTCGTCGGCGGCTGTCACGAAACGGCGATGGGCCGTGTCAGCTCCACCGAACGCCTTGATGACGGCGATGCCACGGACATACTCCACGCTGGCGTCGGCTATGCGACCCAAGGCCGCGTCGAAGGCCTTTTGCTCACGGGTCCGCGTGGAGGTCATCAACAGCGGGACGAACGTGATCGCCAGCACCACCGGGACGAGCGTGACGAGGGTGAGCCGCCAGTCGACGGTCAACAAATAGACCAGCGAGATAAGCGGAACGACGAACGCGGCTGTCAGCTCCCCGGGCGCGTGCGCGATGAAGGGGTGGACAGCGGTGACATCATCGCCGACGACTTTCGACAGCTCGCCCGTGCGGCGACGATCCAGCCAGCCGAGTGGTGCGCGAGCCAGGGATCGGGCGAGTGCGCGTCGCAGCGCGAGTTGGACCCGGCCGTCGAGGAGGTGCCCGAGGCCCGCCGAGCCCGCGGTGAGCACCAGCCGGACCAGCAGGCCGGCGGCACCGAGGATCACCACCGTGCGGATGTGCTCCACGTCAACTGGGCCGGGCGCCAACAGCGCCCGGCCCAGCTCAGCCACCGCAAGCAGTGGCGCTGTTCCGGCAACGGCCCCGATCACCTGAAGCCCCGCCACGAGCAGGAACCCGGTGATGTGCGGCCGCAGAAGGTGTCCGGCACTCACGCTCACCACTCCTCCACCTATTTTCGTACGCGTACGTTAATAGGTTAGAGGCGTGAGCTCGGGCCGTCCACCCCGCTCTTGAGGTCAGGGTGTGACTGTCGTCAGTGGCGCCCGCCCGGGTTGAACCCGCCACCCATCGGGCGTCCGCCACCGAGCCCGCCGTGAATGCCGCGAATTCCGCCTAGGATGCCGCCGAGGCCGCGGTGGCCGCCGCCCGGGAACCCACCGTGCACACCGTGCCCGCGACCCGGGAACCCATCCCGCACACCATGCCCACGACCCGGGAACCCACCGTGGCCGCCGCCCGGGAACCCGCCGTGCCCGCCGCCCGGGAACCCACCGTGACCGCCGCCCGGGAACCCACCGTGACCGTGCCCGCCGCCCGGGAACCCACCGTGCCCGCCGTGACCGTG
>NZ_JBHSBL010000034.1:0-3379 GCF_042650585.1 Actinoplanes subglobosus
CTGCGCCGAGGTCACCGCGGCCGCCGCGGCGGGCCCGGTCCCGTTGACCGCCGAAGGCTGGGCGGAGGTCGCCGACGCCGTCCACCGGGAGACCGGCCCGGCCACCCTCGTGACAACCGCCGCCGTTCCCCGGCCCGCGGCCCTCGACCATCCGGTGGTCCGCGGGCTGCCGGCCGCGACGATCGCCGCGCTCCCCCGGACGGCACGGACGGCGATCGCACAGCTGCTGCTGCTCTGCGTCCAGCCCGCGCTGTCCCGCTCCGGGCCCGCTGTCGCCTTCGTCGTCGATCACCTGCTGAGCGGCGGACCCCGTGTCTCCCCGCCATCGGCTCCGCCCGGCACCCGCTCCTCCCCGTCACCGCTTCCCCCGAGCTCACCCGCCACCCGACCGGCCCCGCCACCGCTTCCGCCCGGCCCGGCCAGCAGTTCCTCCCCGCCGCCGGCTCCCACCGCCACCTCGTCCTCGCCCACCACCACTCCCGCCGGGCGCCCGTCCAGCGCGGCTCCCGCCCGCAGGGCCGCCGGTCCTGCTGACGAGACACCCGCAGCACCCGCACGCCCTGGTTCGGACATTTCACCCACGGAAGGGCGGCTGGTCGAATCGGTCACGACACCGATGGGTGGGGTGTTCTTCCTTCCCCGCGTGCTGGACCTGATCGAGCCGTTCCCCTGGACGGCGGGCCCGCTCAGCGAGCATCCACCGGGAACGGTCGTGGGCTGGCTCGCGAGCCGCCTGACCGGGGCGTCAACGGACGATCCGGCCGTCCGACTGTTGATGGAGGAATCAGACGAACCGGAACCGGCTGCCGAGGCGGCGCTGGACGGGCTCACCGAGCAGGTGGCCGACGGACTGCGGCGGATGCTGCGGACCGAGCCGGACGACGACCTCGGCTGGTTCTGGCGGCGGACGGCCTCGATCGACGCCCGGCCCGGCTGGATCGAGATCACCTTCTCCCTGGATGACGTCGACACCCGGATCCGGGCGGCCGGCCTGGACCTGGATCCCGGTTTCGTGTGGTGGCTCGGCGCGGTCGTGCGGTTCCGCTATGTCTGAGCTGACGCCCCTTCCCGCCCGCGCCGCCGCCCTGATCGAGCGGCTCGCCTCCCTGTCCACCTCCCTGACCACCTCGCTGATGGGCCTGCCGTCCGCCGAGCCGCTCGGCCTTCTCGCCGCCGCGCTCGCGGCCGAAACCTGCTGCGGCGCGGCTCCGCGGCTGGCCGCGGCGACCGGGCTGACCCCTTTCGAGTACGACCTGCTGCTGCTCGCCGGCCTCCCCGAGGAACACGAGGCGCTGACCCGCCTGGCCCGGGCGCTGAACCCGGCGGCCGAACCCTGGTTCACCCCGGCCACCGCCGCCGCCGTCCTCGACCTCGGCGATGCCGCCCGCATCCACCTGCGCCGGGCTCTGGAGGCCGGGCCGCTGCGCCGGTTCCGCCTGGTGACCGGCCCTGACACGGTCCCCCTGCCGGAACGCGGCCTGCGCCTGCCGCCCGGCCTGTGGAGCGTGCTGCGCGGCGTCGACTGCTGGCCCGCCACCCTGCGCCCGGTGCCCCTGCCGGACCTCCCGGGCCCCGCGTTGTTCCCGCTGACGCCCGGCCCGCAGGTCATCGTGATCACCGGCGACGGCCGCGACGACCTGGAACTGGCCGCCCTGGCCGCCACCTCACTCACCGCCGCCACCTCACTCACCGCCGACGCCGCCTCACTCGCGGTCGCCGGTGCCGTCGGCGTGCCGGCCGGCGAGGTGGGCACCGACCGCGACGACCTGTGGACCGCCCATCTGGCCGCCCGCGGGGCCGTGCCGATCGTCGTCGGCAGTCCGCAGTCGCCGCCGCTGCCCGGGCATCCCGGGCCGGTGGTCGTGGCCTCGTCCGCCACCGGCGTCCCCCTCGACGACCGGCCCGCCGTCACCGTCGACCTGCCCCGGCCCGGCCTGGGCGACGCCGTCGCCCTGTGGCAGAGCCTGCTGCCCGCCCACAACGGCGCCGCCGGCGAACTGGCCGGGCTCCTGCGGGTGGGCCGGATCGGCGCGACCAGGGCGGTCCGTGACACCGGGGCCACCGGCGCGGTGACGGTGGCCGGCGTGGTCGAGCGGGTGCGCCGGCGTACCGTGCTGCGCCTGCCGCCGACCGTCCGCCTGGTCCGCCCGGCCGCCGGCCTGGACCGTCTCGTGCTGCCCGCCGACCAGATCCGGGCGCTGCGGTCGGTGGTCGACCGGGTCCGTGGGCAGGCACGGGTGCTGCACGACTGGGGGTTCGGTGCCGCCGCCCGGCATCCCGGCGGGGTGCGGATGCTGCTGTCCGGACCACCCGGCACCGGCAAGACCCTGGCGGTCGAGGCGATCGCCGGTGAACTCGGCCTGGACCTGCTCGTCGTCGACCTGGCCGCGCTGGTCAGCAAGTGGCTGGGCGAGACCGAGAAGAACATCGGCGAGGTGTTCGACGCCGCCGAACACTGCCAGGCGGTGCTCTTCTTCGACGAGGCCGACGCCGTGTTCGGGCAGCGCACCGACGCGTCCGACGCCCAGGGGCGCTGGGCCAATCTGGAGACCGCCTACCTGCTGGGCCGCATCGACCGGTCCGACGGGCTGGTCGCGCTCGCCACCAACCTGCGGCGCAGCATGGACGACGCGTTCGTACGCCGTCTCGATGTGATCCTCGACGTCGAGGAGCCGGACCGCCCGGCCCGGGAGCGTCTCTGGAGGTCGCACCTGCCTCCCGGCGCCCCGCTCGCCGCGGACGTCGACCCGGCCCGGCTCGCCGCCGTCTACGAGATGACCGGCGGGCTGATCCGTAACGCCGCCCTGTCGGCCGCCTACACCGCCGCCGCGGGCGGCCACCCCATCGACCAGGACGCGCTGATCGACGCGGTCCGTGACGAGTACCGCAAGGCCGGCCGCTCGATCCCCGGCGGGCCCGCGTCCCGTTCAGCCCGGCACCGAGGAGGACCCCATGGCTGAGAACCTGGCCGACCGGGCACAGGCCCGGCTCACCACGATGACCGCCCGCCGGGACGCGGCGAACGCGGGACTGGCCGCCGCCCGCGCCGCACTCGACCGCCGGCACCCCACCCCGGACGCCCTCGACCCCGGCGACTGGGCCACCGAACTGGGCGCCACCCAGCACGTGGCGACCGCCCGCGCCGCCCTGGCCGCCTGCCGGGCCGAGCAGAGCCGCATCCGTCAGGCGCTGTCCGGTGTGGGCAACCCGGCCGACACCGCCACGTTCCAGGGGCAACTGCGGGCCGCACTGATCACCGACGCCGGCCTGCGGGTGCGGCTGCGGGAGGCGACCGAACGGGCCGCCGTCGCGTCGGCCGCGCTGGCCGAGTGGTCGTCGCTGACGGCCCGGGCCGAGTCCGCGGTGGGTGCCGCACGGA
>NZ_JBHSBL010000034.1:3398-4126 GCF_042650585.1 Actinoplanes subglobosus
GCGGCGGCCCGCTGGCAGGCAGAGGCCGACGCGTTACGGACCGCCCTCGGCAAACCGCCGCTGACGACGGTGGTCGCCGACGCCGCCGCGACCGACCGCAAGCCGGCCACCGACCGCCTGGCCGCGCTGCTGCCGGACCCGCTGCGCAAACGCGCGCTGGACCGGGCGGCCGAGGCACGGGCGCTGGCCACGGCGGAGGCCGACGCGGATGCCGCGGCCACGGCGGGCCGGGCGTCCGCTCGTACCGCCGATCGTCCTCTGGTGGTGGCCGCCGACCGTGCCGGCCAGGACTTCCAGGGCGCGCTGGCGGCCTTGCGGCGCTATCTCGCGACCGCCGCCGCCGACCTCGCGATCGCCCGGTCGGCGCTGGCGTCGGTCGCCGCCCACCCCGACCTGACCGCCGCCCAGCAGGCCGCCCTCGACCCGGCCGGACGCGCCGCCGGGGTCGCGGCGGCCACTGCCGAGGAGGCGCTGGCCAAGGCGGTCGCCGACCTCGGCAAGGCGCAGCGCAAGGTCGATGACGCGATCGTCGCGGCACTGCTGGCCAAGCCGGACGCCGACCCGATGCAGGCGACGGCGGTGAAGAAGGCGGTCGCCGACCGGGACGCCGCTGCCGTGCAGGGGCCGCTGACCACGGCCCGCAACGGCTACGACGACGCGGCCCGCGACGCGCTGGACGCGTGGGAGGTGGAGGTCCCCGACTCGCTGTGGCGGGCCGCCACCGACCT
>NZ_JBHSBL010000035.1:0-38084 GCF_042650585.1 Actinoplanes subglobosus
CGACGTCCGCGACACGTTCAGATCGCCGGCGACCACGAGCGGCGTCGCCGGATCGGTCGTCGCGAGCCGCGCCGCCAGATGATCGAACTCGGACCGGAGGACGGCGGTGAACCGGTCGTCCAGGCGGGCCGACAGGTGCGTGTTGACCACGGCGATCTCGCCGTCACCGGTGGCGACCGTGAGGATCTGGGCGCCCTTGCGCATCAGGAACTCCGGCCGCGCCGGCCCGGTCCTCGGGTAGCGGCTGAACTCCCGGGCCACGATCGGCCACCGCGACAGCACCACCAGACCACCCCTGAGCAGCGCCGACCCTGTGTACGCGTGGTACCGCAGGCCCGGGGCCAGCGCACGGAGCAGGCGCGCGTCACGCCGCCACATCACCTCCTGGAGACAGACGACGTCATGGCCGCCGCGCTCCAGCCGACGGCCCAGCACCCGCAGGCGCGGCCGCACGTCACCCCGGAACAGCGTGTTGAACGTGAGCAGCCGCACCTCAGCCGGCCAGCCTCCGCCAGAGGAACTCCAGCATCAGCGCCCGGACCAGGGCGGCCTGGTCGTTGTCCGCGGCGCCGGCGTGCCCGCCCTCCACGTTCTCGTAGTAGGCGACCTCATACCCCTGGTCGCGCATCAGGGCGGCCATCTTGCGGGCGTGGCCGGGATGCACCCGGTCGTCGCGGGTCGAGGTCGAGAACAGCACCGGCGGGTACGGCCGCCCGGGCCGGACGTTCTGATACGGCGAGTACTCCCGCAGGAACTCCCAGTCGGACTCGACGTCGGGGTCCCCGTACTCCGCGATCCAGGACGTTCCGGCGAGAAGCCGGGTGTAACGCCGCATGTCGAGCAGCGGGACCGAGGCGACCACCGCGCCGAACAGCTCCGGATAGCGGGTCAGCATCACGCCCATCAGCAGGCCGCCGTTGCTGCCGCCCTTGATGCCGAGTTGCTCCGGCGTGGTGATCCCGCGCGCGACCATGTCGGCGGCGACCGCGGCGAAGTCCTCGTAGGCGCGCAGCCGGTTCTCCCGCAGCGCGGCGCGGTGCCAGTCCGGGCCGTACTCGCCGCCGCCCCGGATGTTGGCCACCGCGTAGGCGCCACCCCGGGCCAGCCAGCCCCGCCCGATCACCGCGTCGTAGCCGGGAGTCAGCGCGATCTCGAAGCCGCCGTACCCGCTGAGCAGCGCCGGGCCCGGTTTCTCCCCGCCGGCCACGAAATAGGGCACCCGCGTGCCGTCGGCCGAGACGGCGAAGAACTGGCGCACCTCCAGCCCGGCCGGGTCGAAGAACTCCGGCTGCCGTTTGAGCACCTCGACCGGGCCGCCGACCGTCCCGAGACTCAGCGTCGTCGGCCGCAGGAAACCCTCGGAGGCGATCAGGTACGCGTCGTCGCGATCCGGGTCGGTCTCGACGATCCATGTCTGGGCGAACTCGCCGGACGACGGCAGCGGCTCCCGCGTCCACTCCGGCTCGCCGGGGGTGAGCACGAACGCCTCGGTCCGCACGTCGGTCATGGTGACCAGCAGCAGGTGGTTGCGGGTCCACGACCAGCTGTTGAGCGACGTGCGCCGGTCCGGCCGGAACAGCACGGTGAACTCGCGCCGGCCGAACGGGGTGACCAGCAACGATCCGGCCGGGTGGGTCACACCGCCGACCGTCCACGATGACCGGATCCGGACCAGCATCCACTCCCGGTGGACGTCGCAGTCGGCGTCCTCGGGGATGTCGATCCGCTCCAGGTCCCCGCCCGGCACCCGGACGTGGTACTCCCGGGTGAAGAAGGTCGGCAGCCGGACGACGAACTCCCGCTGGTAGCCCTCGGTCGCGTCACGGTAGCCGCGGACCAGGATGTCCGCGGGGTCGCCCTCGAAGACCGTCTCCGCCTCGGTGAGCGGGGTGCCGCGCCGCCAGCGCTTCACGATCCGCGGATAGCCGGACGCCGTCAGCGACCCCGGCCCGAAGTCGGTGCCGACGAAGACGTGATCAGCGTCGGCCCAGGCGACGTGGCTCTTCGCCTCCGGCAGGGTGAACCCGTCGGTCACGAACACCCGCCGGACCAGGTCGAACTCGCGGACCACCGAGGCATCGGCGCCGCCCCGGGACAGGCTGATCAGGCAGCGGTCGTGACCGGGCCGCAGCACGGTCACGTCGCTCCACGTCCAGTTCTCGCCCTCCGCCTCGTTCAGCGCGTCGACGTCGACCAGGACGTCCCACTCCGGCTCGGCAAGCCGGTACTGCTCCGGAGTGGTCCGCCGCCACAACCCGCGCGGATGGTCGCCGTCCTGCCAGAACGAGTAGTAGAAGCCGTCACCGCGCCAGCCCGGGAACGGGATCCGGTCACTGCTGTCCAGCACCTCCCGGATCGCGTCCCTGGTCGCCGCGAAGTCCTCGTCCGCCATCGCCCGCAGCGTCTCGGCGTTGCGCTCCGCGACCCATCGGGCCGCCTCGGGCTCGTCGAGCGATTCCAGCCAGAGATACGCATCGTCGATCATCGCTCGACGATGGCATCAACCCGCTTCGTTGCCAACCCCACCGGCCGGGCCGTCCGCCGACGGCAGAGCCACCGCGCGCGGCAGCAACTGGGCGGTCAGCAGTGTGGCCAGCGCCGACGTGTCCGCTCCGCCACTACCGTCGGTGCGCACCACCAGCGGCTGTGGTGCCCGGCCGGCCAGCTCGGCCCCCACCTCGAGGCGGCGCAGGGCCAGCTCGTACTGCAGAACGGCCCGGTTGTCGCGGTAGGCCTGGGCCAGCCGGTGCTGCGCCTTCGCCTCGTTCTCCGCGGCGATCAGGCCGCTGCGTCCCCGCGTCTCGATCTCGAACCGGACCCGTTGCGCGTTCGTCTCCTGCTCCTCCAGCAGCTGGGCGACCTGCTCACGGGCCTTGTTCAGGGAGGCCTTCACCTCGACGATCCGGGCGTCGCGCACCTTCTTCGCCCGCTCGATGTCCATCTGCAGCTGGTCGATGCGGCGCTTGCGGGTCAGGCCCCACTCCTGCTCGTACGCGGTGCTCTCCTTGGCGACCCGTTCCCGGGTGGCCAGGTGCTGCTGGTACTGGGCGGGCAGCTGCACGTCCGGGATGTTGCACCCGGTGATGCGTACGCCGTACCGGTCCAGCTGACGGTTCAGCAGGTCCTGCATGTCCGCCACATCGGAGCCGCGCAGGTCGTACGCCCGCTCGGTCTGCACCATCCGGGCCCGCTGCCGGATCGCGTCCTGCACGGCACTGGACAGCACCAGGTCGAAGTTGCCGGCGCCGATCGTCCGCACGAACAGCACGGCGTCGGTGATCCGCAGCTTCAGGAAGAACTCGATCGAGCGCAGCGGCACGTTCTCCCGGGTCGGGCAGGCCATGACCGGCGCCGAGTACGGGATCTCGGTGGCCACGTCGACCACGAACGCGACCCGCGACCACGGGTGCCACAGGTAGTGCCGGCCCGGGTCGAGGGTGCGGCTGACCGCGCCGTACCGGGTCAGCACGCCGTTCGTACCCTGCTCGATCTCCACGATCGACGACCGCCACCACCAGAGCGCGCCGACCAGCAGGAACAGGACACCGGACAGGTAGGCCAGGACACCGAGGAAACCGGCGTCACCCTGGATCGAGAACATCACCCCGGACAGCAGGGCCAGCAGGCCGAGCCAGAGCGGGGCCAGCCAGCCGAGACGGCGGCGGTGTTTCGGGATGACGACCGGGACCAGGGTGCCGGCCTCGCCGCCACGCAGCAGCCGGGCCACGTCGCTCCACGGCGCGACCACCTCGGAGATCGTCGAACTGCGGCCCTTGGTACCCGTACTCATGCCTCGTCCTCCGTCTCGACCGCGACCACCGCGACGGCCGGCTGGTCGGTGCCGCGCAACGCGTTTATCTCTTCCTCGCGGTCGGCGATACGCTGCGCGACCTCGGCGAGCCGGGTGCGCATGGCCGCCATGTCGGCCTCGGTGAACAGCTCGTTGCCGCGCTCGCCGACCATCTCCCGGGCCAGCTGCAGCAGGTCGACGCCGACCGCGCCGTTCGGGTCGGCCGACCCGCCGATCCGGACCAGCCGCGGCAGGTGCCCGGC
Source organism: Actinoplanes subglobosus (assembly GCF_042650585.1). Classification (NCBI taxonomy): domain Bacteria; kingdom Bacillati; phylum Actinomycetota; class Actinomycetes; order Micromonosporales; family Micromonosporaceae; genus Actinoplanes; species Actinoplanes subglobosus. Next base: position 4,054 of record NZ_JBHSBL010000035.1, read on the forward strand.
CACCTCCTCCAGGCGGTCCAGCACCTCCCGCTGGTAGCGGTACTCCAGGATCTCCGGCGCCTCGGCGGCGGTCACCGCGCGGATGTCCAGGGCCTGCGCCTCCAGCAGCGCGGCGTTCGCCTTCGCCTCCGACTCGGCCAGGATGTACCGCTGGCGGGCCAGCGCCTCGGCCCGGTTCGTCTCCCGCTCCAGCGCCGTGTCCATCTGCGCCTGGTACTGCGCGATGTCCGCCTGGATCGCCGACAGCGTCTCCTGCAGGCTGGCCAGCTCCTTGATCAGGTCGCCCTCGTCCTGCTCCTTGCGCAGCTGCAACGCGTACTCGTGGGTGTAGGCGTCCTTCGCGACCCGCACCATCTCCGGGGCGGCCAGGTCCATCCGGTACTTGCGGTCGGACGGCTCGGCGTGCGTGATGTTGGCGTTGGTCAGCTCCACCGCCGGGCGGAACTGTTGGTTCAGCTGGTCCAGCAGCCGGCCCGTCTCCTCGCCGACCATGTTGTAGATGTCCGCCGCGGACTGCTCGTAGATCAGGCTGCGGATCGTCTCGCTGACCGCGTTGCCCAGTTTCTCCTCGAAACCACGGACCGCGCCGAGCGTGTAGACGAACTCCACCGGGTCACTGATCCGGAACTGGATGAACAGGTCGATCGACGCCTTCACCCCGCCCTTGGTCGGCGCCTCCCGAACCGGGGCGTTGAACGGGTACTCCCGGGTGGTGTTCAGGATGTACGACACCCGCTTCCACGGGTTCAGCAGGATGATCCGGCCGGGGCCGACCACCTGCTCCAGCTTGCCGAACCGGGTGATCAGGGCGGCACAGCCGTCCGGCACCATCACCATGCCCTGCCGCCACCAGACGAAGCCCACCGCGACCAGCGACAGCACCCAGTAGTGCACGCCGAAATACGGGTTCGTCAGCACGGCCCCACCGGTCACGCCGATCGCCGTCGCCGCCACGAACCCGATCAGCGGGAGCAGCAGCACCGGCAGCATCGTCACCAGCGACCGCCCGCGCGGGATCACCATCGGGCAGATGACGTGCACCTGCTCGCCGTCCTGCCGGCGCAGCTCGCTGCGGTTGAGCACCTCCCCCGCCTCGTCCAGCGGAACCATCCGCTGCTCCATGACGGTGTCGATGCTGCCACCGAGATCCCGCGCCGCCGGGAAGTCCACCGGATCGACACCGAGATCCAGCTGCCCCGACACAGCGGCCTTGCCGAGACGGCGTGCCTCCTCCACGGCCACCGCCCGGGGATCGGCCCCCTCGGCGATGGCACTGGCCGCCTTGCGTAATCCCTGCTGGAGACGCGCCACGGTCCCCCCTCATCCGTTGCTGTAGAGCTGGGAATCCTATCGAGCCTCATCAAGCCGAGTAGCCCTGAGCAGGCCACTCGTGGTCGATCGAGGGTCTGACTGATACCGGAAACGGCTCCGGGACCCCGCGGGGCCGGGATCATCTCAGGGTGTGAAGAGTGCGGTGATCATCGGGGCCAGTATGGGCGGGCTGCTTGCGGCCCGTGCTCTCAGCGGAGTGTTTCAGCAGGTCACCGTGGTGGAACGGGACCGGCTGCCGGAGGAGGCACGGGCTAGACGCGGGGTGCCGCAGAGCCGGCAGGCGCATGCTCTGCTCGCCCGCGGCAGCATGGCCCTCGACGAGTTGTTCCCCGGGTTCACGGCGCAGATGATCAGGGCCGGGGTACCGAAGGGGGACCTGCAGGCCGACTGTCAGTGGTACCTGGACGGGCATCCGATGCGGCAGGCGGTGTCGGCCCTGCCGGTGTACGGGGTGACCCGGCCGCTGCTGGAGCACCTGGCCCGGGAGCGGGTGCGGGCGCTGCCGAACGTGACGATCACCGACTCGGGGGACGTGACCGGGCTGCTGCACGACGGCGGGCGGGTGCGCGGGGTCCGTACCGGTTCCGGGACGATCGAGGCCGAACTGGTCGTCGACGCCGGCGGGCGGGCGTCGCGGCTGCCGATCTGGCTGGACGAGCTGGGCTACGGGGAGGTGCCGGTCAGCACCGTCCGCACCGACGTCGTCTACACCACCCGGCACTACCGTTATGAACCCGGACGTATCGGCTTCGCGGTGGTCAACGCGCCGTATCCGGGCCTGCCACGTACCGGCGTGACGATCCGGCAGGAGGGTGACCGGGTGGTCCTGTTCCTCGGCGGGATCCTCGGCGAGGAGCCGCCGACCGACGACGCCGGCGTCATGGCGTTCGCCGAGTCCCTGCCGGGACCGGAGATCAGAGACTTCCTGCGTACGGCCGAACCGCTCGACGATCCGGTGCGGATGCGGTACCCGTCGAGTGTGCGGCGGCACTACGAGCGGATGCCCCGCCTCCCGGAGGGGCTGGTCGCGGTCGGTGACGCGATGTGCAGTTTCAGCCCGATCTACGGTCAGGGGATCACGGTCGCCGCGCTGCAGGCGCTCGCGCTGGCCCGGACCGGCGGCACCGGCCGATGGTTCACCGCGGCGGCACGTCTGGTGGACGCCCCGTGGACGATGGCGACCGCCACCGATCTCCGGTTCCCGCAGGTCCAGGGCGCCCGCCGGGTCCTCGACCGCCCGCTGAACGCCTACCTCGAGCGCTACCGGGCGGCCGCCGCCCACGACCCCGACCTGGGCGCCGCCTTCCTGCGGGTCTCCAACATGCTGGCCGGGCCCGGTCACCTGCTGGCGCCGGGCCGGCTGCTGCGGGTGCTGCTCAGTCCAGGACGCGCAGGTCGTGAACCAGTTCGGAGAAGACCACCGGTGGCAGGTCGCCGAGGGTGAGGTCGCCGGCACGGAACAGCGTGACCCCGTCGACGGTCTGCGGCAGGGCGGAGTCGACGGTGTCGGAGGCGTGCCAGCCGGGATCGGTGCCGAGGACCGCCCACGCGCCGCCGCCGAGTGGTTTCGCCATCTGCACGGCGCCGCTGTACCAGCGGGTCCAGCCGTGCCGTTCCAGGCCACGCAGGACCGCATAGGTGGTCTTGCGCCCGACGAACCGGTCCAGGTCCGCGACGTCCCGGTAGACCGGGCGGTCCAGCTGCGCGAACGGCTGGAGCAGCTGGTAGTCGGCGAACACCCCGGCCCACCCGGCTCGGACGCCGTCCGGGAGGTCCAGCGGGTGCGGGACGCTCACGCCGGCGTCGCCGGCGAGGATCACCGGCTCGTCGCCGACGTCGGCGAGGGTGCCGTCCTCGGCGACCCGGACGGTGGTGAGCAGGGCCCCGGACACGTCGTGGACACCCCAGATCAGGCGCTGGGCCAGGTGGGTCATCCACGGATGGCCGGCGAACCGGTCGAGGAAGATCGCGGCCGGGATCCGCCGCCGCGCGCACATCGCCCGTTCCAGCCGGGCCACGTGCAGGGACGCCGACGAACGGGCCTCCTTCCGCAGGGCGGTGAGCCGGTCCTTCGCCGCCTTCTGCCTGACCCGGTCCGCGCCGCGGGCCGGTTTGGGCAGGTCGGCGAGGATCCGGCCGGTCGCGTCGCGGAGCACCGGCATGAGGCGCTCGTCGAAGGCGATCCGGAACGTCCCGGCGTCGACCTCGACGGTGTCACCACCCTCGTCGTCCAGGCCGAGCAGCGGTACGAGCCGGTCGGCGAGCTCGTCGGAGGTGAGGCCGCGCAGGTCGGCGATGGCCTCGATGTGTCCCTTGGCGACACTCCTGAACACCGGGAACCGGGATCGCTCGGCGAGCAGGCTCAACTCGATGAGCGCGGCGTCGGTGCCGCGGTGGCGCAGCGCGTCGAGGGCGGCCTGGGCGCGGGCGGCGGCCGGGGTGCCGGCCCACTGGCGGGCGTGCGAGGCGATACGGCGTGCTCCGGTGTCGTCGCCGATCAGGCCGACGGCCTGCATGCACCAGCCCTCGGTGGCGGGTGCACCGGCGGCGACCCAGCGGTCGAACAGCGCGTCGGCGAACGCGGCCCGCGACGACGCCGTCCAGCGGTCCCGTGCGGCGAGCACTGCCGGATGGACCTCGTCGGTGTTGCAGCTTGCCAGCCGTACCAGGAAATGATCTTGATCGTCGGGGGTGGCCTCTCCGCCGGAGGCGGTGATCAGCGGCGGCAGCGGCTGGGCCGTGAGGTAGGCGGGGACCTTCGGTTTCTTCGCCCGGGGAGCGTCGAGCGGATCGCGGTCGAGGAACGCGGTCAGTTCGGCGGCACGGTCGCCGGCCTGCGTGAGCAGCAGCGCGCGGTGACCCTGCGTGTCGAGGTAACGCAGCACCCGCCCGGTCGGATCGTCGGACGGGTCGGCGGTCCACAGCGCGACGGTTCCGGCGGCCGCGTGATCCGGGTGCCGCAGCAGCCAGGACCGGGCCCGGCGGCGCTGCTTCCTGGCGGCGAAGGCGCGGACGACCGGCACGGCCAGCGACGGGTGCCCGACCGGCTGCGCGGCCTCCAGCGCCGCCTCGGCACTCCGGCGGTCCTCGAACGCGGCCAGCAGCGGCGCGACGTGGCTCGTCCCGTGCCGGAGCAGCAGCATCGGGGCCAGCCGGCTCACCCAGTAGTGGAAGTTCGAGAAGCCGAGCGCCATCAGCCGCTCGTGCGTCCACGCCGGGGCCAGGGCGAGCGCCGGCAGCGGCGTGGGTATCGCGAAGTGCTCCCGGTGCTCCAGCCAGGCGGTCACGGCGGCGGTGTCGCAGCGGCTGATCGGCACACCGTCCCACTGCACGGCGTCCGCGTAGACCCCGGCCTGCTCGGCGGCCTCCCGCTCCTCGTCACGGAAGCGCAGCACCGGCTCCACCGGCACGGTCACGTCCAGCCACGCCGGCCGGGCCGCCTCCGGCGGCTGATAGGCACAGGGCGTCCCATCCGGTACGCCCGGATGCTCCTGTTCCCGGACCGGTGTGAACCCGGTCGCCCACACGTGACCGGCCTCCTGCTGCGCGGCCAGCGCCGCACGGGCGTCGTCGTGATCGACATGTGCGAGCAGGCTGCACCAGAGCCCGTTGTAGTAGGCGTCGTCCTCGAACGGGTACGACGGCCGCATCCGGCTCAGCACCGGCCCCACCTCGGCGCCCGCGATGTCGAGCATCCCGGCGAGGTAGATCCGCGGACCGGTGGCGCCGAAGAACTCGTGCCGCACCTTGCGGTTGGCGTGCAGGAACCGGTCGAGGGTGTCCAGGCCGCCGGAGGCCAGCCCGGTCGCGTGCACGTTGAAGTTGCCGAACTCGCCGACGTGCCGCATCGCCGCCCCGTGCGCGTCGCGTTCGGCGGCACCGGACCGCGGCCCGACCGGCAGCACATAGCTGACCGCCCAGAACAGGTCGGCGAGGGTGTTGCCGCTGAGCTGACCGGCCGTCCGGTCCCGTGTCTCCAGCAGCACGTCCCGGCACCGCTCGTAGGTGTCGTCGCCGGCGGCCACCAACAACTCCCGGAGCCTGCCGAAGACACCGGCGGCCACGTACGGCAGATCCATGTGGAAACCGGCGACGACCCGCCGGCACGCCTCCGGCAGCCCGTGCCCGGCCACCAGGAAGTCGGCCAGCCGGTCGTCGATGCTCTCGTCGATGTACTGGAACCGCTCGCGGACCACCCGGATCAGCGCGAGATCCTCGGCCTCCGACCCGATCCGGGCCTCCGGGGCGAGCAGCCGGGCGCCGAGGTCCCGGGCACCGGCCGTGTCCGCGGTGACCAGCTCCCACACCCGCGACGCCTCGCCCGACCTGTCGCGGATCGCGCGGTCCTGCGCCCAGACCGCGTGCCGCAGCCCGGCCCACGCCTCGTCGACGCCGGGCACCGGGCGGATCGCCGTCCGCAGCCCGCCACGCCGCGGCGGCACCACCGATCGCAGCCACCCGGTGACGGTCAGACCGTCCCGGCGATCACCGGGATCGGTGTCGTCGGGCGTCCAAACCTGCGGTGCGTGCGAGGCTGGTGGTGCGCTCCATGACGTCACCGCGTCACCCTAGCGACCGCCGGGACTCGTCTTCTTCGACCTCGGCGGGCTGCGCCTGCTCCTCGACCGGGGCGCCCCGACGGCCCTGCACTACTACCTGGTCGACGACGTCGCCACCACCGTCGAGCGGCTACGGGCGGCCGGCACACCGGTCGAGAGCGAACCGCACGTGATCTTCACCCACCAGGACGACCGGCTCGGCCCGGCCGGGACCGAGGAGGTGCAGGCCTTCATCCGGGACACCGAGGGCAACCTGGTCGGCCTGGTCGAGCACCGCCACCCCCGATGATCCGGCGGGCGACGCGGTGAACGTTCGTGGGTGACGCACTACCATCCCCGGCATGCAGGTCGTCACCAAGCTGGAACGGCGGGTGGTCGCCGCCGCCGAGGAGACATTGACCCGGCAGCGGCAGGTCGGCCCGGGCGACGTCCTGGCCGCGATGGGCTGGCTGCCGCCCGGCCGGATCACCGAGTGGCGGCAGGGCCGCGTCCCCGACCTGGAATCGGTCGCGGTGGTCACCCCCGCCCGGCTGGCCGACGCCCTGGAGGTGTTCCGCCGCTGGGTGGACAGCCGTGGCCTGCGACCCAGCGAGATCGAGTACGTGTCGGCCACCCGTGACCGGCGGCCGCTGCGATTCACGGCCGGCGGCGACCCGGGGCCGGAGGCCGCCTACCGTACCCACTGGCTGGCCGCCGACCTCACCGACAGCCAGCGGGACCGGCTGACCACCCGGCAGAGCAGGCCCCCGGACCTGGTCGTCGTCATCCCGGCCAAGCCTTTCACCTGCTCCGGTTGCTCCACCGCCGACGACGGCATGCTGATCATGGAGGATGCCGGCCCGCTCTGCATGACCTGCGCCGACCTCGACCACCTGGTGTTCCTGCCGTCCGGCGACGCGGCCCTGACCCGGCGTGCCAAGCAGGCGAGCCGGCTGTCCGCCGTGGTGGTCGAGTTCAGCCGATCCCGCCGCCGGCACGAGCGCCGGGGCCTCCTCGTCGAACAGGCCGCCGTCGAACAGGCCGAACAGCAGTGCCTGTCCGACGAGGAGGTCCGGGCCCGCCGCCGCGAACGTGACCGGGAGCGGCGCGAGGCCGCCGACGAGGTGTTCCAGCAGAGGCTGACCGAGCAGATCACCGAACTCTTCCCCGGTTGCCCGCCGGCTCGCGCCGACGAGATCAGCCACCACACCAGCATCCGTGGCAGCGGCCGGGTGGGCCGCAGCGCCGCCGGCCGCGCCCTCGACCCGGAGGCGGTGACCCGTGCCGTCATCGCCTCGATCCGGCACGGGGACACGCCGTACGACGACCTGCTGATGTCCGGCGTCCCCCGCGACGAGGCCCGCAGCCGCATCCGCGCCGACATCGACCGGATCCTCACGCTCTGGCGGGCAGGCTGACGGCCGACCTGCCCGGCGAGGTCCTCGTCGGCCTCGGCACGGGCCTCACCGCGTCCACGTCAGCCGCGACGGCGACCCAGGAGCGACGCCACCTCCAGGGTGAACGCGAACGGCTCGCCCGAGACCAACTCCCGGCCGGGACCGGCGACCGCCACCGGCACATACCGATCACCGGCCAGCCGCTGAAGGTGCAGTTCCACCCCGGGTGCGGCTGACCTTCCTGGTCTCCTCCGGGACCCGGGCCTGGAGGGCGAGCAGGCGTGACACGCTGTCCGCGGTCATCGGCTCGGCCAGGTAGAAGCCCTGCCCGACGGTGTAGCCGAGTTCGAGGAGGGCGGCCACCTGCTCGGGGCTCTCGATGCCCTCGGCGACGGTGTCCAGGCCGAGGGCGCGCGCCAGCTGGCTCACCGCGCGGGCCACGGCCTGCCGGGCGTCGGCGGCGGCCGGCTGCCCGTCGTCGATCTCGATGCCGTCCACGAACGACTTGTCCAGCTTGACGATCGACGCGGGGAAGGCGCGCAGCAGGCTCAGCGACGACTCGCCGGTGCCGAAGTCGTCGAGGGCCAGGCGGATACCCATGCGGTCGAGCTCGTAGAGCGCCCGGGACACCTGCTGGCCGCGGAGCACCGCTGACTCGGTCACCTCCAGGACCAGACGTTCACAGGGCAGGCCGCTGTCGGCGAGCGCCGCGGCCACATCGGACACGAAATCGGGGTCGTGCAGCTGCCGAGCGGAGACGTTGAGCCCGGCCTCCCGCAGCGCGTCCGGGCCGAGTTCGGCCAGCCAGGCCGCGGCCTGACGGCAGGTCTCCCGCAGGACGAACCGGCCCAGCGGCACGATCAGGCCGGTCCGTTCGGCGGCCGGGATGAAGTCGGCCGGGCTGACCAGGCCACGGGTCGGGTGATGCCACCGGACCAGGGCCTCGACCCCGATCACGCGGTTGCAGTCCAGCCGCACGATCGGCTGGTAGACGACCCGGAACTCGTCGTTGTCCAGGGCCCGGCGCAGTTCGCCGCCGAGCTGCATGTGCGCCAGGACGGGCTCCCCCATGCCGTCCACATAGCGCACATAGCCGGCTTTTCCCCGCTGCTTGGCCGTATACAGGGCGACGTCGGCGTCACGCAGCACGGTGTCGACGGTGGCACCGGGTTCGGCGGTCGCGATGCCGATGCTGGCCTGCACCAGCAGGCGGTGTTCACTGATCGGCTCGGAGAGCGCCGTCAGGAGCCGACCGGCGAGATCCTCGGGTACGGCGTGCGCGCCGGTCAGGAGCACGGCGAACTCGTCGCCTCCCACCCGTACCGCCAGATGCTCGTCCGCCGTCTCGGCCCGCAGCAGGCCCGCGACCGAGACCAGCAGCCTGTCGCCGACCCCGTGTCCGAGCAGGTCGTTGACGGTCTTGAAGTCGTCCAGGTCGATCAGCAGCACCGAGGCCGGGCCGGGCTCGACCAGCGCGGCGGTGAGCCGCTCCCGGAACAGCGCCCGGTTGGCCAGACCGGTCAGGCCGTCGTGGCTGACCTCGTACTGGAGGCGCTCCTCCTGGATCCGCGAGTTGCGCAGCAGCCGGGCGTTCTCCTGGTAGGCGAGGTACTGCCGGATCATGACCAATGCCGTGACCAGGACCGCGGCGACCAGCACCACACGGACCGGCCAGCTCAGCGGTGATCCGAAAGCGACAGCGATCAGCGGTACGTCCACCATGATCATGGCCAGGTAGGGCAGCAGCACCCCGGGGCGGGCCGGATCGCGCGGCGGACCGTGATCGGCCCGGCGCTGCGCCTCGACACCGAGCGTCACCAGCACCGGGGCCAGCGGCATGACGATCGCCTGCGCCGGGACACCGGCGATGTAGCCGAACTGCACCGCGAGCACCGACACCGCACCGGCCGGGACACCACCGCCGGCCGCGACGAGCCGCATCGCCACCCGGTCGACCGGCCCGCCGTCGATGTAGGACACCTTCGTCGCCGCCCCCACGGCGACCAGCAGGCCGAGTCCGACCAGCAGCATCGCCTGCCGGCTCCACGGTTCCCGGGCCGACAGCATCGGGGCCAGACCGGCATACCAGAGCACGGCCGCGCAGCCGAGGAAGGCGATCGTCCGGTCCAGGGTCATCCGCCACCGCTCGACACCGCCGGCCGCGACGACCGGCACCCGGGCCAGCGCGGCGAAGGCGATCAGGAACCCGATGACGGTGCAGGCCGCGGCCGGTGCCGGCATGCTGCGGGTACGGGCCTGGTCGGCGTGGGTGAGCATGTCCACGGCCAGCCACGCATACCCGACGGTGATCAGGACGACGGCGACGAACACCCCACGCCAGAATCTCTCGTCACCGCTCCCGCGTATCAGCCCCCGGACCGAGGCGGCCGCGAGCACACCTCCGACGGGTACGAACACGTACGCGATCGCTTCGGTACCGGCACCGACGGTCAGGAAGGCCACGCACCAGACGGTGCCCAGCACGGCGACCGCGACGGTGGCGCCCACATAGGACATACGCTGATGCGCGCTCCACGTCACGGGCCAGACACTAGCGGTCCCCCTGTTGTGCGGATCTCCCCCGAACGTTCGACGTTCACCGATATTCCGCTCTTCGCGACAAGGGCCTCAAACCGACCCCATGGCGTTCCTCGATGTCGTCGCTCCGGGTTTCGGCTTCACCGCGCCGGAGGCGCTGGCCGCCGCCGAGACGATGCGGTGGCGGCCGGCCCTCGGCACTCCCGGGGCTGAAGTCGTCCGTGCGGGATGAGGTCCGCCGCGGCGTCAGGCGATCCACTGGGACGTACTGCAGTCGATCCTGACGCCGACCAGGTCGGCGCTCACCTCGGAAGGGAAGTCGGCGTGTTCGACGACAACGGTTCGTTCCTGCTGGCGATGTTCGAGTTCTTCATCTTCGTCGCCTGGTTCATGTGCCTGTTCTGGGTCTTCGGCGACCTGTTCCGCAGCAAGGACCTCGGCGGCGTGGCCAAGACGTTCTGGACCCTGTTCCTGGTCTTCCTGCCGATCCTCGGCATGCTGGTCTACCTGATCGCCCGCGGTGGCGGCATGACCGAGCGGGCGCTCGCCGCCCAGGCGGAGGCGGTGCGCCGGCAGGACGCGTACATCAGGTCGGTCGCGGCGCCCGCCGGTGGCAGCCCCGCCGAGGAGATCGCGTCGGCCAAGGGACTGCTCGACTCCGGCGCCATCAGTGCGGCCGAGTTCGAGCAGCTCAAGTCGGGTGCCCTGGCCAAGGCCAAGAGCGGCACGGGCACGGTCGCGGTCGCCTAGAGAACTTCCGGTGAAGGGGTCCGGTCACACCGATCATCGGCGGCGGCTGAGGTCACCCCCGCCTGGACGGCGGTGACCACCCCTCTCCACAGCGGTGCCGGTTCGCCGGCGACGTGCAGGCCGAGACCGCGCAGCGCCGCGATGCGCTGCCGGATCAACGCCGTCGACTCGGCCTGCAGGCGGGACCAGCCGGCCTGGCCGGTGATCTGGCCGGGATGGCGCCGGTACAGCCAGGTGACCTCGGGCGTCAGATAGCCCGGGGTCGTCTCGGCCAGGGCCACCACCAGCGCCAGATCACCGCCACGCGGCGTGGCCACCCAGCCGCCGAACGCGCGGACGGTGCCGGTGCGCGCGGTGAGCCCGGCACACGGCGCCGCCGGTTTCCCGCTGTCGAGGATCAACCGGGTCAGCTCCCCCGGCTCGATCAGCCCGGGCTCGATCGGTGCGGGGAACGACCGGCGTGACGAGTCCGGCAGCAGGTCGTGGGCCTGGGCGGTGACCCAGTGGATGCGCGGATGGGCGTCGAACGCCTCGACGGCCGTCCGCAGCGCTCCCGGCAGCAGCAGATCGTCGGAGTCGAGCACGTGCACCAGTGAGCCGTTCGCCCGGGACAGGGCGACGTTACGCGCGATGTTGACCCGCAGGGTCTCGCCGTTGGCCTGGTAGCGGGTGAACGGGAACCGCCGTGCCACGGCGGCGAGCCCCGACTCCGGACCGTCCTCCTGGACGAGCCATTCCAGCTCCCACCCGGCCGGCAGCTCCTGCCCGGCGAGGCTCTCACCGGCCTCGGCGAGGTACTCCGCCCGGTCCGCGTGCACCGGGGTGAGGACGGAGATCAACGGCATGGGACACCTTTCCCGCGGGGGTTCACCGGCTGACGGTACTGCAGCCGCGGCAGCAGCCGTTCCGCATCGACGGAGGCCGCCTGCCCGCTCCGGCGATTCGCCACCCCGGCTGACAAGAATCGATGGATGCGGTGTAGGGTGTGGACCAGGACCGGCGCCTCCCCCCGTGGGCGCCGGTCCTTCTTATACGCGCCAGCCCGTTCGCCCACCAGGCACCCACCACAGGCACGCCGAGAACCTCGGCGCCGAACGGCAAGCGAAGACAATCACGCAGCGTGGGGAAACCCGCAGCGGAACGCGGTGAACCACCGGTCCGGTGGTTCACATGAACGATCAAAGTGGGGCGGACGGGACTCGAACCCGTGACCGATCGATTATGAGTCGACTGCTCTAACCCACTGAGCTACCGCCCCGTACCGGCGGCGATCCTATCCCGTGCCCCGCTCCCAAGCCTAGCGATCTATCACCGCACCAGGGATTTCGGCAGAAGAACGATCTGCAGCCGGGGATCTTCGACCATGTCCGATGGCTGGAGATCCTCCACCCGGGGCGCCTCCTCCTCGCAACAACTCGGACATTCAGGGCCGTCCTGGGTGGTGAACTCAGCGTAGTTCTCCGGGTTGATGTCGCTCATTGAAACCCCCTGAAACGGGCATTAAACCCCGACCCGGGCGCCGAGTGACGCCAGGACTGCTCCCGCGGTGCGCCAGCCGCCGGCCATCGCACCCTGAATGGACGGGCTGTCCCGGTGGTCGCCGGCCACGAAGAGACCGTCGCCCAGGTGCACCGGCTTGCGGAGCCGGGTCTGGGGCGGGCGCGCCGCCGGCAACGCCTGCGGCACGGTGACGACACCGAGCAGATCCCAATCATCAGTCGGTACGCCGTACATCCGCGACAATTCGACCCGGATGACGGTTTCCGACGCCCCGGAGGGTGCCGAGATCCCGACCACCGTGGCCGCGATGAGACTCCTGCCACTCGGTGCGTACTCGGGGGCGGCGTTGCTCATCACGACGGTGTTGGCGATGATCTCCCGCCGGTCGCCGTCGAGCAGCAGGATCGGCTCGTCGACCGGGGCACGGTCGGCGCCGAAGTAGAACGTGGTCAGGCTGTGCACGTCGGGCCGGGGCAACCGGTCGGGCAGCAGGGCGGCCGCACCGAGCGGGTCGGCGGCGACGATCACGGCCCGGCAGCGGACCTCGCCGCCCTCGGTGACGACCATGCCCGGCCCGACGGCGAGGGCCCGCGCGCCGATCAGCAGCTGCGGGAACGGCAGTGGGCCGGCGATCGCGGCGGGCAGCGCGGCCATCCCGGCGGCGGGAACGCCGATCCGGCCGCGGGTGAACGAGCGCAGCACCATCGCGGCGACGTGGCTGGACGTGTCGAGGGCACGCTCCGCGAAGACGCCGGAGAAGAACGGCCGCAGCGCCTCCTCGATGATCCGGTGTGACAGCCCGGCGGCGCGCAGCATCTCCTGCGTGGTGGTCTCCGGCATGTCGAGGATCCGGTGGACCGGCAGGGTGGCGCAGCGGGTGGCGAGGGCGGCGAACTTGAGCCGATCGGTGAGGGTGCCGATGCCGGAGATCAGGGTCTGCGGCGTCATGAGCGGCTCACGCACCGGGTTCTCCAGGCGATGCAGCTCACCGCCGCGGCGTACCAGAACGCCTGAAGTGAAATAGCGCATGTCGAGCGCGTCGACGTCGACGAGGGCGGGCAGCCGCGGATAGGCGGTGTTGATCGTCTGGAATCCGCGGTCCATCCGCCAGCCGTCGATCACGTCGGTGGCGACCCGTCCGCCGAGCCGGTCGGAGCCTTCCACCAGGAGCCATTCGACGCCGGCGCGGTCCAGACGGCGGGCGGCGGACAGCCCGGCGAGCCCGCCGCCGATGATGACGACGTCCACCTCAACCGGCTGCGACATGTCCACCTCACTGACTGCAATCAACGCGATTCTCAGCGTACCCGGGCAACTGCCGCGGAGGAGGCGAAAGCGACAGGCGGCCAATGGGGTACGCCTCCCGCCGGCGGAAACCGGCGGGAGGCGCGAGGGGGGATCAGAACAGCGGATCAGGCGAAGTAGAGGCGGCCCATGCCGTTGCTCACCTGCATGCCGTGGAACCGGCCCCAGCCCGAGGTGACCAGCCGGCCACCGTCGAAGCCGTTGCCGTCCTGGTTGAGCCGCACGTGGACGTCGGTGCCCGTGTGCACGACCAGGTCGTCGAAGCCGTCACCGTCGTAGTCGGCGAAGTAGAGCCGGCCCATGCCGTCGGTCAGGCCGATGCCGTGGTACCGGCCCCAGCCCGTGGTCTCGACACCGATGTTGGTGAAGCCACTGCCGGTGTTGAGCCGGACCGACACGTCGGTGCCCAGGTGCACGATCATGTCGTCCTTGCCGTCACCGTTGTAGTCGGCGAAGTACAGCCGGCCCATGCCGTTGGTGACGTTCAGGCCGTGGAAGCGGCCCCAGCCGGAGCTGACCACGCGGCCGGTGCCGAACCCGCCGTTCTTGGTGTTCTGCCGCACCGACACCTCGGTGCCCGAGTGCACGATCATGTCGGTGTAGCCATCACCGTTGAAGTCGGCGAAGTACAGCCGGCCCATGCCGTCGGTCACGTCCAGCCCGTGGTAACGGCCCCAGCCGGAGCTGACGACGGTGCCGCTGCCGAAGCCGCCGTTCTTGTTGTTGAGCCGGACCGAGACGTCGGTGCCCGAGTGCACGATCATGTCGGTGTAGTGGTCACCGTTGAAGTCGCCGTAGTAGAGCCGGCCCATCCCGTCGGTCACCTGCATGCCGTGGAACCGGCCCCAGCCCGACGAGACCACGCCCAGGTCGGTGAACCCGGAGCCGGTGCCCTTGCGCACCCCGACGTCGGTGCCGTTGTGGATGACCAGGTCGGCCTTGGCGTCACCGGTGAAGCTGTCGTAGACGAGGTCGTCGTCGACGATGTTCTTGTAGCGCCAGGCGTCGAACGTCAGCATGTCCGACCAGCTGTTGAAGCCGATGTTGCCCTTGCGGTTCTCCTCGTTCGGTGACCGGACGGGCTCGCCGGGCGTATTGAACGAGTAGACGTAGGCGCCCTTGGTGTGGTCGCTCGGGCTCTTCCAGAAGGCGAACAGCTCCATGTGGCCGTCCTTGTGGACGGTGTCGCCGGGCTTCAGTTCGTTGAGGCTGCCCAGCCTGGTGGCCAGCCCGCTGCCCGGGAAGCTCGCGGTGGTGAAGCTGCTGTCGACATGCCAGGCCATCGACACCAGGCCGGAGCAGTCGTCGCGGTACGACTTGCCCTGCGCGTCGTCGTGGTAGGTGTACGACAGCGGCGCGCCGGGGCTGTAGGGCTGACCGAGGTCGGCCCAGTACTGCGCCCGTTCCAGGACCTCGCTGCGGGTGATCTTCCCGCCCACCGAGGAGGCAGCCGACGCCGCGACCGGCGTGGTGACGGCGGTGGCGGTCGCGCCGACGACAGCGCCGAGACCACTGGCGATGACGAGACCGAGAGCTCCGGCACACAGCCGCTTCATTGCATCGATGTTCTTCGATGAATTAGAAAAGAGTCGTGCTCGCATGAAAAATGCTCCATCGAATGGGAGAGGTTAAAGAGTCAGATCCGGCACACTGCGGTGGCGGCAAACAATTCCGTCACGGAGCAGCGGCGACATTTCACAGGCACGTGTCACCAGATCCAGCGCGACGACCCGCAGGCGTTCCGCGTCCATCGCCGCGGCGAAGACACCGACGACGATCTCGCTCCGCAGGATCCGCACCGACACGTGCTCGACAACATCTTCGGGTAGGACGGCCGCCCAGACCGTGTCCAGCACGGTGGCCTCGTTGACGTCGAGCGCGAGGTCACCGCGGGGGACGATGGAAACCATGGCCAGCCGCATCAGACATCAGTCCCAGATCAGGCTTCCGGACGGGCTGCCGGCGATCTGCACCGCGACAGCCAGGACGCCGAACAGGAGGGAGAGCGCGGCACCGGTGACGATATGGCGAGCGGACATGAGACGACCCCGTTTCCGAAGAGCAATGAAAATCAACGTCTGATTCGAATCGCTCGCCGTTTCCTAGGTGGCGGCTGGCGTTCTGGAAATATCTTCGCCAACGCCGGGGCGCCTACGGAAGAGATGCGGCGTGGACGGAACCGGCCATGGACCGATCCGGCCACCACCACCGGAGCGCGACGGGCCGGCGACGAACAGCCACGGGAATCCATTGATACTTGTCCCCACCTGTGCAACCATCGCGATCCAAGATCAAACTGTTTTCTGCGGGGGGAGCAGGGCCCATGTTGGCTGCCCTGGGTTTGACTACGGCGACAGAGGCTGTCTATCGGTCTCTATTAAACAAACCAGACCAAAAAATCGTCGACCTGGTGGACCTTCTCGGCATCACCGAGGAACAGGTCCGTTCGGCATTGGATTCACTGTTCGACCTGGCGCTGCTCCGCGAATCGGCGGACACCCCACAGGGCGTTCACGTCGTGGCACCCGACATCGGCCTGCGGTCGGCACTGGCCCGGCAGCAGGCCGACCTGGCCCGCCGCCAGCAGGAGGTGGCCGAGAGCCAGGCGGCGATCACGCGCCTGATCGACGGCCTCAGCCACACCGAACGTGAGGCCGGCCCGGTCGCCAGCGAGCTACTCGGCATGGAGGCGGTCCGTGACCAGCTGCAACTCCTCGCCCAGGAGGCTCGCGACGAGGTCATGACGTTCATGCCGGGCGGAGCCCAGTCACCGGCCGCCCTCGAACACGCCCGGCGCAACGACGCCCACATCCTCGCCCGCAACGTCCGGATGCGGACCGTCGGGCTCGACAGCATCCGCAACTCGCCGGACACGATGGCGCATGCACGCTTCCTCACCGACAGTGGAGCCGAGTTCCGTACCTCCGCGATCCTGCCTCCGCGCATGATCGTCGTCGACCGCCGGGCCGCGCTGATCCCGATCGACCCCGCGGACACCCGCCGCGGCGCCCTGCTCGTCTCCGGCACCGCGATCCTCGCCCCGATGATCGCCCTGTTCGAGCAGGTCTGGGAGATCGCGACACCACTGGGCGCCACCACCGACCCGGGCCGTGAAGGGCTCACCGCGCAGGAACGCGCGCTGCTCAAACTGCTGGCCCAGGGGCTGACCGACGAGGCCGCCGCGACGCGCCTCGGCGTCTCGCACCGGACCGCCCGGCGCATCATGGCCGACCTGATGGAACGCCTGAACGCCCGGAGCCGTTTCGAGGCGGGTCTGAAAGCCGCCCAGCGAGGCTGGCTTTAGGAACCGGCACGGGGCTCGCTTCACCCCTGGGGGATGAGGCGGCCCCGTCGGCGATGATGTGTGCTGAAAACACAAAAACCAGGCCGTAACGGCCTGGTTGATGGCTCCCCGAATAGGACTCGAACCTATAACCTGCCGGTTAACAGCCGGCTGCTCTGCCAATTGAGCTATCGGGGATAGTTCTCCTGCTTGCCGTCCGGTTTCCCTGGCGACGGAGAACAGACTACATGACCACCCCGGCCCCCCGCGAACGGGACACCCCCCGTTCGCGCGGAGGCTCGACACCGAGGGCGAACCGGGGATCCGGGGAGTATCGCCCCGGCAGGATGGGTATGCACCCTCGCAGACGCACGCGCGTCGAACTACGGAAGGAGCCGCCACCATGCGCGGAAAGCTGATGTTCCTCACCGGTCTCGCGGCGGGCTTCGTCCTGGGCAGCCGTGCCGGCCGGGAGAAGTACGAAGAGATCCGGGCCGGTGCGCAGAAGCTCTGGGACCACCCGACGGTGCAGGAGGCCGCCGGCGTCGCCCAGGCACAGGCCAACAAGCTCTACACGGAGGGCAAGGACAAGATCCAGTCGTCCAAGCTCGGCGAGAAGCTCCACACGACCGGGAGCACCGGCTCGACCAACGACGCCACGGACGAGCTGATCGCCCCGAGCGACTCCCTCACCGCGCCCAAGAGCACCACCTACTGACACCGTCGCCTCGGCGCCGCTCTCGCACGCCGGGAGCGGCGCCGAGGCGTCTTCCCCGATCAGGGTGCGGTGCAGGGTTGCTGTTCGGGCACCAGGCCGAGGGTGGTCAATTCATCGAGGACGTACGCCAGAGCGACGCCCCGTTGCTCGTCGGTGCCGGTGACGTCGACGTCCACATACTCGGTGCGCGCGGTGTCGGCCGCGAGCAGGTGCCGCAGGACGGGCCGCCAGGCCGCCGACGGGTCACTGATCCGGGCGGTGATGACGGACAGCCCGGCGTCGGTGATCCGGTCGATGCCGGCCTCCGGCCCGGGCCAGTCGCGGAGCACCGTGACCAGGTCGAGGCATATGCCGAGCCGGTCCTTGTCGATCCGGCTGAGCGCGGCGACCGTCTGCTCCGGACTGTCGAGGACCTTGCCCGGGCCTGGCTGGAACCCGGCACGGACCGCGCGCCCGACCCGCCACGCGAGATCGGCGAGGCCACCGGAGAGGCGGGACAGGTGCCGGGCGCCGGCTTTCTTCCGCCCCTCGTCCCACTCGTCGGCGCGACCGAGCCCGCAGGTGGCTATCGCGCCGCGCACCTCCTCGAACGGGATCAGGTCGACGAGGATGCGAGCCAGGTCGAGGGTGTGCCGGACCCGCGCCGGGTCACTCCAGTCGGTGGGGTCGGCGGCGCCGCCCTCGATGCCGGGCGCACCGCTCAACGTGACGACCTCGAGCCCACGGGCGTCGAGCTCGGTACGCAGCCGGGTGCGGGCACGCCCGTCGTCGGCGAGGGCGGCAGCCAGCCGATACGGCAACCGGAGTGCCACCGCGAGGGCGCCGGTGCCGAAGTGCCCGCGCAGTGCCGAGTTGGCGGCGTCGAGGCGATCGATCGCGGTGGAGACGTCCTCCGCGTGGTCTAGGCTGATGCCGCAGCTGAGGTGCACGATCCGGCCGGAGGGATGTCGAAGCCGCATCAAAATCCTCCCCGGACGAGGTCACCCGTGCAGGTGCACGTGCATTCGCACGCGCTGACGCCTCCAGTATGGACCATGCCGGAGCCGGTTCCTGATCGGCTGATCTCGTGGTGCCGGAGTGCCATCGACGCCTCCATCCGTGGAATGTCTGCCCTCGGGTACGAGCCTGCGCTGCGAACCGGATCACCGGCGCACGCCCCGTGCGATGCGGCGACCAGCGTGAACATGATCGAAAGCAGCCTCATTCATTGAAGCATGCAGATGCGTTCGCCGGGGGTGACCAGCGAGTAGCGTTCGGCGGACGGTCACGGAGCGGCATACTCGGACAGTCCGGATGTTCAGATAACGCTCAAACGGACATGCAATGTTCGGCTGCGCGTGCGTACGCCGCGTGCCGTCGCACGACGGTACGAATGCACGGGAACACGCCCCGCGCATTCGCACCCACCATTCGCCCACCTCGCCGCCTCCCCAGCGCTCCCGACTCCACCCACCATTCGCCCACCCGCGCTCCTTCCCCGCCCCTCCCGTACCCCCTTCCCCTCCTTCCACTTCCCCGCCCTACCGCACCGTCTTCTCTTCCCCCTCCCGCATCCCTTCCCGTCCTTCCCTTCTCATCCCTCCCGCACCCCCTCCCTTCTCATCCCTCCCGCGTCCCTTCCCGTCCTTCCTCTTCTCATCCCTCCCGCGTCCCTTTCCTTCGCGACTCGGCGTTCCCGTTCCACCTCCGACCCGCGCTCTTCTCTCCGCACCCGCGGGCCCTTCCTTTCGCAATCGCGCGCCCATCTTTGCGTTCGCTCTTCCTCCCCTTCGCCCGGAACGTGCATCGGAGAGCGACTGCGGGCAAGCAAAAAGGCCCGGCGATTACCGGGCCTTTCGCGTTTCTCCGACGGTGATCAGCCCTGACTCAGGCCGTGCTCACTACCCTTCTTGATCTTGCGGGTGTCACGGAGCTCCAGGAACGGCTCGTCGTCGGCGGGGTGGCCGGCCGCGATGGCACGGCCGCGTTCGAGTTCGGCGTCGAGTTCGGCGCCGAGCAGGATCGCCATGTTGGAGATCCACAGCCAGACCAGGAAAGCGATGACACCGGCCAGCGTGCCGTAGGTCTTGTCGTAGCTGGCGAAGTTGCCCAGGTAGAACGCGAACGCCGCGGACGCCGCCACCCACAGCACCACCGCGAAGATGCCGCCCGGGGTGATCCACCGGAAACCGCCGGTCTTGGCGTTCGGCGAGGCCCAGTAGAGCAACGCGAACATCAGGCTGACCAGCACGACCAGGACCGGCCACTTGGCGATGTTCCACGTCGTGACAGCGACGCCACCGAAACCGAGCCGCTCACCGACAACCTGGGACAACTCCCCCGTGAAGATCACGATGGCGGCGGAGGCGATCAGCATGATGCCGATGACGGCGGTGACGCCGACCCGGATCGGCAGCGTCTTCCAGATCGGACGCCCCTCGGGCACGTCGTAGACGGCGTTGGAGGCACGCATGAAGGCGGCGACGTAGCCGGACGCCGACCAGAACGCGACGACCAGACCGATGATCGCGGCGAATCCGGCCGCCCCCGAATCACCGACCTGGGTGAGCACCGTGCCGACGAGGGAGCGCAACTGCGCGTTCGGCGTGAGGTCGTTGACCGCGTCGGTCACCGTCTTCTGCCCGTCGTTGCCGAGCATGCCCAGCAGCGACACCAGCACCACGGCGGCCGGGAAGATCGACAGAACCCCGTAGTACGTGAGTGCCGCCGCCCAGTCGGAGATGTTGTCCTCGGAGAACTGCCGGAACGTCCGTTTGACCGCGGCGAACAGGCCTTTCGGCTTCAGCTGGCTCGGCTTGTCCGGCCCTTCGTCGGGCCCCGGCGCGCTCAAATCCCGATCCCGCTCACGGTCCTCAGCCGTCCGGGAGGTGGCCGCCGCGGCCACGTCATGATCGGCCGCCCCCTGGCGCCGAGCCACGGCCGCGTCCTGTTCCCATCCATCACGCCCTGCCTCGGCACCACGCCCCAGCCCGGTGCCGCCCGATCTGGCGCCGCCCGATCTGACCCCGCGCTCCGGATCGTCAGCATGCCCACGACTGGCGGCACGATCCGCACCACCGGTCCGATCGGCACCAGCCGGAAGGTCAGCGCCGACGGGTCGTTGCGGTTGTTCGTCAGCCTCGTGGCGAAGTTTCATAGCGGGTTCCCTCCGGGCAGAAGCAACAGCTCCCAGCCGCCCGCGCACATCGTGTCCACATCCCATTGTGCGCGCTGACGACCTGCGGTTTTGTTGCCCAGCCCGGAGGCTTTCCTAACCCGTCCCGGTCTGCCATGTCCCGTCCGGGTCACCCAGCCTCCGTCGCGGCCGCCCGACGGAAGCGGCCGCCCCACGAAAGCAGCCACCCCACGAAAACGGCCACCCCACGAAAACGGCCGCCCCACGAAAACGGCCGCCCCACGAAAGCAGCCACCCAACGAAAAGCAGCTATCCCGGCGGAAGCAACCACGGCGGAAGCAGCCACGGCGGAAGCAGCCACCCGACGAAAGCAACCACCCCGGCGGAAGCAGCCACCCCGGGCGAAGCAGCCACCCGACGAAAGCGGCCACCCGACGAAAGCGGCCACCCGACGAAAGCGGCCACCCGACGGATGTAACTGCTCGCCCGAAGTGGCCACCCGGCCGAGGCAACTGCTCGACCGGAGCGGAGGCGTGGCACTCACCTGCACAGCAGGCGCTCCATGCGGCGGCCGGCGATGAACAAGCCTCCCGCCAGTAACGCGAGCAGGTAGAGGACGTCGAGCACCTGGACGGCACCGATCGTTCCCAGGCTGATGCCACGGATCAGGTCGACCGCCCGGTACAGCGGTGTGACCTCGACGATCCAGCGGAGCACGTCCGGGTAGGCGGTGGCGGGGATGAACGTGCCGGAGAACAGGAACAGCACGAACATGCCGGCGCCGATCATGTCGAAGTCCTGCCAGCCGCGCATCAGGGTGGAGATCGTCATGCCCAGCGCACCGAAGGCGAACCCGATCAGGATGCTCGCCGGGAACGCCGCCAGCGCACGCAACGGTGTCGTCAGGTCCATCGCGACCATGATGATCAGGAACGCCGCGGAGTAGACGCTGCCCCGGGCCATCGCCCACGACAACTCGCCGAGGGCGATCTCGATGGGCCGGACCGGGGTGGCGAGAATCCCCTCGTACAGCCGCATGAATTTCATCTTGCCGAAGAAGTTGAAGGTGGTCTCGGAGAGCGCCCCGGTCATCGCCGACGACGCGAGCATCGCCGGCGCCACGAACTCGGCGTAACCCACCAGCCGGCCGCCGGGCAGCGGGATCTCGCCGACCAGGGCTCCGACGCCGACACCGATCGAGAAGAGATAGAGCACCGGCTCCAGCAGGCCACCGATCATGACCAGCCAGTAGGCGGTCTTGAGCGCGGACACGTTGCGCTCGGCCACGGCGATCGAGCGGCGGCCCATCCCGTCCAGAGCCATCAGCCGCCGCGGCAGCACCAGAGTCAACACGTCAGATCACCAACCGTCATCGAAAGCGGCACCACCAGGTCAACACGTCAGATCACCGGCCACCGCCGGAAACGGCAACCACCAGGTCAACACGTCAAATCACCGGCCACCGCCGAAAGCGGCAACCGCCAGGTCAACACGTCAGATCACCAACCGGCGCCGGTAGCGCCACGTCGCCAGGAACCAGCCGCCCACGGCCCAGAGCAGCAGGTAGAGCACCTGCCACACGGCGGACGGTCCGGGGTCTAGACCCAGGGTGGCGGCACGGCTCAGGTCGACGCCGTGCCAGAGCGGGAGCGCCAACGCCACCCAGCGCAGCGCCGTCGGCAGTGACTCGATCGGGAAGAACACCCCGGAGAACAGTGACATCGGCAGCACCGCGAACCGCATCAGGATCCCCAGGTAGCTGTCGCTGGTCACCGACGCCGTGTAGGCCGCCACCGGGGTCGCGAGCGCCGCGCCGAGCAGCAGTGACACCGGTAGCACCGCCACCGCCCACCCGGACCGCAACGCGCCGAAGGCGAACGCCACCAGCAGGAACGCCGTGGTGCTGACCAGCACCCGGAACAGCATGAACGCCAGATGGCCGCCGACGATGTCACCGACCCGCAACGGCGCCGCCGCCTGCGCGAAGTAGGTCTTGACCCAGGTGAAACAGCTCATCACCGGCCACGTCGACTCGGCGACCGCGACCTGCGCGGCGGTGCTGGCGATCAGGCCCGGCACCATCCACTCCAGGTAGGTGACCCCGTCGACACCGCCGGAGACGAGACCGCCGACACCGAGACCGAACCCCAGCATCGTCAGCAGCGGCAGCACCAGCGACGAGAACACGCTCGCCCGCCAGGTCCGCCGGTAGTTGACCAGGTGATACTCCAGCACGTAGGCCGACGGGGTCATCAGTCCACCAGCGTCCGGCCGGTGAGGCGGAGGAAGACGTCCTCCAGGCTGCTCCGGCGCACCAGCGAACTGGTCGGGCTCAGCGACCGCCGGTGCACCTCGGCCAGCGCGTCGTCGCCGTCGGTCACGTAGAGCAGCACCCGGTCGGGCAGCACCTCGGCCCGCTCGCCGATGCCCTCCAGCTTGCCCGCATAGGTCCCCTGGTCGTCGGTCGGGAACCGCAGCTCCACCACCTCACGGGTGGAATGCGCCTCGATCAGCTCACGCGGCGAGCCCTCGGCCACGATGCGTCCACCGTCCATCACCACCAGCCGGTCGCAGAGCTGCTCGGCCTCATCCATGTAGTGGGTGGTCAGCACCAGCGTCACGCCCTGCTGCTTGAGCCGGAACAGCCGCTCCCACACCAGGTGGCGGGCCTGCGGGTCGAGGCCGGTGGTCGGCTCGTCGAGCAGCACCAGATCGGGCTCGTTGACCATCGCCCGGGCGATGGTGAGCCGCCGTTTCATCCCGCCGGACAGCGGCTCCACCTTGCTGGCGGACCGCTCCCCCAGCTGCACGAAGTCGAGCAGCTCGGCGGCACGGGCCCGGGCCACCCGCCGCGGGATGCCGAAGAACCGGGCGTAGGTGACCAGATTCTCCAGAACGGTCAGCTCGGGATCGAGATTGTCGAGCTGCGGGCAGACACCGAGCCGGGCACGGATCCGCGGACCGTCGCGCCGCGGGTCCATGCCGAGGATGCTCAGCACCCCGTCGGTCGGTGGGGAGACACAACCGATCATGCGCATGGTCGAGCTCTTGCCCGCGCCGTTGGGCCCGAGGAAGCCGAACGCCTCCCCGGCCCGCACGTCGACGTCGATCCCGTCGACCGCGGTGAAGTCACCGAACCGCTTGATCAGCCCGCGCGCGTGGATGAGGGAGTTCACGACCCCGACCCTACGGAAGGGGTACGACAAGTTTCAGTCCACGGCCTCGGTGGCCGACCGCGCCGTCCCGACCAGCTCGTCGGTGGCCCCGACCACCTCGTCGGTCTCCACCGGCGTACCGGAGTCGTAGCGGACCGCCCAGCTGAGCCCGTTGCGCCCGCTGACCCGCCGGCCCACCACCCGGACCGCGCCCTCCGGCAACGAGTGATGCGACGTGTACGCCACCGAGCGGGTCACCCTCGCCCGCACCTGATCGGGCAGCTCCCCCGGCTCCAGGAGCAGGAACGACACCACCGGCCCGTCCACCAGCACCGTGTAGCCCTCCCGCTCCACGGCCACCTCGGCCGGCGTGATCCGCAGCTCGCGCCCCGACCACGCCGCCTTGTGGATCTCGTGCCAGCCCAGCCGGTCGACCGCCGACGGCAGCCAGATCCCGTGGTTGGTGGCGACCACCACGTCCTCCGGCGACTCGGCGACCTGGCACCAGGCCACCACCCGCTCCTCCGCCGCGAGCGGGGGCCGGGACGCGGCCGGCAACGAGGGACGCCGTCGGAAGAGCCTCACAGTTCACCTGCCGCCTGCTCGCGCAGGGCCCGTGCCTGCTGTTCGAGTGAGAAGAGCTCCCCGGCCAGGGCAAGGTACTGATCCTTGCTGGTCACCGGGTTCAACCGCTGGACCTTGGATTTCAGGTCGCGGATGCGGGTGGCCAGCGCGCCACCCTGCAGCCGGGCCAGGGTGACCTGCACGTAGCGCGGGTCGACCGCTCCGTCGACGTAGAGCGGCTCCACCGCCAGCTCGCCGACCAGCATCTGACCGCCCATGTCGGCACACGCGTCACGGACCTTCTCGATCCACACCACGCCACCGGTGGCCGAGCACACCCCGCCGGCCTGGGCGACCGCCTCGCGGACCGACTGGAGGACCTGGTCGCCGTAGTTCTCCGGGCCGACCGCGTCGAACATCGGCCCGGCCAGCACCGGCTCCTGCAACGCCAGTTTCAGCGCCTCCCGCTCGACCCGCCGCTGCGGCGAGTCGGCGGACGCCGGTGACCGGGGCGCGCGCTGCTGCTCGGCGGCCTCGCCCCGCAGAGCGTTGTTCACCGCCCGCTGGACGGGGTCGAGATCCATTCCGAGGTCTCCGGCGAGCTTCCGCGCGTACTCCGGCCGCTTCTCCCGGTCCTTGATCTTGGCGACCAGAGGCGCGGCACGCCGCATCGCCTCGACCCGGCCCTCCACCGTGTCGAGATCGAAGCGCGAGATGGTCTGCCGCAGAGCGAAGTCGACGAGCGGCTCCCGGCCCGCGATCATGTCGCGGACCGCCAGATCACCGCGGGCCAGCCGCAGCTCACAGGGGTCCATGTTGTCCGGCGAGACGGCGATGAAGGTACGCCCCACGAAGCGCTGATCCTCCTCGAAGGCCCGCAGCGCCGCCTTCTGCCCGGCCGCGTCCCCGTCGAAGGTGTAGATGATCTCGCCGGTGAAGCTGTCACTGTCCATCAGCAGCCGGCGCAGCACCTGGATGTGGTCGACACCGAACGCCGTGCCACAGGTCGCCACCGCGGTCGGCTCGCCCGCCTCGTGACAGGCCATCACGTCGGTGTAACCCTCGACGATCACCGCCCGCCCGCGCTTGGCGATCTCCCGTTTCGCGTGGTCGATGCCGTAGAGCACATGCGACTTCTTGTAGATCGGCGTCTCCGGCGTGTTCAGGTATTTCGGGCCGTCGTCGTCGTCGAACAGCTTCCGCGCGCCGAACCCGATCACGTCGCCGCTCAGGTCGCGGATCGGCCAGAGCAGCCGCCGCCGGAACCGGTCGATCAGCGACCCCGAACGGGCCGGTTTGGACAGCCCGGCCGCGGTCAGCTCCTCCGCGGTGAACCCCTTGAGTCGCAGGTGCTTGCTCAGCGCGTCCCAGCTGTCGGGGGCGAAGCCGCACCCGTATCGTTCCGCCGCGTCCCGGCCGAACCCGCGCTCGGCGAGGAACTCGCGCGCCTTCCGCGCGCCGGGCGATCCGAGCTGGTCGCGGTAGAACTCGACGGCGGCCGCGTGCGCGGCGATGAGCCGCTGTTTCTGCCCGGCCTGCGGCCGCGGGGCGGGGGCGGCACCGGTCTCGGTGTCGTAGCGCAGCTGGAGCCCCGCCTTGCCGGCCAGTCGCTCGACCGACTCGATGAACGACAGGTGCTCCGCGTCCATCAGGAACTTGATCGCGTCGCCACCCTGGCCACAGCCATGACAAAAATAGACATTCCGGGCAGGTGAGACGTTGAACGACGGAGTCTTCTCGTCGTGGAAAGGGCACAGCCCTTTCAGGTTTCCGCCGCCCGCCGACCGTAGAGTGACCGTCTCGCTGATCACGTCCACGATCGAGGTCCGGTCGCGGACCAGTGCGATGTCCTCGTCCTTGACCCTGCCCGCCACGGCATACATCCTGCCTCGCCCGGCCGGTCACCCGCCAGCAGGGTCGGCCCGTGTCCCGATGATCGCGGAATGCCAGGCCACGGCGGCGTGGTCGGTCAGGGACGCGACCTGGTCGATCACCACCCGGAGGGCGGCCCGGTCGTCGGCGGCGGCCGCGTGCAACGGGCGGAAGAGCGGATCCAACCGCTCCGGGGTACGGACCAACGCGTCCACCAGCTCCACGAGGATGGTCCTCTGCTGCTCGTACCACCGCTCGGCGGCCCGGGATCGCATCACGTAGCGCAGCGCCATGCCTTTGAGCAGCGCGCACTGGTTGCGGACGGTCCTCGGGACGATCAGGTCGGCGGCGTACCGGCGCAGCGGCTCGGTGCCGTAGCGGCTCTGCGTGGCGCCGACCGCGGAGGCGACGAACCGGCCGGTGAGCACGCTGGTCATGCGTTTGAGGGCGACCAGGGAGTGGTAGTCGCCGTCGTATCCGGCGACCCCGGCGACGGCGGGATCGGACAGCAGGAGGTCGAGGGCGGCACCCAGATCGTCGAGGCTCTCGTCGGAGTAGGTGGCGGCGACGTCGGCGCAGAGGGCGGCCCGTTCGGCCGGGTCGCCGATCAGGTCGCGCAGCGCGATGTAGCCGCCGTGCACCCCGTCCTCGACGTCGTGCACGGAGTAGGCGACGTCGTCGGCCCAGTCCATGACCTGCGCCTCGAGGCAGCGGCGTTCGTCGTCGCGGCCGTCGCGGAGCCAGGTGAAGACCGGTTCGTCGTCGGTGTAGACGCCGAACTTGCGGCGGCCGGGCGTACGGAACCACGGGTATTTGGAGCAGGCGTCGAGCGTGGCCCGGGTCAGGTTGAGGCCGGCGCCGGGCACCTTCGCCTCCAGCCGGGTGAGCACCCGCAGGGTCTGCGCGTTGCCCTCGAAGCCGCCGCACGACCGGGCGGCCAGGTCGAGGGCGGCCTCGCCGTTGTGACCGAACGGCGGGTGCCCGATGTCGTGGGCGAGACCGGCGACGTCGACGATGTCGGGGTCGCAGCCGAGGCGGGCGCCCATCTCGCGGGAGATCTGGGCAACCTCGAGGGAGTGGGTGAGCCGGGTCCGCAGGAAGTCGTCGGACCCGGCGGTGTGCACCTGGGTCTTGGCGGCGAGACGACGGAATCCGGCTGAGTGCAGGACCCGGGCCCGGTCGCGCTGGTAGGGGGTACGTCCGTACCCGCTGTCCTTGGCGGGCTCGGCTGCCCATCTCTGGGCGTCGGCGGCCGTCATGATCTCCACCCTAAGCCGTGTGTCCCGGTTGCCGATGGGTCAACCGTGGGGATCTCCATCGTCGGCCGTCTCGTGGTTCTCGGCGCCACCGGCCTGTTCTCGGTGGCGCTGGTGACCGGCTTCGCCGTGCGCAACTCCGAGGACCAGAGCGCCGCGAACGAGGAGATCGCCGGTGTCAGCTCGGCGATGAGCAACCAGTGGAACGCCGACATGATGCACGACGCGCTGCGTGCCGACGTGATGTCGGCGATGTTCGCGACGACCGAGGCGCAGCGCACCGAGTACGAGGTCGACGCCGTGGCCGAGCATGCGCAGACGATGCTCGACAAATTCGACGAGGCGTCCCAGCAGGTTCCGGCGGATCTGCGCCCGGAGTACGAGACGACCCGCGCGGAGATCATCAAGTACGGGGATCTGGCGAAGTCGGCGGTGGCCACGGCGGCGACCGACCGGGCGGCCGCGCAGCAGTCGCTGGCCGACTTCCTGGCGCAGTTCTCCGCACTGGAGGAGAGCCTGGGCGGGCTGGACGACGCGGTGCTCAGCGAGGTCAGCCACGCCAGCGCGCGGGGCCGGGAGGCCGGAGAGGACAGCACGACGTTCATCCAGTGGGCCGCGGGCATCGCGAACCTGTTGACGCTGATCGTCTGTGTGCTGACCGTGCGGGCGGTGCGGCAGCCGCTGCGCGGCATGCGGGAGACGTTGCGGAAGCTGGCCGGGCGGGATCTGACGGTACGGGCGCCGATCGTCAACCGGGACGAGTTCGGCGAGATGGCGCGGGCCCTGAACGACGCGATGTCGGAGATCCAGGGCACGGTGGCGGCGACCGCGGAACGGGTGGGCAGCCTGACCGCGACCAGTGTCGAGCTGCAGACGCTGGCCGGCGAACTGGACGGCTCGGCCGAGCGGACGTCGGCCGAGGCACGCAACGCGGACGCGTCGGCGGTGCACGTGTCGGATTCGGTGGGCGACATGATGGCCGCCACCGAGGAACTGTCGGCGTCGATCCGGGAGATCTCCCGGCAGACAGCGACGGCAGCGTCGACGACGAACGAGGCGACGACCAGCGCGAACCGGACGGCGGAGGCGGTGGGCCGGTTGAGCGAGGCGAGCCGGGAGGTCGGCGACATCGTGCAGATGATCACGAACATCGCCGAACAGACGAACCTGCTGGCCCTGAACGCCAGCATCGAGGCGGCCCGGGCCGGGCACGCCGGCAAGGGGTTCGCGGTGGTGGCGACCGAGGTCAAGGATCTCGCCGGGGAGACCGCGCGGGCGACCGGGGAGATCACCGCGAAGATCCACGCGATCCAGGAGATGACGACCGACACGGCGAAGGCGATCGAGGCGATCACGGCGGTGATCGCGCGGATCGACGACGGCCAGCGGACGATCGCGGCCGCCGTCGAGGAGCAGTCGGCCACCACCGACCTGCTGGCCCAGAACGTGGGGGCGGTGCAGTCCGCGGCCTCGGACATCAGCGGCACGGTCTCGCACATCACGTCGTCGAGTGCCTTCACCGCCGAGGGTGCGAACACCACCCGCAACTCGGCCGGCCTGGTCAGCACCGCCGCCGACGAGATCCGCGGCCTGATCGGCCAGTTCAAGTACTAGGGCTTGGAGCTCAGTACGCAGAACTCGTTGCCCTCCGGGTCGGCGAGGACGACCCACGGCACGTCGCCCTGACCGATGTCGACGGATCGGGCGCCCATCCCGACCAGCCGTTCGACCTCGGCCTCCTGGTCGTCCGGCCGCAGGTCGATGTGCAGCCGGTTCTTGCCCCGCCGGGCGTCGGCGACCGGGGTGAAGAGCAGCCCGGGCATCTGGTCGGGGGTGGGCCGGATCTCCACCTCGTCGGGCGCCTCGTTCACGATCACGTATCCGAGCGCCTCGGCCCACCAGCGGGCGAGCCGCGCCGGGTCCTCGGCGTCCACCACGACCTGCTCCCACCGACTGGGCACGGACCCTCCCCTGATCGACATGTGACGAACAGGTTACGTGACGTCGCGATGGCCGGCCGGGGACAACGCGGTACCCGCCTCACGGTGACGGGCGGATGACGCACAGAACGTGCGACTTACGACCGCACGGTCACCGGAGGATGGCCCACGGTGGCGGGCGGTAAGCGCCCGAACGGGAGCTAAAGCGCTGAGGAGTGAAGTGCCCGGCGTCGACCACTGTCTACAAGAGGCCATGACGATTCCCGGCGCCGTCGGGGCCAGCATCGTCGACTACACGACGGGCTTCCCGGTCGCCACGACCGGCGCAGCGCCCAACGAGGACCACGAGGCCGCCGCGGCCGGTACGGCCGAGGTGGTCCAGGCCGCGAACAGCCGCTCGCTGTTCGTCTCGGCCGTACCGCACGACCTGCTGGAAGACCTGATCATCACCACCGCCGGGGGTTACCACCTCCTGCGGATGGTCCAGACCGAGTTCGACAGCCGCCTGGTGCTCTACGTGTGGCTGGACCGGGTGCGCGGCAATCTCGCCGTGGCCCGCCGCAAGATGCAGCGCCTGGCCGACGAACTGGTCGCCCGGCGATGACCCGCCCACTGACCATGAAGGAGCGATCGGTGGCCCGCACGAGGACCGCAGCGCCCGGGGACCTGCTCACGCGGGTCGCCGGCGCGCGGCAGACCGGGGCGCTGATGGTCGGCGGCCATCCCGGTGGTGCGGTCTACGTCTTCGAGGGCCGGGTCATCTACGCCGAGTCGTCGTCGGCACCGGGGGTCGGTGAGCTGCTCACCTCGTCCGGCCGGCTCTCCGGCCGCACCTGGCAGAGCGCGCTCGACCTGGGCACCTCGTCCACGCGGGTGGGGCGGCTCCTGGTCGAGCAGGGCCATCTCACCCAGGGTGAGCTGGAGTTGTGCGTGCTCGGCGCCACCTATGACGCGGCCTACTTCGTGCTGGCCGACACGACGGCGCCGACCGAGTTCGTTCCCGGCGCCACGCACTGGCTGGGACCGGTCGTGCACATCGACGCGACCGCCGTGGACCGGGAGGTGAAGCGACGGATCCGGCTGCTCGACGGGATCTTCCCGAACCCGCTGATCGACGTGGCGCCGGTGATCCCGGTGACCCGGCCACCGCGGGAACGGGTCGTGGTCACGGCTCCGCAGTGGGAGCTGCTGGTCCAGGCCGACGGGCAGCGCACCCCGGCCGACCTGGCGCAATTGCTCGGGCGGGCGGGTTACGCGATCATCCAGGAGTTGCGCCGGATGGCCGCCGCGGGGCTGATCGAGCCTCCCGAGATCCGGGTACCCGACTCGCCGGAGTTCGTGCGTCTCCCCCATCCGCGCGGGGCATCGGTCCCGCTGGTCCGGGGGACGGCGAGTCCCGTACCCGTCATCTCCGGCCCGGAACCGGCGGCCCGTCACCCCCCGCCCGCCGGTGACCCGCCGCCCGCGCCGGCGTCGTCACCGGGTGAGACCAGCGGCGGCCCGAACCGGCTGCCACGGCTGGCCCGCCGGAAACCCGGCGCGAAGCTGCCCAAGGAGATGGCAGGCGAGAGCCCGCCGGTGCACCAGGGCGCCGACGAGGTCCTGCTCAAGCGCATCCGCACCGCACTCAGGGCACTGCGGTGACACGCGCACCCCCGACCAGCCGAAGGAGCGAGGAAGAGGAATGACGGTGGACCCGGCGGTACTCGAGGAACTCGGGCGCCTGCGCAGCAGGTTGCCGGAACTGTCCGGCAGCGTCCTCGCCACCGCCGACGGGCTGGTCGTGGCACACGACTCGCACGGTATCGAGCCGGACACGCTGGCCGCGCTGGCCGCGGCCCATCTGGCTCTGGCGCGGCGGTTCGCGCACGCGGTCAATCACGGTGACCTGCGCGAATCCGTTGTGGAGTGCGACGGCGGCTACATCACGTCGTACACCGCGGGGCCGAACGCGCTGCTCACCGTGGTCACGTCGGGCGACGCGAACCTCGCCATGGTCCACCTCGAAGCGCGCCGGTGCGTACGCCGGCTGATCCGGATCCTCGCGCTGGAGACAGCGCCGTTGCGCCCGGAGATCCCCACGCAGTCCGGCCCCCCGGTCCCGCTCGCCCGGCGGACCCCGATGGCCACGCTGCCGAACATGGCCCGCCGCCGCCAGGCGACCGGCTGACACCACCCACCACAACGGAGGAACGATTCCCATGCCCGACATGGACACCGCACTCAAGGAAATCATGGAGATCGACGGCTGCATCGGCGTCGCGCTCGTGGACCACACCAGTGGCATGGCCCTGGGCACCCTCGGCGGTGGCAAGGAACTCGACCTGACGGTCGCCGCGGCCGGTAACACCGACGTGGTCCGGGCCAAGCTGCGGGCGATGGAGATGCTCAACCTCTCCGAGAAGATCGAGGACATCCTGATCACGCTGGACACGCAGTACCACATGATCCGGCCGCTGACGAGCCGCTCGGGGAAGGGCCTCTTCCTCTATGTGGCGCTGCGCCGGGACCGGGCGAACCTCGCGATGTCCCGCCACCAGCTGCGCCGCATCGAGAACGACCTCGACGTCTGAGCCTTCAGCCGTGATCGCCACCCCCTGGCGGGGAGGGCCCGCACCGCCCTCCCCGCCCCCGGCGGAATCATCGGCAGATCTAAAGCCTGTCGACGGCGCTCCGGATGGTTTCGGGGCCGCAGCCTTCCTGGAGGGCCCGGAGCTTCGCGCGCAGCCGCTGGGTTTGTCCCGCCGGGACTATCTGGCCCGCGCCCGGCGCGGCGGTTACCCCGAGGCGGTCCACCGGCATTCTGGAGACGATCTATCTGATCAGGGTCGTCGCCCGCCAGATCACCTGGACGGATTTCACGGTACGGCTGCATCACTACCGCGATCGGGATCAGTACGAGGTGGACGCCCTTGAGGACAACTCCGGCAGCGTCGTCGGTATCGAGGTGAAGGCCGCCGCCACGGTCGCCGGCGCCGATCTCCGCCCTGTGGACCACCGGACCGTAATCAAGGTTTCCGGGTTGTTTCCCCTTGCTGTCGGATCGAGGCGCGTGCATCCTGTCTTTGCAGCGCTGCAAAGGTGTGCCAGCACCGTGCGCCACGCCACATCCGTCTGTGAGGGCTTTGTGAGAATTCTCGGCGCACTGCTCGCCGCCATACTTCTGACCGCGGTTCCCGCTGTTCCGGCTCAAGCCTCGGCGCCGGTGACCGCCACCGACCCGGTGGCCCACGATCCGACGCTGATCAAGCAGGGCCGCTGGTATTACGAGATCATCACCGGGGACAGCGGCACCCGCACCTACCTGCCGATCCGCCGGTCCACCGACCTGATCCACTGGACGTACACCGGCACCGTCTTCGACACCCCGCCGGCCTGGGTGGTCGAGGAGCTGGGCGTGACCCCGGCCGACTTCTGGGCGCCGGACATCAACTACTTCGACGGCGAGTACCACCTGTACTACGCGGCCTCGTCGTTCGGCACCAACAACTCGGTGATCGGACTGGCCACCACGAAATCCCTGGACCAGCCGCAGTGGGTGGACCGGGGCATGGTCCTGCGCACCACCAGCGGCGTCGAGGACGTCAACGCGATCGACCCGGACGTCAGCTTCGACCGGGCCGGGAACGCGTGGCTGTCGTACGGCTCGTTCTGGGACGGCCTGCGGATGCGCCGGCTGGACGCGCGGACCGGGCTGCTCTCCACGACCGACACCACCGAGCACCGGATCGCCTCCCGGGGCGGCATGGCGATCGAGGGGCCGTCGATCACGTACCACGGCGGCTGGTACTACCTCTTCGTCAGCTTCGACTTCTGCTGCCGTGGTGTGAACAGCGACTACCGGGTGATGGCCGGCCGGTCCCGGAGCATCACCGGGCCGTACGCGGACGCCGCCGGCACGCCGATGACCGAGGGCGGCGGCACGCAGATCCTGGCCGGCTACAACGACTTCGCCGGTCCGGGCCACGGCGACGTCTACGGCGACCTGTTCGCCCATCACTACTACGACCGGGCCGACGGCGGCGCCCCGAAGGGCTCGATCCGCAGGATCTCCTGGGTGCACGGCTGGCCCCGGCTGTCCGACCCGCTCAGCGGCAACCGCGGGTACGGCCACGGCTCGGCCCACGTGCGGCTGGTCCACCGCGACAGCGACGCCGTCCTGGCCAACGCCTCCTGCGGTTACGAGGGCGCCGACATCACCCTCGCCGCGAGTGAGGCGGAGAACACCTGCCAGCAGTGGCAACTCGTCGACCGCGGCAACGGCCTGGTGAGCCTGACCAACCGGCAGAGCAACAAGGTGGCCGAGGTGGCCGCCTGCGTCGACGCCGACGGCGCCCGGGTGGCGCAGTGGGGCTGGCTGGCCAACGACTGCCAGCGGTTCCGGCTGGTCCCGAGCACCGAGGGCTGGTCGCGGATCGTCAACCCGCTGGCCGGCCGGGCCCTGCAGCCGGCCGGCTGTGGTGGGGCGGGCACGGCGGTGCAGACCTTCGCGGTCGGCGCCTGCCAGGACTTCCGCGTCCAGCCGGTCGGTGACGTGCTGCTCACCGACCTGGCGAACACGAAGCGGATCGGCGACCGCTGGCGGTTCACGCACGTCACCGACGGGTGGTACCGGATCGCCGCGCCGGGCGCCCGGCGGTCGCTCGACGGCACCTTCTGGCGGATCGAGGCGCTGACCACCGGCGGGTACCGGCTGGCCGGCATGAACGGCCGGACCAGGGAGGTCCTGCTGCTGACTCCGTGACCGTCCGGCCGCTCGGCGGTCACG
>NZ_JBHSBL010000035.1:38109-145344 GCF_042650585.1 Actinoplanes subglobosus
CTGGCCGGGAACCAGGACCCCGGCAACTACCATTCCTCTCCATGAGCGCCCGGGAGATAATCGACGGGGTGCGCTCCGGCGCTCTGAACTACGAGGACGCGCTGGACGCCCTGACCGGCGCACCCGCCGCCGAGACCGACGCCGCCCTGAGTGCGGCGCTGAGCGGTGAGTTCGAGCGGCTGTTCGCCAACGGCTGGCAGCCGGCCGAGTTGCACCGGGCGGTGGCCCGGCGGGGCAATCCGATCCAGGGGCGGCTGGTCGCCGACGCCGCCCGTGACTATCTGCGTGGCCGCGAGCCGGTCGACGAGCGCTGGCGGGACCAGGCGGACGGGTTGCGTACCGCCGAAGGTCGTAAGCCGGACCGGATCGCCGTGCTGGACGCCTCGCTGGATCTGCTGGCCGAGTTGCGGCGGATGCCGCGCATCGAGATCCTCGTCCCGCCGCCGGGCACCCCGCTCACCACCGTGCCGCACCACGGTGACCAGCGGATCCTCGACCGGGTGCGGGCCCTGCTGGCGAAAGCGGAGTCGACCGAGTTCCCGGCCGAGGCGGAGAGCTACAGCGCGAAGGCGCAGGAGCTGATCACCCGGTACCGGATCGAGGAGGTCACCGTCGCGGCGGTCGACGTGGTCCCGTTCGCCCGGCGGGTCGGTGTCGACCACCCCTACGAGAGCGAGAAGGCGGGCCTGCTCGACGCGGTCGCCGTCGCCAACACCTGCCGCACGGTCTGGTCGCAGGATCTCGGTTTCAGCACCGTCTTCGGGTTCGACACCGACATCGACGCGGTCGAGCTGATCTACACGTCGCTGCTGGTGCAGGCCAACCGGGCGATGGTGCGGGACGAGAAGAACGTCCGCAAGGCCCGGTTGAAGGCGTTCCGCCGGTCGTTCCTGGTCGCCTACGGTGTGCGGATCGGTGAGCGGCTGCGGCAGACCGTCGAGCGGGAGCTGACCGGCCACGACCACCTGCTGCCGGTGCTGCGCAACCGCGAGATCAAGGTGCACGCGGCGCTGGACAAGGCGTTCCCGCGTACGGTCCGGGTCCGGGGCAGCCGGGTCGACAGCCTGGAGGGCTGGGAGTCCGGGCGAGCCGCCGCCGACGAGGCCGAATTGCGTTGACATCGGGCCAGGCCGGAGCAGGATGAAGGCCATGCACCCGATTTGACGCTGACACCTCTATGCGGTGCACGCGCTGCAGGACAGCGTGCTCCTCTACCCGGTCTACGCGCTGCTCTTCGCCGACGCCGGGCTCACCACCGCCGAGATCTCGTCGCTGTTCGCGATCTGGTCGGTGGTCTCCTTCGTGTGCGAGATCCCGTCCGGCGCGCTCGCCGACGCCTGGTCCCGCAAACGCCTCTACGCGCTCGGTGAGGTCATCTCCGCGGCCGGCTGGGCGATCTGGCTGATCCGGCCCGACTTCGTCGGCTTCGCCGCGGGCTTCGCCCTCTGGGGGCTGGGCGGTGCGTTCGCCTCCGGATCGCTGGAGGCGCTGGTCTACGACAATCTCGGCGACAGCACGGCGTACACCCGGGTCATGGGCCGGGCCCGCATGGCGAGCATGCTGGCGATGCTCGCGGCGACCCTCCTGGCCACCCCGGTACTCCTGGCCGGCGGATACGTCCTGGTCGGCGCCATCAGCATCGCGACGGTCACCGCAGGCGGCCTGCTCGCCCTTCGCCTCCCCTCATCCGCCACGGACGAATCTGGTACGGACGAATCTGGTACGGACCACGAAAACGCCCGGAATGCCGATGAGGCGGGCGGATACCTCTCAGTGCTACGAGCAGGCCTGCGGTCCGTCACCGGCAGCACCCGCGTGCTCCGGTTGCTGGCGGTGGCGATGGCCGTCCCCGGGTTCTCCGCCCTCGACGAGTACCTCCCCCTGCTCGCCCGCGAGATGGGGGCGCCGACTCCGGCCGTACCCCCGCTGTTTGCTCTGACGGCCCTGGCGATGGCGGCCGGAAGCGGCCTCGCCGACCGTCTCCCCCCGGATTCGCCGCGTCCGCTGACCGGCGCCCTGGCCCTGGCCGCCGCGCTGCTGGCCGCCGGTTCCCTGGTGCCGCACCCGGCCGGAATGGTCCCGGTGTCGGTGGCGTTCGGCCTGCTCCAGTTCGCGATGGTGCACGCCGAGGCCCGCCTGCAGGACGCGATCACCGGCCCGGCCCGGGCGACCGCCCTGTCGGTGGCCGGTTTCGGCGCCGAGGTGGCAGCGGTGATCCTCTATGCCGCGTTCGGTCTGCCGGTGGCGCTGCCGCTGCTGTGCGCGCTGATGGCCGTCCCGCTGGCGCTGACCGCGCTGCTGGCCTTTCAGCGCTGAAATCGTGCGCAACCTTTCCGGCCCCACCGCACACCTACAGGGCAGTTTCCCCACTGAAAGGACGCATCCCCCATGCGATCCCGTCTCCGCAGGACCCTGCTGGCCGGGGTGACCGGCCTGCTCGCCGTGACCGCCAGTGTCTACGGCCTGACCAGGGCCGACGCCGCGACCTACCCGAACCCGGGCGTGGTCACCGGCTCGACCTTCGCGCACGACCCGACGATCGTCAAGAAGCCCGCCGGCGGCTACATCCTCGCCTACACGGCGCCGGGCATCGGGCTGAAGACCTCGACGGACCGGACGAGGTTCACCGACGCGGGCAAGGCCTTCCCCAACGGTACGCCGTGGGCCGACGCCTACACCGGTGGCGACACCAACCTGTGGGCGCCGGACATCTCCTACCGCGGCGGAAAGTACCTGATGTACTACTCCGCCTCGACGTTCGGTTCCAGCAAATCAGCGATCTTCCTGGCCTCCAGCACCACCGGCGCGGCCGGCACCTGGACCAACCAGGGCAAGGTCGTCGAGAGCACCACGACCAGCGGGTTCAACGCGATCGACCCGAACCTCACGGTCACGCCCAGCGGCGAATGGTGGCTCAGCTTCGGCTCGTTCTGGAGCGGCATCAAGATGGTCAAGCTGAGCCCGTCGACCGGCAAGCGGGCCGACTCGACGATCCACCACATCGCCGAACGGTTCGTGAACAGCAAGTCGGTCGAGGCGCCGCACATCTACTACCGCAACGGTTACTACTATCTGTTCGTCGCCTTCGACCTGTGCTGCAAGGGCGCGTCCAGCACCTACCGGACCATGGTCGGCCGGTCGACCAGCATCACCGGGCCGTACAAGGACCGGGCCGGGACGCTGATGACGGCGGGCGGTGGCACCGAGATCCTCGCCTCGCACGACGCCGTGTACGGCCCCGGGCACCCGGCGGTCTTCCAGGACGGCACCCAGGACGTGCTGGTCTACCACTACTACACCGCCGCCGGGGACGCGCGGCTCGGCATCAACCTGCTGAGCTGGAGCTCGTCCGGCTGGCCGACGGTGTACTGACATGCGGCGCATCCGACCTCTCCGAGCCCTGCTCGTGACACTCCTGATGACCGCACCGGCCTATGTGGCGGTCGCCTTCAACCCGCTGAGCAGCGACGCCGCCGTCGGGTTCACCAATCCGGTCGCGTCCGCCCCGTACGGTGCCGACCCGTGGATGGGCTTCGACAACGGCTACTACTACCTGGCCGCCACGACGTGGAACAACCAGGTCGTGATCAAGAAGGCGAAGTCGGTGGCAGCGCTGCCCGGCGCCACCGAGACCGTCGTCCACACCGGAACCGCGGCCGCCAGCTGCTGCAACGTGTGGGCGCCGTCGATGCACAAGCTGGCCGGCCCGAACGGGACCCGCTGGTACCTGTACTACTCGGCCGGGACGGCGGCCTGCTGCGACGGGCAACGGTCGTTCGTGCTCGAGTCGGCCGGCACCGACCCGATGGGGCCGTACACGTTCAAGGGCCAGCTGGACCTCCAGGCGAACAACGGCTGGGCCATCGACGGAAGTGTCGCGACGATCGGCGGGAAGAACTACTTCCTCTACTCGTCGTGGGTCGGTGACCTGCAGAGCCTGTTCATCGCCCCGATGAGCAACCCGTGGACGGTCAGTGCCCACGGCACCCGCATCTCCTACCCGACCTACGACTGGGAGAAGCAGGGCGGCAATACCGAGGAGGGGCCGTACATCCTCCAGCGCAACGGGCAGACGTTCCTGACGTTCTCCGCCAGCTCGTGCAACACGCCCGACTACAAGCTGGGCATGCTGACGCTGACCGGCTCCAACCCGCTGTCCGCCGCGTCGTGGACCAAGAAGAGCACCCCGATCTTCCAGCGCTCCGACACCAACGGCGTCTACGGCCCCGGCCACCACTCGTTCTTCACCTCACCCGACGGCACCGAGACGTGGATGGCCTACCACGCCAACGACACGGCGGCCCAGGGCTGCGGCGCGACCCGCACGACGAGGATCAAGAAGGTCAACTTCAACAGCGACGGCACACCCAGCCTGGGTACGCCCGACAAGCTCACGACCACCCTGACGGCCCCGTCGGGTGATCCGGGCGGCGGCGTCTCGTTCCCGGTGGCCACCACCCGCTACCGCGTCGTCAACCAGGCGACCGGCAAACTCCTCGACGCGAAGAACTGCGCCGTCACCGACGGCACCGGCATCCAGCAGTGGTCGTCCCTGGGCAACGCCTGCCAGCAGTGGACGTTCACGAAGACGACCGGCAACTACTACCGGATCACCAACGCCAACAGCGGCACCGTCCTCGACTCGGTCAACTGCGGCACCGCCAACGGCACGGCCCTCAACCTGTGGTCGTCCCTCGGCAACGCCTGCCAGGAGTGGAGCCTCACCCCGATCAACGGCGGTTACCTGATCGCCAACCGCGGCAACGGACTGGTCCTCGACGTCACGAACTGCGGCACCGCCGACGGCGTCGCGGTCCGCCAGTGGGCCTCGCTGGGCAACGCCTGCCAGCAGTGGAACCTCACCACCTGACGGTCGTCCTGATGCCCCGGCACACGGCCGGGGCATCACCGTCAGCCGCCGGACTCGTCGGTCTCGGCGCCTTCGGGGACCGTCTCGTCGTCGCGGCTGTCCAGCCAGCCGTGCGGGAGCGACACCTTGCCCGGCGCGTTCACCCGGCCCCGCGGCAGCCCGAGCGCCTCCACCGGGAACGGCACCGACGGGTCGAGCCTGGCCAGCAGGTCGTCGAGCTCGGCCAGCGACGAGATCATCGCCAGGCTGCGGCGCAGGTCACCGCCGACCGGGAAACCCTTCAGATACCACGCCACGTGCTTACGGAAGTCGGCGCAACCGTGCCGCTCGTCCTCCAGTGCCTCGACCAGCAACTGCGCGTGCCGGGAGATGATCTTCGCGACCTCTCCCAGGGTGGGCAGCACCGGCCGGTAGTCGGCGCCCTGTGTGAACGCGGCCTCCAGGTCGGCGAAGAGCCACGGACGGCCCAGGCAGCCACGGCCCACGACGACGCCGTCGCAACCGGTGTGCTCGACCATCCGCAGTGCGTCCGAGCCCTCCCAGATGTCGCCGTTACCGAGAACCGGCACGTCGAGCGCCTGTTTCAGGGTGGCGATGGCGTCCCAGTCGGCCTGGCCCGAATAGCGCTGCTCGGCGGTCCGGGCGTGCAGCGCCACCGCGGTCACGCCGGCCTCCTGCGCGGCGAGGCCGGCCTCGACATACGTCAGATGGTCGTCGTCGATCCCCTTGCGCATCTTGATCGTCACCGGGATGCCGTAGGGCTTGGCCGCCGCGACCGCCTGACTGACGATCCGTCCGAACAGCCGGCGCCGCCACGGCAGGGCCGAGCCACCGCCACGCCGGGTGACCTTGGGCACCGGGCAGCCGAAGTTGAGGTCGATGTGATCAGCCAGGTCGTCCTCGCCGACCATCCGCACAGCGGCCGCGGTGACATCCGGGTCCACCCCGTAGAGCTGGAGGCTCCGGAACCCCTCGTCCTCCGCGAACGCGATCATCTTGAGCGTCTTGGGGATCCGCTCGACCAGCGCCCGCGTCGTGATCATCTCGCAGACGTAGACCCCGCCGCCCTGCTCCCGGCAGAGCCGCCGGAACGCCACGTTGGTGATCCCGGCCATCGGGGCGAGCACGACGGGCGGGTTAACGGCATGGTCGCCGAGCATGAGCGGTGCAGCAGTCACGAGCACTAGCGTGACACGCCCACCCCGGCGACCCCGAATCGCCCGCTCCGGCTACTGCCGGCCGCCCCGCTCGATCAGCGTGTCCAGCATCCCGACGATCCGCTGCACGCTGTCCTTGAGCGAGAAGACGTTGAGGGAGAGCTGCGCGAGCGACGTGGCGTGCTCCGTGTGCATCGCGGTGTGCCTGTCGAGGATCGCGGTGTGCCTGTCGAGGATCGTGGTGTGCCTGTCGAGGATCGTGGTGTGCCGCGCGAGGGTCGCGGTGTGCTCCGACTGGGTTTTGGCGATGGCTTGAATGAGCCCGTGCTGAGCCTGCACCTTCAGGCCCAGGTCGGACAGATCACCGTCCCGGCTGGCGCAGAGCCGCTTCTGCTCTTCCATGTGGTTCTCCAGTCGGGTGACGCGCTCTTCGAGGGTGGGCAAAAGGGCCTCCGGGGGTGAAGGGTAGCCGGTCAGAGTTGCCGGCGCCGCGCTTTCCGCTAGCGCCGTAACTATAGCCTGGCGCCTAGTGGTGATGCGACACCTGAACGGGTGCAGGGCGGGCTGTTTTCTGACAGAGTCGGGGCGTGACTGATGAGGTGAGCCCACGGCGGCTGATCGCCGTGTTCGAGTCCCCGGTGTCGGAGATGCTGTTCCGATTCGGGGTGGAGCTCGGCTTCCAGACCGTCCTGGTCGAGCCCGATCCGGCCCGTCTCGCCGGGACGCCACGGCCGCACGGCGACACCTTCGTGGGTGATCTGGTGGCGGCCGGGCCGGACGAGCACACCGACATCCTGCTGACCGACCATCACCGGCCGGAGATCGGCGACCTGCTCAAGGAGGCGCTCGGCGGCCGGTCCCGGTGGATCGGCATCGTGGGCAACCCACGGGCCGAGGGTCCGCACGTGGCGGCGCTGCGCGAGCTGGGCGTCGCCGACGAGGAGATCGGGCGGGTGCATCGTCCGGTCGGGCTGAACATCGGTAGCCGTACCCCCTCGGAGATCGCCGTTGCGGTGCTCGCGGGACTCATCGCCGACCGCAACCACCGCCCCGGCGGTTTCCTCTTCTGACGCCCGCCACCCCGCCCGCCCCGGCGGTTTCCTCTTCCGATGCCCGCCACGCCGCCCCCACGGACCGGACCGCATAGGCGCACATCGAAACCGCCGGGTGCCCGTACGGGCCCCCGGCGGTCCGTGTCACGTCCGGATCAGCAGCCGGGGAGCCGCTTGATCAGGTAGTCCTCGATCTGGTCGAGGGAGACGCGCTCCTGCTTCATGGTGTCCCGGTCGCGCACCGTCACCGCGTTGTCGGTGAGGGTGTCGAAGTCGACGGTGACGCAGAACGGCGTGCCGATCTCGTCCTGGCGACGGTAACGACGGCCGATGGCCTGCGAGTCGTCGAACTCGACGACCCAGCGCTTGCGCAGGTTGGCTGACAGCTCCTTGGCCTTCGGCGACAGCTCCGGGTTGCGCGACAGCGGCAGGACGGCGACCTTGACCGGCGCGAGCCGGGGGTCGAACCGCATGACGGTCCGCTTGTCCACGCCGCCCTTGGTGTTCGGCGCCTCGTCCTCGTCGTACGCCTCGAGGAGGAACGCCAGCACGGCACGGGTGAGGCCGGCGGCGGGCTCGATGACGTAGGGCACCCAGCGCTCGCCCTTCTCCTGGTCGAAGAAGGACAGGTCCACACCGGAGTGCTTCGAGTGCGTGGTCAGGTCGAAGTCGGTGCGGTTGGCGACACCCTCGAGCTCGGCGAACTCGGTGCCGCCGAACTGGAAGCGGTACTCGATGTCGACGGTCCGCTTCGAGTAGTGCGAGAGCTTCTCCCGCGGGTGCTCGTAGAACCGCAGGTTGCTCTCGGACAGGCCGAGATCGCGGTACCAGTTCCAGCGCTCCTGCAGCCAGTACTCGTGCCATTCCTCGTCGGAGCCCGGCGGGACGAAGAACTCCATCTCCATCTGCTCGAACTCACGCGTACGGAAGATGAAGTTGCCCGGGGTGATCTCGTTGCGGAAGCTCTTGCCGACCTGCGCGATGCCGAACGGCGGCTTCTTGCGGGCCGCGGTCGCCACGTTGTTGTAGTTGACGAAGATGCCCTGGGCGGTCTCCGGGCGCAGGTAGTGCAGGCCGTCGGCGCTCTCGGTCGGGCCGAGGAACGTCTTCATCAGGCCGTTGAACATCTTCGGCTCGGTGAAGGTGCCCTTGTTGCCGCAGTTCGGGCAGTTCAGCTCCTGCAGCGAGGACGGCAGCTTGCCATGCTTGGCCTCGAAGGCCTCCTCCAGGTGGTCGGCCCGGAAGCGCTTGTGGCAGGACTGGCACTCGGTCAGCGGGTCGACGAACGCGTCGAGGTGACCGGAGGCCGCCCACACGTCACGGGACAGGATGACCGCCGAGTCCAGGCCGACGATGTCGTCGCGCTGCTGGACCATGGTCTTCCACCACTGCCGGCGGACGTTCTCCTTCAGCTCCACGCCGAGCGGACCGTAGTCCCAGGCCGAACGGGTCCCTCCGTAGATCTCGCTGGAGGGGAAGACGAAGCCCCGGCGCTTGGCCAGGCTGACGACGCTGTCGATACGGTCGGCAGGCATGTGCGGGTTTCCTCCTACGCCGGCTGGGTGTCGGCGGGGAAATCAAGAGTTACAGGACGAAAAGCGAGATTACTCCCCGAGGTCGCAGACCTCGAACTTGCCCGTCGACCTGTTCTGTGCCAGGTCGGCCTGCAACTGCGTCGAGTCGCCGTCGGGATAGAAGATCTCC
The DNA here is from genome assembly GCF_042650585.1 of Actinoplanes subglobosus. Classification (NCBI taxonomy): domain Bacteria; kingdom Bacillati; phylum Actinomycetota; class Actinomycetes; order Micromonosporales; family Micromonosporaceae; genus Actinoplanes; species Actinoplanes subglobosus. The sequence goes on from NZ_JBHSBL010000035.1 coordinate 46,893, forward strand.
ACCGGCACGGTCAGCCGGACCCCCATGGACAGCGAGCCCACGCTGTAGGAGTCGAAGGGCTCGGTGTCGGCCATCCGGGCGGTGAAGTCGGCGAGGGTCTCGGAGTCCTGCGAGTCCTGGCAGAGCTGCCCGTAGGCGCCGTCGAAGTCACGAGCCTGGATGTCGTCGACATAGCGGCTCACCACCACCTCGGCCTGCTCGTCGAGCGCACTGGTGATCGACGTGGCCAGCCCGATGCCGGCGACCGCGCCGACACCGCAGACCAGCACGACGATGCCGGCGACGATGCCCAGGCTCGTCCCGATCCGCTTGCCCCGGCCCTCGACCGGAGGGGCCGGGAAGGGCGGGTGCACACCCGGGCCCGGCGGCGGAGGCGGAGGAAGACTCATGTTGCCAGCCTAGTGTTCAGCGCCAGGGTTCGGCCGCCCGGTCGCTCGCGGTGATCACGACGTCGGCGCCCGGCTCGGCGGAGGCGAGGGTCTCGAAGGCCGACGGCTCGTCGAGGGAGTGTGCCAGCAGCGGTGTGGCGTACAGCTTGACGTCGTAGTTGCCGAGGGCGCGCCGGTAGGCTCCCACCGATTCCCACTCGGTGACGAGAGTCCAGCCGGTCGGGTCCTCCAGGGCCCGGGTGAGCCGGCCGGACCGGTAACCGGGGGTGCGCGCCAGGGCGGCGAGGGCGGCGTGCGCCTGATCCCGGAAGCCGTCCTGCGTTTCCGTGGGGACCGTGAAGCGGTTGAGCACCAGCATGTGACGAGGGTACGCACACGCGACAGGAGCGACAGGTGACGCGCACATTCCTGCACCGGCTGGCCCGGGTGAATCCGACCGCCGCGTTCGCCGGGACGCTGGCCGTACTCCTGCTCGGCCTGTTCCTGCCGGGCATCGTGGGTGCTCTGCTGCTCGGTGTGCTGGCCGTCGGCCTGGCCGGCCTGACCATGACCACCTGGCCGGTGCAAACGCCGGTCACCCGGCTGGTACGGGTGGTCCTGCTCACCATCCTGCTGGTCGCCGCGGTATCGAAGACCCTGTGAACTCATGCGGCTTTGACAATCATTGTCATTATCGACCACAGTTGGTGGCATGATGCGCCGCCTGCTCCCCGCCCTGCTCCTGCTGCCCGCTCTCACCGGCTGCGGGTCGGACTCCGCCGGCGCCGACGGCAAGCTCTCCGTCGTCACCGCCTTCTACCCGCTCCAGTTCGTCAGCGAGCGGGTCGGTGGTGAGGCGGTGCACGTCTCCTCGCTGACCAAGCCGGGCGCCGAGCCGCACGACGTCGAGCTGACCGCCCGCCAGGTCGGTGAGGTCGCCGACGCCGGGGTGATCGTCTACCTGGGCGGTTTCCAGCCCGCCGTCGACGACGCGGTGAAGCAGAACGGCGGCGACCGGGCCCTCGACGCCACCACAGCGGTCGAGATGATCACCGCGCAGGAGGCGGACGACCACGCCGGGGAGGGTGATGAGCCCGCCGAGGAGCACGGCGGCACCGACCCGCACGTCTGGCTCGACCCGACCCGGCTCGCGGCCATCGCCGACCAGGTGGCCGAGCGCCTCGGCAAGGCCGACCCGGCCCACGCCGCCGACTTCACCGCCCGCGCCGCCACCCTGCGGACCGAGCTGACCGCCCTGGACGGCGAGTTCCAGAAGGGCCTGGCCGAGTGCGCCCGCCGCGAGCTGGTGACCAGCCACACCGCGTTCGGCTACCTGGCGAGCCGCTACGAGCTGACCCAGATCGGCATCACCGGCATCGACCCGGAGACCGAGCCGTCGCCGCAGCGCCTGGCCGCCGTGGCCGCCGAGGCCCGGGAGCACGGCACCACCACGATCTTCTTCGAGACGCTGGTCAGCCCCAAGGTGGCGGAGACGATCGCCAAGGAGGTCGGCGCGAAGACCGCTGTCCTCGACCCGATCGAGGGCCTCACCGACGACTCGGCAGACTACTTCTCGGTGATGCGCGCCAACCTGACCGCACTCGAACTGGGCCTGGAGTGTCAATGAGCGTTGTCGAGGTCAGTCATCTCGCGGTCGGCTACGACGGACGCGAGGTCCTGCGGGACGTCTCGCTGAGCGTGACGGCCGGTGACGTCGTCGCGATCCTCGGCGCCAACGGCTCCGGCAAGTCCACCCTGATCCGGACGGTCCTCGGCCTGGTCCCGGCCCGCCGGGGCGAGATCAGGCTGTTCGGGACGCCGCAGCAGCGGTTCCGCGGATGGGAGCGGATCGGGTATGTGCCGCAGCGGCTCGGCGCCGGCAGCGGCGTGCCGGCCACCGTCGGCGAGGTCGTCGCATCGGGCCGGCTGGCCCGGCGCGGCGTCTTCCGTTTCCCCGGCAGGACCGACAAGGCGGCGGTACGGGACGCGCTGACCGCCGTCGGCCTGCTGGACCGGATCGACGACCCGGTGACGACCCTCTCCGGTGGCCAGCAGCAGCGCACCCTGATCGCCCGTGCGCTGGCCGGTTCTCCGGACCTGCTGGTGCTCGACGAGCCGAACGCCGGGGTGGACGCGGCCAGCCAGGAGGCGTTCGCCGCGGCGCTGACCCGGTTCGCCGGCGACGGCGGGACGATCCTGCTGGTCCTGCACGAGCTGGGCCCGCTACGGCCGCTGATCGGGCGGGCCGTGGTGGTGCACGACGGCCGGATCGCGTACGAGGGGACGCCCCCCGAGCCGGCCGGGCACCACGCCGAACCGGACCACGAGCACCTGCACCCGCATGCCGAGGAGTTCAAGGCCGGCATCTGCGAGTGGGCACCGACCGAGGGAACGAAGGCGTACTGATGGAACTGCTCACGCAGCCGTTCATGCAGCGGGCCCTGATCGCCGCGATGATCATCGGGCTGGCCGCTCCGGCGCTCGGCATCTACCTGGTGCAGCGCCGGCTGTCACTGATCGGCGACGGCATCGGCCACGTCGCGCTCACCGGCGTCGGCCTGGGACTGCTCACCGGCAACGACCCGGTCTACACCGCGGTCATCGTGTCGGCTCTCGGCGCGGTCGGCGTGGAGCTGATCCGCGAGCGTGGCCGTACCTCCGGGGATCTGGCCCTGGCCATGCTCTTCTACGGCGGGATCGCCGGTGGCGTGCTGCTGGTCGGCCTCTCCGACGGCAGTGGCAACAGCAGCCTGATGCAGTACCTCTTCGGCTCCCCGCTGACCACCTCCTCGACCGACCTGGTCGTGATCGGCGGGCTGGGCGCGGCCGTGCTGACCGCCATGCTCTTCCTGCGCCCGGCCCTCTTCGCGCTCTGCAACGACGAGGAGTACGCGAGGGTCAGCGGCCTCCCGGTGCGGACCCTCAACATCCTGCTGGCGGTGACGACCGCGGTGACGGTGACCATCGCCATGCGTACGGTCGGGTTGCTGCTGGTCTCGGCGATGATGGTCGTCCCGGTCGCCGCCGCCCAGCAGGTGACCCGTGGTTTCGTCAGCACGATGTCGGCGGCCATGGTGATCGGCGTGAGCGCGGCCGGCGGGGGCATCCTGGTCTCGGCCGAGGCGGACACCGCTCCGGGCGCGACCACCGTGCTCCTGGCCCTGGCCGTCTTCGTGGTCACCGCGGTCGGCGGGTCGATCCGGCACCGGTTGCGCAGGCCCACGCCGCAACCCGTGACGTCCGAGCCGCCGGATGTCGTGTTGCATGGCTGACGCCGGCCTGCCTGTACCGTTGTCGCAACGATGACGACGACCACCGGTTACGAAGCGTACGAATCGGCGGGGGCGCTGCTGCGCGCTCTCTCCGCGCCGATCCGTGTCGCCATCGTGGTCGAGCTGGGCGTGGGCGAGCGCTGTGTGCACGATCTCGTGGAGAAACTCGGCGCCCCGCAGCCGCTGGTGTCCCAGCACCTGCGCGTGCTGCGCGGGGCCGGCGTGGTGCGGGGTGTGCGGCGCGGCCGGGAGATCGCATACTCCCTGGTGGACGAACACGTCGCCCACATCGTCGCCGACGCCGTGAGCCATGCCAGGGAGAGCCGACAGTGAACGCCGACAGTCAGATCCGCAACACCAAGCAGCGCAGCGCGGTCAGCGCCGTGCTCGCCGAGACCGAGGGCTTCCACAGCGCCCAGGATCTGCACGCGATGTTGCGCGATCGGGGCGAGCGGGTCGGTCTGACCACGGTGTACCGGACTTTGCAGGGCCTGGCCGACGCCGGCGAGATCGACGTCATGCGGCCGCCGGGCGGGGAGCACCTCTACCGGCGGTGCAGCCAGGGCCACCACCACCATCTGGTGTGCCGGTCGTGCGGGCGGACCGTCGAGGTGCTCGGCCCGGCGGTCGAGTCGTGGGCCGACAAGATGGCCGGTGAACACGGCTTCGTCGACGTGTCGCACACATTGGAGATCTTCGGCACATGCCCGGAGTGCGCCGCCAAAGCCTGAGTGCGACGCTTCCGGTGTGAAGCTCTACGCGGACCGTGTTCCGGTCGCCCTTCGCCAACTCGTCACCGACATCCTCGTCGTCCTGTGGGTCTACCTGTGGATCAAGGTCGCCCTGTGGATCCACGACGTGGTGGAGAAGCTGGCCGTCCCCGGTCAGAAGCTGGAGAGCGCCGGCAGCGGCATCGCCGACAACCTGGCTGACGCGGGTGGCAAGGTGGGCCGGGTCCCGATCGTCGGCGACGAGCTGACCGCGCCGTTCACCGGCGCCGCCGATGCCGCCCGCTCGATCGCCGACGCCGGTCACCAGCAGCAGGAGTTCGTCGCGCAGCTGGCACTGATCCTTCCGGCGCTGGCACTGTCGGTGCCGCTGGCGCTGGTGTTGTTCGTCTGGCTGCCGCTGCGCCTGCGCTGGATCCGCCGGGCCGGGGTGGCCGCGGCGGTCCGCGACGACCCGGCCGGCCCGGACCTGCTGGCGTTGCGGGCGCTGGCCTCCCAGCCGCTGACCGAGCTGGCGAAGCTGGGACCGGACATCGCGCAGAGCTGGCGGGCCGGCGACGCCGACGCGGTCGCCGCCCTGGCCGGCCTGGAGCTGCGCCGGCTGGGCCTGCGAAAGCGTTAGTCCGTGGCGGACGCGGCGTCCTCGTCGTCGTCGCCCCACTCGCGGTGGGCGAACGGCAGGATGGCCCAGTAGGTGAGGAACCAGCCACCGGTGACGACGGTCAGCGGGATCGCCCACTGCCAGTCCAGCAGGTAGTCGGTGATCAGCAGGACGCTGCTGGTCATCGCGATCAGCATGAACGCCAGGCCGCCGGTGGCCATCTTGTGGGCGTACCGGACCAGCTCGGGTTTGCGGCCCTGCCGGAACAGTGCCCGGTGGAAGGCCACCGGCGAGATGATCATCGCGGTGGCGAACGCCGCGCTGATCAGAGCGACCGTGTAGACGTCCTTCTGGAACGCTGTGACGTTCGGGAAGCCGCTGCTGAACGGCAGGGTGAGCAGGAACGCGAAAAGGATCTGCACACCGGTCTGCGCTACGCGGAGCTCCTGGAGGAGATCGGCGAAGTTCCGGTCCCAGCGCTGCTTCTCGGTCTCTCGGGGGGAATGTGTATCGACCGCCATGACGCGCCGAATTCCCCGGCCGGGCCCCCGGTCAAACGCCGACGCGTGCCAGGATCGCATCGGCCAGCTCCCGCGGTGCCTGCTCCGGCACCCAATGGCTGACGCCGCGCATCGCCACCAGCCGGTAGTCGGCCCGCACCCAGTCCCGGGTCCGTAGTGCCGCGGTCAGCCCGACCACCCCGTCCTGGTCGCTCCAGACGTAGGTGGTCGGCACCGTGACCACGCCGAGTCTCGCGACCTGGGCGGTGTCGAAGGCCCGGTACCAGTTGAGGCCGCCGGTGAGCCGGCCCGGTTCGCGCATCGCCGCCACGTACTGCTCGGCGCGCATGCCGATCGGCCGCAGCATCAGGCGCAGGGTCAGGGCGTGCTGGGCGAGCAGCAGTTTCTCGGCGAACGACCGCTGGAACACCTTGAAGTAGGCGAGCCGCGCCTTCTGGCTGGGCCGGACCCGGACGGCGAGCATCAGTGCCCGCGGGTGCGGCACGGAGACCGCGGTCAGGGTGCGCACCCGGTCCGGGTGGCGGGCGGCCAGCTGCCAGCCCACCTGCGCACCCCAGTCGTGGCCGACGACGTGCGCCTTCTCGATGCCGAGCGCGTCGAGGACGGCGATCGCGTCGGCGGTCACCGAGGTCATGCTGTAGGCGGCGACGTCGGACGGACGGGCGCCGGGCGAGCATCCACGCTGGTCCATCGCGTACGTCCGCAGCCCGGCCGCGTGCAGGTGCGGCAGGACCAGGTCGAACTCCCGGGAGTCCTGCGGGAAGCCGTGCAGCAGCAGGACCGGTTCGCCGTCCTCCGGGCCGCTCTCGTGAACGTCGAACGTCAATCCCCGGGCCTTGACCTCGATCACGTCTTCCCTCCCGTTTGCATGCCGCTAACCAGGTGTTACGGTCATCGAAGCACATCCAACGAAGCTTTTTCGCGACGGCGGAGACGATGTGCATCGCTCGGGCGATGCGTGAGTCGAGGCAGGTCGCGAAAAAACTTCGATCCGACAGGGGAGCGCACAGCGCTGAGAGTGCGGTGAAATCCGCAGACCCTAGTACCTGATCTGGGTAATGCCAGCGCAGGAAGCTCGGTCTCTCCAGCCGCGTCGTGCCCTGGGCATCGCCGCCCGGGGGAACACGGCGTGCGTCTCCTCCCGGTACCCACTGGGAGGCATTCCAATGAACGACATCAATCCCCGTAGGTGGCGGACGATAGACATCGTCATCGCCTCCGTCATCGCCGTGACCTTCGGCGTGATCTTCTGGGCCTGGGGCACGGTCTGGTCGGTCACCGAGGGCGCCTTCGCCTTCTTCCCACCGGCACAGACCCTGATCTACGGCGTCTGGCTGGTCCCGGCCGTCCTGGGCGCCCTGATCGTCCGCAAGCCGGGTGCCTCGCTCTACACCGAGGCGGTCGCGGCCACCGTGTCCGCGCTGCTCGGCAGCCAGTGGGGCGTCGACACGATCGTGTCCGGCCTGCTCCAGGGGCTCGGCGCGGAGCTGGCGTTCGCGATCCTGCTCTACCGCAACTTCAAGCTGCCGGCCGCGGTGCTGGCCGGCACCCTGACCGGGGTCAGCGCGGCGTGCTACGACTTCGTCAAGTACACCGCCGGGACGGACCTGTGGTCCTACCGGATCCCGTACGCGGTGATCACCGTGATCAGCGGCGCGATCATCGCCGGCGCCGGCTCGTGGGCGCTCGTCCGGGCGCTCGCTCCGACCGGCGTGCTGGACCGGTTCGAAGCGGGCCGGGAACGGGCATCCGTCTGAGACATGAGTGACGTTCAGCTCCGTGACTTCGGGTGGCGGCACGCCGGGCGCCGCGCCTGGGCGGTCCGCGGGCTGGACCTGGAGATCCGGCACGGCGAGCGGGTGCTCCTGCTCGGTCCCTCGGGGGCCGGCAAGAGCACGCTGCTCGCCGCACTGGCCGGGCTGCTACCCGAGGACTCCGGCGAGTCCGAGGGCACGATCCGCATCGACGGGCTCGACCCGCGCAAGGCACGCGAGCGCGTCGGCATCCTCTTCCAGGACCCGCAGACCCAGCTGGTGATGGCCCGCAGCGGCGACGACGTCGCGTTCGGCCCGGAGAACCGGGGCGTGCCGGCCGGTGAGATCTGGCCACGGGTGTCCGACGTGCTGGATCGCGTCGGTTTCCCGTACCCCATCAATCGTCCGACCTCGGCCCTCTCCGGCGGTGAGGCGCAACGCCTCGCCCTCGCCGGGGTCCTCGCGCTGCGGCCCGGTCTGCTGCTGCTCGACGAGCCGACCGCCAACCTGGACCCGCCGGGCGCCGAGCTCATCCGCACCGCGGTGGCCCGGGCCACCGGCGCGGACACCACGCTGATCATCGTGGAACACCGGGTCGCCGAGGCACTTCCGCTCGTCGACCGGGTGGTGGTCCTGGATCCGGGCGGCGGCGTCCGCGCCGACGGGACGCCCGAGATGATCTTCGCCGCCTACGGCGACAGACTCGCTGACGAGGGCGTCTGGGTTCCGGGTTTCCACACCCCGCCGCTCAAGACGAGATCAACGTCAAGAGATCATTTGATACGGGCTACGGGTGCCGCCGTGGGCAGACGTCTCGGCCCCGTCACCATTGAAGCGAACGGTGGCGAGGTCCTGGCCGTGACCGGTCCCAACGGCGCCGGCAAGTCGACGCTGGCGCTGGTGCTCGGTGGCCTGCTCGCTCCCACGTCCGGCCGGGTCGAGGCGTTCGGTGACCGACGGCCGCCGCACCGATGGCGGGCCACGACGCTGGCCGGGCGGATCGGGTCGGTCTTCCAGAACCCGGAGCACCAGTTCGTCACGTCGAAGGTCTCCGACGAGCTGGCTCTCGGGCCGCGACGGCTGGGCCGCTCCCCCGCCGAGGTCGGCCGCATCGTCACCGAACTGCTCGAACGACTGCGGCTCACCAGGCTCGCCGAGGCCAACCCCTACACGCTCTCCGGTGGGGAGGCCCGGCGGCTGAGCGTGGCCACGGCACTGGCGACGGCACCGCGGCTGCTCGTGCTCGACGAGCCGACCTTCGGCCAGGACCGGCGCACCTGGCGGGAACTCGTCGACCTGCTCGCCGGCCTGCGTGACGAAGGGCACGGGATCGTCGCCGTCACGCATGATGACGCGTTCGTCCGTACCCTCGCCGATCGGACCGTCCCCCTCGGCGTGCCGGAACCGGACCCTCTGCCGCGGCGGACGCGGCCGTGACCCTCTCCTTCGCACCGGTCGCCGATCCGTCGGCGCCGCTCGCCCGCCGCAACCCGGTCGCCAAGGTCGGCGCCGCGCTGCTGTTCTCGATGCCGCTGATCGCCACGATGGACCCGTTCACGCCGGCCGTCGCGCTCGCCGTCGAGCTCCTGGTGCTGCCGTTCTTCGGCGTCCGGATCGGTGTGCTGGCCCGGCGGTCCACGCCGTTGCTGCTGGCCGCGGCCGGGATCCTGGTCACCATGGTGCTGTTCGCCGCCGACCGTGGCGGCGAACTGGTGGTGTCGCTCGGCCCGATCGACGTCACCACCGGGGTGCTGGCCACCGCGGGAGCGCTCATCCTGCGGATCTTCGCGGTCGCGCTGCCGGGCATCGTCGTGTTCGCCACCACCGACCCCACCGATCTGGCCGACGCTCTGGTGCAGAACGCCAAGGCGCCGGCCCGGTTCGCGATCGGCGCGCTCGCCGCGTTCCGGCTGGTGCCGCTGCTCGGAGACGAGTGGCGGTCACTCAGCCTGGCCCGCCGCGCCCGCGGTGTCGACGCCGGGCACAATCCGGCCGCCCGCGTGCGGCTGTTCGTGTCGACGGCGTTCGCGCTGCTGGTCGGGGCACTGCGGCGGGGGGTGCGGCTGGCGGTGGCGATGGACGCGCGCGGTTTCGACGCCGAGACACCCCGGACGTACGCCCGCCGTCAGCACTTCACCCCCGCCGACACCGTCCTGCTCGTGCTGTCGCTGCTCACCGCCCTGGCGATCATCGCCGCATCGGTCGCTCTGGGTCACTTCCACCCGGTCATCTGAACACTCTTCGTCTTCAGGTAACTAAATTGACAGCGGGCGTTGTCCTGTTCGGACGAGGGTGTCCGCCATGGGTCACGGCCACGATCATCTTCACGACCACGCGCACGCCGCAGCCGCCGGGGGCGACCTCCCCGAGGCTCTCGATCTCTCTGTCCCGTCCGCCGAGCTGGCGCCGTCCGACGCGTCCCGCCGGCGCTTCCTGCTGGGCGCGGGCCTGCTCGGCGCCGGTGCGGCCGCCTCCGTGCTCGCCCAGCCGGGCGCCGCCGCGGCCGCCGGGCTCCAGCACACCCACGACCCGGTGGGCGGCGGTACCGGCAAGGGTGGTTTCCGCTGGCTCGCGGGTGACCACCACATCCACACGCAGTACAGCTCGGACGCCCAGTACCGGGTGCTCGACCAGGCGCAGAAGGGTCACGCCTACGGCCTCGACTGGCTGGTCATCACCGACCACGGCAGCGCCACCCACGCCAAGATCGGTGTGGACAAGGTCAACCCGGACATCGTCAAGACCCGGTCCGCGCTTCCTTCGTTGTTGACTTTCCAGGGCCTGGAGTGGAACATCCCGGCCGCCGAGCACGCGACCGTCTTCGTGCACCCCGGCCGGAACGAGGTCGACGTCCTCAAGCAGTTCGAGAACGCGTACGACGGCTCGCTCCTGCCCGCCACCAACACCCCCGCCCAGAACGAGGCGATGGCGATCGCCGGCATCCGGTTCCTCGGCGAGCAGGTCCGCAAGCGCAAGATCGACGGCGCACTGTTCTTCGCCAACCACCCGGCCCGGCGCGGCATCGACTCCCCGCACGAGATCCGCAACTGGCGCGACGCCGACCCCACGGTCGCCGTCGGCTTCGAGGGCGCGCCCGGCCACCAGGCCGCCGGCATCCCCGCCCCCACGGCCGGGGCGGCGCCCGCGGCTACTACGACAACAACCCGTCGGCCGCGTCGTACGCCGGATACCCGCTGGAGAGCTACCGCACGTGGGGCGGCTTCGACTGGATGACCGCCACCGTCGGCGGACTCTGGGACAGCCTCCTCGCCGAGGGCAAGGCGTGGTGGATCACCGTCAACTCGGACAGCCACGTCAACTACCTCGACCAGACCGAGCGCGGCCCCGGCAGCGACTTCAACGCCAACGGCAAGTACAACGACCCGGTCTACAACGGATCGATCAACACGTCGGCCGGTGACTTCTGGCCCGGCTACTACGGCCGGACCAACGTGGGCTCGTCGTCGTTCTCCTACAAGGCGGTCATGGACGGCCTGCGCGCCGGGCGCGTCTGGGTCGACCACGGCCGGCTGATCAAGGCCCTCGACGCCCGCGTCCGGGTCACCGGCGACCGCCGCGGCCACACTGGAACCCCGCTCGGCGGCGTCCTCCGGGTCAAGCGCGGCACCTCCACCGAACTGGTCCTCGACATCGACCTGCAGGACATCCCGAACTGGGCCGGATTCGTGCCCGTCCTCAAGCGCGTCGACGTGATCGTCGGCACGGTCACCGGGCCCGTCGGCGACAAGGACACCTTCACCACCCCGAACACCAGGGTGGTCCAGTCGTTCGAGGTGTCGAAGACCAGCGGGCGGATCTCGTTCAGCTACGACCTCGGCCGCCTGGACAAGCCGTTCTACCTGCGGGTCCGCGGCACCGACGGGAACCGTACCCAGCCCGGCCTGCTCGGCACTGGAGTCGACCCGTACGGGCCGCAGCTCGACGTCGTCGGTGCCGCCGACCCGTGGGGCGACCTGTGGTTCTACACCAACCCCATCTGGGTCCTGCCCCGATGACGCCTCACCAGGCATCCGGAGCCCCGGCCGCTTCCGCGGCCGGGGCCACCCGGCCCACCCCTTCCCTGGCTCCGGTGACACGGCCCGTTCCCGCCTACCCGGACGCCACCCGGCCCGGCCGCTCCCCCTCCGTCTCCTCCGCCGGGGCCGCGCGGATCGTCGGATTCAGCCTGGGGCACGCGACGCTCGCCGAGGCCGATCACTGGATCCAGGCGATCGTGCCGCCCCCGGTCCTCGCCTGCACGCATCTGGTGAGCGAGCCGTTCCCGCACGTGGCGATCAGCCTGCTCACCACGCACGCCCTGGAGACGGCCCCGGAGCTCGAACCGGCCGCCACCACCGCCGCGTCCGGACAATTCGGACGGGCAGTTCGCTTTCCCGGTGTCGAACGCCTGACCGGCGCACTCACCGTCAGCGAAATCCTGCAGCGGAGTTCCATCGCCCGGGTCGAGGTGCTCGGCAGCGGCCCGGCGGCCCCGGAGACCATCGTCGAAACCGGCGATTTCGTGCGCCCCCAGTTCCGGAACGGCGAACTGATCCTCGTCACCACCCCGGCCGCCGGCGGAACCCTGGTCCCCTTCGAGACCAGGACCCCGACGCCCTGCTGCGCCGACCACTGACCGTTTCGCCAGCCGTCGCTCAGACCCCTTTCGCCCCGCCGAATACCGTCGTGAGCGACGGCCGGCGAGCTCCGCCGCCTCGACACCCGCAACCCACCCGAAACCACCACAAACGACGGCCAACCAACCCAGCCGTCACCCTGATACCTACCAACCCGCCCGAAACCACCCAGAACGACAGCCAACCAACCCAGCCGCCCCACACGTGAGTGACGGCCGGCGAACTCGGCCGGGGCTGTGGACGATGCGGGGATGACGGGCTCGGGTCCGCTGGACGTTGGTGATGGGCGGTTCGGAGTGGATGCCTCTTTCGTGGATTCGGGGCTCGTGGGCGTACCGCTGAAGTTCGCTCTTCGGGATGGGGTGTGTGCGGTGACCGGTCCGCATTGCCGGACCCATAGGGTTGTCGCATGTCTCGTCACCCCCTGCCGCAGCTCTTGGCGGAGGCGCGCAGCGGCGTGCTCGTGTTCAGCATCACGCCGCCGCGGCGCAGCGCCACCGAGGAGCGGATCAAGGAGATCGCCGAGGTCACTCTGGACCGGCTCACCGCGCTCGACCTCGATGGCCTGATTTTGTATGACATCGACGACGAGTCGGACAGGAACCCGGAAGACCGCCCGTTCCCGTATCTGCCGACCCTCGATCCGGGCCACTTCTACGCCGAGCACCTGACCGGCTGGCGGCAGCCGGTGATCATCTACCGATGTGTCGGGAAGTATTCGGAGGACGAGCTCCGCAGCTGGATGGCCGGCGCCGACGAGCGGGTGCTGAGCGTCTTCGTCGGCGCGTCGTCGGGCGGTAAGGAGGTCCGCACCGGTCTGCGCCGCGCCCAGGAGCTGCGGGCCGAGGTGCGACCGGACCTGCCGCTCGGCGCCGTCGCGATCGGTGAGCGCCCCGACGAGCACCTGCGCATGCTCGCCAAGCAGGAGCGGGGCGCGTCGTTCTTCGTGAGTCAGGTCGTCTACCACGTCAACGAGACGAAAAACCTGCTCAGTGACTATTTCTACGAGTGCCGGGCCCGCGGCGCCACGCCCCGCACGGTGATCTTCACGCTGTCCCTGTGCGGGTCGCTGAAGACGCTCGAGTTCGTCCGCTGGCTGGGCGTGGACGTGCCCCGCTGGCTGGAGAACTCGATCAAGCACGCGGACGATCCCCTCGCCGAGTCCTATCGGCAGTGTGTGGCGATCGCCCGCGACCTGATCGACTTCTGCGAGCACATGGGCCTGCCCTACGGCTTCAACATCGAGAGCGTGTCGATCCGCAAAGCCGAGATCGAGGCCAGCATCGATCTCGCCGCCGAGGTGTCCGGGATGCTCCGTTACCGCCGCTGATCCATTTCGGCCATCTCCTCAGGGGTGAGCCGCAGGGCCCCGGCGGCGACGTTCTCCTCCAGGTGAGCGACGTCGCCGGTGCCCGGAATGGCTAGAACGTGCGCGCCCTGCTGCAGCGTCCACGCCAGCCGCACCTGATGCCCGGTGACACCGCCCCCACGAGCCGCCGCGATCCGCCACTCGGCCGCGCCACCCGCATCCATCCCGCCGACTTCCCACGCCTGGCCGCCCTCCCCGGCCTCCCCCGCCCGACCTGCTTCCGCCGCCCGACCTGCTTCCGCCGCCCGACCTGCTTCCGCCGCCCGACCTCCTTCCGGCTCGGCGGCCGTGCTGGCCTCGCCGGCCGGCGACGGGCCTGCCTCGCGGGCGGCCGCCGGTCCGCTCTCGCGGGCGTTTCCGGCGATCGTGAAGAACGGGACGAATGCGATCCCCGCCTCACCGCATTTCCGCAGCAGTTCGGTATGCCGCCGCAGGTCCACCGCGAACGCATTCTGGACACACACGACCGGCGCGACCCGTTGCGCCGCCTCGACATGCCGCCACCGCACATTGGACAGTCCGAGATGGCGAATCAGCCCGTCGGCCTGCATCTCAGCAAGCGCCCCGAAACGCTCGGCCACCTGATCCTGCCCGGCCGGCGCGACAATCCGCAGATTGACCAGGTCAAGCGTCTCCACACCGAGCCGGCGCAGGTTCTCCTCCACCTGCCGACGCAGCCGCTCCGCCGTGACCGCTTCACCCCAGCTGCCATCCGGCAGCGGATCCGGTCCGACTTTCGTCGCAATGAAAAGCTTTTCCGGGTACGGCCGAAGCCCGTCCCGAATCAGCTCGGCCGCATATCGAACCGCTCCCGGCTCCCCGTCGAGGATCCCGCCCGGCGAAAAGTAGAAGGCTGCCGTGTCGATGTGATCGACCCCGAGCTCAACGGCCCGCCGCAACACCCGAACCGCAAGGTCCCGATCGTCCCGAACGGTGATCCGCATCGACCCGAACCCCATCCGGTTGACGACCCGATCCCCGAGCCGCCACTGCCCCGCCACTGACGCATCGATTCGCTTCGTTACCACCCGGCGAACCTACGCACCCACCTCCCCGAGCGCACTCGCCCGCACACCCGATACCGACGAACAGCATTTACTGATAGTTTTCAGACACAGGATGATCGCCCCGTCGCTCTGCCAATTCGTCCTCGTGCGCGCGAACTCGCAGGTAGAGGGCAGCGATCTCAGCCAAAGCCGCAGTCACGGTTTCCTGGACGCCGCTGGTCCCCAGGAAAGCGGCGGCCTCCTCCAGAGCCTCCCGGTCGACTTCCACCAGCCGCTTGACCATTCAATTCACCGTCCCCGGCTCGGCGATCCACTCGACGGACTGACCGGTGACCCGTGCGACGTTCGCGAAATCCCGGTCGTAATGCAGGACAGTCATCCGATGCTCCTCTGCCGTCGCCGCGACGAGCAGATCGATTGCCCCGGCAGAGCGCTGCATTCCCTGTTTCGTCATGTCCTCCTGGACATCCGCCGCTCGATCAATTGCACGATCAGAGATCGGAACCCAGACATAGAAGGCCGCAAAGGTCTCCTGGAGTTGCCGCCGATGCTCCATGGATTGCGCGGTGTAGAGAATTTCCAGCTCGGTCAGGGGACAGAGTGCCAGCCTGCCCGCCGCCATCTGGTCGTTCCATGCCTTCTGCAGCTGAGGCTGGGCCGACAGACGCATGAAGGCGCTCGTGTCGACGAGGTAGGTAGCACTCACCGGCGGTAACTCCGCTTGTCCAAGAAGTCGTCGAAGTCTCCCCTGGCGCCGATCTCCCCCAGAAGCTCGAACGCCTCCACCCGGCGGCGGATCCTGCCGATCTCCCGCAGAGCGGCGTTGATCGTGTCGCTCCAGCCGGATGTCCCCAGAAGCGCGGCCGCGTTGGCGAGAGCCCCTTCGTCGATCTCCACGATGCTGCCTTCGCGCATCAGAACCCCCATACGGTTACCAGCCTCTCCATCGTAGGGACCTAGTTATGCGCCACGTGCGCATACGACAAGGCTAGTCGTTCGCATTGATCGACTCAAGCGGGATCGGGCTGGGAGGATGGGGGCATGCTGGTTGCCTTTTCCGTCACACCGATCGGGGCCGGTGAGTCCGTCGGGGACGCCGTCGCCGAGGCGGTCCGCGTGGTCCGGGCCTCCGGGCTGCCCAACCGGACCGATGCCATGTTCACCACCGTCGAGGGCGAGTGGGACGAGGTGATGGCCGTCGTCAAGCAGGCCGTCGACGCCGTCGCGGCGGTCTCGCCCCGGGTCAGCCTCTCGCTGAAGGCGGATGTCCGCGCGGGTGTCACCGGCGCGCTGACCGCCAAGGTGGAGCACATCGAGCGGGTGCTGGCCGAGTGAGACGTCTGGTGATGTGGGACATCGACTACACCCTGCTCCGCGGCGGCGGTGTGGCGTCGACAGCGTGGAAGGCGGCGTTCACCGAGGTGACCGGCGTGCCCTGGCAGGACACTCCGATCTTCGGCGGCCGCACCGACACGGACATCTGCACCGAGGTGTTCGCGACGCACGGGGTGACCGACTGCACGCACGAGCGGTTCTTCGCCCGCTATGTGGAGACCGTGCACGAGAGCAGGCACGAGTTCGCGATCCAGGGCCACCTGATGCCGGGTGTCCGTGAGGTCCTGGCTCATCTCGGTGCGGACCCGACGGTGGTGCAGACCCTGGTGACCGGCAACGTGCCCCAGGTGGCGGCGATGAAGGTGGCGGCGTTCGGCCTGGACGGCGCGTTCGACGCGGAGATCGGTGGTTACGGCACCGACGACAGTGTGCGGGCGACGCTGGTGCGCCGGTCCCTGGAGCGGGCCCGCGCCAAGTACGGCGAGGATTTCCGCCCGGTGGTGATCGGCGACACGGTCAACGACGTGACGGCAGCGCTGGCCAACGACGCGGTGGCGATCGCGGTGGCGACCGGCGCGACCTCGGCGGCCGAGCTGACCGCCGCGGGCGCCCACGTGGTGCTGCCGGATCTGAGCGATCTGGAGGCCGCGGTGCAGGCTCTCAGAGCCTGAGCTCGGGCGGCGAGCCGGTCCACCGGAGCTGCTCGGGCAGGTGCGACAGGTCGTTGAAGACGATCATCCGGGTCCGCCCGCTGGGGAAGTACCGGATCACGGTGAGCCCGGTGTTGGCCGGGATGACGTCCCGCCACCGCGACTCCGGTGTCTCCAGCGCGTCCCGGACGAACCACGCCACCTGGAAGGCGTGCGTGACGACCAGCTCGTGCCGCTCACTGGGGGACGGGCCGGTGAACCGGGCGATCATCGCGGCGGACGCGGCCGGCTCGTCGGTCGGGAACCGATCGTCGAGCTCGTCGGCGGCCTGGACCGGCACCCCCGGCAGGTGCGCCGAGACGATCGCCGCGGTCCGCACCGCCCGTGGGAGCGGGCTGTGGCTGATCGCCGCGAACGGGACGCCGCTCAGCCGCTCCCCGAGGAGCGCCGCCTGCTGCTCACCGGCGGGGCTCAGCCCCGACTCGTCACCGGTGGCCTCGGCGTGCCGGGCGATCCAGAGGTGGCGCACACCGCTCACGTGGGGCTGACCGGGTTGGGCAGCGCCCCGCCGAAGCGCCGGTCCCGCTGGGCGAAGAGCTCACACGCATACCACAGGTGGCGGCGGTCGAAATCGGGCCAGAGCGTGTCCAGGTAGACCATCTCCGCATACGCCGACTGCCAGAGCAGGAAGTTCGACGTACGCTGCTCGCCGGACGGCCGCAGGAACATGTCCACCTCGGGGATCTCCGGGTGGTAGAGGTATTTCGCGATGGTCTTCTCGTTGACCTTGTCGGCCTTGAGCTTGCCGGCCGCCACGTCCCGGGCGATGGCCGCCGCCGCGTCGGCGATCTCGGCCTGGCCGCCGTAGTTGACGCAGAACTGGAGCGTCAGTTTCGAGTTGCCCCGGCTCATCTCCTCGGCGGTCTGCAGCTCGGAGATGACGCTCTTCCACAGCCGGCCGGCCCGCCCGGACCAGACGACCCGCACACCGAGGTCGACGAGCTGGTCCCGGCGACGGCGGATGACGTCACGGTTGAAGCCCATCAGGAAGCGCACCTCCTCGGGCGAACGCTTCCAGTTCTCCGTGGAGAAGGCGTAGGCCGACAGGTAGGGGATGCCGATCTCGATGGCGCCCTCGATGGTGTCGAAGAGCGAATGCTCCCCCTGCTCGTGCCCCTTGGTCCGGGACAGCCCGCGCTCCTTGGCCCAGCGGCCGTTGCCGTCCATGACGATGGCCACGTGTTTCGGCAGGGCCGCGGAGGGCAGCTGGGGTGGCCGGGCGCCGGATATGTGCGGGGTGGGCGGACGCGGGCTCACGGTTTCAACTCCCGTCGATCGACAAGCGGGAGCGAGCGCAGCGCCCGCTCCATGTGCCACTGCAGGTGGGCGGCGACGAGCCCGCTGCACTCGCGGCGCACCGACGGCGCGGACGCGTCCGCCACCGTCCAGTCGCCGGAGCTGAGGGCGGACATCAGGCCGAGGGTGTCGGGGCTGGGGTGGGCGGAGCCGGGTGGGCGGCAGTCGGGGCAGACCGCGCCACCGGCCGGCACGGAGAACGCCGCGTGCTGGCCGGTGGTGCCGCAGACGGCGCACTCGGTGATCGCCGGGGCCCACCCGGCGAAGGCCATCGCCCGCAGCAGGTAGGCGTCGAGCACCAGGCTGCCCGAGTGCTCCCCGGCGGAGAGGGCCTTGAACGCGCCGAGGGTGAGCTGGAACAGGCGCAGCGCCGGCTCCCGCTCGACCGGGGTGAGGCGCTCGGCGGTCTCGCAGATGGCGCTGGCCGCGGTGTAGCGCGGGTAGTCGGTGAGGAAGCTCTTGCCGTAGAGCGTGACCGCCTCGACCTGGCTGACCGAGTGCAGCGCGCTGCCCACACCCTCGGGGGAGCCGGCGAGCTGGAGATCGATGTGGCCGAACGGCTCGAGCCGGGCGCCGAAGCGGGACGAGGTGCGGCGCACCCCCCGGGCGACGGCGCGCAGGCGGCCGTGCCGGCGGGTCAGCAGGGTGACGATCCGGTCGCTCTCACCGAGTTTCTGCACGCGCAGGACCACCGCGTCGTCGCGGTAGAGCTGGCGGCGGTATCCGGCGGGCACCCCGCCATTCTGCCCCCTGCCTACGACAGACCCTGACCCGGATCTCAGGGTCGTCTAGGGGACGGGACCGATGGTTTCCTCCGGGCCGCCAAAATAGCGTCAGGACATGACCCGCAGAGTTGCCCTGATCCTCGCCGCCGTCTCGGTGGGCGCCCTCGCCGGCTGTGACGGCGTGGTGGGCGCTCGGATGACCTTCGACGACACCGAGCCCGCCAAGGTCACCGAGGTCGTGCTGACCGGTGGCGCCAGCAACGTCACGGTGGAGGCGGACGCCTCGGCCACCGGGACACGCATTCAACGGGTGATCTACGGCGGCACCGCTCCGGGCGGCTCCTACGCCCTGGCCGGCGGTGTGCTCACCCTGGACGGCGACTGCGGCCGCGACTGCCGGGTCGACTTCGTGATCACCACGCCACCGGGTGCGGCGGTCAGGGGCGAGCTGCGTTCCGGCGACGTGCTGCTCCGAGGGACCGGTCCGGTCGATCTGAAACTGACGTCCGGCGACGTGGTGGTGGAGAACGGCACCGGTCCGGTCAAGGTGCGGACGACATCGGGTGATCTCAACGTGATCGGCGGCAAGGAGGTCAGCCTCGAGTCGCATTCCGGCGATCTCTCCGTGCTGGATGTGACCGGTCCGGTGACGGCCAAGGCGACCTCCGGCAACATCGATCTGAAGCTGTCCGCGGCGGCGTCCGTGACCGCGTCGGTGAGCAGCGGCGACATCGACCTGATGGTGCCCGCCGGCGACTACCGGGTGCGGGCCGTGAGCGGCTCCGGCGATCAGGAGGTCTTCGGGATCACCGACGACCCGACCTCCGACAAGGTGCTGGAGTTGCGGACGGGCAGCGGCGACCTCCGGGTCACCGGAGGCTGACGGCCGGCTCCGGCGCGGTCCGCCCGGCCGGAGCGGGCGACACGGGGATGGGGATCCGCCGGCCGGGCAGCAGCACCGGGGGCCGGCCGGCGGCCACGTCCTCGATCCAGCCGAAGGCCGCGACCAGGCCGGCCAGCAGGATCGTGACGATGGTGAGCCGCCAGCTGATGCCGACCCAGCCGATGATCGGCAGGCCATGCCTCTCGCCGAACCCGGTGACCGCCACGACGACCGGCACGTGCCACAGATAGATCGTGAGCGCGCGGGCGTTGAGCACGGTCAGCACCCGGTTCCCGCTGATCACCGGCCGCACGCAGCCGAGGACGACCAGGATGAAGGCGGCCGACCAGAGGGCGTTGCCGAGGGGGATGTCGTTGAGGTCCCAGCCGCGCGGGCTGGGATGGGTGGCGATCCAGGCGACGGCCGCGACGGCGACGGCCGCGGCGATGCCGAGCAGCCGCCGGCGGCCGAGCCGTTCGAGGTGGCCGTCGTGGTGGGCGAAACCGAGCAGCCACGCTCCGCCGTAGAGGGCGAGGCCCTGCGCGACCGGCGGCACGGTCAGCCCGGCCACCGTGATCACGATCAGGGAGACGTACGGAACGAGGAGCGTGACCAGCGGAAACCGGCGGTAGACGGGCAGCACCAGCGGTGAGAGCAGCACCATCCAGAGGAAGTCACGCAGGTACCAGGTGTGGCCGAGGCCCTGGATCCACCAGCCGGTCGCCTCCGGCGTGTCGATCGGGAAGCCCCAGAGCAGCAGCATCGGGTTCCACGTGGAGGTGCCGGTCGCCAGCATGGTGGTCACGGCGATCGCGGCGATGGCCCACAGCGACGGCAGCAGCCGGCGGATCCGTCGCTCGACCGCCCACACCCCGAAACGGTCGAGCGACGCCGCCATCAGTGACCCCGCCAGTGCGAACATCACCGACATCGCGGGCAGGACCACAGTGAACGCGGCCCACCCCGTGATGTGGTAGATCACGACCCGGACGGTCGCCACGGCACGCAGCAGGTCCAGGTACCGATTTCGCATGGACCAAGGTGTTACCCGCGCCGAGTCAACCTGTGCAAACTATGGTGAATTTCACCATAGTCAGCGAATGTCCAAGTTTCGATCAGAAACCGAGCTTACGCAGCTGTTTGGGATCGCGCTGCCATTCCTTGGCCACTCGAACGTGCAGGTCCAGATAGATCCGTCGGCCCAGCAGCTGTTCGATCTCCGCGCGGGCCCGCGTGCCGACCTCCTTGAGCCTTGCGCCGCGGGTGCCGATCACGATCGACTTCTGACTGTCGCGTTCCACGTAGATGTCCGCGAAGATCCGGGTGAGGTTGCCCTCGACCAGCATCTCCTCGACGAGCACGGCGATCGAGTGGGGCAGTTCGTCGCGCACACCCTCCAGCGCGGACTCGCGGATCAGCTCGGCGATCAGCACCTGCTCGGGCTCGTCGGTGAGCACGTCGTCCGGGTAGAGCTGCGGTGACTCCGGCATGTGACGGACCATGACGTCGGTCAGGGTCTCCACCTGGTGCCCGGAGACCGCGCTGACCGGGACGATCTCGGCGAAGTCGTACAGCTCGGAGACGGCGAGCAGCCGCTGCGCCAGGGTCTGCGGATCGACCAGGTCCACCTTGGTCACCACCGCGATGACCTTGGCCTTCAGCTCGCTGATCTCCGACGAGATGAACCGGTCACCACGCCCGATCGGCTCGTCCGCCGGGAAGCACACCCCGATCACGTCGACCTCGCTCCACACCTCGCGGACCAGGTCGTTGAGCCGCTCGCCGAGCAGCGTGCGGGGGCGGTGCAGACCCGGCGTGTCGACCAGCACGAGCTGCGCGTCCGGCCGGTGCAGGATGCCGCGGATCACGTGCCGGGTGGTCTGCGGCTTGTTCGAGGTGATCGCGATCTTCTGGCCGACGATGGCGTTGGTCAGGGTCGATTTGCCGGCGTTGGGCCTTCCGACAAAACAGGCAAAACCCGCGCGGTAGACGTCGTCTTGCGGTGCGGCGACACGCGCGGCCTTGTGCCGGTGCTTCTTCTGCGAAAACCCTTTCCCGGTACGGACGTCGCCATCCCCGGGAGCACCAGCCCGTCCCCGGGAGCCGCCGGCGATCCCGGCCTTACCCGCAGGTCCGGTCGGACCACCGCCTCCACGGGCCGCCGTCGCGTCCTGCCCGTCGACTGAACCGCCGCTACGGGGCTTCTTCACACCCGGCGCGTCGGCGGAACCGCCTCTACGGGGCGTTTTCGCACCCTGGCGGTCGGCGGAACCGGCCCCACGGGACGCCTTCGTGCCCTGACCGTCGGCAGCGCCGGCTCTACGCGTACCGGAGAAGCCGGAAGCCCTGCCCCCGGCAGACCCGCCGGGCTTGCGCCCACGCTGGTCCCCGGCCTGCTCCTCGGCCCGCCGGGCCGCCCTGCGCTCCTGCCGCCGCTGCTCGTTGCGCTCCCCCGCGGTGAGACGCCGCTCACCCTGCGCGGGCCGCTGCTCCCTCGAGGCCGAACCCGAACCCGAGGCCGCGGCCGGACGCGGCGAACCGGAACCCGAACGCCGTTCCCGCTTCTCGTCGGCCATCACTGGACCGTGCCGGACACGACGCCGTCCGGGCCCGCCAGATGCACCGGCGCACCGGCCGCGAGGTCACGCACCGCGGCAAGCCCGGCGCTCTCCACCTCACCCGCCCCGGTGACGACCGCTGCCGCCTCCAGCGCGGTGGCCCCCGACGACACGGCCTGCGCCACGGCGAGCTGCAGCGCGCTCAACGCCAGGCTGGGAAGGTTCACCGAAGCGGCCGCATAGGTGCGGCCGTCCTGGTCGCGCACCGCCGCGCCCTCGGCCGCACCCACACGGGTCCGGGAATGGCGCGCGAGGGTCACCAGCTTGGCGTCCTCGGCGCTCAGCGCATTGTCGGCAACGTACTGCTCAGGCATCGGCGGGTTGTCTTTCCTCGTTCTCGGCAACGTTCTCGTCGTCCTGCTCGGCTCCGGGCTCCGGACGGATCCGGCGCACCAGCACCGAGTCGATCCTGTTCCGCCGGCCGGTGGTGCCTTCGGCGGTCAGGTGCAGGCCCCTGACCTCTGCTTTCGCGCCGGGGATCGGCACCCGGCCCAGTGTCTGGGCGAGCAGCCCACCGACCGTCTCGACCTCGTCGGCGGGCAGCTCGACGCCGAACACGTCGCCGAGGTCCTCGATCGGCAGGCGGGCCGCGACACGGACCGCCCCGTCGTCGAGGTGCTCGATCGGCGGGCGCTCCACGTCGTACTCGTCGGTGATCTCGCCGACGATCTCCTCCAGGATGTCCTCGATGGTGACCAGGCCGGCGGTGCCACCGTACTCGTCGACGACGATGACCAGGTGGTTGCGGGCGGCCTGCATCTCGGAGAGCAGATCGTCGACCGGTTTCGACTCGGGCACGAAGTTGGCCGGGCGCATCGCGTCGGCGACCGCCTGCGCGGTGGCGGCCGGGTCGCCGTTCTGCGTACGCCGGATCACGTCTTTCAGGTAGAGCACGCCCAGCACGTCGTCGACGCTCTCCCCGATCACCGGGATCCGGGAGAACCCGGACCGCAGGAAGAGGTAGAGCGCCTGTTGCAGGGTCTTGGCCGCCTCGATCCACACCATCTCGGTCCGCGGGACCATCACCTCGCGGGCGATGGTGTCACCCAGCGTGAACACCGAGTGGATCATCTCGCGCTCGCCGTGCTCCACGACACCGCGCTGCTCGGCCAGGTCGACCAGCTCACGCAACTCCACCTGACTGCCGAACGGTCCCTCCGGGAATCCCTTGCCGGGGGTCACCGCGTTACCGATCAGGATCAACAGCTTGGCCAGCGGGTTGAGGACCTTGCCCAGCCAGCGCACCAGCGGGGCGGTCGCCCGGCCCACCGCGTAGGCGTGCTGGCGGCCGAGGGTCCGTGGGGCCACCCCCACCACGACGAAGCTCACCAGCGTCATCGCACCCGCCGACACCAGAGCGGCCTGCCAGCCGACACCCCAGGTGTCGACGGCCACCAGGGCCACCAGGGTGGTCGCGGTCAGCTCACAGAGCAGCCGCAGCAGGAGCAGCAGGTTGACGTAGCGCACCACGTCGGAGGCGACCGCGGCCAGAGCGCCGGCACCGCGTTTCCCCTCCCGGGCCAGCTCGGTGGCCCGGGCGTGGGAGACGGTCGCCAGTGCGGCATCCGTCATCGAGGCCAGGCCGGCGAGGAGAACCAGCAGGACCGCGAGGATGATCAGTTGCAGATCCGGTAGGCCGGCCGAGGCGGGGTCCATGATCAGCCGGCTTTGCGTCCGGCACGCCAGCTCTGGAGCAGCTTGTTCTGGAGAGCGAACATCTCCCGCTCCTCCTCCGGCTCGGCATGGTCGTAACCGAGCAGGTGCAGCGCGCCGTGGACGGTCAGCAGGTGCAGCTCGTCGGCGGCGGCGTGACCGGCGACGGTGGCCTGCTTGGCGGCCACCTCCGGTGAGAGCACGATGTCGCCGAGCAGCGCCGGCTCACCGGCCCCGGACTCGCCGGGGCCGTGGTCGACGCTGCCCTCGTCCATCGGGAAGGCGAGCACGTCGGTCGGGCCGTCGCTGCCCATCCACCGATGGTTCAGCTCGGCCATGTAGTCGATGTCGACGAGCAGGATCGACAGCTCGGCGAGCGGGTTGACCCCCATCTCGTCCAGGGCGTGCCGGGCAACCGCGAGAATCGCGTCGGTGTCGACCTCGACTCCCGACTCGTTGGCGATCTCGATGGACATAGTGGTGCGATTACCCCTTGTGTATCAGCGCCGTCGGCCCGGGGACCGGCCACCGCTGGCGGCCCGGCCCGGCACGGCGTGGACGGATTGTGCTGCCTGTTGCTCCTGCACCGCGTCGAAGCGGGCGTAGGCGTCGACGATCTCGGCGACCAGCCGGTGGCGCACCACGTCGGAGCTGGACAGCTCCGCGAAGTGCACGTCCTCGACGTCGCGCAGGATCTCCCGGACGACCTTGAGGCCACTGCTGGTGCCGCCGGGCAGGTCGACCTGGGTGACGTCGCCGGTGACCACGATCTTCGCCCCGAACCCGAGACGCGTCAGGAACATCTTCATCTGCTCGGGCGTCGTGTTCTGCGCCTCGTCCAGGATGATGAACGCGTCGTTGAGGGTGCGGCCACGCATGTACGCCAGCGGCGCGACCTCGATCGTCCCGGCCGCCATGAGGCGCGGGATGGTCTCCGGGTCGAGCATGTCGTGCAGGGCGTCGTAGAGCGGCCGCAGATAGGGGTCGATCTTCTCGGTCAGCGTGCCCGGCAGGAAGCCGAGCCGCTCCCCCGCCTCGACCGCCGGCCGGGTCAGGATGATCCGGTTGATCTGCTTGGCCTGGAGTGCCTGGACCGCCTTGGCCATCGCCAGATACGTCTTACCGGTACCGGCGGGGCCGATGCCGAAGACGATCGTGTTCTTGTCGATGGCGTCGACGTAGTGTTTCTGACCCAGGGTCTTGGGCCGGATGGTGCGCCCGCGCCGGGACAGGATGTTGAGGGTGAGCACCTCGGCCGGCCGCTCCGTGGTGTTCTCCTGGAGCATGCGGAGGGTGCGGCGGACGGCGTCGACGGTGAGGGTCTCGCCCTTCTCGATGAGCTCGATCAGCTCGGAGAAGAGGCGCTCGGCCGTCGCGTTCTCAGCCGGATCGCCGGTGATGGTGATCTCGTTGCCGCGGACGTGCACGTCGCTGTCGAGAGTGCGCTCGATGAGCCGGAGGATCTCGTCCTTGGCGCCGAGCAGGTTCACCATGATCTTCGGATCGCTCACCGAGATCTTGGTCTGCGCCCGCACCGGGCTGGTCGAGCCAGTGCTGGATTCGTTCGGCGTACCGGTCATAGGGTGGCCCGAAGGGCCTCCGCCACCTGCTCTCTTCTTCATCGCCGTCCGGGTCGGGCGGCTCGCTCAAGGATCGTGCCATCCTATCCGCTCGCCCGCCCGCACGCCGATGCCATTATCGCCGGTCCGCTATTCGGGGCCGTCGGTCGCCCGCCCTCCGTCGAAAGCCTCCTGGGCCCGGGTGAAGCGGTAGGTCGCCCAGTGCATCCGGGCCACCCCGCCACGATCGTCGCGGGTCAGCCGCAGCAGTTCGCCGGCCTCCCGTCCGGAGATCGTCCGCAGCACGTCGACCTCGTCCGGCAGGGACTCGAAGATCGCCGGCGGGCGGCTCGCCGGCGCGTCCACCGCACGTGCCTGCAACCGGCCGTCATGCCAGGAGAAGACGAACTCCATCCCCTCGCTCCACCAGCGGCCCAGCACCGGGCGGTAGGTGGCCGGCGCCGGTGGGGCCGGGCGCCACGGCCGGATCTCCGCCGGGTCCGAGTCGACGGCGATCCGCAGCAGCTCGTGCACCAGCTCGTTGGTCTGCCAGGCCGTCCCGGACGAGCCGAGCACCGCGCAGCCGAGCGCACCCGGGTTGCCGTCGCCGCCGCGCCGTCCGTAGACGCCGGCCAGGAAGCCCGGCATCGCCCCGTCGTGGCCGACGTGCACGACCCGGTGCGGTTCCGGCACGAGGATCAGGCCGAGACCGAACCCGAGCGCCCAGAGGTTCTCGTCGGTGGTGGTCAGCGGCCAGCGCATCTCGTCGACGGTGGCGGCGGCCAGCACCCGGCCGGCCGGGTCGACGATCTCCGGGCTGGCCAGGAACGCCGCCCAGCGGGCCATGTCGCCGGCGGTGCTCCAGATCTGGGCGGCGGGCGCGAGACCGGCCACGTCGACCGGGGGCTCCGGGCGGGCCGCGTCGGAGTACGCGTCGACCAGGTAGCCGATCGCGGCCTGCTCCGGCCGGGCGACGGTGGTGGCGGCCAGTCCCAGCGGGGCCAGGATCCGCTCCTGCACGATCTCGGCCCAGGTGCCGCCGCGCAGTTTGGCGACGAGCTGGCCGAGGACTGCGAGGCCGAGGTTGGAGTAGTGGAAGCGCCGGGCGTTGGGCAGGACCCGCTCGGCCCGGTCGAGTTCGGCGAGCATCCGGCCGGCGTCCGGGGCGAGCAGGCTGTCCCAGACGTCGCCGTACGGCTCCCGCTGGTATCCGGCGGTGTGCGAGAGCAGCCGCCGGATGGTGGCGTCGCCGTGCGCGGGCAGGTCGAGGTAGGCCGAGACCGGCTGGTCGAGGTCGATCAGCCCGTCGTCACGGGCCTGCATGACCAGGACCGCGGTGAACGTCTTGGTGACCGAGCCGATCCGGAACCGGGTGTCCGGCCCGAGCGGGTGCCCGGGGTTGCCGGAGTCACCGACGGTGAAGACCCACGGCTCCCGGTCGGCACGGTGCAGCGCGACGGCGAGGGCGGGGATCCGGCCGTCGGCCTGGGCCCGGCGGACGGCCCGCTCGTAACGCGGGGCCGGCGTGCTCACGGGCGGGCCAGCATCGGGCCGAGCGGCACCCCGCCGACGACGTGCGCGTGCACGTGGAAGACCTCCTGGCCGCCGTGTTCCCCGGTGTTGAAGATGACCCGGAAGCCGTCGGCCAGGCCCTCGAGCTCGGCGACCTTCGCGGCGGTGGCCAGCACGTCGGCGGCCGCGGCCGGGTCGGCGGCGAGCTCGATCACGTTCGCGTGGTGGGCGACCGGGATGACCAGGACGTGCGTGGGCGCCTTGGGGTCGATGTCCCGGAAGGCGACGGTGGTCGCGGTGCGGTGCACGACGGTCGCGGGGATCTCGCCGGCCACGATCCGGCAGAACAGGCAGGAGTTTTCCACCTGACGGATCTTATGGGCCCCGGGTGGGCTTAGATGGTCGACGGATCCTCCGACACACCCCTGGGAGCGCTCTCATGACCGACCTCGACGACCTTGTCCGTCAACTCACGCTGGAGGAGAAGGTCTCCCTGCTGACCGGACAGGATTTCTGGTCGCTGCCGGCGATCCCCCGGATCGGGCTGCGTTCGCTGGTCATGTCGGACGGCCCGGTCGGCGTCCGCGGCACCGGTTACACCCCCGACGACCCGTCGGTCGCCCTGCCCAGCCCCACCGCGCTCGCCGCCACATGGGACGTGGCCCTGGCCCGCCGGGCCGGCCGGCTGCTCGGCCAGGAGTCCCGGCGCAAGGGCGTGCACCTGCTGCTCGGCCCGACCGTCAACCTGCACCGCACCCCACTCGGCGGCCGGCACTTCGAGTGTTACTCCGAGGACCCGCTGCTCACCGGTGAGATCGCCGTCGGGTTCGTGGAGGGCGTCCAGCAGCACCACGTCGGCACCACGGTGAAGCACCTGGTCGGCAACGACTTCGAGACCGACCGGATGACCGTCGACGTACGGATCCCGGAGCGGGCGCTGCGCGAGATGTACCTCGCGCCGTTCGAGCGGGTCGCCGCGGCCGGCGGGTGGGGCGTGATGAGCTCCTACAACGGGGTCAACGGGGCGCCGATGGCCGCGAACGGGCGCATCCAGGACGAGATCCTGAAGCGTGAGTGGGGCTTCGACGGGGTGGTCGTCTCCGACTGGCGGGCGGCCCGCGACACGGTGGCGTCCGCTCTCGGCGGACTCGACATCGCCATGCCGGCGATGGACAACCCGTGGGGCCCGGCGCTGGTCGAGGCGGTCCGGTCCGGCGCCGTCGGTGCGGACGTGATCGACGAGAAGGTACGCCGTGTGCTGCTCCTCGCCGCGCGTACCGGAGCCCTCACCGACGTCTCCCTGGACGATGTGCCGCTCGACGAGGACGGTGACGACGTGGCGCACGACGTGGCCGTGGGCTCGTTCGTGCTGGCCCGCAACGTCGACTACGCCCTCCCGCTGGAGCCGGCCGACCTGACCCGGGTCGCGGTGATCGGCGCCCTGGCCACCGACGCCCGGGTGCTCGGCGGCGGCAGCGCCCAGGTCACGCCCCGGCACGTGATCTCACCGCTCGACGGGCTGCGCGCCGACCTGCCCGGAGTCGACGTGGCCTACGCGATCGGCGCCGACCCGCGGCCGTTCCTGCCGGCCGCACAGGGCCCGGACTGGGCGCCGTTCCGGTTCGTCGTCCATGATCACGACGTTCCGGTCGAGACGGCGACGATCCGCTGGATCGGTGACCCGCCGGCCGGGCTGGACGTGGCCGGGATCACCACCCTGGAGCTGCACACCGAACTGACTCCCGAGGTGGGCGGTGAGCACGTCCTGGCGGTCTCCGGATTCGGCGCGTTCGAGCTGGTCGTCGGCGGCGAGCGGCTCTACCAGGGCTCGCTGCACCCGCCCGGCACCGGCCGCGCCGACCTGCTGCTGCACCCGAAGGAGCAGCG
This sequence comes from Actinoplanes subglobosus, assembly GCF_042650585.1. NCBI lineage: Bacteria > Bacillati > Actinomycetota > Actinomycetes > Micromonosporales > Micromonosporaceae > Actinoplanes > Actinoplanes subglobosus. The sequence goes on from NZ_JBHSBL010000035.1 coordinate 75,328, forward strand.
GTTCCCGATCACGCTGGAGGCCGGCGTGCCGGTCCCGGTGCTGCTGCGGCAGACCTTCGAGGCGGGTGCGGCGCACTCGGTGTCGACCACGCTGGGTCACCGCGCTCCCGGCCCCGACGAGGAAGGGCTGATCGCCGAGGCTGTCGAACTGGCCGCCCGGTCGGACGTCGCCGTCATCGTGGTCGGCACCACCGAGCAGGTCGAGTCGGAGGGCTTCGACCGTTCCTCGCTGGCCCTCCCCGGCCGTCAGGACGAGCTGGTCTCCCGGGTCGCGGCGGCCAATCCACGGACGATCGTGGTGGTCAACGCCGGTTCCCCGGTGCTGCTGCCGTGGACCGAGGAGGTGGCGGCGGTGCTCCTCACCTGGTTCCCGGGACAGGAGGCCGGCGCCGCGCTGGCCGACGTGCTGCTCGGGGTCGCCGAGCCGGGCGGCCGCCTGCCGACCACCTGGCCGCGCAGCGAGAAGGACTGCCCGGTCCTCGACGTCCGCCCCTCGGACGGCACTCTCGGTTACGACGAGGGCATCTTCATCGGCTATCGCGGCTGGTTGCGGCAGGCGGCCGAGCCACTGTTCGCGTTCGGTTCCGGTCAGGGCTACACCGAGTGGTCGTACGACCACATGGCCTGTTCCCGGTCGGAGGTCCGGGTGACCGTCACGAACACCGGCTGGCGCACGGGCCGTGAGGTCGTGCAGGTCTACCTGGCCCCCGGCGCCGACACCCTGGTCACCTCCGCCACCCCGGACAGCGGCTCGCCGGTCGAGCGGCCGGAACGCTGGCTGGCCGGGTTCGCGACGGCGGACGCCGAGCCGGGTGAGTCGGTCACCGTGACGATCCCGATCCCGGAGCGGGCCTTCCAGGTGTGGAACGACGGCTGGCAGACGATCCCCGGCGTGTACACGGTGATCGCCGCCCACGCCCTCGACGACCCGCGCCGCTCTGTCGAGATCACCGTCTGACCGGTTCCGGGGCGGGGCCTCCGGGTCCCGTCCCGGTTAGGTTGGCGGTCATGACGACGCGCGAACGTGGACAGGTCTTCGGTGAACTGGCCGAGGTGTACCACCGGGTCCGTCCCGGTTACCCGGGCGAGCTGGCCACCGATCTGCTGGCGGCGGCCGGTCCCGGCCCGGTGCTGGAGGTGGGCGCCGGCACCGGCAAGGCGACGGCGCTGTTCGCCGCCCACGACATCGACCTGACCTGTCTGGAGCCGGATCCGCGGATGGCCGCCGTGCTGCGCCGGACCGTCCCCGGCGTACCGGTGATCGAGTCCACCTTCGAGCGCTGGACGCCGGACCGCGGCTACGGCCTGGTGATCAGCGCCCAGGCCTGGCACTGGGTCGACCGGGACCGCCGTGACGCGCTGGCCTTCGCCGCTCTCGCCCCGGGTGGCCTGCTCGCCCCGTTCTGGAACGTCTATCTCGTCCCCGACCGTGACCTGCACACCGCCCTGGCCGAGGTGGACGCCCGGCACGGCCTGACCGGCGACCACTCCCCGCACTCACTGCACCCCGACGACATTCCGGGCTTCACACGCCCGTTCGCCGAGCAGTGGCCGGAGCTGGCCGGCATCGAGGCCCTCTTCACCGACCTGCGTACGCTGCGCTACCGCGCGTCCCGCTCCTACTCCCCCGACGAGTACCGGGCCCACCTGCAATCGATCTCGCTGTACCGGATGCTCGACGAGCCCCGCCGCGAGACCGTGATCAACGACACCGTCGAGGTGATCGAGGCCCACGGCGCCACCATCGACTTCGCCGTCCACACGTTCGTGGCCCTGGCCCGCCGCCCCACCTGACCCGCATGCCGGACCGCACCCGTGGTTCAGGTCACCAGCGGCCGAGACGGGCGGCGAGGACCGCGAGGGACGCGACGCCGGCGGTCGAGGGGGGCNCCCCCCCCCGCCGCCCAGGCGCACCGGCACCGCGCCGGCCTCCCGGAACGCGACGAGCTCCGGATCGCTGATGCCACCCTCCGGGCCGACCACCAGCACCACGTCACCGGACCCGGGCAGTTCGGCCGCGGTGAGCCGCCCGGTCGCCTCCTCGTGCAGCACGAACGCCGCCGCGGCCGCCGACAACCGGGCCGCCACCTGCCTGGTCGAGCAGTCCGGGTCGCCGCCGACGACCGGTAGCCACGACCGCCGGGCCTGCTTGGCGGCCTCCCGCGCGGTCGCCGCCCACTTGTCGCGTGCCTTGAACCCGCGGTCGCCACGCCACTGCGCCACCGACCGCGACGCCGCCCACGGAACGATCTCGTCCACGCCGACCTCGGTCATCGCCTGCACGGCCAGCTCGCCCCGGTCACCCTTGGCGATGCCCTGCACGACGACCAGCCGCGGGTCGGCGGCCGGCTCCGCGGCGGCGCTGAGGATCGTCAGGTCGACGCTGCCCCGGCCGACCGCGGCCACCTCGGCCCGGGCGGTGCCGCCCCGCCCGTCGGCGAGGATCAGGACCTCACCGGCACGCAGCCGCTGCACGGTGGCGGCATGGCGCCCCTCCGGCCCGTCGAGGGTGAACGACGATCCGGAGGGCAGGTTCTCGACCAGGAAGAGCGGCGCGGACATGCCCGCACGCTACCGAACCGCCCGGCTCCACCTACGCCGGACCGCCGCCGCAAGCCCATGCCGGACCGCCACCAGACCCAGGCCCGGTCACCCCCCGATCGGCCGGGGAGAGCGGTCAGGCGTCAGGGCGGTCAGGGCGATGTCGATCGTGGCGTGCAGGCTCGCCCGATCGGCACCGGCAGCCGCGTGCACGGCATTGCCCTCGCTGACGACCATGACGTAGCGGGCCAGCGCGACCGGATCGGTCCCGTCCGGCAGGTCGCCCTCGTCGACGGCTCGGCCCAGGCGCGCGGCCAGCGCCCTCTCCCCGGTGAGCCGGCTCTCGGCCAGGAACCGCGCGACATGCCCGTGATCACTCCCGGCGGCGAGCCCACCCTGGATGGAGAGGCATCCGGCCGGCCGGTCGGCCCTGGTGAGCGCGTCGGCGTTCGCCCGGAGAAAACCCTCGATCACGGCGTACGCCGTGGGCTGCGCCAATGCCTCCCGGGCGTACGCCATGTCGATCTCGGCATAGCGGGCGACCGCGAGCCGGAACAGGTCGTCCTTGTTGCCGAAGGCCGCGTACATGCTGGGCCGGTTGATGCCCATGGCCTCGGTGAGGTCACTGAGCGAGGCGCCCTCGTACCCCTGCCGCCAGAACACCTCAACGGCCCGGTCCAGGGCGGCACCGGCGTCGAACGAGCGCGGCCGTCCACGGGTCTTCTCCGCCATCGGCTCCTCCGCTCGTCGTGACGCAGCTCATCTTAACCGATCGGTACAGAAATAGCCGGGCCCGTGCTAGCGTTCCGTCATTACATACCGATCGGTACAGAAATGGAGTCGGTCATGACCAGCGACTTCGGGCGGGTCGGCCTCTGGAGCACCGAACTGCGCGGCGCCGCCCGCGCCGAGGTGCAGGACGCCGTCGGCGAGCTGGATGAGCTCGGTTGGAACACGCTCTGGCTACCCGGCCTGGACGGCGGCGGCACACTGGACGACCTCGGTCATCTGCTCGCCGCGGCACCGCACAGCCGGGTGGTGACCGGGGTGCTGAACATCTGGGGCCAGTCCGCCGCCGCACTCTCGGCCCGGATCGCCGAGCTCGACGACACGTACGGCCCGCGATCCGTCGTCGGCCTCGGCATCGGGAGCCCGGCCGGCGCCGCCGCACACGGCCGGGAGTACGGCAGCCCGGTCCGGACGATGAGCCACTACCTGGACGAACTCGGCCCACAGATCCCTGCCGACCGGCTGCTCCTGGGCGCGCTAGGACCACTGATGGTCGGGCTCGCGGTGGCCCGGACCGCGGGCTGGCATCCGTTCCTGGTCACTCCGGACTACGTCGCGGCCGAACGGTCCCGCGTCGGCGGCCGGGCGTTCATCGCACCGCACCAGGCGGTGGTGCTGGAGACCGACCCGGTTCGCGCCCGGGCGGCGGCCCGCGCGGGCATCGGCATGTTCCTCGGCTTCCCCACCTACCGGGCCAACCTGAAACGACTCGGCTTCGGCGACGACGACCTCGTCCCCGGTGGCAGTGACCGGCTGATCGACGCCCTGATCGCCTACGGCACCGCCGCCGACGTGGCCCGCCGGATCGACGAGCACCTGGCCGCCGGCGCCGACCACGTCGCCGTGCATGTGCTGACCGACCCGGACTCCCCCGGCCTTCCCCGCCAGGCGTGGCGGGAACTGGCCGCCCTCACCCACTGAAACACCCCGTCATCAAAGGAGAAAGATCATGGGACAGCTAGACGGAAAGACCGCGCTCGTCACCGGCGCCACCTCGGGTATCGGCCTCGCCACCGCCCGGGCCCTGGCTGCGGAGGGCGCGCACGTGATTCTCACCGGCCGCCGGACCGACGTGCTGGACGCGGCGGTCGCCTCGATCGGGGCCGCCGCCACCAGGGTCCGTGCCGACGTCGCCGACCTGACCGATCTGGACCGTGTCGTCGCCGCGATCGAGGAGCGTGGGCGAGGGCTCGACGTGCTGTTCGCCAACGCGGGCGGCGGCGAGTTCGGTGCGCTCGGGGGGATCACTTGGCAGCACTACGCCGACACGTTCAACACCAATGTCGGGGGCACCCTCTTCACGGTGCAGAAGGCGTTGCCGGTCCTCAACCGGGGAGCCTCGGTGATCATCACGAGCTCGAACATCGACGTCAAGGGAGCCGCCGCGTTCAGCGTCTACGCCGCGAGCAAGGCGGCGCTGCGGTCGTTCACCCGCAGCTGGGCCGCCGAGCTGACCGGCCGGGACATCCGAGTGAACAGCATCGCGCCCGGCCCGGTCGACACGCCCGGGCTGAGCGGCCTCGCTCCCGACCCGGCCGCCGCCGAGCAGCTGCTCAAGGGCCTCGCGGCCGGCGTGCCGATGAACCGGCTGGGCCGCCCGGACGAGATCGCCGACGCGGTGGTCTTCCTGGCCTCGGCACGGAGCAGCTTCATGACCGGCGCCGAGATCTACGTCGACGGCGGCGCAAGCCAGGTCTGAGCCGGGGCGCGGCAGGATGCCGCGGAGGTACGACCGGGAGCGGCGGGTCAGTACGCCCGTCGCTGAATCCCGCCTCGACGCCACTGCACCGGTCGATCAGCCGCCGGGCGAGGAGCCGTTGATCAGCGTGGTCGTGTTCGAACGGTCCGGCGGCTCGGCTCTGGGCCGTCAGCGAGACACTGACCGACCCGGAGCCGAGCAACTGGGCGTACCAGAAAAGGGTCAGTGGCCGTTGAAAGCGTCCCGCATCCGGCTGAAGAAGCCGCCCTGCTTGCTCAGCTCGGCGACGTCCTCCCCGCGGGTCTTGGCGAACTCGCGGAGCATCCGCTCCTGGTCGGCGGTGAGCTTGGTCGGCGTCTTGACGTCGAGGTGCACGAAGAGCTCGCCGCGGCCCTGGCCCCGCAGGTGCGGAACGCCCTTGCCGCGGATGCGCAGTGTGCTGGCCGGCTGGGTGCCCGGCTTGACCTCGATGTTCTCCTCGCCGTCGAGGGTCTTGATGGTCATCCTGGTGCCGAGGGCGGCCGCCGTCATCGGCAGGGTGACGCGGCAGTGCAGGTCGTCGCCCTTGCGGGAGTAGACGTCGTGCGGCCGCTCGTGGATCTCCACGTAGAGGTCGCCGGCGGTGCCGCCGCCGGGGCCGACCTCGCCCTGCTGGGCCAGGCGGATCCGCATGCCGTCCTCGACACCCGCCGGGATCTTGACGGTGAGCGAGCGGCGTGTCCTTATCCGGCCGTCACCGGCGCAGGTCGGACAGGGGCTGGGAATGACCGTGCCGTGACCCTGGCAGTTCTGGCAGGGGCGGGACGAGACGACCTGGCCGAGGAAGGTGCGCTGCACCGACTGGACCTCACCGCGGCCGGAGCAGACCTCGCACGTCGACAGGTGGGTGCCGGGCGCGGTGCCGGCGCCCGAGCACTGGGTGCAGAGCACCGCGGTGTCGACGGTGATCGGTGCCTCCACGCCGAAGGCGGTCTCGACGAGGTCGAGCTCCAGCCGGAGGATCGCGTCGGCGCCGGGACGCGTGCGCGGGCGCGGGCCACGGGAGCCACCGCCCGCGGCCGTGCCGAAGAACGCGTCCATGATGTCCTGGAAGCCGACGAACGGGCCGGCGCCACCGGCTCCACCGGGCATGCCCCCGCCCGGCGCGAGCGGGTCGCCACCGAGGTCGACGACCTGGCGCTTCTGCTCGTCGGAGAGCACCTCGTACGCCGCGTTGATCTCTTTGAACTTGTCGTGCGCCTCGGGATCCGGGTTGACGTCCGGGTGGTACTGCCGAGCGAGTTTGCGGTAGGCGCGCTTGATCTCGTCGTCGGTTGCCTCCCGGCTCACACCGAGAATTCCGTAATAGTCCTTGGCCACGGGGTTTGGAGTCCTCAATGTCTGCGCGAATCCGTCAATTCTGTGCCAACAGGTCGCCAACGTAGCGTGCCACTGCACGAACGGTAGCGATAGTGCCGGGGTAGTCCATCCGGGTGGGGCCCAGCACGCCGAGCCCCCCAACGATCGTGGTACCCGGTCCGTAACCGCTGCTCACCACGGACGCCGACCGCAGGTTGTCGATCTGGTTCTCGTCGCCGATCAGGACCCGGGTGGTCCGGGGCTCCAGATCGCCTATGAGCTTCAGAAGGATGACCTCCTCCTCGAGTGCTTCGAGGACGGGCCGCAGTGTGCCCTGGAAGTCCAGCACACCCCCGCGTGTCAAGTTGGCCGTACCGGCCAGCGCGAGGCGCTCCTCACTCCGCTCGACCAGAGTCTCCAGAAGAACCGACGCCAAGCATGTCATCGCGGCGCGCCGCTCGACAGCGCACTCCTCCACGAGTTTCTGCACGAGGGGCGGGGTGTCTGCGAGCCGCTGACCGGCCAGCTTCTCGTTGACCCGCAGCCGCAGCTCCCACACCTCGCCGTCGGCCAGCGGGCCGGGCATCTCCACGAGGCGCTGCTCGACCCGGCCGGTGTCGGTGATCATCACCAGCATCAGGCGGGTGGTGGAGATCGGCACCAGCTCCAGATGGCGCACGGCGGAGCGGGACAGGCTCGGATATTGCACGACGGCGACCTGGCGGGTGAGCTGCGCGAGGAGCCGGACGGTGCGGTGCACCACGTCGTCGAGGTCGACGGCACCCACCATGAAACGCTCGATGGCGCGGCGCTCGGCCGGGCTCAACGGCTTTATCTTGGTGAGCCGGTCGACGAAGAGCCGGTAACCGGCGTCGGTGGGCACCCGGCCGGCACTGGTGTGCGGCTGCCGGATGTAGCCCTCCTCCTCCAGCACGGCCATGTCGTTGCGGACGGTGGCCGGGGAGACACCGAGCTTGTGCCGGTCGACCAGAGCCTTGCTGCCCACCGGCTCCTGTGTCTCGACGTAGTCCTCGACGATCGCCCGGAGCACCTCGAGCTTGCGGTCATCCAGACTCATATGACCCCTCCCCCGTTTGGCACTCCCGCTAATAGAGTGCCAGTCTACGTCGCGGGCGGTCACAACGCGATGATCGAAAGTACGGCGGACCGCCTTCAACCGGTTGTTCCCGGGGTCCTAGCGTGTCAGACATGACAGAGCCCCCCTACTCCGGCGGGTATCCTCCGCCCCCTCCGCCCGACCAGCCCTACGGCTACGGCTACCAGCAGGACCCGCTACAGGACCGGATGTGGATCCTGGTGACGCACTTCGGGGGCGCGGCCGGCGCCCTCTTCGGTGCCGGCATGCTCGGCTGGGTCGCGCCGCTGGTCGCGCTCGTGGTCCGCGGCAACCAGTCCCCGGTGGTCCGCTCCGAGGCCGTCAAGGGCCTCAACTTCCACCTGCTCTGGGGCATCATCGCCCTGGTCGGCAGTGTGCTGACCTGCATCGGCATCGGCGTGCTGATCCTCGGCGCGGCCACACTGATCGCCACGGTCGTCGGTGTCATCGCCGGTGTCAAGGCAGCCAACGGCGAGCCCTTCAACTACCCGATGAGCGCCCGTTTCCTCAGGTAGGGGCCCTCACAGCACGTCACGGACGACCGCGTCGGCCAGCAGCCGGCCCCGCAGGGTGAGCACGAGCCGCCCCTGCTCGTAGGCGCCGGGCTCGAGCAGCCCGCCGGCCAGCGCCCGCGCGGTCCCCGTGGCGTCGAGGCCGTCCAGCGGCAGGCCGTCCCGCAGCCGGACCCGGAGCATGACGTCCTCCATGTGCCGATCCGCGCCGGTCAGCAACTCCCGGGCGTGTCCGGGTGATTCCCCGGCGGTGAGGCGTTTCGCGTACGCCGACGGGTGTTTGACGTTCCACCAGCGCACCCCGCCGACGTGGCTGTGCGCGCCCGGCCCGAGGCCCCACCAGTCGGCGCCGGTCCAATACAGCAGGTTGTGCCGGCACTCGCCGCCCGGCCTGGCCCAGTTGGACACCTCGTACCACCCGAAGCCGGCCTCGCTCAGCGCCGCCTCGGCCGCCAGGTAGCGGTCGGCCGCCACATCGTCGGACGGGTACGGCAACTCGCCCCGCCGCATCCGCCCGGCCATCCGGGTCCCGTCCTCGACGATCAGCGCGTACGCGCTCACGTGGTCGACGCCGGCCTCGACGACCGCCCGCAGCGACCTGTCGAAGTCGTCGGCGCTCTCCCCCGGCGTCCCGTAGATCAGATCCAGGTTGACGTGCTCGAAGCCGGCCTCGCGGGCCTCGATCGCAGCCTGCGGGGCACGGCCGGCGGTGTGCTTGCGGTCGAGCACCCGCAGCACCCCGGCGGCCGCCGACTGCATGCCGAGCGAGATCCGGGTGAAACCGGCGCCCCGGAGCCGCCGCAGGTAGGCCGGGTCCACCGACTCCGGGTTGGCCTCGGTGGTCACCTCGGCGCCCGGGGCCAGCCCCCACGTGCGGTCGATGCCCTCCAGGATCCGGCCCAGGTCGTCGGTGCTGAGCAGGGTGGGCGTGCCGCCGCCGACGAAGACGGTGCCGACCGGGCCGGGCTCGATCACCCGGGCCGCGAGGGCGAGCTCGGCCAGGACGGTCTCCGCATACTCCTCGCGGCTCGCGCCACCGCCCAGCTCACTGGCCGTGTAGGTGTTGAAGTCGCAGTACCCGCAGCGGCTGGCGCAGAACGGGACGTGCACGTAGACGGCGAAACCGTTCTTCCCCACCTCACGGGTGGCTTCGTCGGGGAGGGACCCGTCGGAGGGTACGGGTTCACCATCGGGGAGTGCGCCGGCCATCCGTCAAGTGTGCACGTCTTACAGTTCCGGGATGGATCTGGTCCGTACCGTCACCGCCGCCGGCGTGACCACGATGACAATCGACAACCCCGCCAGCCGCAACGCGCTCTCCACCGCGCTGCTCGGGCAGCTGCTGGACGCGCTCGCCGCGTCGGCCGCCGACCCGGAAAGCCGTGTGGTGGTTCTCACCCACGAGGGCCCGGTCTTCTCCTCCGGCGTCGACCTGAAGGAGACGGCAGCGGCCGGTCCCGGTGACCGGCTGCCCGCCGAGATGCTCGCCGACGTGCTGGCCGTGCTCTGGGAGTTCGGGAAGCCGGTGATCGCACGGATCGCCGGGCCGGCCCGGGCCGGTGGCCTCGGCCTGATCGGCGCGGCCGACATCGCGGTCTGCACCCGCTCGGCCACCTTCGCCTTCACCGAGGTCCGGCTCGGCGTGATCCCCGCGGTGATCAGCTCGACGGTGCTGCCGCGCCTGTCGCCCCGGGCCGCCGCCGATCTCTATCTGACCGGTGACGTCTTCGACGGCACGCGGGCGGCCGAGATCGGCCTGGTCACCGCGGCCGTCGCCGAGGACGATCTGGACGACGCGGTGCGGCGTTACTGCTCCTCCCTCATCCGGGGCGGTCCGCTCGCGCTCGCCGGCACCAAACAACTTCTGCGGCGTACGCGCGCCGACTCGATCCGGGCCGACCTGGCCGATCTCGCGCACCGTTCGGCCGGTTACTTCAAGTCGGCCGAGGGGCGGGAGGGTGTGGCCGCCGTCCGCGAGAAACGCGACCCGAGCTGGATCCGCTGATCGCCCCGGTCGGGTGCCCCGGAGCACAGTGACGCCGGGTCCCGAGCGGTCGTTGTCTAGGCTTGGCGTCCGGCGTCAGAGGAGGTGCAGGTGCGCGCGAAGCCGATCGTGGGCGTTGTCGCCGTGCTGAGCCTCGCCGTCGTGGCCGGTGTGGTCGTCCTGATCAACAACCTCGCCGGCACGATCAAGCTGCCCGTTCTCGGTCCCGAGTGCACGGTCCGCGCCGACGGCCAGGTCACCCTCGACACCGCGCAGATGGCCAACGCGGCGACCATCGCCGCCGTCGGTGTCCGGCGCAACATGCCCGAGCAGGCGATCGTCGTCGCGCTCGCCACCGCCTTCCAGGAGTCGAAACTGGAGAATCTGGACAGTGGCGACCGCGACTCGGTCGGCCTGTTCCAGCAGCGGCCCAGCCAGGGGTGGGGCACGGTCGAGGAGATCAAGGACCCGCGCTATTCGGCCGGCAAGTTCTACGCGGCCCTCAAGAAGGTCAAGGGCTGGGAGAAGATGCGGGTCACCGATGCCGCCCAGAAGGTGCAGCGGTCGGCGTACCCGGAGGCCTACGAGAAGTGGGCCGACGAGTCGAAGGTGCTGGCCGCCGCACTGACCGGCCGGGCCACCGGTGCCGTCGAGTGCGTCGTGCCGGACATCCCGGCGGTGCGCGGCGCGGAGGCGGCGGCCGCGCTGCTGAGCAGCCTCCAGCTCGACTGGGGCAAGAAACTGACCGGTCAGGCCCGCAGCGCCGAGGTCGCCGGCCTCACCGTCGAGGTGGCCGATGCGAGTGTCGGCTGGCGGTTCGCGCACTGGCTGGTCTCGCACGCCTCAGCCACCGGCCTCGAACGGGTACGTTTCGGCGACCTGGAGTGGCACGCCCCGGAGGGAAAGTGGCAGCCGGTAACCAACGGCGACGGGAACGCTCAGGCCCAGGTCGTAGCGGAGGTCTTTCATTGAGAAACAGCCGGAAGTATCGGTGACTACCCGTAATGTCTCGCTTTCCCGATAGCGGTTGCGCTGCGTATACATCCACATGGACAGTCAGCAACCTCCCTGGTACTAAGTAGGTCGTGCTGAGGGCGATCGAGTGGATCCTGCTGGGAGCGGGCAGCGCCGGCGCCATCCTGTGGGGGGTGCACCGGCACCGTCCGACCCGTCGCGCCCCGTGGCTGCTCCTGGCCGGGGCGGTCGCGACTCTGGCGGCCGGGGACGTCTGGTTCGCCTACCACCGGATGGCACTGGCCGACACCGCCTACCTCGTGATGTTCGCTCTCGTGGCGCTGAGCCTGCTCCAGTTCACCCGGGGCGGCTCGCTGCTCGTCGACCGGGCCCGGCTCATCGATCTGGTTGCGTTCGCGTGCTCCGCGATGCTCGTGGTCTGGGTGTTCGTGATCAGCGTCGACAGCCGGTTCCGGACCGTGTCTCCGGCCGACGTGATCGGCGATCTGCTGCTGGTCGGCGTCGCCGTGCGCCTGGTGGCCGCCGACCGCCGCAACGTCGCCGCCATCCTGCTGGTCGGCGGTTCGGCCGGGATGCTGGCGGGGGACGTCCTCTACCCGCTCACCGGCGGGAGCCGGGCCGCCGAGTCCGCCTACGTGCTGCTCTACCTGGCGTGGGGGCTGTCCGCGCTGCACCCGTCGATGGTCCGGCTCACCGAGCCGCGCACGGCCCGGATGTCGCCGTGGCGGTTCCGCGACACCATCCTGCTCGCGCTCTCCGCGGCCACCCCGCCGTGCGTGCTGATCGTCGAGGCCCTCTCCGGGCCGGTCCGCAACGGGGTGGTGATCGCGGTGACCGGGGCGATCACGCTCATGCTCACGATCACGCGGCTCGGGGATGCCGTACACCAGCACAGCCTCGCCCTGACCCGGGAGCGCGGCCTGCGGGCCGCGAACACCGCGCTGGTCGCCGCGGCCGACGTACCCGCCGTCGAGGAGGCGGTCGAGGCCGCTGTCGCCCGCCTGCTGCCGGCTGGAGCGGTCCATCGTGTGATCCTCGCCACCGACGACGGCCGACTCGCCCGGCTGGGCCTGCCCCTGGCACCCCCCGACACCGCGACGCCCGGCCGGATCCCCCGCCCAACGCCCGCTGAGGCCGGAACACCCAGCCGGATCCCCCGTCCCACCCCTGCTGAAGCCGGGACACCCAGCCGGATCTCCCGCCCCGCGTCCGCCGAGGCCGGGACGCACAGCTGGTGGATCAACGACCGCACGCTGGTCTGCCCGCTCCGGCTGGAACCGCTGGCCGTGGCCCGGCCCAGCGGCGGCGCCCTGATCATCACCGCCCGGCGGGACGCCCTGGTGGCGGGGCGCGACGCGCTCGAGGTGCTGGCCGGCGAGACCGCGCTGGCGCTCGACCGGATCACCCTCGTCGAAGCAGTCGGCCGCCGCGACAGCGATCTCTACCTTCGGGCCGTCACCGGCAACACAGCGGAGATCATGGCGGTCGTCGACTCCGACCACCGGATCCGCTACGCGAGTCCGGGTCTGCGACGTCTGACCGGTGGCGGCGACCTGCCGCCACTCACCGTCTTCGACGATCTGGTTCATGCCGACGACCGGGCAGCGGTACGGGACGCGCTGCACGCCGAGGGCGACGGAACGGTGTACTGCGCCCTGCACCGGACGGACGGCACCCAGGTCCTCGTCGCCATGGCGTACCGGGATCTGCGCCACGACCGCCTCGTCCAGGGCCTGGTGGTGACATTGCGGCCGGTCGGCACCAGCAACGACGTCACCGACCCGGCGCCGCACCACGAGCATCAGGGTGAACTGCCGGCGTGGGTCAACCGGCGCAGCGCCCGCGACAAGTTCCGCTACTGATCGCGACGCACCCCGGCCGGCTCTTTCCCTCGCCAGTCCCGAAGGGTCGCTTCGGTCCCGCCGGTCGCTTCCGTCCCGCTCGTTGCTTCGGTCCCGCTCTTTGCTTCGGTCCCGCTCACTGCTTCGGTCCCGCTAAGTTGCTTCGGTCCCACCCTTTGCTTCGGTCCCGCTCACTGCTTCGGTCCCGCTAGTCGCTTCCGTCGCGTTCACTGCGGCCGGAAACGCGAGAAGCCGGCCCCGCCGTTGGGGTCGGCTTCTCGCGTATGGGTCAGACCGCGCGTCAGCGGGTCAGGCGGCGACGGCCACTGGTGCCGGCGACCAGGGCGACACCGATGGCGGCCAGGACGACCTGGAAGAAGAACTCGATCCAGTCGAAACCGCGGGTGTCCGCAACGCCGAGCGCACGAGCCAGCACGGTGCCCAGCAGAGCGGCGACAACACCGACGACCATGGTCAGCCAGATCGGGATGTTCTGCTTGCCCGGCACCACGAGCCGGCCGAGCGCACCGATGATCAGACCGACGATCAGGGCGACGATGATGCCGGTAAGCGTGAGTTCCATCAGGGTCCTCCTCGGGGGTGGAGCTTGTTGGTTGCGTCCGTCGAGCCCCTGTGTTCCCGACCCCCCGAGGAATCAAACCGCCCTATTTTTTGGCTGTCCCCTTGGTGTCAGCGGTGTCCGAGGTGGAGAGCGCGGCGATGAAGGCCTCCTGCGGCACCTCCACGCGACCCACCATCTTCATCCGCTTCTTGCCTTCCTTCTGCTTCTCCAGCAGCTTCCGCTTCCGGCTGATGTCACCGCCGTAGCACTTCGCGAGCACGTCCTTGCGGATGGCGCGAATCGTCTCGCGAGCGATGATCCGGCTGCCGATGGCCGCCTGGATCGGCACCTCGAACTGCTGACGCGGGATGAGTTTCTGCAGCTTGGCGGCGATCGTCGTGCCATAGGTGTACGCCTTGTCCTTGTGCACGATCGCACTGAAGGCGTCGACCGGCTCGCCGTGCAGCAGGATGTCCACCTTGACCAGGTCGGCCACCTGCTCGCCGGAGGGCTCGTAGTCGAGTGACGCGTACCCCTTGGTCTTGCTCTTGAGCTGGTCGAAGAAGTCGAAGATGATCTCCGCGAGCGGCAGTGTGTAGCGCAGCTCCACCCGTTCGGACGACAGGTACTCCATGCCGAGCAGGCTGCCCCGGCGGCTCTGGCACAGCTCCATGACGGCGCCGACGTACTCGTTGGGGACGAGGACCGTCGCCCGTACCACCGGCTCGTGGATCTCGGCGATCTTGCCGGACGGGAACTCGCTCGGGTTGGTGACCACCGAGTCCTTCCCGTCCTCGGTGAAGACCTGATAGACCACGTTGGGGGCGGTGGAGATCAGGTCGAGGTTGAACTCGCGCTCCAGCCGCTCGCCGATGATCTCCAGGTGCAGCAGGCCCAGGTAGCCGACGCGGAACCCGAAACCGAGCGCCGCCGACGTCTCCGGCTCGTAGGTGAGCGCCGCGTCGTTCAGCTTCAGCTTGTCGAGGGCGTCACGCAGCGCCGGATAGTCCGAGCCGTCGATCGGGTAGAGACCCGAGTAGACCATCGGCTTCGGGTCCTTGTAGCCGCCGAGCGCCTCCTTGGCCGGCCGGTTGTTGCCGGTGACGGTGTCGCCGACCTTCGACTGACGGACGTCCTTCACCCCGGTGATCAGGTAACCGACCTCGCCGACACCGAGCGCCGTGGCCTTCTCCATCTCGGGCGAGACGACACCGATCTCCAGCAGCTCGTGCACCGCGCCGGTGGACATCATCTTGATCTTGTCGCGAGCCTCGATGCGACCGTCGATCACACGGACGTAGGTGACCACGCCGCGATAGACGTCATAGACCGAGTCGAAGATCATCGCGCGGGCCGGAGCCACCGCGTCACCGACCGGGGCCACGAACTGCCGGACGATCTCATCCAGCAGGTGATCCACACCGACGCCGGTCTTGCCGGACACCCGCAGCACGTCCGACGGCTCGCAGCCGATCAGTTTCGCGAGCTCCTCGGCATACTTCTCCGGCTGCGCGGCCGGCAAGTCGATCTTGTTGAGCACCGGGATGATGTGGAGGTCGTTCTCCATCGCCAGGTACAGGTTGGCGAGGGTCTGCGCCTCGATGCCCTGCGCGGCGTCGACGAGCAGGACCGCACCCTCACAGGCGGCCAGGCTCCGCGACACCTCGTAGGTGAAGTCGACGTGCCCCGGAGTGTCGATCATGTTGAGGACGACGGACTCGCCCTGTTTGTCACCCTCCCGCACCGTCCACGGCATGCGCACGGCCTGCGACTTGATGGTGATGCCGCGCTCGCGTTCGATGTCCATCCGGTCGAGGTACTGCGCGCGCATCTGGCGCGGGTCGACCACCCCGGTGATCTGCAGCATCCGGTCGGCCAGCGTCGACTTGCCGTGGTCGATGTGGGCGATGATGCAGAAGTTGCGGATGCGGCTGGGATCGGTCGATCCGATCACGTTCACGCCGGGGTCGAGCGGTCCAGGCACGGTCTTCCGTTCTTCTCGGGCTTGGCTGCGGACGCCGGCTCAACCGCCGGCGACCCCTATCGTCCCACGCCCGGAAGGGCAGGTCCGATCACACCCGTTCCAGCGGGACCCGCGAACCCGGCGGCAGCTCCACCACAACCGGATCCCCCGGGCGAATCACCCCACCACGCAGCACGACCGCCATCACACCGGCCTTGCGGATCACGTTCCCGGAACCGTCCTGCCCGAGAACCTCCTTGAGCAGCCCCTCCCGGAACCGGTTGATCTGCACACACGGATTACGCAGCCCCGCCAGCACGATCGCCGGCCGAGGATCCTCCCCGACATCCCGCCCGGCGGCAGCAGCCACAGCAGCCGCGGCCCTGGCCGTGGCCGCATCCAGCCGAGCCCCGCGAGCCGCCGCAAGCACCCCGTCGAGAGCCCCCACCCCTCGGAGAGCCCCGACCCCAGCCGGAGCACCACCGGCCACGCCGTCACCACCAGCCACGCCGTCACCGCCAGCCACGCCGTCACCGCCGGTCACGCCGCCACCGCCAGCCGCGCCGTCACCGCCAGCCGCGCCCTCACCGCCAGCCGCGCCCTCACCGCCAGCCGCGCCCTCACCGCCAGCCGCGCCCTCACCACCGGCCACGCGGTCACCACCGGCCACGCGGTCACCACCGGCCACGCGGTCACCGCCGGCCACGGCCTCACCACCAGCCACGCCGAAGCGCAGGATCGTGCCCGGCGGCAGCCTGAGAAGATCCAGACCGAGGGTTGTCACGTTCTCCCCGAGCCCACCCGCGGGCACGTCGTACCCCTTCGCCGCGACCTCGCCGAACAACTCGGCCTGAATGAGATGCACCTGCCGAAGATTCGGCTGGGTGGGATCCGCCGCTACCCGGCTGCGATGCCGCACATGCACCCCGGCATGCACATCACCCTCCACACCAAGCCCCGCCACCAGCACGATCGAGTCGCGATTGGGCTTGGTGAACGTGTAGGCATCATTCCGGCTGACCGCGACGACCGTCCCCGACTCATCACTCATGCCCCGAGTCTGACCATCACCGGCACTCGTCCTCGACCCGTTTCCCGCCAAACGAACGACACCCGCCCACCGCCCGTCCAAGCCGGCCGCCCACCGCCCGTCCAAGCCGGCCCAAGGAGGATCTCCAGCCGCGACGAACCGCGCCCAGCCACTCATCTCACGGCGCCGACCAACACGACCACCATGTTCGCGGCAAATGGCCCCGCGCAACCATCGGTTCCTCGGCCACAGGCCCCGCAGCCGGAACCTCGCGACCTCGCGACCACGGCCGCTCGGCGACCGACTTCGCGGGCGCCCGATCTTCACCCAACTCGGTGGCGCCTGGCATGGCTGGAGCAACATGGATGACGGGTGACGGAACCGAGGGCTCTGACCGGTCCGGCCACGGCCAGAAGGCCATCAACCCGGCCACGGCCAGAAGGCGATCAACCTGGCCACGGCCGGAAGGCGATCAGTCCGGCCGCGCCCGGAAGGCGATCAGTCCGGTGGCTCCAGGAAGAGCGCGGCCAGCCGGGGCAGGCGGCGGCGCATCTCGTCCTCGTTGTCGAAGTCCCACAGGTCGGCGACCTCGGGGCGGGTGCGTGGTCGGTCCTCGGAGGGCAGCGGCTTGCCTGTGGCCTCCTCGTAGGCGCGGGCGGCGATGCCGAGCACCTCCTCGGCCTCGAACACCGCTCCGGTGTCGGCTGCCTCCTTGATCACCACGACATTGGCCAGCACATCCGGCTTCTGAACGGCGGCGGCCACGGCTTTGCGGCCATGGGCGATCAGCCAGCCGCGGAAGGCGTCGAAGCCCGCCTCGTCGGCGCCGCTGTTGATCAGATAGGCCGCGGCCCAGAGATCCTCCGTCCCCGAGGCGACCATCACCTTGTCCAGGTGACGGCCCCACGCGACGATCTCCTCCGGATCGCGCGTGGCCAGGTCGGCGACGGCACGCTCGGCCACCTCGGCGGGCGAGGCCGGCCGGTCAGCGGTGGCGCGGTCGATGACCGCCCAGAAATCGTCGGTTCGCATGCCGCGATCCTGCCAGTGCGGTACGACATTTTCGCGAGCGGCAGGATGGAGTCATGCGGCCGATCACTCTGCCTGATGTTCCGTACGGCGCGACGGCCGTACGACCGGATTGGTCTGACCTGCCGGACAGCCTGCGGAAAGCGATCAGCCTGCGTCTCGGATCGCCGGTGTCCGCCGCGCGCAGCGCCGGTGGTGGGTTCACCCGGGCGTTCGCCGCGGTGATCGAGACCGAGGCCGGGACCAGTGTCTTCCTGAAGACTGCGCCCCTGAGTGACCCGGTGTCGGACTGGTACGCCCGGGAGGCCGCCTTCACCTCGGCCCTCCCACCGGAGGTGACAGCTGCCCGACCGCTCTGGACTATGACCGATTCTGATTGGTTCGTGCTGTGCCTGGAAGCGATCGACGGCCGGATCCCGGAGTTGCCCTGGTCACAGGAGAACCTGGACACGGCACTGCGGACCTGGTCGGCGGCGGCGACCGCGCTCGCCTACCCGTCGCCGCGGCTCCTGGAGATCGGCATGCCGGCGCTTCCGGAGATCCTCCGCGACGAGATGTCATGGTGGTCACTGATCGCCGCGCGCCGTGCGCCGATGCCCGAGCCGGCACTGTCGACGATCGCTCCGCAACGGCTCTCCGACCTGGCGAAACTCGAACGTGCGCTGCCCGCGCTGGCGGCCGGGGACGGAATGTGCCACGGCGATCTGCGGGTCGACAACGTGCTGATCGACACCGGCGGCCGGGCCTGGCTGTGTGACTGGACGTGGCCGTGTCTCGGGGCGCCCTGGTTCGACACGGTCACGCTGCTGGTCAGTGCGTACGCCAGTGGCCTGGACACCGACGCCGTGCTGAACGCCTGGGGCGCACCCGACGAGGGGGTCGACGGGGCGCTGGCGGCACTCGCCGGATATTGGCTGGTCCGAGCCGGGGACGGGCCGAGCAGTGCGTCGCCTCACAGTCGGCAGCATCAGCGGTTCAGTGGGGAGCAGGCCCTCGCCTGGCTCGCCGAGCGCCGTGGCTGGGGCGAGACCTCCGGCAGACGCCGCTGGTTCCGCCGCTGAAACCGGAGCCGTTTTGGCGGGCCGTTTGCCGTGCTGGTAATCTGTTTCTTCGCGTGTGGTGACACGCAGTTGTTTCCTGCACCGGCTTCGCCGGATCGAGACGGCCGCGCGGTGACCACTCGTTTGAGACCATTTTCCCGAACTAGTCAGGACAAGGCTGTCGCGTGGCGAACATCAAGTCCCAGATCAAGCGCAACCGGCAGAACGAGAAGGCCCGTCTGCGCAACAAGTCGGTCAAGTCTTCGCTGAAGACCGTGATCCGCAAGCTGCACGAGGCGAGCGACTCGGGCAACGTCGAGTCGGCCACCGCTCTGCTGCGTGACGCTTCGCGCCAGCTGGACAAGGCCGTCAGCAAGGGCGTCATTCACAAGAACCAGGCGGCCAACCGCAAGTCGGCCATCGCCAAGAAGATCGCCGCGCTGTCCGCCTGATCCCCTCGTTCTGGATCAGGTCACGGCCGCACTGATGCGGCTGATGACCCGTGCCCGCCTTTGAGGTGGGCCGGTTTGGACATACCCGGGCACCGTCGAACCTCAGGGTTCGCGACGGTGCCCGGTTTCGTTGCGGTCGTCGACTCGGTCCGCACGGCGCATGGTCGCGTTCAGTTCAGTCCTGAGGGCTCGACTCAGTCCTGAGGGCTCGACAAACAGCGATCTTTCACCTGCTGCCGGGCGTCACCAAACCGCTGGACTACCGCACTGCCGGAAATATTCCCTATGTCCTGTTTCATAGAAATAGGCGGCTTCATAGCATATAGGCATGTTGGTATTCGGATGTCGCATCGCGCGATGCCGAGTTACGTGGGACGCCGGCCCATGCGAGATGCGGGCCCATGCGGAATGCGGGCCGATGTGGATGCCGGCCCATACGGGATGCGGGCCGATGCGGATGCCGGCCCATGCGGGATGCCGGCCCATGCGGGATGCCGGCTTTGTCCGGGGAGAGCGACACGCCGGGACACCCTCAGCGCCGGGCACCGGCTCGCACAGAGATACCGAGCCATGTCATGCCCGACCCCGGAAACGATCCGACTACTCGTAGCGGCGGGAAGCCGCCCGACGTGCCATCTGCTGCCGCACGTCCAACTCGTCGGCCCATGCGCGGCGGACGGGCGCGTTGTTTCCCCGCGACTCCTCCGCCGGCTCCACGGCCGCGCGCACCTGGTGCTGCTGGCCCTCGTCTCCGGAGCGCCCGGACGAGGCGGACAGACCACGCGAATACGAACCGGGATAGCCGACGGCCGGCACCCCCGACATCCCGTCGAGTGAGGCGCCCGGCTCGTAGCCGAGGTCGGCCGGATCGGTCGAGACGATCGGCGCGTAGCCTCCCGTGAGCGGCATGCCGGCCGGCCTGAACCCACCGGTCACCGGCGCGGCAGCAGGTGTGAACCCGTCACCGGTCTGATATCCATCGGAGCCGGACCGGTAGGACCGCTCCGCGGAAGGCGACCCGAAGCCTCCACCCCGCGCACCGACAAAACCGGAGCCGGAGACATGGCCAGACCCGGAGACATGGCCAGACCCGGAGACATGGCCAGACCCGGAGACACGGCCGGGGCCCGAGGCGGAACGCTCTCCAGAGGCGGAGACGTAAACGCCCTGCTCCCCGGAGCGAGATCGGGACTCCCCACCAGGCGGCCGGGAGAACGCCGGCCCGAACCCGTTACCCCGCTCCGGCGCCCGAAGCACAGCGGTCCGCTCAACCGGCGGATCCTCGACCGGCGTGACCATGGCGGCCGGCCGCAGCACGGAGGACCGGGACGACGCGCCCTCCCCGGCGACCGGACGCGGCACGATCGCCCCCGCGACCAGGTCGTTGAACTTGACCATGAGCGCCACTGTGACCGGCAGGACGACCACCCCCCACCAGCTGACCAGTTCGGCCAGGGCGAGCAGGACACCGAGAACCACGGCACCCTCGAGAAACACGAAGCAGAGCAGACCGCTGGGCGCGAGATGGCGCAGTCGCAGCATCCGGGCGTAGAGCGGCAGGGCGCGCCGGACAGGCGCGGAGGAGCGGGTCATCGGGCGCCTCCGTCGCGGCGGGCGGCGGCGATCGCGAAGACGGTCTGCTCCAGCGCGTAGCCGCGGTCCTCGGCGCCACCCTTGACGGCGGCGTTGCAGTCGGCGGCGGCTCGCATCGCGTCGACCAGGCCCTCCGGGGTCCAGCCGCGGCTGCGCTGCTGCGCCTTCTCGATCTTCCAGGCGGGCATGCCGAGGCTGCTGGCCAGCTGGTACGGATTACCGCGCCCCGCCGAAGCCACACGCGCCACGGTCCGCACCCCGTCGGCCAGGGCGTCCGCGATCGGCACCGGGTCGACGCCCACGTGCAGGGCCCAGCGCAGCGCCTCGAGCGCGCCGGGCAGGTCGCCGACCATCGCGGCGTCGGCGACCGCGAAGCCGGTGACCTCGGCACGGCCCTTGTAGTACCGCGCGACCACCGCCTCGGTGATCTTGCCATCGGTGTCGGCGAGCAGCTGGGAGCAGGCGGCGGCGATCTCCCGCAGATCGTTGCCGACGGCCTGGAGCAGCGCGGACGCCGCGGAGTCGTCGCACCGGCCGCCGTTGCGGCGGAACTCGTTGCGGACGAACGCGATCCGCTCGGAGTCCTTCTTCAGCTTCATCACCGGCACGACGGTGGCGCCGGCGGCACGCAGCCCGTCGGCGAACGCCTTGCCCTTGGCCCCGCCCACATGAGTGACGACCAGGGTGACCTCGGGGTCGGGGCTCTTCGCATAGGCGAGCAGCGCGGCGGTGAGATCCTTACGCGCATCCTGACCGCTTCTGATCACCAGGACGCGGCGGCCACCGAAGAGTGACGGGCTCAGCATCTCGGCGACCTCGCCGGCCGCCAGGTTGCCGCCCTCATACTCCCGGACGTCGGCGCCCGGGTCGGCCGCCCGCGCAGCCTCGACCGCCTCGGCGACGGCACGGGCGGCGAGCAGCTCCTCATCGCCTTGGACGAGCAGCAACGAGGGGGGTGGCGCGGCATTCACGTGCAACATCGTCGCACGGAGGACCGACAGTTCCGCGAGCCTCACTCGTTAGCGCAGACCGCTGATCACCGAACGCGAAACCAGACATATCGGCAACCGAACATGCTCAGCCCGCCGTAAAGTCGCTTGTCCCAGGTCGAACAGGCCCTTCCCCGATTCGTGCTATAAGCGTCCAATCGAGGATGATCCGGGATATAATCTGCCGACGCTGATCCCTCACCCGGGCGTGTCATCATCGGCTCCGCGTGCCGCCACCGCGAGGCCGCCATCGACCACGATCGCCGCCACGTCCCCCGACTCGTCGGTGCGCAGGATCCGCGCCCCACCCTGGGCGATCCGCCCGAGCAGCATCGCGTTCGGATGCCCGTAATCGTTGTCCCGCCCCACCGACACGAGCGCCACCGCCGGGTCCACCGCGTCCACCAGTGCGACCGACTGGAACGCGCTGCCGTGATGCGCCACCTTCAGCACGTCCGCCCGCAGAGCCGGCGCCCCGAGCGCGGTCACGAGGTCCTCCTGCTCCTCGGTCTCGGCGTCGCCGAGCAGCAGCACCGACCGGCCACCGGCGACGGCCCGCAGGATCAGGGAGTTGTTGTTCGGGTCGGAGTTGGTGCCACGCATCGGTGTGATCGGCCCGAGAACCTCCAGACCCAGACCACCCACCGGGTACGCCCACCCGGCCCCCACCGTCTGCACAGCGATCCCGGCCGCGGCCGCCGCGTCCTCCACCGAGGCCCGCCCGCCGGCCGGCTCCGCCCAGTCCGGGCCGATGACCGCACCCACCTCCCGCCCCCGGAACACCCCGGCGACCCCACCGATGTGGTCGGCGTGGAAGTGACTGACCACCAGGATCGCCACCTCCTCGACACCGAGTCGTCGCAGGCACCGGTCGACGGCGTCCGGCTCGGGCCCGGCGTCGACGACCACGGCCCGCCCGGGTCCGGCCGCCAGCACCACGGCGTCGCCCTGTCCGACCGCACACGCGACCACGAGCCAGCCCGGTGGCGGCCAGCCGGACGCGAGCAACCGGACCGGCAGGGCGCCGAGCATCGCGCCGAGGGCGATCACGGTGGCCAGACGGCGCACGACCACCCGCCGGGCCGCCACCAGGAACGCCACGGTCAGCACCGCGAGCAGCACCCCGCCTGCGGCGCCGCCCGGCCACGGCAGCGCTCCGGCCGGCACCCGCGCCCCGGTGTGGGCGACGAGCACCAGCCACTCGGTGGGCCAGTGCCCGGCCCAGGCGGCGAACTCGGCGCCCGCCGGCCAGAACGGCGAGAGCACCGCCGACCCGACACCGAACAGCGTGGCCGGGGCGATCGCCGGGACCGCGACCAGGTTGGCCGGCACGGCGATCAGGCTGACCGTGCCGGAGATGGCCGCGACGACGGGTCCGCAGGCGACCTGGGCCGCCGCCGGCACGGCCAGCGCCTCGGCGACCCCGGCCGGGAAGCCGCGGCGGCGCAGCCCGTCGCGCCAGACCGGAGCGATCAGCAGCAGACCGGCCGTGGCCATCACCGAGAGCGCGAACCCGGCGTCCGCGGCGAGCTCCGGATCGACGACGAGGAGCACCGCCGCGCCCGCGGCCAACGCCGGAACCGCTGCCCGGCTGCGCCCGCTCGCCAGCCCGATCAGCCCGATCGCGCCCATCGCGGCGGCCCGGATCACGCTCGGCGACGGCCGGGCCAGGATGACGAACCCGGCCAGCGCGATCGCACACAGCACCGCGCAGAGCACCGGCCCGGCCCGGAGCCGCCGCACGACGAAGAGCACCACCCCCAGGACGATTGCCACGTTGGTGCCTGAAACGGCCGTCAAGTGGGTGAGGCCGGTGGTCCGGAAGTCCTCCTCCAGGGCCGGGTCCAGGCGGCTCGTGTCGCCCACCACCAGCCCGGGGAGCAGCCCGCCGGAGTCGTCCGGCAGCGGCTCGCAGGCCCGCTGGAGGCCGGTCCGCAGCACCCCGGCGGCCCGCTGCGCCCAGGACGGCCGGCCGAGCAGACGGGGTGGCTTCCGCGCCGACAACGCGGCGGCCCGCAGGTCGCCCGGCCGTGGTGGCATGAGCCGCCCGGTCGCCGCGACCCGCTGACCCGGAAGCAGTCCCCGCCAGCCCGGGTCGGCGCCGAGCACCAGCGCCCGCGCGGACAGCCGGACCGGCGCGGCGTCCTCGGCCGTCACCGACTCCAGATCGACGGCGACCAGGTAGGTGGGTGGCCCCGCGGACCCGGCCAGCGGCCGCGGGTCGTCCCGGACGACCAGCTCCACCTGGACGGTCGCACCCGCCCCGACCAGCCCGGCCAGTGCCGGAGCCTCCCGGACCGAGACGCGCGCCGCCGTCGCGACGGCTCCGCACCCCACTCCGAGCGCCACGGCCACCCCGATCCACCGCGCGGCCCCGGCCCACCAGGCCCCGGTGCCCGCGGAGGCCCGGCGCACGGCGGCGACCAGGAATCCGGCGGACACCAGGCCCGCGCCGCCGGTGACGAGTCCCCAGCCGGCCGACAGGTGCAAAGCCCCCAGCGCGGCCAGCCAGAGGCCCACCGTGAACCCGGCCAGCCGCAGATCGGGCACCCTCCGCGACTCGGGCACCTTCCCCGGCCCCCGCACGTCCGGGGCCATCAGACCGTCACCAGGTCTTTGAGCTGCTCATACCGGGAGTCACCGATCCCATCGACCTTCCGCAGGTCGGTGATCGCCCGGAAACCGCCCTGTGCGTCCCGCGCGTCCAGGATCCGCTGCGCGAGCACCGGCCCCACCCCTGGCAGCGAGTCGAGTTGGGAGAGGGTCGCCGTGTTGAGATTGACCACCCCGCCGGCGGCACCGGGGGTGGCGGCGACCCCGGCGGTGGCGCCGGGTGGCGGGGTGACCCCGACCATGATGAGCTCGCCGTCGACGACCTTGCGGGCGAGATTGAGGGGTGCCACGTCGACCCCGGGCTGCGCGCCACCGGCCGCCTCCAGCGCGTCCGCCACCCGGGACCCGGTCGCCAGCCGCACCAGCCCCGGCTTCCGCACCTTGCCGCCGACCGCGACCACGAGCTCACCGGCGACGGGACCGGATGCGGGAGCCCGGCTCGCACCGGCCACCCCGGAAGCCGTGGCAGCGGCATCGGACACGACCTCGTCGACCCGCGGCCGAGACCTCCAGGCCAGGAACCCCGCCACCAGCACGACCACGACCGCCACGGCGGCCATCGCCCGCACGCCCGGCCGTCCCGGGTCAAAGGCGTGCAGCCACTGCCGCCGCCCACCGCCGAACGCCCCTTCCCCACTGAGCCCGCCCTCGGCCGGGGTCGCGGCGGAGTCCCACGGATAGCCCGAAGACGCCCGCGAACCGCCGCCGGCCCGACCGGAACGCCCGCCGTCCCCTAAAGGGGAGACATCGTCCTCCTCGGCTGACCACGCGGGAATGATGTCCGCCCAGTCCAGCGGCCCCTCCGCGGGATCGACCCGCCCGCCCGCGCCCCGATCGAGCACCGCCCGGAGGCGCGCTCCCACGACGTCACCGCTATCCTTCGCCTCTCGCACGGCCCGACCGTAGGAACCTGATCGCTCCCCCGCTCGCGGCCCTGTGGACGAACCAGCGTTGTGGACAACCCCCGAAGGACCGCATGTGACCCGAGAGCAGGCGATATCCCGGTTACGGGCAGCCGGGTGCGTGTTCGCCGAGGACGAGGCGGACGTGCTGATCGAGGCGGCCGCCGCCGGTGCCCCGCTGCCCGTGCTGGTGGAGCGCCGGGCCGCGGGCGAGCCCCTGGAGCAGGTCGTCGGATACGCCGACTTCTGCGGTGTCCGGGTCCGTCTGCGCCCCGGAGTCTTCGTCCCCCGGGTCCGCAGCGAGCTCCTGGTCCGCCTGGCCCTCGCCGAGATCCGCCCGGACGCCCTGGTCGTGGACCTGTGCTGCGGTTCCGGAGCGCTGGGCCTGGCCGTCCGCCACCGGGCGCCCGGCATCACCCTGCACGCCGCCGACGTGGACCCGGCGGCGGTCGCCTGTGCCAGGGACAACCTGCTGGCAAACGTTCATCACGGCGACCTCTTCGGGGCCCTCCCGGCATCTCTGCTCGGCCGGATCGACCTCCTCCTGGCCAACGTTCCGTACGTGGCCACGCCGCACCTCCCGTTCCTTCCCGCCGAGGCCCGCGACCACGAGCCCCGCACGGCCCTGGACGGTGGTGACGACGGCCTGGCCGTGTTCCGCGAGGTGGCGGCCGGCGCCCGCGACTGGCTGGCGCCCGGCGGCGTCCTGATCTCGGAGATCTCCGAGGCGCAGGCCCCGGTGGCGTCGACGATCGCCGATGGGAACGGATTGACGGCCGCCGTCGTCACCGACGATGATCTCGACGCCCGCGCGATCCTGGCGCGCCGGCCTCGATGACCCGACGAGAATCCCCGAGGACACCGTGGGCCTGCTGCGTAGGATCGCCCGCGCCCGGCTGGCCGGACGAGTGCTCCGGCGCCTGCGCCGCGCCGGTGTCCGGGACGCCCGGTACTTCTCCGGGCCGTTCGAGGTCCGGTTCACCGCACCGGGCGACGTCGAGCCCACGATCCTCCCGCTCGCCCCGCTGCTGGGCCGCCGGAAGGATCTGCGGCACCTGATCGTCGCCGCCGCGCCCGGCTGGGACGCCGCCGCTCCCCTGCTGCGCCCGGTGCTGCGCGGTGCCGCTCCGGGAGCACCGTTGAGCCGCCCGGTCCTGCCGTTCCTGTCGGAGTTCGCGGTGGTCGATCAGCCGGACACGATGACCTATGTGACACCGGCGCAGGCGGCCACGTGGGCAGTGCCCGCCGACGAGATCTTCGCGAGAGCCCGTGCCAATCTGACCGGCGCGGTCCTGCACGGCGTGGCCAGTGGCCCGGTGATCGTGCGGTTCGTCGACGACGGCAACGCGTACTGGACGTCACACCTGCTGCTCCAGGGCTGGCTGGCCCGCCTGTCCGGCCAGGTCGGCGGCACCCCGGTCGCGTTCGCCCCGGAACGCGGAACGCTCCTGGTCACCGCGGACGACAGCCCGATCCTGGTGGCGCTGTTCGCCGAGGCGGAGACGATCTTCGTCACCTCGCCGCACCCGCTGAGCCCGATGGCCTACCGCAGCGGCGACGACGGCTGCACGGTCCCCTACTCCGCGCCGCCGGGCCACCCGCTGCACCAGACGGTCCGCCGCGCCGAACGTCTCCTGGCCATGCACGAATACCACCGGCAGCCCCCGGACCCGTCCCTCCCGTCGGCCCGCCTCCAGCTGCTCGGCGACGCCTCCGAGGGCTGGCGCACCCGCGCCGTCTGGCCGCAGGACACCCCGACGCTTCTCCCGGAGGCCGACGAGGTACAGGCCGGCGACCGCACCATCCCCTGGGCGGCGCTCGCCCCGCACCTCACCCCCACCACGCACACCCCGGTCCGCTGGCGGGCCTCCGGTTGGCCGCGTTAGATCATGATTTGGTACGGCCACGAAGAGCACCGTGGCCACACCGCGAGGCACCCGCCACCTCCCGGCCGAAACGCGACCGCCGGGCCGGATGCGACCCTCACCAGGATCGACCCCCGCCGTGGAGACGGGACCTGGCGTGAATCTACCGAGGTCAGGCGTAGTACCCCTGCGCGCACGGGACCGATGGGTGCGGTCGGGGACAGACGCTAATCCCGTACCCCAACGCGTTTATGGACGACGACCCCCGCCAGACCCGGACCGGTGTGTGCCGCGACCACCGCACCCACCTCGGTGAGATAGCAATCGCGCAAGCGATCGCCGAGCCGGGCGCGAAGATCCTCGACCAGCGCCGCCGCCCGGTCCGGCGTGCCCAGATGATGCACCGCGACGTCGGCCTCGCCGTCACCGGCCGCCTCGACGGCGAGGTCGACGAGCCGGGTGAGGGCCCGCCCCGCCGTCCGGACCTTGTCACGGACGACGACCGCGCCATTTTCCACATGCAGGATCGGCTTGACCGACAGCGCCGTTCCGAGCAGCGCCTCAGCGGCACCGATGCGGCCGCCGCGACGCAGGAACTCGAGCGTGTCGACATAGAAGAGGGTGGTCACCGCGGCGGCGTTGTCGACGGCGGCCCGGGTGACCGTCTCCAGATCGTGGC
The DNA here is from genome assembly GCF_042650585.1 of Actinoplanes subglobosus. NCBI lineage: Bacteria > Bacillati > Actinomycetota > Actinomycetes > Micromonosporales > Micromonosporaceae > Actinoplanes > Actinoplanes subglobosus. Next base: position 102,841 of record NZ_JBHSBL010000035.1, read on the forward strand.
CCTGGCGCGCGGCGGCCGCGGCCGCGAGCGCCGGGAAGCCGAGGCCCATCGCGGCGGTCCCGCTGTCGACCACCCGGACCCGGGGGCCGACCTCGGCCGCGGCGAGTTGCGCGGCCTCGTAGGTGCCGGACAGCTTGGCGGACAGGTGCACCGAGACGACACCGTCGGCGCCCGCGTCGAGCAGACGGCGGTACTCCTCGGCGAACTGGGAGGGTGCCGGCCGGGACGTGCTGACGGCGGCCCGGCGCGCGGTGAGCGCCCGGGCCACCTCGGCCGGGGAGACCTCGAGGCCCTCCAGCCCGCCCCAGCCGTTGATCACGACGGTGAGAGGCACGATGGTCAGCTCATACGTGCCGTTCAGTTCGCCCGGCAGGTACGCGGTGGAGTCGGTGACTACCGCGATGGTCATGGAGGCAAGGTACTTGATTCAGATGTGCGTCAGCTGGGGGCCACCGAGGAGACCACGAACGGTTTGCCCTGCATGCACGTGGTCATCAGCCCCGGCTCGGACTTGCCCACCACGGTGACCTCGGCGCCGGGCTGCAGGGAGGCACGCAGAGTGGTGTCGTCGGTGATGAGCAGGTGGTCGCCGGTGCCGTCCTTCAGGAGCAGGCAGTTCGGCTCGACGCCGGCGGTCACGGTGCCGGTGAGGGTGGTCTCGCCGGGGAGGGCGGAGACCGTCGGGGCCGCGGGGGACGCGACGGCGGACTCGGGGATCGGGCCGCCGGCGTCGATGGGGGTCTGAGTGTTGTTCGCGCAGCCGGCGGAAAGCGCCAGGAGCAGCGCGGCGGGGACGACGGTTCTACGGATCAGCATGATGTTCCGACGTTACCGGACATATCCGGGTTCCCTACACTGCCGGCGGGGCCGGGCGCTCGGCCAGGACCCCGACGTTGTAGGACGCCATCTGCCAGCCACGGGCCTCGTCGTGGGTCAGCTCCACCCAGTGACAGTTCTGCAGCGCGCGCAGGGTGCGCAGCTGCTCACGCTGCCAGCCGAGCAGGTGACCGACACCCGAGCGGGCCGCGGCGCCGTGGGTGGCGACGACGACGGTGCCGCCCGGCGGGGCCAGGCGGGCCGCGTCCTGCAGGGCGTCGCAGACCCGCTTGCCGAGGTCGTCGAGGGTCTCCACGCCACCGCCGATGACGTCCTGACCGGCGGTCCAGCGGGCGTGCTCGTCGGGCCGGCCGGCGGCGACCTCGGCCATGGTGAGGCCCTGCCACTCGCCGAAGTGCCGCTCGCGGAGACGCTCGTCGGTGCTGATGGCCAGGCCGGTCAGCGCGGCGAGCGCGGCCGCGGTGTCGAAGGCCCGGCTCAGGTCACTGGCGACGATCGCCGCCGGCTGGAGGCGGACCAGCAGCTCAGCGGCGTCGACGGCCTGACGGCGGCCGAGGTCGTTGAGCGGCACGTCGGTCTGCCCCTGCACGCGGGAACCCGCGTTCCAGTCGGTGTTGCCGTGCCGCCAGACGATGAGGCGCGTCACGGCGCCTCGGCGCCGGCCTCGGCCAGGTCCCGGTCGACGAACGGGATGATGGGGCAGTCCTTCCACAGGCGGTCGAGGGCGTAGAACTCGCGCTCCTCGTCGTGCTGGACGTGCACCACGATGTCGACGAAGTCGAGGAGCACCCAGCGGCCCTGCTGGTGGCCCTCACGGCGCTCGGGTTTCGCCTTCTCCGGGAGGTTGAGCAGCGCCTCCTCGATGGCGTCGACGACGGCCATGACCTGGCGCTCGTTGGAGGCCGAGGCGATGACGAAGGCGTCGGTGATGTAGAGCTGCTCGCCGACGTCGATGACGGAGATGTCGTGCGCCTTCTTGTCCGCGGCGGCCTGTGCGGCCGTCAGGGCTAGTTCGAGAGCGCGTTCGGTGACGGGCAAAAGAGGGTCCCCTCGGTCGGGTTACAGGACATCAAGCGTCTCACACCGGTCCGGCAATACCCGAGTCCCGATACAGGCCCCGCTTGTTGATGTACTGCACGACACCGTCGGGTACCAGGTACCAGACCGGTAGACCGGCCGCCACCCGATTACGGCAGTCGCTCGAGGATATGGCCATGGCCGGGACCTCGACGAGGGTCACGCTGTCGGCCGGCAGGTGCTCGTTCGACAACTCGAAGCCGGGCCGGGTGACGCCGATGAAGTGGGCCAGGCCGAGCATCGTGAGCGCGTCCTTCCACGACATGATCCGGGCCAGGGCGTCCGCTCCGGTGATGAAGTAGAGCTCCGCCGACTGCCCGTAGACGGCCCGCATGTCACGCAGCGTGTCGACGGTATAGGTGGGGCCGTCCCGGTCGATGTCGGCGCGGCTCACGTGGAACCGTGGATTCGAGGCGGTGGCGACGACGGTCATCAGGTAGCGGTCCTCGGCGGGCGAGACGCGGCCCTTCTCGTACGGCTGGCCGGTGGGGACGAACATCACCTCGTCCAGGTCGAATCGGGCCTGGACCTCGCTCGCCGCGACCAGGTGACCGTGATGGACGGGGTCGAACGTGCCACCCATGATTCCCACACGCCGTCCGGACATTCGAGAAGGGTAGCTTTTGTTCCGATCAACGGGTGGAGGGCGGGCGGTCGGATGGAGATCAGCCGTCCAGGCGGCGACGGACGGCGGTCAGCAGGTCGCCCGCGGTGAACGGCTTCTCCAGCAGGGCCACCCCCGGATCCAGGGTGCCCTGGGAGGCGAGGACCGGCTGGGCGTAACCGGACATGTAGAGCACCCGTGTGCCGGGCCGGGCGACGACCAGCCGCTCGGCCAGTTCCTTGCCCAGCATGCCGGGCATCACCACGTCACTGACCAGCAGGTCGATCTCGCCCTCGTGGTGGGCGGCCAGTTCCAGCGCCTGCGCTCCGCCCTCGGCCAGCAGCACCCGGTATCCGGCACCGGTGAGGATCCGCCCCGCCACGTCCCGTAGCGCGTCCTCGTCCTCGGCGACCAGCAGGGTCTCGCCGCGGGCGTCGACGGCGGCCGGCTCGACGGCGGTCTCCGGAGCACCGGCCGCGGCACCGGCCGGCAGCAGCACGGTGATCGTGGTGCCGAGCCCGACCTCGCTGGTCAGCGCAACCTCGCCACCGGCCTGGGTGACGATGCCGTAGACCGTGGCCAGGCCCAGTCCGGTGCCCTCGCCGCTGCCCTTGGTGGTGTAGAACGGCTCGAAGGCGCGCTCGGCCACGTCGGCCGGCATGCCCCGCCCGGAGTCGCAGACCCGCAGCCGGACCCGGGCGTCGAGCAGCGCGGTGTCGACGACGAGCTGGCCGCCGGAGGGCATCGCGTCCCGGGCGTTCAGGGCCAGGTTGACCAGCATCTGCTCGATCTGGCCGGGGTCACACGTGACCGTCGGCAGGTCCGGACCGGGCCGGAAGATCAGGTTGATGTGCTCGCCGAGGGTACGCCGCAACAGCTCCTGCGACTGCGTGACGAGGGAGTTCAGGTCGACCGGCTCGGGGCGGACCACCTCACGGCGGGCGAAGGCGAGCAGCTGATGGGTGAGGTCGGTGCCGCGTTTACCGGCCCGGATCACCTGCTTGGCGTCGGAGGCGATCATCGCGACGTCCGGCTCGTCCGCCTCCGCCTCCTCGATGACGAAGTTCGCGTAGTTGAGGATCACGCCGAGCATGTTGTTGAAGTCGTGGGCGATGCCGCCGGCCAGCTGGCCCAGGCTCTCCAGGCGCTGGTTGCGGTGTGCCTGCGCCTCGGCGCGCAGCCGCTCCTTCTCCTGGTCGGCGAGCACCCGCTCGGTGATGTCCCGGACGACGGCGACGGCCACCCGGCCCCGGGCGGTCTCGACCAGGGTGGTGGAGGACTCGCAGGGGAACTCGGTGCCGTCCCGGCGCCGGGCGGTGGTCACGATCCGGCCGATCGAACCGGACTCCGCCTCGGCGATCAGGCGCTGCCGCTCCGGGAGGAGCGCGCGGGAGTCGTCGGTGAGGAGCACCTCGACGGACTGGCCGACGAGTTCGGTCACGGGCCAGCCGTACATCTGCCCGGCACGGTCGTTGGCCAGGACGATCCGGCCACTGTCCAGGACCAGGATCGCGTCCGGCGCGGCCTGCAGCAGGCCGCTGGACAGCTCCTCGGACCACTCCACGCATCCACCCCCGTAGCCCACAGGCTACGAGGACCGCACGGGCACGGGGGTGGAGACGGGCGAATCCGGTCAGTCGCGCACGGCCAGCGCCCGGCGCATGTCGTCGTCGAAGTCCTGGACCACCCGGTGCAGGATCTGGTCCAGGCCGGGGGTGGCCAGCAGGTCCGCGGCGAGCTGCCGGGTGGCCGTCGAGACGGCCACCGAGGGGTAGGCCATCGTCGCGATGTGCTCGGCGCTCATCCCGCCCCGGATCCGCATCATCTCCGGCATGTCGGCGAAGTACCGCTTCACGTACGGCTCCAGCAGGTCCACCTGCTCGGGCTGCCAGAAGCCGGCGGCGGTGCGCTCGGCCAGGCGGTTGGAGAGCGTGGCGTCACCGACGATCGCGGTCCAGGCGGCCTCCTTGGCCGCGGCGTCCGGACGGGCGGCCCGGCACACGGCGGCCCACTGCTGGCCGGTGGCGCTGCGGTCCCGGGCGAGCTCCGCCTCGATCTCGGCGGCATCGGCCTCGCCGAGCACCGCCAGGCGGGCGAGGATGAGCCAGCGCAGGTCGGCGTCGACGGCGAGGCCGTCCGGCACGCCCTCGCCGGCCAGCCAGCCGCGCAGCCGGGCCGTGTCGACAGTGGTGTTGATCAGGCCGCGGGCCGCGACCAGCTGCCGTGGGTCGCCGGGGCCGGTGACCGCGAGCAGCCGGTCGGCGGCCTGGGCGAGGAGCTCGAGGACGGCCGGGCGGCTCTCCGGTCCGGCATAGCGGTCGACCAGGCCCCGGGTGGCGCGCAGCACGTCCTCGACGACGGCGGCCTCGGTCTCCACCGGCAGTGCGGCCAGGACCAGGGTGGCCAGCTCGGCGACCGGGCGTTCGCCGTCGACCACGGCGTCCAGGGTGGCGGCCCAGATCACGGCGCGGGCCAGCGGGTCGGCCAGGTGCGGAAGCAACAGCGGCACGGCGGCGGCCGAGTCGTCGTCGAGACGGATCTTCGCGTACGTCAGATCGCCCTCGTTGAGCAGCAGGAGGTCCGCGACGGGTTTCCCGGCCAGGCCGGTCAGCACGGTACGCCCGGACGCCTCCACCTCCACGTCGAGGCGCTCCCGCAGCACCACCCCGCCGTCCGGCACCCGGTCGTAGAGGCCGACGCCGATCCGGTGCGGCCGCAGTGTGGGGTGCTCCTCCGGGGCGGTCTGCACCACGGCCACCTCGGCGTAGGCCGCCCCGTCCCGGGTGATCTCGGCGCGCAGCGTGTTGACCCCGGCACGGCGCAGCCACACCTCGGCCCAGCCGGAGAGGTCGCGGCCGCTCGCCCGGGACAGGGCTCCGAGCAGGTCGGCCAGGGTGGCGTTGCCGTAGGCGTGTGCCTCGAAGTGGGCGTTCAGCCCGGTCAGGAACGCGTCGTCACCGAGCCAGGCGACGAGTTGCTTGAGGACGGCGGCGCCCTTCGCGTACGAGATGCCGTCGAAGTTGAGAAGCGCCTGCCCGGTGTCGTCGACCTCGGACGGTGCGACCGGATGGGTGGAGGGGCGCTGGTCGGCGCGTAGTCCCCACGCCTTGCGCTGCATCGCGAAGGTGGTCCACGCGTCGGAGAAGCGGGTGGCCTCGGCGGTGACGCGGGAGCCCAGGAACTCGGCGAACGACTCGTTCAGCCACAGGTCGTCCCACCAGGCCATGGTGACCAGGTCACCGAACCACATGTGCGCCATCTCGTGGGCGATGATGTTGGCCCGCCGCTCCCGGTCGGTCTCGGTGACCGCCGAGCGCGGGATCAGCTCGTCCCGGAAGACGACGATGCCCGGGTACTCCATGGCACCGAAGTTGAACTCGGGTGCGAACGCCTGCTGGTAGTGGCCGAACGGGTAGCGGATCCGGAACATCTCGTGGAACCTGTCCAGCGACTGCCGGGTCAGCTCGAAGATCTCCGGCGCCTGCGCGTCCAGGTGCTCGGCGAGGGCGGCCCGGGCGTAGAGCGCCAGCGGGATGCCGTCGTGCTCGCTGGTGACCGCGTGGTACGGCCCGGCGATCAGGCTGGCCAGGTAGGTGGAGATGCGCTCGGTGGGCGCGAACTCCCACCGGCCACCGTCGCGGGAGACCAGCGCGCCGTTGGTGGCGACCAGCCACTCCTCGGGCGCGGTGACGCTGACCCGGAAGACCGCCTTCAGGTCGGGCTGGTCGAAACTGGGCAGCACCCGGCCGCCGTTGTTGATGAACAGGTGCTGGTAGAGGTAGGTGTTGCCGTCCGCCGGATCGAGGTAGCGGTGCAGACCCTCACCGTCGTTCGAGTACCGCATCAGGGCGTCGACGACGAGCGTGTTCTCCTCGGCCAGGCCGGTCAGCTCCAGCCGGGCGCCGGTGGCGGCCGCCGGGTCGACGGGCGCGCCGTTCAGCGTCATCGAGGCGACCTCGACCGGCTCGAACTCGAGGAAGGTCGCGGCGCCGGCCCGGGCGCGGAAGCGCACCACCGTGCGGGATCGGAAGGTGTCGCCGGAACCGGTCAGGTCCAGGTCGATGTGGTAGTCCTCGACATCGACGAGGGATGCTCGTTCGACGGCCTCGGCACGGGTCAGGGTCGGCATGACGACAATCATGCAGGTAGGGAGACGCGCCCGCGCGACGGGCAGGCTACTCTCGACGTCATGCGCGTCTCTCGTAGCGAGTGGTGGCTGCCCTGACGGGGCGGCTCACCCATACGCGCGTTCATCATTCCGCGGCCGCCCACACCGGGCGGCCGTTTTCGTGATCCTGGTCTCCCGGCGCGGGCGTTCGTCCGTACCCCAGAAGGAGATCGACATGACGACCACCCGCCGCCTGACCGGTTTCAAGCCCACCGGCCACCTGCATCTCGGCAATCTGCTGGGCGCTCTGCGCCCGCTGCTGGCCGTGCAGGGCACCACCGATTCCATCGCGCTCATCGCGGATCTGCACGCGATGACCCTGGAGCACGATCCCGAGCGGGTACGCGCCCTCACGCTCGAACAGGCGACGGTCATGCTGGCCGCCGGCGTGGACCCGGAACGCACCCCGATCGTCGTGCAGTCGCACGTCCCCGAGCACACCGAGCTGCACTATCTGCTGGAATGCGTGACCGGGTTCGGCGAGGCGGCCCGCATGATCCAGTTCAAGGAGAAGTCGGCCGGCGGCGGTCATGTGCGTCTGAGCCTGCTGACCTATCCGGTGCTGATGGCCGCCGACATCCTGCTGCACGACGTCGTCCAGGTGCCGGTCGGCGAGGACCAGAACCAGCACCTGGAACTGGCCCGCACGATCGCGACCAGGTTCAACAGCCGTTACGGGCCGACCTTCACGGTGCCCGAGGGGGTCCGTCCGGAGGCCGCCGCCCGGGTGATGGATCTCGCCGAACCGACCACCAAGATGGGCAAGAGCACCGGAAGCGGGCGGATCGCGCTCCTCGACCCGCCGGACGTGGTGCGCCGCACGATCGGACGGGCGGTCACCGACGAGCTGGCCGAGGTCCGCCGCGATCCGGAGAAACAGCCCGGCGTCACCAACCTGATCGACATCCTGGCAGCGTGCACCGGGCGCGAACCGGCCGACACGCACTCCTACGGAGCACTGAAACGCGAGGTCACCGACGCGGTCGAGGCTCTTCTCGCGCCCATCCGGGCGCGGCACGCCGAACTCGCCGCAGACCCCGGGCACGTTCGGAAGATCTTGGCGGAGGGCGCGGCGCGGGTCCGTCCACGAGCCTCCGCGACGGTACGCCGTACGCGTACCGCCCTGGGCCTATTGAACTAACGCGGGCAGCCGCTTCTCGAACCACACCCGCCCCGGGGCCGACGGCGTGATCTGCCGGTACCCGGACGACTGATAGAGGGCGATCGCCGCGGACAGTCCGGCCGCCAGCTCCAGCCGGAGCAGGGACCGGCCCGCGGCGAGCGCCTCCTCCTCGATCGCCACGATCATCTGGCGGGCCAGGCCGCGGCCGCGGAAGGCCGGGCGGACGTACATCCGCCGCAGCTCGGCCGCGCCCGGGCCGAGCGCCTGCCACGCCCCGCACGCCACGGCACGGCCGTTCACCGCACCCACCAGATACGAGACGTCATCGCCGGGCTCGAATGTCCGGCCGCCCGCCAGGACGCCGGAGTCAGCCAGTTCACGCTGCTGGGCAGTGATGAGGGCGGCGAGTTCCGGGTCCAGCGAGGGGCGGATTTCGATCAGCACGTAGGTGACTCTAGGTGACGACCGTTTCCGGCGGGTTGCGCTGATCTGGCCGGATGCCTATTCGTCGGTGTCGCCCTCGATGTCATCCTCGTCACTCACCAGGACAGGGAGCTTCGAGTTCGTCACCGTGCTGACCGTGCCGTCGGCGGCCATGTGCACCATCTCGTCGTCGTTGCGGATCCGGCGCGCCTTACGGGCCGCGAGACGCTGCGCCGCCGACGGGCGGGTGTCGAGTTCCTCCAGGCGGGAGTCGGTGCCGCGCGGGCCGGAGACATACTCGCCGGCGTTGGGGTGCCAGTCGAACTCCCGCGTGCCGATCCGCACCGGGTCGCCGGCCTGCGCGCCCTTCTTGCCGAGCTCCGCCTCGACGCCGATCCGCTCCAGGCGGTCGCCGAGATAGCCGACGGCCTCGTCGTTGTCGAAGTTGGTCTGCTTGATCCAGCGCTCCACCTGGGCGCCCCGGATCACGAAGACGCCCTCGTCGTCCCGCTCGATGGTGAAGCCGGTGTCGTCGACCGCACGCGGGCGGATCACGATCCGGGTCGCCTCCTCGACCGGCTTGGCCGCACGGTAGTCGGCGACCAGCTTGGCCAGGGCGAACCCGAACTCACGCAGGCCCTCGCGGGTCATCGCACTGACCTCGAACACCTGGTAGCCCCGGGCCTCCAGGTCGGGGCGGACCATCTCGGCCAGGTCGCGGCCGTCCGGGATGTCGACCTTGTTGAGCACCACGATCCGGGGCCGGTCCTCCAGCCCGCCGTACGCCGCCAGCTCGGCCTCGATCGCGTCGAGGTCGGCCAGCGGGTCACGCTCGATCTCCGGCGCCGCCGCGTCCAGCACGTGCACCAGCACCGAGGTCCGCTCGATGTGCCGCAGGAACTGCATACCCAGGCCCTTGCCGGTGGCCGCGCCCGGGATCAGGCCGGGCACGTCGGCGATGGTGTAGGTCTGCTCGCCGGCTTGGACCACGCCCAGGTTCGGCACCAGCGTCGTGAACGGGTAGTCGGCGATCTTCGGCTTGGCCGCGGACATCACCGCGATCAGCGACGACTTGCCGGCCGACGGGAAACCCACCAGGCCCACGTCGGCGACGCTCTTCAGCTCGAGCACCACGTCCAGCTGGTCACCGGGCTCACCCAGCTCGGCGAAACCGGGCACCTTGCGCCGGGCGTTGGCCAGCGACGCATTGCCCCGGCCACCACGGCCGCCCCGGGCGACGGTGAACTCGGTGCCGGCACCGACCATGTCGGCCAGCACCTCGCCGTCCTCGGTCTGCACGACGGTGCCGTCCGGCACCTTGAGGATCAGGTCACGGCCGGTCGCGCCGTCCCGGTTCGCGCCCGCTCCGCCACCGCCGTTGTTGGCCTTGATGTGCGGGTGGAAGTGGAAGTCCAGCAGGGTGTGCTGCTGCGGGTCCACCACCAGGGTGATGCTCCCGCCGTGCCCGCCGTTGCCGCCGTCCGGCCCGCCGAGCGGCTTGAACTTCTCCCGGTGCACGGAGGCACAGCCGTGGCCGCCGTCACCCGCCTGCAGGTGCAGCACTACCCGGTCGACGAACGTGGTCACTTCAAGCTCCTACTGCTGGTGGCTGGGCGCTGACGACCAGCCGCCGGGTTCAGGGAAAACGACAGCGGGCCGCGGACCCGAGGGTCCACGGCCCGCTGTAGAGAAAATCTACTGCGCGACCGGCACGATGCTGACGGTCTTGCGACCGCGCGCGGTGCCGAACTGGACGTTGCCGGCGGCGAGCGCGAACAGCGTGTCGTCGCCGCCACGGCCGACCAGGTCGCCGGGGTGGAACTTCGTGCCCCGCTGGCGGATCAGGATCTCGCCGGCGTTGACGAGCTGGCCACCGAACCGCTTGACACCGAGTCGCTGGGCAGCGGACTCACGGCCGTTACGCGAGCTGGATGCACCCTTTTTGTGAGCCATGGCGCGCCTACTTCCCGGTCTTGATGCCGGTCACCTTGACGCGGGTCAGCGGCTGACGGTGCCCCTGGCGCTTGTGGTAGCCGGTCTTGTTCTTGAACTTGTGGATCCGGATCTTCGGACCCTTGGTGTGCTCGGCGATCTCGCCGGACACCGTAACGTTGGCAAGCTTGGCCGCTTCGGTCACCAGGTTGTCACCGTCGACGAGGAGGACCGCGGCGAGGGTCAGGGCGTCGCCGGGCTGACCCGCGAGCTTCTCGACCTCGATCACGTCGCCCTCGGCAACCTTGTACTGCTTGCCGCCGGTCTTGACGATCGCGTACATCGGACGCGGACTCCCTGAGACTTACGCAGCCGCATGGCTGCTGGCGGATGGTGCTGAGAATCCGGCAGGCGCTCAAGAGAACCCGGAGCGCGCACGGAGCTAGCGCCGAAAAGGCGCCGTCGGAAAGACTACTTCATCGCGGGGCCGAGACCCAAACCGGGCTGTCACCCGCGGCCGCAGGCCTTGTCCAGCACGGCGTGCAACTCGGCCAGCTTCTTGTCGTTGATCTTGGAAACGTCCCCCTTGAGAGCCGTGACCTGCGCCCCCATCGCACCGAGCGCCTTCTTCACCGCGGGGTCGGCGGCCAGCTTCGACATGTCGAGCAGAGCGAAGGAGAAGCTCTCCAGATCGCGGGTGACCTTCTCCTGCGCACGGGCTTTCGACTCCTTGCTCTCGGCGGCCGCTTTGATCAGGAGCTGGTAGTCCTCGGCGAAGGTCTTGCCGAAGTCGTTGCTGGTCCGGCTGGCCTGGGCACAGATGGCCTCGGTGTCCTCGGAGAGCGCGGTGTCGGTCGGCTTCTCGGTCTGCTCCGCGGCGACCGCACTACCACCCGCCACGGCGGGAGTGGGCGCCTGGGCGGCCGGGGACGACGGCTCGTCGCCGCCGGAGCAGCCGGTCAGCAGAAGGGCGGAGATCGCCACCACGGCGAGGGCAGGGATACGCATGGGACTCGGTCTCCTCGGGGGACAGGGATCGATCCCGCAGAGGGTAACGGAAAACCCGGCCAGGTAGTTAACTTTCTTTACAAGTAACTACCTGGCCGGGTTCCTACAGCTCAGGGACGCGTACGCCGCCTCGTGCCGCCGCGACGCGACCGCCGGCGGGTGCCCGTGCCGGCGCCCACCACATCGTCGTCCTCGTCGTCCTCCGCCGCGTCGGGATCGTCCGCGCCGACCAGCCGCATCGGCTCGTCCTCCGGCGTGTGCGAGCCGTTCGGCTCGTCCTCCGCCGGGTACGTGCCGTTCTGCTCGGCCGGGCTGTCGTAACGCGACAGGTCGTACCCGCTGATGTCGTAGTCGTCGTCATCGCTCGACGTGGTCAGCGCCGGCTTCGGCGCCCGCCGGACGATGCCCGAACCCGCGACCGGAGCGGCCGGAGGCACCTCGGCCACCTCGGCGGCCGGGCCCGGCTCCACGACGGTGACCGGCTCCACCACCGCGACCGGCTCCACCACCGCCACCGGCTCGACGACCTCGGAGGTCTCCACGACCTCGGCGGCCGGCTCCACGACCGTCTCCACCGGCGCGCTGTCCGCGCCGCCGCGACGGCGCCGCTGGCGGGTCGCCGGCTGCTGCACGGGCGCCTCGGCACGCGTCGGCGCCGCGGCGGCGACCGCCTTCACCTGCGTGCTCGTGCCGCCACCGTTGCCGCCACCGCCGCCGTTCGGCCGCTTCTCCGGCACCGGCTCCGGGTGGATCACCACACCACGGCCCTTGCAGTGGTCACAGGTCTCGCTGAACGCCTCGAGCAGGCCCGCGCCGATCCGCTTCCGGGTCATCTGGACCAGACCGAGCGAGGTGATCTCGGTGACCTGGTGCTTCGTCCGGTCCCGGCCCAGGCACTCGGTGAGCCGCCGCAGCACCAGCTCGCGGTTGCTCTCCAGCACCATGTCGATGAAGTCGATCACCACGATGCCACCGAGGTCGCGCAGCCGCAGCTGGCGCACGATCTCCTCGGCCGCCTCCAGGTTGTTACGGGTGACCGTCTCCTCCAGGTTGCCGCCGGCACCGGTGTACTTACCGGTGTTGACGTCGACGACCGTCATCGCCTCGGTCCGGTCGATCACCAGGTGACCGCCGGACGGCAGGAAGACCTTGCGGTCCAGGCCCTTGAGGATCTGCTCGTCGATACGCCACTCGGCGAAGACGTCCGCCGTGCCGGTGTGCCGCCGCAGCCGCTCCACCAGGTCCGGGGAGACCGAGTCGAGGTAGTTCTCGACCTCGGCGTACGCCTGCTCGCCCTGCACCACGAGCTCGCGGAAGTCCTCGTTGAAGAGGTCCCGGACCACGCGGATGACCAGGTCGGGCTCCTCGGACAGTGCGCGCGGCGCGTTGCCCTCGGTGCTCCGGGCCTGGATGTCCTCCCACTGCGCCTGGAGCCGCTTGACGTCCCGGGCCAGTTCGTCCTCGCTCGCGCCCTCGGCCGCGGTCCGGACGATCACGCCGGCGCCGTCCGGCACCAGCTTCTTCAGGATGTCGCGCAGCCGCTTGCGCTCGTTGTCCGGCAGCTTGCGGCTGATGCCCGACGCGTTGCCGTTCGGCACGTAGACCAGGTGCCGGCCGGAGAGCGCGATGTGGCTGGTCAGCCGGGCGCCCTTGTGGCCGATCGGGTCCTTGGTGACCTGCACCAGCACCGAGTCACCGGAGCGCAGCGCCTGCTCGATCGAGCGGGCGCGCCCCTCCAGGCCGGTGGCGTCCCAGTTGACCTCACCGGCGTAGAGCACGGCGTTACGGCCACGGCCCACGTCGACGAACGCGGCCTCCATGCTGGGCAGCACGTTCTGGACCTTGCCCAGGTACACGTTGCCGACCATGGTGCCGGACGTCGCCCGGGCCACGTAGTGCTCGACCAGGATCCCGTCCTCCAGGACCGCGATCTGGGTACGGTCCTGCTTCTGCCGCACGACCATGACCCGGTCGACCGCCTCGCGACGGGCCAGGAACTCCGACTCACTCAGGATCGGCGGGCGGGTGCGACGCTGCTCACGGCCGTCCCGGCGGCGCTGGCGCTTGGCCTCGAGCCGGGTCGACCCGGAGACACCCTGCACCTCGTCGGAGGTCCGGCGCGGCTCGCGGACCCGGACCACGGTGTGCACGCCGTCCTCGATGCCACCGGTCTCCGTGTCACCGGAGCCCTTGCGGCGGCGGCGACGCCGGCGGCGGGTGACACCGTCGCCCTCACCGTCCTCGGCCTCCTCCTCGTCCTCGGCCTCGTCGGCGGACGCCTCGGCGCCCTCCTCCGCGTCGGACTCGGCATCGGCGTCGCCGTCCTCGGCCTCGTCGGACGGGCCCTTGCCCCGGCCGCGGCCACGACGGCCACGGCGACGGCGACGGCGGCCCAGGCCACCGTCCTCCTCGTCGTCGTCGCCCTCGTCGCCGTCCTCGACGTCGTCGGCGCTCTCGTCGGCCTCGTCCACGGCGGGTTCGGCCTCGGTGACCGCGATCTCGGCGGGCTCCTCGGCCGCGCCACGGCGACGGCGCCGGCTGCGGCGGGCGCCCTCGACGGGCTCCTCCGCGACGGTCTCGGCCTCGGCAGCCACCTCGGCGGCCACCGGCTCGGTCCCGGGCGCCTCCACGACGGCGGGTACGGCAGCCGTGGCGGCCGGACGACGCCGGCGGGTCGCCGGAGCGGCCTCGGCCTGGGTCGCCTCGGGCGGCATGAACAGCACCGCGGGCGGGAGGGCGGCACGGCGGGAGCGGGCCGGCTCCGGCTGCTCCTCCACGAAGTCGTCGTCGAGCGGGAGGATGCCGACGACCGGGACACCGGCGGCGCGGGCCGCGCTGGCGGCCTCCACGGCGGCGTCCTCGATGAGGGCGGCCTCGTCCTCCTCGGGGATCTCCTCCTCGACCGGGGCCGGCGGAGTGACCGCCACGGCGGCCGGGACGTCGACGGGAGCCGGGACGTCGGCAGGGGCCGGGGCCTCGATCAGCGCGGGCTGCTCGGCGGCCGGCTCCACCTTCTTACGGCGGGCCCGGGTGGCCTTCTTCACCGGCGCGGGCGGCGCCTCGGCGATCTCGGCGGCCGGACCGGCCGGCTCCTCGGGCGCCGGGGTCACGGGCGCCGGGGTGTCAGCCGCCGGTGCCTCGGCGGGGTCGGCCGGCGTCTCGGCGGCCGGCTCCACCTTCTTACGGCGGGCGCGCATGGCCTTCTTCACCGGCGCGACCGGCGTCTCCGGCGTGGCGGCNNTCGCCTCGATCGCGGCGGCGGGCTCGGCGGCACCGCCGGCTTCCGGGGCCTCCACGGGCGGCGCGGCGGCTTTACGGCGCGGGGCGCGCGTCCGGCGGGCCGGGGTCGTGCTTGCGGCGGTATCGCCGGAAGGAGTGGTAGCTCCGTCCGGTTCGCCGCCCTGATCACCCAGGTTGACTGGGGGCTCGTTATCGAGCATGGGGCGCTCTCCAGTTCTCGGCGACCCCGGGCGCGGGTAAGCGCTGCCACGCAGGGTCGCTGCAAAGTTTTTCGGGCCCGACCCACACAGGCCGAGCTTGCCGAAGTCTGCCAGCGAACACATCTCAACCTGGCATCAGCCGAAGACCACCGGTCCGATGTACGGCTCCGGGTGTTGCCCGCCTCGCCACGTTGAAAAACGTTCTCGTCGAACGCCGGCCGGCCTCCCGGCTAGCGTTCTCCGATGCCGACGTCCACGCGATCCGCGTCCAACGGATCAGCGATCTCGCCCTGCGCGGTGAGTGTGCCCTGGGCCAGCCGGGTCACCCGTGGGGGCACCGGCGGCTCCAGGCCGGCCACCACGCGCAGGCCGGAGAGGACGTCATCGGGCCGCACGGCGGGAGTCACCTGCCGTACGACAAGGTCGATTATCGCACACGGTACCGCAACGGCCTCGGAAGGTAGGTCCGGCGCACCGGCCACCTCGCACCGCGTGACGGCCGCCCGCGCGTCGAAACTGCGGCGGCCCTGCTTGGTCATGCGCTCCACCAGGACTTCCGAGGAGCCGAGGAACGCCTCGACGGCCTTCTCCACCTCGGCGTCCTCGACACCCGGCAGCTCCAGCCGCCAGCGGGAGGCATCGATCCGGTCGGCCAGGCTGCCCGGGCCGGCGATCACCGCCTCCAGCACGTCCAGGCCCGGGGAGAGCGCGGCATCCAGCGCGACGCGCAGCTCCTCCGGGTCGACCGGGGCCTGCAGGCCGATCTCCAGGTACTCCGCCTCACTGCCGACCCCGGTGGGGGCGGCGCTGGCGTACGAGATCTTGGGGTGTGGGGTGAAGCCCTGCGAGAAGGCGATCGGCACGTTCGCACGGCGCAGCGCCCGCTCGAAGGCACGGGCGAAGTCACGGTGCGAGGTGAAGCGCAGTGGGCCACGCTTCGCGTACCGGAGGCGGATCCGCTGGACGACCGGGGCCTGGCCGCCGACGGGCTGGTTCTTCGGGGGAATGTCTCTCTCCTAAGCGGGAACCCGCAGGTTGTTGACGGGAGTCAGGGGCAGCAGCTTCTTGCCGGTCGGGCCGATCTGGATCTCGGTGTCCATCGACGGGCAGACGCCGCAGTCGAAGCACGGGGTCCAGCGGCAGTCGTCCTGCTCGTACTCGCTCTTGGAGTCCTGCCAGTCCTGCCAGAGCCAGTCCTTGTCGAGGCCGGAGTCGAGGTGGTCCCAGGGCAGGACCTCCAGCTCCTCGCGCTCGCGAGTGGTGTACCAGTCCAGGTCGACGCCGAACTCCGGCAGCACCTCGGCCGCCGCCTCGACCCACCGGGCGTACGAGAAGTGCTCGGACCAGCCGTCGAACCGGCCGCCCTTCTCCCAGGTCCGGAGGATGACCTTGCCGACCCGGCGGTCGCCGCGGGACAGCAGGCCCTCGATCAGCGACGGCTCGCCGTCGTGGTAGCGGAAACCGATCGCCCGGCCGAGCGAACGGTCGGCGTTGATCGCGTTCTTGAGCATCTTGAGCCGGCCGTCGATGGTCTCCGGCGTGTCCATCGGCGCCCACTGGAACGGGGTGTGCGGCTTGGGCACGAACCCGCCGATCGACACCGTGCAGCGGATGTCCTTGGTGCCGGCGGCCTCACGGCCGGCCCGGATCACCTCGTGCGCCATCTCGGCGATCTCCAGGACGTCCTCGTCGGTCTCGCTGGGCAGGCCGCACATGAAGTACAGCTTCACCTGGCGCCAGCCGTTCGAATACGCCGTGACGACCGTCCGGATCAGGTCCTCCTTGGTCACCATCTTGTTGATGACCTTGCGGATCCGCTCCGAGCCGCCCTCGGGGGCGAAGGTGAGACCGGTCCGCCGCCCGTTGCGCGACAGCTCCTGGGCCAGGTCGATGTTGAACGCGTCGACCCGGGTGGACGGCAGCGACAGCGAGACGTTGGTGTCCGCATACTGCTCGGCCAGGCCGGAGCACATGTCACCGATCTCGGAGTGGTCGGCGCTGGACAGCGAGAGCAGGCCGACCTCGCTGTAGCCGGAGAACTCCAGGCCCTCCTTGACCATCTGGCCGACCGTGGTGATCGACCGCTCCCGCACCGGGCGGGTGATCATGCCGGCCTGGCAGAACCGGCAACCCCGGGTGCAGCCGCGGAAGATCTCCACGGCATAGCGCTCGTGGACCGTCTCGGCCAGCGGGACCAGGGGCTTCTTCGGGTACGGCCAGGCGTCCAGATCCATCGTGGTCCGCTTCGCCACCCGGAACGGCACGTCCGGCCGGTTCGGCACGACCCGCTGGATGCGCCCGTCGGGCAGGTAGTCGACGTCGTAGAACCGGGGCACGTAGATGCTCTCGGTCCGGGCCAGGCGCAGGAGCAGCTCGTCACGCCCGCCGGGACGCCCCTCGGCCTTCCACTCCCGGATGATCCCGGTGATCTCGAGGACCGCCTCCTCGCCGTCGCCCAGCACCGCGGCGTCGATGAAGTCGGCGATCGGCTCCGGGTTGAAGCTGGCGTGCCCACCGGCCAGGACGATCGGGTGGGACTCGTCACGGTCGGCGCTGTCCAGCGGGATGCCGGCCAGGTCGAGCGCGCTGAGCATGTTGGTGTAACCCAGCTCGGTGGCGAACGACAACCCGAACACGTCGAACGCCGTCACCGGCCGGTGCGCGTCGACGGTGAACTGGGGGACGCCGTTCTCCTTCATGAGCGCCTCGAGGTCCGGCCACACCGAGTAGGTGCGCTCGGCGAGCACGTCCTCCTGCTCGTTGAGCACCTCGTAGAGGATCTGCACACCCTGGTTGGGCAGGCCGACCTCGTAGGCGTCCGGATACATCAGAGCCCACCGGACGGTGGTCGCGTCCCAGTCCTTGACGACGGCACCGAGCTCGCCGCCCACATACTGGATCGGTTTGCTGACCCGGGGCAGCAGCTGCTCCAGCTGCGGGAAGACGGAACTCACGCTCATGGGTGTCCAGGGTACGCGGACTACCCGCCCAGTTCCGTCGCGGCCCGGTCCAGGTCGGTGGCGAGCAGGTCGGCCCGGAAGGCGCAGAGCTGCAGCGTCATCCGTGCGGCCCCACGCTCCCCGACGACCAGGCGGATCGGTTTCCCCCGGTCGTCCAGGTCGCCCACGATGAAATCGAGGAGCCGCACCCCGGCGCTGTCCAGGAACGAGACCGCGGTCAGGTCGATCAGCACCGCACTGGCCGACGTGGTCCGCGCCACGATGGCCCGGCCGATGTCATTGGCGTTGGCCAGATCGATCTCACCCTTCAGGTGGACGAGATCGGCGACCCCACGGCGGGAGAAACTGACCCACTGGTCCGTCATTGCTCACCCCTGTGCCGGCGCATGATCACCGTCGTACCCTCCCCCGCCCGGTCGAAGGACACCTCGTCCATCGACTCGTAGATCAGTTGCAGTCCCCGCCCGCGGGCGACGTCGGAGCCCGGACCGCGCCAGCGGCCCCGGTCGGTGACCCGGATCTCCACGGTGCCGGAGCTGATCGTGGCGACCACGTCGACCACGCCGAACGGGTCGTCCTCGTAGCCGTGCTCGATCGAGTTGGCGACCGCTTCGGAACAGGCCAGCAGCACCGCGTTCAGGCAGTCCGGGTCGACGCCGTGACCGGCCAGCCAGCCACGCATGTCGGCACGGAGCAGCGCTATCTGCAGGGGGTCGGCGCCGATCGAGCGTTCCAGCCGCTCCTCGGTGCCGAGCGTGAGGCAGAGCAGGCACACGTCGTCGCCGTGGTCCCGGCCGACCAGGGTGTCGGCCAGTCCCGCGGTCAGGCCCTTGAGCGGCGCGTCCCGCAGCCGGGCGTACTCCCGGGCGAGGATCTCGAATCCGCGGTCGATGCCCCGGCCACGGCGCTCGATCAGGCCGTCGGTGTAGAGCAGCAGACGGCTCCCGGCGGGCAGCCGCATCCGGTGCTCGACCCGGCGCAGGTCGCCGGCCCGGGAGCCGAGCGGTGCCGACCGGGCCTGCAACAGGTACTGCGGCGAGCCGGCCGGCTCGTGCAGCAGCGGCGGCAGGTGACCGGCGCAGGCGAACGCCATCTCGCTGCTGAGCAGGTCGACCTCGGCGTAGACCAGGGTCGCCATCCGGGCCGAGTCGACCCGGTCACAGAACCGGTCCAGGCCCTCCAGCAGCCGGGCCGGCCCGTTCTCGGCCGACGCCAGCGCCCGGATCGCGCTGCGCAGCTGGCCCATCGTGGTGGCCGCCTCGATGCCCCGGCCGACCACGTCGCCGACCACCACGGCCAGCTTGTTCGCGGTGATCAGGAAGGCGTCGTACCAGTCGCCGCCGACCTCCATGTCCTGCGCCGCGGCCTGGTAGTGGGTCTCCACCACGAACCGCGGGTCGGTGCCGGGCACGTCCGCGGCGAGCAGGCTGCGCTGCAGGGTCCTGGCGATGGCCCGCTCCTGCTCGTAGAGCCGGGCGTTCTCACAGGCCAGGGCGGCACGGTCGGCCAGGTCGATCAGGAACAGCCGCTCGGCCTCGGCGCCGCGGCGGTCCGGCACCATCCGGAGGGCGAGAGTGCCGAGCACCCGGCCGCGGACGATGAGCGGGAGCACGGTGCAGCCCACCCCGTCACCGTCGACGGCGAAGACGGGCGCCGCCGTCTCGACCGCCTCGGCCGTCCGCGCCTCGAGCTGAGCCGGATCGGGCGCCGGACCACCGTGGTGCTCGACCAGTCCGGCCGGCCCCACCTGGAGCCGCACCAGGGCCCAGTCGGCGATCTCCGCCACCACCCGCTCGACCAGCCGGCGGGCCCGCTGGAGCAGCCGGTGCTCCTCGTCGAGCGCGCGGGTGGTCCGGGCCAGGAAGGACGCCCGGTCCTCGCGCCGCCGGGCGTCGTCGTAGAGCCGCGCCCGGTCCAGTGCCTGACCGGCCTGCTGTCCGAGCAGCCGGATCACCCGGAGCTCACCGTCGGTGAGGACCCGCTCGTCACGGAAACTGAACGCGAGGACGCCCAGCACCGACGGGGCGCCGTGGTCGTCAGCCGGCCCCGTGGTCAGCGGCAGCAGCACCACGGTGCCCCGCTCGGACCGGCGCATCGACTCGGCCAGGTCCGGGAAGTGCGCCTCGGCCTCGGCCAGCGTCGCGATCACGTGCAGGTCGCCGCGGCGGGCCACCTCGGCCACGGCACGGGTCGACGAGCGGGGCATGTCGTCCCAGTTGCCGGTGGTCGGATCGGTCGACGCCACCGCGACCAGCTCGTCCCGCTCCAGGTCGACCAGGTAGATGCTGGTGCTCGTGGCCTGGAAGGCGGGCTCCGGCGCGCGGACCACCGCCTCCGCGACCTCGGCCTCGGTCGGGGCCGCCGCCAGGTCGGCCACTATCTGCTGCAGCACCTGGACACGTTGCTCGGACGACTCCGCGGCCCGGCGGGCGGCGAGCAGCTCGCGCTCGTAGCTGCGCCGCTCGGTGACGTTGAAGAGCATCGTGCGGATCAGCCGGGGTGTCCCGGTCGGGCCGCGCTCCAGCACCGAGTTGACCAGGGTGGGCAGCCGGCGCTTGTCGGCGCCGACCACCTCCAGAGCGATCTCGTGCACCTCACCCTGCATCACCAGCAACGGCGCGTAGTGCGTCTCGTGGTAGATCTGGTCACCCGGAGTCAGCAGGTCACGGAACCGTTTATGACCGATCAGATCGGCCCGGGCGTATCCGGTCCACGTCAGGAAGGTCTCGTTGACCCGGACGACGGTGCCGTCCGGAAGCGTCGTCAGGTAACCACACGGCGCATGTTCGTACAGGTCCTCGGGATCGTCGTCCCAGGGCAGTCGCAACTCCTGTGTCACGTCCGGCCCACCAGAATCACTCACGCCAATGCTCCGCCGATCATGCCCGCTGTCTACAACCAGGACTTGATGGCGTCAACCGTTTCCTCCGGCGCGCTCAGATTCGGACAGTGACCGGTCGCGTTCAGCGCCGTGAAAGTGCTGTCCGGTGTGTTCTTGTGGACGTACTCACCGACCACGGTGGGGGCGATGACGTCGTCCGAGCACTGCAGGATCAGCGACGGGACCCGCAGGTTCGGCAGATCGGCGCGGTTGTCGGAGAGGAACGTGACCCGGGCGAACTTCCTGGCGATCTCCGGGTCGGTGGCGCAGAAGCTGTTCGTCAGCTCCTCGCCCAGCTCGGGACGCTCCGGGTTGCCCATGATGACCGGGGCCATCGCGGTCGACCAGCCCAGATAGTTCGAGTCGAGGGACTCCAGGAGGCCGTCGATGTCCTGCCGGGAGAAGCCGCCCACGTAGCCGGCCGATTCGTCGTCGATGTAGCGCGGGGACGGGCCGACCATCACGATCCCGGCGAACCGCTCCGGCTCCCGGACCGCGGCCAGGACGCCGATCATCGCGCTCACCGAGTGACCGACGAAGACCACGTCGCGCAGATCGTTCTCCCGGACGATGTCCAGGACGTCCTCGGCATAACCGGTCAGGCTGCCGTGCCGGGAGTCCCGATAGGCGGAGAGATCGGACCGGCCGCTGCCGATGTGGTCGAACAGGACGATCCGATGGGTGTCCTGGAACGCCGGGGTGACGAACCGCCACATGTTCTGGTCGCAGCCGTACCCGTGCGCGAACATCATCGGCCGGTTCGACTCGGCGCCCGAGATCGTTACCGCGTTTCTCTGCGTCGTACCCATGCGATTCCGGCGCACCGCTGGAGACCGGCGCGCCCCTCCCTCCTCCAGCGAATGAGGTGTCGCATGCCCGAGTGACCCCGGGCACTATCCGGCCCTCGGGGCCGGCACGATGCCAAGTCCGGGTAACCATACGACTCCGGAGCGTTTCGCACATCGCCCTCGTTGTCCGCCATTCAT
Source organism: Actinoplanes subglobosus (assembly GCF_042650585.1). Classification (NCBI taxonomy): domain Bacteria; kingdom Bacillati; phylum Actinomycetota; class Actinomycetes; order Micromonosporales; family Micromonosporaceae; genus Actinoplanes; species Actinoplanes subglobosus. The sequence goes on from NZ_JBHSBL010000035.1 coordinate 124,280, forward strand.
GTCTGCCGGCCGGATTCCGACCCGGTGTCCCACTGGCACACCCGGCCTAACCTGGGACGGGAGTGCTGCCTTCAGCCGCGCGGGAGGAGATCGATTTCATGGCCGACCAGCAGCCGGGTGACACCGCCCCGGCGGCCGGAGTGCCCGACCCCACCCGGTTCGCCGGTCCCGGTGAGCCGCCGACCGCCGATGTCCCCGGTTGGTGGAGCGGCGCCGCGGCGGTTCCCGACATCGCACCGCGCCGGTCCCTGTGGTCCCGCATGGTGGACCGGATCAACGGCACCGGACCGGCCGATCCGGACGATGACCGCACCACGATCCCGGCCGTCGATCCGTGGGCCGATCAGGACACTCCGGTCTGGCCGGACGCCTACACCACCCCGCCGGCGCCCCTGCCGCCGACGCGCATCGAGAACCCGGCACCGACGCGGGTGGAGAAGCCGGCCCGGGTGCAGAAGCCGCCCCGGGTGGAGACGCCGCCCCGGGTGGAGACGCCGCCCCGGGTGGAGACGCCGGCTCGCGAGGAAGAGCCGGTGCAGACGCCGGGCGTCACACCGTCGCCCATCCCCGCGCCCGGGACGTATCCGCCCCCGGCCGGCGGCACCGGCCTGCCGCCACTGATCCCGCCGAAGCTGCGCGCGTGGGGCCGCCGGGCCGCCGAGAAGGGACAGCAGGCCGCGGCCGACGCCCCCGACCGGCTGCGGTCACTGGGCCAGCAGGCCGCGGCGACGGGTCAGCGGGTGGCGGCCGACGCTCCTGATCGGTTGCGGTCACTGGGTCAGCAGGCGGCGGCGAAGGGCCAACAGGTCGCCGCCGGCGCTCCGGGCCGGTTGCGCCTGCTGAGCCGCCGCCCCGCCGCACCGGCCGCCCCGCCGCGGATCCCGGTCCAGCCCCGTACTCCCGTCGCCGCGCCGCGCACTCCCGTCGCCGCGCCGTGGACTCCCCCACGGCCGCGCCGCCGGCGGCGGTTCCGCAAGTTCACCCTGCTCCTGGTGGTCGTCGCGGCGCTGGCCGGTGTGTACTGGTACGTGCCGGGCCTCCGCCAGTACCCGGTGACGGCCGTCCTGCCGGACTCGTTCTCCGACCTGAGCCTGCGCGACAACGAGGCCGGCCGCCGCGCCGCCGAGAAACTCGCCGACCAGTTGCAGGGCGCCGACGGCAGCACGTTCGCCGGCGTCTACACCGACGCCCGCGGCAAACGGGTCACCGTCTTCGGGGTCACCGGCCTGCGCCTGACCCCTTCCACCGACGTGGACGCCCAGCTCAGCCGCCTGGCCGACTCACTCGGCCTGAAAAATGTCGAATCCTTCGACCTCGGCGAGTTCGGCGCACACCAGCGGTGCGGTACCGGCCGCCTGGACGGCACCTCGGTCGTCGCCTGCACCTGGGCCGATCATGGCAGTCTCGCCACGGTGCTGCTGACCCGCCGATCCCTGAGCGAGAGCGCGGTGCTCGTCGCGGGCCTGCGCGAAACGGTCCTCGTTCCGGCCTGAAAACCTTCATACGGTACGGCTACCCGTCCCGTTTCGGGTCGGCCCGCGAGGCAGGCGGCCCGTCCGGGCCGGCAGCGCGGCCGCCGGGCTGAAGGCGTCCGCCGGGCTGAAAGCTTCCGCCGGACCAAAAGCTTCCGCCGGACCGAACGAGGCCGCCGGACCGAACGAGGCCGCCGGACCGAAAGCTTCTGTTGGGACCGAAAGCTTCCGCCGGGCCGAGGGCGTCCATCGGTGACCGAACGTCACGCCCGTGCGGCGCGCCGCGGTCGCGCGTGTCACCCGCATCGCGCCCCAGCACGAGGCGGGACGGGTGGCCGTACCAAATTATTCGGTTTCTTCGCGTTTCGGGGCGTAGCGCGGAATGTATTCCTGACCGGTCAGTTTCTGGATCTCGGTCATCACGTGATCGGTGAGCTCGCGCAGCGCGGTCCGGTCGTCGGAGCGCCCGACCGTCTCGATGGGCTTGCCGAACTTGACCGAGATCACGCCGCGCTCCAGCTTGGGCACCAGGCGGCCGATCGGCTGGACCTTGTCGGTGCCGGCCACGCCGACCGGGATGATCGGGACGCCGGCGGCCACGGCCAGGCGGGCGACGCCGGTGCGGCCGCGGTAGAGGCGGCCGTCGGGTGACCGGGTGCCCTCGGGGTAGACGGCGATCAGGTCGCCGCCCCGCAGCGCCGGGATCGCCGCGTCGAAGGCGGTGAGCGCGGCCCGGCCGCCCTCGCGCTCGACGCGGATCGCGCCGAGGCCCTCCATCAGCTTGCGGTTGAGGAAGCCCTTGACGCCGGTGCCGGTGAAGTAGTCGGACTTGGCCCAGAAGGCCAGGTGGCGAGGGACCACGGTGCCCAGGAGGAGTTCGTCGGCGACGGAGAGGTGGTTCCCCGCGAAGATCGCGCCGCCGGTGAGCGGGATGTTCTCGATGCCTTCGACGCGCGGTCGCCAGCCGACACTCAGGGTCGTGCCGACCGTGGCTTTGGCGATCGAGTAGAGCAGGGGCACTTCCGTCCTCCGGGACGCGTGGGGGGTGTGTGGTGCTGTGAGGTTAGCTGACAGTGGCCGGGAAGTACCTAGTGATCTTGGCTGGGCCCGGACGCCCGCCCCCTTGGAGGCGAACATCCGGGCCGATCGGTGGAATCAGACGGTGGTGACCGTCACCACGACCTGCTCGCCGTCGCCGACCTCGCCGGCGAACCCGTCGGTCAGCTCGGCGAACTCGACAGTGGTGGCGAGCGTCTCACCGGCGACGAAGTCCTGGAACGTCCCGACCGCCGCCCGGACCGCCGGCGAGGCCGACAGCACGAGGGTGATGCGGTCGCTGACGTCCAGGTCGGCGTCGCGGCGGGCCTGCTGCACGACGCGGATCACGTCACGGGCCAGGCCCTCGGTGGCCAGCTCGTCGGTGACGACCGTGTCGAGGACCACGACACCTCCCCCGGCCGGCAGCGGCGCGGAGTTCTCCACGTCGGCCGCGACCAGCTTCAGCTCGTACTCTCCCTCGGCCAGGGTGACGCCGGCCGCGACCGGTGCGCCGTCGGCGAGTTCCCACTCACCGGCCTTGACCGCCTTGATCACCTGCTGGACCTGCTTGCCGACCCGGGGGCCGAGCGCCCGGGGGACGACGGTCAGGACCTGCTGGCAGTACGCGGCGACGTCGTCGGTGAAGACCACGTCCTTGACGTTGACCTCGTCCTTGAGCAGGTCACCGAGACCGGCCAGCCCGCTTCCGTCGGCGGTCGCCACGGTGAGCGAGGCCAGCGGCAGCCGGACCCGGAGGCCCTTCGCCTTGCGCAGCGACAGGGCCGCCGAGGCGACGTCCCGGATCGCGTCCATCGAGGCGACCAGCTCGTGGTCGGCCGGGAACGCGTCCGCCGAGGGCCAGTCGGTCAGGTGCACCGAACGGCCGCCGGTCAGGCCACGCCAGATCTCCTCGGTGGTCAGCGGCGCGAGCGGCGCCACCACCCGGGTGACCGTCTCCAGCACGGTGGCGAGGGTGTCGAAGGCGTCCTCGTCCCCCTCCCAGAAGCGGTCCCGCGACCGGCGTACGTACCAGTTGGTCAGTGCGTCGAGGTAGGACCGTGTGGAAGCGGCCGCACCCGAGATGTCGTAGTCGTCCATCTGCCTCTGGACGTCTTCCACCAGTTCCCGGGTCTTGGCCAGCACGTACCGGTCCAGCAGGTGCTCGGAATCTGTCCGGAATCTCGCTTCGTAGCCAGATGCGTTTGCATAAAGGCTGAAGAAGTACCAGACGTTCCAGAGCGGCAGCAGGACCTGGCGCACCGAGTCGCGGATGGCCGGCTCGGTGACCGGCATGTCCCCGCCCCGGAGCACCGGTGACGACATCAGCATCCAGCGCATCGCGTCCGAGCCGTACGTGTCGAACACCCGGTACACGTCCGGGTAGTTCCGCAGCGACTTGGACATCTTGCGCCCGTCCTCGCCCAGCAGGATGCCGTGGCTCAGGCAGTTACGGAACGCGGGCCGGTCGAACAGCGCCGTGGCCAGCACGTGCATGGTGTAGAACCAGCCGCGGGTCTGCCCGATGTACTCGACGATGAAGTCGCCCGGGTAGTGGTGCTCGAACCAGTCCTTGTTCTCGAACGGGTAGTGCACCTGGGCGAACGGCATCGACCCGGACTCGAACCAGCAGTCCAGCACCTCGGGGACACGGCGCATCGTCGACTGCCCGGTCGGGTCGTCCGGGTTGGGCCGGGTCAGCTCGTCCACGTACGGCCGGTGCAGGTCGGTGACCTTGACCCCGAAGTCGCGCTCCAGCTCCTCGTAGGAACCGTAGACGTCGACGCGCGGGTACTGCGGGTCGTCCGACTTCCACACCGGGATCGGCGAGCCCCAGAACCGGTTCCGGGAGATCGACCAGTCGCGGGCGTTGGCCAGCCACTTGCCGAACGAGCCGTCCTTGATGTGCGCCGGGGTCCAGTTGATCTGCTGGTTCAGCTCGACCATCCGGTCCCGGAACTTCGTCACCGCGACGAACCAGGACGACACCGCCTTGTAGACCAGCGGGGTGTCGCAGCGCCAGCAGTGCGGGTACGAGTGGACGTACGCGTCGTGGCGCAGCACCACGCCACGCTCCTTCAGCACGGCGATCACCGGCTTGTTCGCGTCGAAGACCTGCAGGCCCTGGAAGTCCGGGACCAGCGAGGTGAAGCGGGTGTGCTCGTCGACGGTCACCACGGTCGGGATCCCGGCCGCGTTGCAGGCGTTCTGGTCGTCCTCACCGAAGGCCGGGGCCATGTGGACGACACCCGTGCCGTCCTCGGTGGTGACGAAGTCGGCGCCGAGCACCTGGAAGGCGTTCTCCCCGGCCGGCTCCACGAGGAAGTCGAACAGCGGCGTGTACCGGCGCCCGACCAGGTCCCGGCCCAGCACGGTCCCGGTCTGCTCGAAACCTTCGAGCTCCTTGGCGTACGCACCGACGCGCCCCGCACCCAGCAGCAGCTTCTGCCCGTCCTTCTCGAGCACCGCGTACTCGATGTCCGGGCCGACCGCGAGCGCCAGGTTCGACGGCAGCGTCCACGGCGTGGTGGTCCAGACCGCGATGTCCTCACCGGTGTCCAGCCGGAACCGCACGGTCAGGGCCGGGTCGGTCCGGTCCCGGTAGACGTCGTCCATCCGGGTCTCGGTGTTGGACAGCGGGGTCTCACAGCGCCAGCAGTACGCCAGAACCCGGAAACCCTCGTACACCAGGCCCTTGTCGTGCAGGGTCTTGAAGGCCCACATGACCGATTCCATGTACGCCGGGTCGAGGGTCTTGTAGTCGTCCTCGAAGTCCACCCACCGGGCCTGGCGGGTGACGTACTTCTCCCAGTCCTTGGTGTAGGCGAGCACCGACGCCCGGCAGGCCTCGTTGAACTTCTCGATGCCCAGGTCGACGATCTGCGCCTTGCTGGTGATGCCGAGCTGCTTCTCGGTCTCCACCTCGGCGGGCATGCCGTGGGTGTCCCAGCCGAAGCGCCGCTCGACATGCTTGCCACGCATCGTCTGGTAGCGCGGGACCAGGTCCTTCACGTACCCGGTGAAGAGGTGCCCGTAGTGCGGGAGGCCGTTGGCGAACGGCGGGCCGTCGTAGAAGACGTACTCGTTGGACCCGTTCTCGCCGGCGGGGTTCCGCGCGACGGACGCCTCGAAGGTCTTGTCCGCGGCCCAGTGGTCCAGGACCGCGCGCTCGACCGCCGGCAGATCCGGGCTGGCCGGAACGCCGGTGGCGTCGGTGTGTTTCGGGTAGGCCATTCTGGTGTTCCCCTCAAGCAGTTCACATGACGTGACTGCGAGGACGAGCTGGGATCAGCCCGCGGTACCACCTCGCTTGACGGTTCGTGGAGACCCGCCCGCTCATTCGCCGGATGCCTGCGCGGTCCGGTGTCCGCCCGGTTCTACTGGGATCCGAGGATCTTTTCTTCCGGAGGCTCCCCGGTGATGGCCGGTTCAAAGCCTGCGTGCCGACAACGATACCGGCCGCCCTCCGATTCCCTCGACCGCATTACCCCGCGGCGGCCGGCAGCGTCCGCGACCAGAGCGCCACCCCGTCCCGGTCCCGGAGGTGCACGGTCAGATCGCCGGAGGCGCCGTCGATCTCCACCTCACCGAAGTGCTGGAACCCGAGAGCCGGCGAGGTGTTCGCAACCGGCGGGGCGCTGACGAAGACCGCCTCCGGGCCGAACGTGCCGTCCAGCGCGTTGGGACCGAACGCGCCGGCGTGCGCGGGACCGGAGACGAACTCCCAGAACGGGGTGAAGTCCTGCACCGCGGCACGGGCCGGGTCGTAGTGGTGCGCGGCCGAGTAGTGCACGTCGGCGGTGAGGAACACGATGCCGGTGACACCGTGCCGGTGGGCGGCCCGCAGCACCTCGGCGAACTCCAGCTCACGACCCTTCGGGGCGCCCGGATCACCCTGGGCCACGCCCTCCTGAGCGGTCGCGCCGTCCGGAACGACCAGGCCGAGCGGCAGGTCGGCGGCGATCACCTTCCACGTGGCGCGACTGCGGCGCAGGCCCTCGATCAGCCATTCCCGCTGCTCCCGGCCGAGCAGGCCACGCGACGGGTCGGCGTACGTGTTGCCGTCGTTGGGATCCTTGACGGTGCGCATGTCCAGCACGAAGACGTCGAGCAGCGGGCCGTACGGGATACGCCGGTGGAGGGGCGCGGACGTGCCACCGATCGGGACCCACTCCAGGTAGGCCTGCTGTGCCCGGGCGGCGAGGACGTCCACCCGCTTCTCGGTGTAACGGGCGTCGGCCAGGATCTCGCCCGGGTACCAGTTGTTGGTGACCTCGTGGTCGTCCCACTGGTTGATCTGCGGCACCTCGGCGGCGAACCGGCGGTAGTGCTCGTCCAGCAGGTTGTAGGCGTACTGCCCGCGGAACTCGTCGAGAGTCTCGGCGACCTTCAGCTTCGCGTCGGTGAGCACGTTGCGCCACACCCGCCCGTCGGGGAGGGTCACCGTCTCGGCGAGCGGGCCGTCGGCGTACACCGTGTCGCCGCTGTGCAGCAGGAAGTCGGGCTGCCGGCGCCGCATCGACGCAAACGTCCGCATGCCGCCGAAGGCGGGGTCGATGCCCCAGCCCTGCCCGGCGACGTCGCCGGTCCAGACGAACCGGATGTCGCGGCGGCGGTCCGGTGCGGTGGTCAGCTCCCCGCCGACGGGCGAGCCGAACAGTCCGGGCCGCTCCAGGCTCTCCACCTTGACCCGGTAGAAGATCCGCTCCCCGGCGGGCAGTCCGCGCAGCCGCACCTTGCCGGTGAAGTCGGTGGCCGGGGTGACAACCGGGCCGCGGAGCACCCGGGATCCCCGGAAGTCGGGCCGCCGGCTGGTCTGCACCCAGAGCCGCCCGGGCCGGTCGGCCCGGCCCCAGACGACGGCCGAGCTCGCCGTGGCGTCGCCGCTCTGCACGCCGTGGGTGAGCATCGGCCGGGTGCCACCGGCGGAGAACGCGGGGGCTTCCAGGGCCAGGCCGGCGACGCCGCCCGCCACGCCGACCCGCAGCAGGTCACGCCGGGAGATCGAGGTCATACTGTGATACTTATCGATCGAATATGGCGTTCGGGTAGCCGTTCCCTAAACTCCCCGATGTGATCCGGATCGAACTCGACGAACCGACGCTGTCGCGTACCCGGATCGCGATCAGCCCGCTGCTGGAGGCGGTGTGCAGTCTCTGGCTGGTGGCCCGCGATCCGGCCGGCCTGCCGTGGCCGTTCGCCGACTGGGTGCGCAAGGCCCGCGAGATCCCGCTGCCCGCGCCGGCCCAGCTCTACCTGCATCTGCCGAAACGGATGCCAGATTTCGTCGCGCCGATGCCGCTCACCCCGGCGCCGACCATCGAGGAGCAGCTGGAGCTGCTGCGCCGCACCCCGGCCGAGGTGATCGACGCCCAGCTCGCGACCCACCAGCGGGACGGCCGGCTGCCGGAGCATCTGCACCAGTTCCGCGACGACCCGGAGACCGCGCTCGACCGGCTGGCCGACGGCCTGGCCACCTGGTGGGACGCCGCGGTGGCGCCGCGCTGGCCGGCCATGCGGGCCGCACTCGACGAGGAGGTGCTGCTCCGGGCCCGGGCGCTGGCCGCCGACGGGCCGGACGCGCTGCTCTCCCGGCTGCACGAGCGGATCATCTGGGAGCGGCCGGTCCTCACCCTGATCAAACGGCTGGATGCCGGGTTCACCGTGACCGGCAGCCGGGTGCTGCTGGTGCCGCTGATCTTCTCGCGCGGCGGGATGCTGTGCTCGACCGACGATCCCGGCACGCAGATGGTCACCTACCAGTCCCGGGGCGCGGCGCTGCTGGCCGACACCCCGGCCCCGGCGCCTGACGACCGGCTGGCCCTGCTGATCGGGCGGGGCCGGGCCACCGTGCTGCGCGCCTTGGTCGTCCCGTCCACCACCACCGGGCTCGCGGCCACGCTGGGCCTGGCGATGAGCACCGTCTCCGAGCACCTGGCCCACCTGCAGGCGGCCGGGGTGGTGCACCGGCGGCGGGCCGGGCGACGGGTCCTCTACGGCCTGGAACCGGCCGGTCTGGCGCTGGTGAACCTGCTCGGCGAGGATTCGGCCCGCACCGAATTCGTTTCCTGACATCGGCGGAGTTCTCTAGTTTTCCGGGCATGGAAAGCGACTACGCCATCGAGGCGGAGGGCCTGCGCCGCTCCTACCGGTCCCGGACCGGCTGGCTGCGACCACGCCTCACCACGGTCGACGCGGTCCGCGGCGTGGACTTCACGGTTCGCCGCGGCGAGCTGTTCGGCCTGCTCGGGCCGAACGGCGCCGGCAAGACCACCACCATCAAGATGCTCAACACCCTGCTCATCCCGACCGGCGGCACGGCACGGATCTGCGGTTTCGACGTCGAGAAGCAGACCCGGGAAGTGCGACGGCGGATCGGGTACGTGTTCGGCGGCGACCGTGGCCTCTACGATCGCCTCTCCGCGCTGGACAACCTGCGTTACTTCGCCGAGCTGTACGGCGTGCCCGCCCGTGACCAGAGACGGCGCATCGCCGAACTGCTCGACCTGGTCCGCCTCTCCGGCCGGGAGCAGGAACGGGTCGAGGGCTACTCCCGGGGCATGCGGCAGCGCCTGCACATCGCCCGCGGACTGCTGCACGAGCCGCAGGTGCTGTTCCTCGACGAGCCGTCGATCGGGGTCGACCCGGTCGCCGCCCGCGAACTGCGCCAGACCGTGGCCAACCTGGCCGCCACCGGCACCACGGTGCTGCTGACCACGCACTACATGGCCGAAGCGGACGAGCTCTGCGACCGGATCGCGGTGATCGCCGACGGCCGCATCCAGGCCCTCGGCACACCGACCGAGCTGCGCAGCCGGGCCGACGGGCGCCGGGTCGTCGAGGTGGAGGCGTACGGGGTACCCGACACCGCCCTGGCCGCGCTGCGTGACCTGCCCGGTGTGCGCGAGACCGCGGTGGAGACCCGCGGCTCGCTGCAGGTGCTGACCGTGCAGTCGGACGCCCACGTGGACGTGCAGGGCGACGTGCTCCGCGAGCTGGCCGGGATCCGGCTGGGCCGGGTGGACAGCCGCGAGCCGACCCTCGAGGACGCGTACGTGACGATCGTGAACGCGTCATGAGGACACTGAGAATGCTCCTCGTCGGCACGCTGATGCACGCCAAGCACCTCAGCCGGTCCCCGTTCGAGATCGCGATCTCGCTGGTCGTCCCGGTGGTGCAGGCGGTGCTCGCGGTCTACCTGTTCCGCTCCGGCGGCGAGCAGGACCGCCTGCTGCAGGCCGCGGTCGGTGCCGGCCTGATGGGTGTCTGGTCGTCGGTGCTGTTCGGCTCGGGCGGCGCGATCCAGAACCAGCGCTGGCAGGGCACCCTTGAAATGATCATGATGGCGCCGCGGCGGCCGGTCGTGGTGATCCTGCCGCTGACCATCGCCACCGGCATCACCGGCACCTACTCGCTGCTGGCCACCCTCGTCTGGGGACGACTGCTGTTCGGTATCCGGCTCGACTTCGCGCACCCGGTCGCGTTCCCGGTCGCCGCGGTCGTCTGCATCGTCGCGCTCGGCATGTTCGGGCTGCTGCTGGCGTCCACGTTCGTACTGATGCGCAACGCCAACGCGCTGGCCAACGTCCTCGAATACCCGGTGTGGCTGGTCTCCGGCATGCTCGTGCCGCTGACCGTGCTGCCGGTCTGGACCGGCCCGATCGCCGCGGTGCTGCCCACCACCTGGGGAGCACGAGCCCTGCACGAGGCCACCACCGGCGGGCCGGTCTGGCCGTCGGTCGCCATGTGCCTGGCCATCAGCGGCGTCTGCCTGGCCCTCGGCGCGGCCGCCCTGACCGTCGTCGAGCGGCGTGCCCGCGCCACCGCCACCCTGGCCCTCGCATGAGCGGGCTGAGGCTGGTGACGGTCGGCGGCATGATCGCCTACCGAGCCCTGTTCAACTGGACCCGCCCGGCGCTGTTCGTCGGCACCCTCTTCATCGGGCCGCTGTTCCAGCTGCTGTTCTTCGCCTACCTCGGGCGACAGCTGCGCGTCGGGGACGACCAGTTCTTCCTGGTCGGCAACGCGGTACTGACCGCATCACTGGCCTGCGTGTTCGGCGGGACCATGGCGGTCGCCAACGAACGCCGGTTCGGCACGCTGGGGCACGTTCTCCTGTCGCCGCGCAGCCGCACCGCCATCTTCTGGGGGCGCGTTCTGCCGTACGCCGGAAACGGGCTCTTGATCTCGGTCTTCACCCTGACCACGGCGTCGCTGATGCTGGGCCTGCGGATCCCGCCCGGCGCCCTGCCCGGTCTCGCCCTGGCGATGGCGGCCGGCTCGCTGGCCTGCGGGTTCTTCGGGCTGACGCTGGGCGCGCTGGGGCTGCGGTTCCGCGACGTCTTCGTCATCTCGAACGTGGCGGTGGCCCTGCTCCTGCTGCTCACCGGGGTGAACGTGCCGCCCGGCAGCCTGCCGCAGTGGATGGTGACCGTCGGGCAGGGCCTGCCGATCACGCATGCGGCCGAGGCGGCCCGGATGCTCGCCGCCGGGCGCGGCCTCGGTGCGGCCGCGCCCGTGATCGGACAGGAGCTGCTGGTCGGAGCCGCCTACGCCGTCGTGGCCGCGGTGCTGCTCAAGTTCTTCGAGGCCGAATCCCGGCGCCGGGCCAGCCTCGACACCCTCTAGATCAGATCTTGGGGAACCACAGGGCGAGCTCGCGCTCGGCGCTCTCCGGTGAGTCGGAGGCGTGCACCAGGTTCTCCCGGTTGGAGAGAGACAGGTCACCACGGATCGTGCCGGCGGCCGCCTTGCGGCCGTCGGTCGCGCCGATCATGGCCCGGACCACCTCGATCACCGAGTCACCGGTGAGGACCAGCGCGGCCAGCGGCCCGCTCGTCATGAACTCCTTCAGCGGCGGGTAGAACGCCTTGTCCACATGCTCGGCGTAGTGGGCGTCGGCCAGCGACGCGTCCATCGTGCGCAACTCCAGCGCCTCGACGATCAGGCCCTTACGCTCGAAACGGGACAGAATCTCGCCGAGCAGACCGCGGCGCACCGCGTCCGGCTTGATCAGGACGAGCGAACGCTCGGTGGTGCTGGACACGCAGTTCCTCCGTTACAAGGGCAGACACGCGGGAGTTCAGCCTATCGGTACCGCGAACCAGGCGAGCGGCGATGTCCGGACTGGCGCACTTTCGCGGACGCACCGCCGGGTCATAACCTGACGGGAACTACCGGGAGGTCCACAGTGGCAAACCAGACCGGCCGACCCATCGCCCCGGCGCGCAAGCTGGTGGCGTGGATCATCGGCACGATTGCGTTCTTCGTGATCGCACTCGGTCTTGGCATGTCGAGTTCACCGGTCGCGTTCTTCGGGGTGGCGGTGCTGGGCATAGCCATAGCGGTGGCCTTCATGCCGGCGCCGCGCCGAGGTGGGCGCGCCACGGTCGCCGGCACCGCCGAGGTGCGCTCGATCACACCGCCCCCGGTCGCCGGCGCCTACGGCCGCGCCACCATCGGGCTCATCGTGGTCGCCCCCGGCCTGGGCGCTTTCGAGACGACGGTCCGCGAGCCGCGCATCCCGGTCGAGAAGTGGCCACTGCCCGGCGCCACCGTCCCGATCACCGTCGACGTCGACGACACCCGCCGCGTCCGGGTCAGCTGGCGGGACGCCCCGGCACGCCTGGAGGGCGACGACCCGCCACCGCCGCCGGCCCCCGCCGGCCGATCAGAACCGGACGACCTCGACGACGAGGTGTTCGGCAGCGTCGACGAGGCACCCTGGGAGGGCCGGGAGGACGACTGGGACGTCGACACCGACGGTCCGGGGTCGTCGTCCGGTCCACGGGGTGCCACGACGGCGTACGCCCGCCGGACCGGCACGCCCGTCGTGGTCCGGGAGACCGCCGCCGGCACGATCGTCGAGGGTCAGGTCGTGGACACCGACGAGGAGCCGTCGGTGCTCCCCCGCCGGGCCCGACCGTTCCCCGCGGAGACCGCCACGGCTGATCCCATCGCCCCCGAGACCATCGCCGCCGAGACCGTCACCACCGAGACGGCCACCCCGGAGACCGAGACCACTCAGCCGGCCTCCTACCCCACCGGGACTGCCCCCTCGGCCGCGCCCGCGCCGCCGGACGCCGATCCCGACGAGCCGCCGGTTCCGTCGGCCCGCACCGCGCCCGGCCCGGACACCGAGCCCGACTGGTCCGACCCGGAGCCGCCGTGGCGTTCCTCCGCCGCCGGCCCGGCCGCGCCGTCCACCGTGCGTGACCCGGAGACGACGGCCCGGTCCACCACCGCTTTCGTCACGTCACCGGAAGCCGAGCCGCCACCGTCCGCCGGTCCCGGTCCGTTCTCCGGCGCGCGGTCACCGTCCGCCTCGGCCTCCGGCCGCCCGCCAGGTTCCCGCCCGAGCCCACGTCCGCGAGGCGCCACCGCGACGTTCGAGAGAGAAGACCCCTCTTCCGGTACGCCGGGAGCCTCCCCGACCTCAACCGTGACAACCGCCACCCAGTCCTCCGGCACGGTGCCCCCGGCACAGCGCACGTCCACCGAGACCCGCGCCGAACCGGCCACCGACATCGACCTGGATCTGGACCTGGACGGCCCGCCCACACGCCCGATCCCGCCGACGGCGAGCACCACCACCGGCATCCCCACCCAGGCCCGCCCGGCGACGCCCACCGAGCCCACCACCCCTGCCGCACCGGCCACACCCACGACCCCCGCCACACCCGGCATTCCGCCCTCGGCGGCCCCCGAGCAGACCAACGCGACCTACGCCACCACCGAGACCGGCCCGACCACCGCGGCCCGTTCCAGCGGCTTCGCCGACCCGATCCCGCCCACGCCCCACGCCACGGACCCGGTCTCGCCCGCCGGCCGTCGTGCCGGGCCGATCGACCCGGACTCTCCCGCGGGACGATCTTCCGGGCCGGCCGGCCCCGTCTCACCTGCCGGCCGCACCACCGGCCCGATCGATCCCATCTCGCCCGCAGGACGATCTTCCGGGCCGGCCGGCCCCGTCTCACCTGCCGGCCGCACCACCGGCCCGATCGATCCCATCTCGCCCGCGGGACGATCCACGCGGGGCGGTGGCCGGATCCCCGGTCCGACGCCCCCGCCGCCCCCGGCCGCCCGCCGAACTGACGCGCCGACACCGCCGCCTCCGCCGGTGGCCCGTCCCAGCCATGCCGCCGCTCCGCCTCCACCACCGGCCCGCTCCACCCGGCCGGCCGCAGCGCCTCGCGAACAGGCCACGACACCACGCGAACAGCACGCGGCGCCACGCGAGCAGAACGCCTGGGCCCGTCCGGCCCAGTCCGCACCGTCGCCGTCGCCGAGGCCCCAACCCGCGCCGGCGCCCGCGCCCCGGTCCCCGGGCTCCGCCGACGAGCGCTGGGCAGGGCCATCCGGCCCGGTCTCCCCGGCGCCACAGCCAACCACCGGCACGGCGTCGGCCGGGGTTGCGATGGACGAGAGTGGCCGTACCCCGGCGGGCCCGAAACCGGCCGGATCGGCCTGGGCTCAGCCTCGGCCCGCCGTGGAGGACGAGGACCGGTGGGCGCCGGTTTCCGGTTCCGCGACGGTTCCGCCGAACGTGGAGACGCGGCCGCTCGGCAGCCGGACCCGTTTCTTCGCCCAGCCGGGTGAGGAGACGGAGTCGTTCGAGACCGAGTCCGGGGAGCCGCCGGCCCACACGCCACAGCCGCGCCCGGAACCGACCCCGTCATCGGCGAGCGTCACACCGTCGCCGGTGGGCCCGCCGCCGACCGCTCCCGCACCGGACCGGCCGTTCCCGAGCGCGCCGCCACCGGCCACACCACGCACGACCGCGCCCCGGCCCGGGATCGACCAGATCGACATACCGCTCGACAACTTCCCGTTGCGCGGCCACATCCTGCCGATCGACACGAACCCGGAACCGGCACCGGAGGAACGCCCGCAAGCGGCCGCGGCCCGCGCGGACGGCATCGTGGCACCACCGGCCGACGACCCGGGCACCCCGCGTCCGTCAGCACTGCGTGACGGCATCCTCGGGGTGGCGGTGGGTCGGGCCGCGGTCTCACCCGACGCCTTCCCCACCCCGCACCCGGACGAGGTCCCGGCCCCGGACGACCCGGTGGGCCCGGGTCAGGATCGGCGCGGCGGACCCTGGGGTGACTTCAACGGCCGCCCCGACGAGCACGCCGGCGACGTGATCACCGGTTACCCGAGCGCCCGGCCGGCCGGTTCTATCCACGGGGTCGGCATCACGGTGCTCGTCACCGACCTGGACCGGTCGACCGAGTTCTACCGGGACGTCCTGGGCTTCCACGAGATCGACAACGGCGACGGCAGCGCGGTGCTGGCCTCCGGCGACACCCGGCTGGTGCTGCGTACGGTGCACAACCTCGCAGCCGACGCGGGCCGCCTGATCTACCTCAACCTTGAGGTCGGTGACATCGAGGCGGTGCACGCCGAACTGCGGGAGAAGGGTGTCAAGTTCATCCACTCACCGCGGCCGGTGAACCGTGGCGACAAACTGGAGCTGTGGTCGGCCACCTTCCGTGACCCGGACAACCACAACATCGCGATAACGCAGTGGCGGGCCATCCACTGAGTGAGCCGATGAGAAAGGGGCGGCCGGATCTCCGGTCGCCCCTTTTCACTGTCCGAGAATGGTTCGCCGGACGTGCATCGCATAGGCCCAGGTGAGTCCGAAGATCACCCCGACCGCCGCGAGTGTCCAGTGCAGGAACCCGCCGGCCAGCAGAAGGCCTTGCAGCACCGCCCCGGCCGTCCACGCCCAGGTGTGTTTCATGCACCCGGCCAGCACGATCGCCAGCACCGTGGCCACGAGCACCGCCGTGATCGCCGGGCCTTTGCGGTCCCCCGCGATCACGGCCAGTGGCGCGATCGTCAGGAGCAGGACGATCACTTCCAGCGACAGGGTTCCGGCGCCGAGTCCCCGTACCGCTGCCTGGGGATTCTTGAGACCGGAAGGCCGCTGGGCGGCGACCGGGACGCTCTCCTCCTCCGGACCGCTCATCGTTTCAGCAGTTTCCGGGCGTCGGCCACGGTCACGACCGAGCCGGTGATCAGCACGCCGACCCCGCTGAGCTCGCCGGACGCGTCCTCCTCGGCCTGGACGACGGCCTCTTCGATGGCGTCGGGCATGTCCGACGCGACGGTCACCCGGTCCTCGCCGAAGACCTCGATCGCGAGCCGGCCCAGCTCGACCGCGGGCAGGGCGCGCGGCGAACTGTTCTGGGTGACGACGAGCCGGGCGACGACCGGTTCGAGTAGTTCGAGCAGGCCGGTCACGTCCTTGTCGCCGAGCACCGACAGCACACCGACCAGGTGCCGGAAGGTGAACTCCTCCTCCAACGCGGCGACCGTGGCGGCCATGCCGTGCGGGTTGTGCGCGCCGTCGAGCAGGATCGTCGGGGCGCTGCGGACCCGCTCGAGCCGGCCGGGCGAGTCGACCCGGGCGAAACCCTCCCGGACCAGGTCGGCTTCGAGCTGTTTGCCCGGCCCGGCACCGAGGAACGCCTCGACCGCGGCGAGCGCCATCGCGGCGTTCTGCGCCTGGTGTGCTCCGAAGAGCGGCAGGAAGATCTCGTGGTACGCCCCACCGAGTCCCTGGAGGCTGAGCAGCTGACCACCGACCGCCTGGTGGCGCTCGATGACACCGAACTCGCTGCCCTCGCGGGCCAGGGTGGCGCCCATGTCCGCGCAGCGCTCCAGGATCGGCCGCATGGCCTCCTCGCTCTGGAGCGCGGTGACCACGGTGGCGCCGTGGTGGATGATGCCGACCTTGTGCCAGGCGATGTCCTCGATCGTGTCGCCGAGCCACTCGGTGTGGTCGAGCCCGATCGGGGTGAGCACGCAGACGCCGGCCTCGATGACGTTGGTGGCGTCCTCCTCGCCGCCGAGGCCGACCTCGACGACGGCGATGTCGACGGGCGCGTCGGCGAACGCGGCGTACGCCATCGCGGTCGTCATGTCGAAGTAGGTCAGCGGTTCGCTGTTACGCGCGTCGATCAGCTCGGCCAGCGGCGCCACGTCGTTGTAGGTGGCGGTGAACCGTTCCTCGGAGACCGGCTCGCCGTCCAGGCTGATCCGCTCGCGGACCGAATCGAGGTGCGGGCTGGTGTAGCGGCCGGTGTGCAGCCCGTGCGCCTGGAGCAGCGCGTCGATCATCCGGGCCGTGCTGGTCTTGCCGTTGGTGCCGGTCAGGTGGATGGACGGGTAGGCCCGCTGCGGGCTGCCCAGCAAGTCCACCAGGTCGCGGATCTTCTGCATGTCGAAGACCATGCGGGTGAAGCCGCGCTTGTTCAGCGCGGCTTCGACCTCGTCGTACTCGCTCATGCTCTGCTTTCTTCTCGCCTGCCGCCGAGCGACCGTGCGGTCACGCGGCCGGCAGTGCTTCGAGGGCGGCGGCAATCCGGACCAGGTCGGCCTCCGCGGCCGCCAGACGGTCCTTGATCTTCGCGACCACCTGCTCCGGCGCCTTGCCGATGAACGCCTCGTTG
Organism: Actinoplanes subglobosus; assembly: GCF_042650585.1. Classification (NCBI taxonomy): domain Bacteria; kingdom Bacillati; phylum Actinomycetota; class Actinomycetes; order Micromonosporales; family Micromonosporaceae; genus Actinoplanes; species Actinoplanes subglobosus. The sequence goes on from NZ_JBHSBL010000035.1 coordinate 141,249, forward strand.
CCGAGCTTGGCCCGGCACTGGGTCGCCTCCTTCTCGGCGGCGGCCCGGTCCTTCTCCAGACGGGCCCGCTCGGCGGCCACGTCGATGGCGCCGCGGGTGTCCAGGTCGACGGTGATCCCGCCGGTCACCGCGAGGGTCGCGGTGGTGGCGAAGTCGGCGCCGGGCGCGTCGAGCCGGGCCAGCGAACGGATCAGCGGCTCGTGCGCGTCGATGCCGACGTTACCGAGGCCGGTCAGCGCGGCGGTGACCCGCTGGCTCGGCTTGAGGCCCTGGTCGGAACGGAACCGCCGGACCTCGGTGACCACCTTCTGCAGGGCGGCCAGCTCCTCCTCCGCGGCGTCGTCGATCAGCGCCTGGTCGACGACCGGCCACGCGGCGGTCATCACCGTCTCGCCGCCGGTGAGCGCGATCCACAGCTCCTCGGTGACGAACGGGATGATCGGGTGCAGCAGGCGCAGCAGCTGGTCGAGCACGTGCCCGAGGACCCGCCGGCTGTTGTCGGCGGCCTTGTCGGTGCCGGCCAGGACCGGCTTGCTCAGCTCCAGATACCAGTCGCAGACGTCGTCCCACGCGAAGTGGTAGAGGGCGTCGCAGACCTTCGCGTACTCATACGTCGCGAAGAGCTGGTCGACCTCGGCGACGGTGTGCTGGAGCCGGGACAGGATCCACTTGTCGATCGCGCTGAGCTCGCTCGCCGGCGGCAGGTCACCCTCGACGGTCGCGCCGTTCATCAGGGCGAACCGGGTCGCGTTCCACAGCTTGTTGCAGAAGTTGCGGGAACCCTGGCACCACTCCTCGCTGACCGGCACGTCGGAGCCGGGGTTGGCGCCGCGGGCCAGCGTGAAACGGGTGGCGTCGGCGCCGTACCGGTCGATCCAGTCGAGCGGGTCGACGACGTTGCCGAACGACTTCGACATCTTCTTGCCGAACTGGTCACGGACCATGCCGTGCAGGTTGACCACGTCGAACGGCTGCCTGCCGTCCATCGCGTAGAGACCGAACATCATCATCCGGGCGACCCAGAAGAACAGGATGTCGTAACCGGTCACCAGGACGCTTGTCGGGTAGAACTTCTCCAGGTCGGCGGTCTGCTCCGGCCAGCCCAGCGTGGAGAACGGCCACAGACCCGACGAGAACCAGGTGTCGAGCACGTCCTCGTCCTGGCTCCAGCCCTCACCCGACGGCGGCTGCTCGTCCGGGCCGACGCAGACGATCTGGCCCTCCGGCCCGTACCACACCGGAATGCGGTGGCCCCACCACAGCTGACGCGAGATGCACCAGTCGTGCATGTTGTCGACCCAGGTGAAGTAGCGCTTGGACAACTCCGCCGGCTCGATCTTGACCCGGCCGTCGCGCACCGCGTCACCGGCCGCCTTCGCCAGCGGCCCGGTGCTGACGAACCACTGCAGCGACAGCCGCGGCTCCACCGTGGTCTTGCAGCGCGAGCAGTGCCCCACCGAGTGCACGTAGGGTCGCTTCTCCGCGACGATCCGGCCCTCTTCACGCAGCGCGGCGACGATCGCCGGACGCGCCTCATAACGATCAAGACCTTCGAACGGCCCGGGTACGGTGATGATCGCGCGCTCGTCCATGATCGCCGGACTGGGCAGGTTGTGCCGCTGGCCGATCTCGAAGTCGTTCGGGTCGTGAGCCGGCGTCACCTTCACCGCACCGGTCCCGAAGGACGGGTCGACGTGCTCGTCGGCCACGATCGGGATGCGCCGCCCGGTCAGCGGCAGCTCCACCTCGGTGCCGACCAGGTGCTTGTAGCGCTCATCGTCGGGGTGCACGGCCACCGCGGTGTCACCGAGCATCGTCTCGGCACGCGTGGTGGCGACGACGATCGAGTTCGCCCCCTCGCCGTAGCGGATCGAGACGAGCTCGCCCTCGTCGTCGCTGTGCTCCACCTCGATGTCGCTGAGCGCGGTGAGGCAGCGCGGACACCAGTTGATGATCCGGTTGGCCCGGTAGATCAGGCCGTCGTCATACATCCGCTTGAAGATCGTCTGGACGGCCCGGGACAGGCCCTCGTCCATGGTGAAACGCTCACGGGACCAGTCGACGGAGTCGCCGAGCCGCTTCATCTGGCCCAGGATCGCGCCGCCGGACTCGGCCTTCCACTCCCAGACCCGCTGGACGAACTTCTCCCGGCCCAGGTCGTGCCGGGACAGCTGCTGGGCGGCGAGCTGGCGCTCCACCACATTCTGCGTGGCGATGCCGGCGTGGTCCATGCCGGGCAGCCACAGCACCTCGAAGCCCTGCATCCGCTTGAGACGAACCAGAGTGTCCTGGATCGTGTGGTCGAGGGCGTGGCCCACGTGCAGCGAGCCCGTCACGTTCGGTGGCGGGATCACGATCGTGAAGGGCGGCTTGTCACTCTTCGGGTCCGCGGTGAAGTAGCCCTCCGATACCCAACGCTCGTACCGCCGCTGCTCTACCTCGCCCGGCTGGTACTGAGCGGAGAGTCCACCGGTGGGCCGGCTGTCGGGGGTACGGGTTTCGGTCGCATCGGTCACCCGACAAGTCTACGGAGCCCCCGCGACGGCATCTAATTCGCACCTCCTCCGAAGGATGCCAACCCACCGGAGAACCCGTCACGGCCCCACCCCACCCACCCGGCTCCGCGCCGAGCCGGTCCGACCCACCGCTCCTACCACCGTTCCCACCGCTGTTGCCGCCGCTGTTCCCCCACCGTTCCCGCCGCTGTTCCCCCACCGTTCCCGCCGCTGTTGCCGCAGCTGTTCCCCCGCCATTCCCGCCGTTGTTCCGCCACAAGTGATCACCCATCCGCACCGCGTCGCGACGTGGCCCCGAATCGCCGTCCGCGCGCACCACCGCGTCAGCGCCCGCGAGATAGGCTCGCCTGATGTCGGACCGCGGCCAGAACTCACCCTCCTCCGCAACACCCGCTGAGGATGCCCTCGCCCGCACCGAGGAGCCTGCGCCCGCCTCACCCGCCGACATCGACTCACCCTCCGTGTCCAGCCGCGAGATCCCGGCCTCACAGACCGTCGCCGCCGACCACGCTCCGACCTCACCGACGGTGGCCGCCGACGAGATCCCGGCCGGGGTTCCCTTCGAGCTGAGCGCCACCGACGACGGTGACGCCGCTTTCAGCCTGACCGGCTCCGAGGAGGATCCGCAGGAGTCCCCGCCGCCCCGCACTGCCCGCACCGTCGTTCTGACCAGCCTCCTGCTCGTCTCGCTGGCCGGCGCGTCCGCGCTGGGCTGGTTCGGCTACCAGGTGAACGAGCAGCGCCAGACGACGCTGTCGACGCCGTCGAAGATCGGTGAGCTGACCCTCGACGACAGCGAGCAGGCCACCTCCACGGCGGACTACCTGCAGTCCGCACTCGCCGCCGAGATCGCCCTGGACAAGGCGGTCGGCGCCGTCTACACGAGCAGCGACGACCGGTCGGTCCTATTCTTCGGCGGCACCACCCTGCTGTGGTCTCCGGAGAAGGACCTGGACACGTCGTTCGACCTGGTGGCCGACGACCAGGGCGCGGTGAGTGGTCTGCGGGAGGTCGAGGCCGGCGATTTCGGCGGTGTCATGAAATGCGGAGTGAGCCGTTCCGACGACGGCGACATGACGGTCTGCGGCTGGGCCGACCACGGCAGCATCGCCTTGGCCCTGTTCCCGAGCCGCACCGAAACCGAGGCCGCGCCACTGATGCGCGAACTCCGCGCCGCAGTCCAGACCCGCAGCTGACCCCGCCTCGCCTGACTGCCCTGTCCCAGCCGTGCTCTACAGCCCTGTCCCAGCCGTGCTCTACAGCCCTGTCCCAGCCGTGCTCTACAGCCCTGTCCCAGCCGTGCTCTACAGCCCTGTCCCAGCCGTGCTCTACAGCCCCTCCGACACGCCTTCGGCCCGCCCCAGTCATATTCCAACCCGTTCCCGAATCTTCCGACCCGTTCCCGAATCTCATACCCCGGCGTTCCCGAACCTCAATGCACCGGCGTTCCCGAACCTCAAATGCTCCGGCCCGTTCCTAAGCCTCAGATGCTCCGGCCTGTTTCCGGGCGCCTTAACCCGAGCGATTCCGGGCAAAAGAAAAGGCCCACCCGATTGCCCGGGTGGGCCTTTCCATACGTT